>NZ_CP053985.1:0-644173 GCF_013267355.1 Achromobacter pestifer
CCGCGCCGTGGTGTTCGAGGACGCCGAGGACATGGCCCGGCGCATCGACGACGACGCGCTGGACGTCACCGCCGACGACATCCTGGTGCTCAAGCGCATCGGCCCGACCGGCGCGCCCGGCATGCCCGAAGCCGGCTACATGCCCATCCCCAAGAAGCTGGCGCGCGCCGGCGTGAAGGACATGGTGCGCATCTCCGACGGCCGCATGAGCGGCACCGCGGCCGGCACCATCGTGCTGCACGTCACCCCCGAAGCCGCCATCGGCGGCCCGCTGGCCTACGTGCAGAACGGCGACCGCATCCGCCTGTCGGTAGCCAACCGCGAGATCGCGCTGCTGGTGGACGACGCCGAACTGGCGCGCCGCGCCGCAGCCCAGCCCATCGTCCGCCCCGTCGCCGAACGCGGTTACCGCAAGCTGTTCCTGCAGACCGTCACCCAGGCCGACCAGGGCGTGGACTTCGACTTCCTGCGCGCCGGCGTCACGCGCGACACCGTGCCGAAAAAGTAGCCGGCAAACCCATGGACGCCATCACTCCCGACTCCGCGCCGGCATTGGCCCCGGACGCCGCGCAGGCCGCGGTGGCCACCCTGGAAGAAGACATCGTCTTCGGCCGGCTGCACCCGCGCCAGCGCCTGACCGAAGACGAACTCATGGCGCGCTTCTCGCTCAAGCGCCACGTGGTGCGCCAGGTCCTGGCCGACCTGGAGGCGCTGGGCGTGGTGGAGAAAAAGCGCAACATCGGCGCCGTCGTGCGCGCCTACGCAGTGCGCGAAGTCATGGAGCTGTACGCGCTGCGCCAGGTGCTGGAGGTACATGCCGCCAGCCAGATCCCGCTGCCCGTGCCGCAGGCGCGGCTGGCGGCGCTGGTGGCCGTGCAGCGCGAACACGATGCGGCGGTCGCCGACGGCGACGCGCGCCGCGTGTTCCGCAGCAACCAGCGGTTTCACCGCGAGTTCTTCGGCCTGCTGGACAACGCGGTGCTGGGCCAGGCCATCGAGGAATACGCCCGCCGCACCCACCCGATCCGCTTCGGCTCGCTGGCCGCCGCCGGCTACCGCGAACGCGCCCGCCAGGAACACTGGGCCATGATCCATGCGCTGCGGGATGGCGACCGGGAGGGGTTGATGACCGTATGCCGCGAACATCTGCTGCCGTCACGGGATGCTTATCTGGCGGCGGAGCAGGCGCGGCTGGGGGCATGAGTCCGTGCCCAGCGCCAATCGCCAGGCGATCACGCCGCGCCTAAAATAGGGTTTCCCAGCCGCCGGATGCGGCTGCGTTCAACCTGAAGACCGCCGCGCGCGGCCGCTTTGGAGTCGAACACCATGAACGCTTCCCCTGGTGATCGCGTCTTCTCCGGATCCATCCCGCAGTACTACCAGCGGTACATGGTCCCCCTCGTCTTCCAACCCTATGCCGCGGACATCGCCGCGCGAACGGCGGCGCTGCGTCCTGCGGCCGTCCTGGAAATCGCCGCAGGCACCGGCGTGGTGACGCGCCAGCTCGCGGACCAATTGCCCGAAAGCACGGCCATCGTGGCGACCGACCTGAATCCGGCCATGCTGGAGCAGGCCCAGGCCCTGGGCACGGGCCGCGCCGTTACCTGGCGCCAGGCCGACGCCCTGCGGCTGCCTTTCGAGGACCAGGCCTTCGATGCCGTGGTGTGCCAGTTCGGCTACATGTTCCTGCCGGACAAGGCGGCGGCCTTTGCCGAGGCGCGCCGGGTTCTGCGGCCCGGCGGAACCTTCCTGTTCAACGTCTGGGACCGCATCGAGGACAATGTGTTTGCCGACACGGTGGAACAGGCCCTGGCGCGGCTGTTCCCCGGCGATCCGCCCAAGTTCATGAGCCGGATTCCCCATGGCTACTACGATGCCGCCGTCATCGGCGCCGACCTGGCGCGCGCCGGATTCAGCGGGCGGCAGGCGCTGGAAACCATCGCCTTTGAAAGCCGCGCGGACACGCCGCAGACGGCCGCCATCGCCTATTGCCAGGGCACGCCGCTGCGCAACGAGATCGAGGCGCGCGGCGCGGACATGCTGGAGCAGGCCGTCCATGTCGCGACCGATGCGCTGCACGCGCGCTACGGCGCGGGGCCCATCGCAGGGAAGATCCAGGCGCATGTGATCACGGCGCCGCGCAGCGCATAGCTGCGCGACGGCCGCGCAACGAACCGGCGGCGGTGGGCAGCCATTTGTCCCCGCCGCGCCGTCCGGGTTAAGCTTGCAGCCCTCTCCCACACCCATCGGAGCACTCAGAGTGAACCAGTAAATGCCGGGATGCCCATGCGCATCTTGCCTCCCCTCGCTGCCTGGCGCGCGAGCCGCATTGCTAGTTCCATTCTGATCTCTTGCAGGACCCGGCCGCCATCGGCGCGCCGCGGATCGCCCGCGTGAGGCTCAGGTTCGCGGATCCCGTGTCCATCGGCAGTTTTCCCCTTAGATAGAAGGAAAACGCAATGCCTGCGACTGACACCATCGACATTTACCGCCACAACCGCGCCGCCTGGGACCGCCAGGCCGCTCAGCAATGCGCCTGGTCGCAACCTGTAGGCCCCGAAACGATCCAGGCCGCGCGCCGCGGCGACTGGCAGGTGCACATCACGCCGCGCGCCCTGCCCCCGGATTGGCTGCCGGCCATGGCCCCCGCCCCGCGCATCCTGTGCCTGGCCTCGGCCGGCGGGCAGCAGGCGCCCGTGCTGGCCGCCGCCGGTGCGGTCGTGACCGTGTTCGACGCTTCGCCGCAGCAGCTGGCCCAGGACGACATGGTCGCGCGCCGCGACGGCCTCGCGCTCGAAGCCGTGCAGGGAGACATGCGCGATCTTTCGGCGTTCGCCGACGCGTCCTTCGACTGCATCGTGCATCCGATCTCCAACCTGTACGTGCCTGACGTGCGGCCTGTGTGGCGGGAGTGCTTCAGAGTGCTGAAGCATGGCGGCAGGCTGCTCAGCAGCTTCTACAATCCGGTCGTGTTCGTCGGCGACCGCGCGCCGGAGCTGGCGGAACAAGGGCTGATACGGCCGCGCTTCACGCTGCCCTACTCGGACGTGCGTGACCTCACGCCGATGGAGTTGTCGGATAAGCGGGCCCGGGGCGATGCCCTGGTGTTCGGGCACAGCCTGGGCGAGCAGATCGGCGGCCAGCTGGAAGCCGGATTCCTGCTGAAGGGCTTTTATGAGGATGAACAGCCTCAGCCGCGCTTCCTGATCGACCGCTACCTGCCGACCTTCCTGGCCACGTACGCGGTCAAGCCCTGAAGGCAAAAATAGCCCCCACGCTGCGCCTTCGGCTTGCTGCCCCCCAAGGGGGCTTTTTTGCCTTGGGGCGGCCCGGCGGCAAAAAAAAGGGGCGCCGCCTGGCGCCCCTGCCGCGTCACTTGAACGGATTGGCGTCCGTGCCGTAGGCGCTGGCGCCGTAGCCGCTGCCCCCGACCTCCAGCGAGACCGAACTCGGGTCGACCACCGCCTCGGTTCCCTTGTAGTGCATCACCATCCCCGGGAACGCCATCACCGCGGCCACCATCAGCAGCTGGATCACGATGAACGGCACCGAGCCCCAATAGATCTGCCCGGTGGTGACCGGCTCGATCATCTTGCCCGTCACTCTATCCTTGTAGCGGTCCCGTGGCGCCACTGACCGCAGGTAGAACAGCGCAAAGCCGAACGGCGGGTGCATGAACGAGGTCTGCATGTTGACGGCCAGGATCACGCCGAACCAGATCAGGTCTATGCCCAGCTTGTCGGCCACCGGCCCCAGCAGGGGCACGATGATGAACGCCAGTTCGAAGAAGTCCAGGAAGAAGGCCAGCACGAAGGTCAGGACACTGACGACGATCAGGAAGCCCCACTGCCCGCCCGGCAGGCCGGTCAGCAGATGCTCGACCCACAGGTCGCCGTTGACGGCGCGGAAGGTCAGGCCGAACACCGTGGAGCCCACCAGGATGAACACCACGAAGCATGAGAGCTTGGTGGTCGTGTCCATGGCCTGCTTGAGCAGGTCCAGCGACAGGCGGCGGCGCGCCACCGCCATCAGGATGGCGCCGACCGCGCCCATGGCCCCACCCTCGGTCGGCGTGGCCACGCCGATGAAGATGGTGCCCAGCACCAGGAAGATCAGCGCCAGCGGCGGAATCATCACGAAGGTCACCCGTTCGGCCAAAGCCGACAGCAGGCCCAGGCCCAACGCCTTGTTGACCAGCGCGATGACAAAGGCGGTCGCGCCCCAGAACAGCAGCGCCACCACGATGCGCTCGTCCATCGGCGCCGTGTTGTTCTCGACCCAAAGGCCCAGGAAGTAAGCCGACACGGCGGAAATCGTCATCAGCACCAGCAGCGAACGTCCGCCGCGGCCGCCGTTCGGCTCCTGGAAGCGGCGCGCCTCTTCGGGCAGCGCGGGCGCGGAGTCCGGCTTCAGCAGGCTCATGATGACGATGTAGACGATATACAGGCCGGCCAGGATGAAGCCCGGCACCATGGCCGCGCGGTAGATGTCGCCGATGGAACGCCCAAGCTGGTCCGCCAGGATGATGAGCACCAGCGAAGGCGGAATGATCTGCGACAACGTGCCCGACGCGGCGATCACACCGCTGGCCAGCTTGCGGTCATAGCCGTTGCGCAGCATGATGGGCAGCGAGATCAGGCCCATGGAAATGACCGAGGCCGACACCACGCCCGTGGTCGCCGCCAGCATTGCGCCCACGAAGACCACCGCGATGGCCAGGCCGCCGCGGACCGAGCCGAACAACTGCCCGATGGTCTCCAGCAGATCCTCGGCCATGCCGGAGCGTTCCAGCACCAGGCCCATCAGCGTGAAGAATGGCACCGCCAGCAGCGTGTCGTTGGAGATGATGCCGAACACCCGCTGCGGCAGCGCCTGGAACAGCGAGGAATTCAGCAGGCCCAGCTCCATGCCGACCAGGCCGAACAGGATGCCGTTGGCGGCGAGTGCGAACGCCACCGGGAAACCCAGCAGCAGGAAAATAATCAGCGTCGCGAACATGATCGGCGCCAGATTGGCAATGAGAAACTCCATGATCAGCGACCCTTATTATCCAGTTCGTTCTGCGCGGCCGATTCGCGCGCCTGCGCGTCGCGGGCGATTTCCTCGGCCAGTTCTTCTTCCGCGCTCTTGGCGCCTTCGCGTTCGCGCGGATCGCGGCAGCGCCCCGTCAGGAAGCCCACGCACTTGATCAAATGCGACACGCCGGCCAGCACCAACAGCGCGAAACCCACCGGAATCAGCAGCTTGACCGGCCAGCGGATCAGCCCGCCCGAATTGGAGGAATGCTCGCTGCTGAGGTAGGAATCCATGAACACAGGCCAGGACAAGTACATGATCAGCACGCAGGCGGGCAGCAGGAAGAACAGCACGCCGAAAATCTCGATCCCGATCTGCGCCCGGCGCGACAGCCGCGACGAAATGATGTCCACCCTGACGTGGTCGTTCTTCAGCAGGGTGTAGCCCGCCGTCAGCAGGAACATGGCGCCGAACATGTACCACTGCAGTTCCAGCCAGGCGTTGGAGCTGTCGTGGAAGATCTTGCGCATGATGGCGTTGCCGGCGCTGACCAGGACCACCAGCAGCGTGACCCAGGACACGGCCCGGCCCATGCGCAGATTGATCGCGTCTATGCCACGCGACAAGGCGAGTAGTGCTTGCATCTGTTTTCCCCAGAATTGTTTCTAATTACGCACCTGCCCTACACGCAGCCCGTGGTGCACCGGGCTTGAACCGATTCAGTTGTCTTCGCGGTGGTGCCGCAGCCAAGGCGTCAACCGCCGCTCCAGCCACACCAGCAAGGCGAACAGCAACATGCCCATCAAGGCCAGCACGAAAATCGCGGCGAATACCCGCACCGTGTCGAAGGTGCCTTGGGCGCTCATGATCACGTAACCCAAGCCCCGTTGCGACGAGACGAACTCGCCGACGATGGCGCCGACCAGCGCCAGCGAGATCGAGACCTTCATGCCCGCCAGGATCGAAGGCAGCGCGCTGGGCAGCCGCACCTTGAAGAAGAAATCGCGGCGCGTACCCTTCAGCACGCGGCCCAGGTCCAGCACGTCCTGCGGCACCGAGCGCAGGCCGTGGACGGTGTCCACGATCATCGCGAACACGGCGATCAGAAAGGCGATGGCGATCTTCGGTTCGGCGCCCGTGCCCATCCAGATCACGAACAGCGGCGCGATGGCGACCTTGGGCACGCTGTTCAGCGCCACGATCAGGGGATAGATGAAGCGCTCGAACCAGCGCGACCCCACCAGCATGACGGCGATCGCCACGCCGGCCACCACCGCCAGCGCAAAGCCCGCGAGCGTGGTCATCAGCGTGTAGGCGGCATGGCCGGCGTACCAGCTCCATTCCGCGGCCAGCTCCAGCGCCACCTGGCCCGGCAGCGGCAGCATGATGGCGCGCACGTGGAAAATCCGGGCGGCGGCCTCCCATAGGAGCAGGAACACCAGCACCGAGACCAGCCCGGCCATGCGCCGGCCCGCCCCTCTCAGCAGCGCGATCATCGGACGGCCTCCAGGCCGGACGCGGCGCGGGCGCCCTCGTCTAGCAGGCCCATGTTCTGGAACATGCCGCGGATGTGCCGCACGTACTCGCCGAACTGCGGCGTCTCGCGCAGCGCCAGCGGCCGGGGCCGCGGCAGGTCGATCTCTATGGTTTCCAGAATGCGGCCCGGGCGCGGCGAGAACACCATCACCACGTCGCCCAGGAACACCGCCTCGGCGATGCCGTGCGTCACGAACAGCACCGTGTTGCGGGTTTCCATCCAGATCCGCTGCAGCTCGACGTTCATCTGGTCGCGCGTCAGCGCGTCCAGCGCGCCGAAGGGTTCGTCCATCAGCAGCAGCTTGGGATCGTCCACCAGCGCCCGGCAGATCGCGGCGCGCTGGCGCATGCCGCCGGACAACTCGCGCGGATAGCTTTCGGCGAACTTTTCCAGCCCGGTCAAGGCCAGCAAGGCGCGCACCTTGTCCGCATAGGCCGCCACCAGCTTGTGCGCGAACTCCACCGGCAGCAGAATATTGCGGCGCACGCTGCGCCATTCCAGCAACGCGTCGCGCTGGAACACCATGCCCATGCCGTCCGGCGGGCCCTGCACCGGCACGCCCTCCACGCGCAAGTCACCGCTCGAAATGGTCTCCAGCCCGGCCACGCAGCGCAGGAACGTGCTCTTGCCGCAGCCGCTGGGCCCCAGGATGCTGACGAAGCGGCCGCGCGGCACTTCAACCGACACCGATGCCAGCGCCTCCACGCCCGCCGCGCCGGGATAGCGCTTGCGCACGTCTGTTGCGGCCACGGCCCACTGCGTCATGGCTGCACCAGGCTGTCGTAGCGTTCCGGATGCACCAGGTCGGGCGCATAGAACGAGGCGGGCTGCGCGCCGGCGCTGATCAGCCCCACGGTCGACAAGGTGGCGACGGCCTGCGCCCAGTCCTGCGGCACGATGGCGCCTAGCCGCTGCCCCGCCGCCGGCTGGCCGAAGTACGGCTGCAAGGCGTCGATCTGCCCGCGCAGCACTTTCTTGTCCAGCCGCGCCTGCGGCCGCTGGGCCAGGATGGCGGCGACCGCCTCGTCCTGGTGGCCCGCGTAGATGTACTCCCAGGCCCGCGCGCTGACGCTGGCGAAGCGCGCAATGGCGTCGCGCCGCTGCGCCAGCTTGGAGTCATTGGCGAACAGGCCGAAGCTGGGCATGTTCAGGCCGAAGTCGGCGAAGCGCACCGCGCTCGAGGGCCGGTTCTGCGACACCACCGGCAGGAAGAACGGGATGGTCGAGAACGCCGCGTCCGCCCGTCCCACGGCATAGGTCGACGCCTTGCTGGCGGCGTCCACGTTGATCAGTTCCAGATCGCTTTTCTTGAGCTTGCCGGCGGCCAGGAAGGCATCGATGAACGGCGCTTCCAGCGAACCGGCGGTATAGGCCACCTTCTTGCCCTTGAGCTGCGCGGGACCGCTGATGCCAGCGTCGGCCGGAACCAGCAGGCCGATGTCGCTCTGCCTGGCGAACACCGCCACCGCCTTGACCGGCATGCCTTTTTCGCGGGCAATCATGGCCGAGGCCAAGGCGGCATGGCCCAGGTCGAAGCTGTCGCCGGCGCCGACGATCTGCACCGTCGTCACCGAACCATTGCCGTCCTCCAGCGTCACGTCCAGGCCGGCCTGCTTGTACCAGCCCTTCTGCTGCGCCAGATGGAATGCGCCGTGCACGCCCCAGGGCGTCCAGTCCAGCCGGACCTTCAACGGCTCCAGGGCCTGGGACCAGGCGGGCGCGCTCAGCGCGACAGCAGCCAGGCCCAACAATGCGTTGCGCCAATTCCTTGCGAATACCGCGAGCATGATTTTCCCCGTTATGTGCCGACACTGTGCGGCCGCGCCCGCGGCCGCCGGTACCACGCCGTGCTCAGCCGCCGCGGCCGAACCACCGTTTGATGCGCGCCCACAGCACGCTGAAGAACATGGCCGTGGGATTGAAGCTGGCCTGGGCCGGCGCCTCGCCCGCAGCGGCGGGCCGGCGCAGCCTGGCCGTGACGTTGTTGCCGAAATCCGCGATCATCCGGCGCACGAAATCCTGCACCAGGCCAGAACGCGAAAATTGCGCCAGCGGCCCTTGCAGCGAATACAGCAGGTTCACGTGCACCTGTGTTTCCGTGGCCGACAGCGCCTCCACGCGATACGTAATGTCGCCGTTGGCGCGTGACTGGCTGAGCGAGTCCTGCCCTGCCCCGCGGAACACCGCCTGCATGGCCGCGTCGTCGCGTTCCAGGCGGGCCGCGCCATTGAAGGCGGCGGACATGGGGCCGAACTTGATCGCGATCTTGCCCTTGACCCGCTCGCCCTCGTGCTCCTCGATGGAGGCGCCCGGCAGGCAGCTGGCCAGGGCCGGCAGATCCACCATGAAGGCCCAGACCTCGGCAGCCGGGAAAGGCACTTTGAAGCCGCCATCGATCTGGCTGCCGCGGCCTTCCTTCTTGCCGGCCGGGGCGGCAGGCGCCGGAGCCGGCGCCGCGGCCGTGCCTGCCGCCGGCTGGCTGGCCACGGCTGGCGTGAACCCCGCGAACGCCACCGGCTTTTCCGCCGCCGGCGCCGCGCCGCGCCCCTGCGCCTGCGCAACGCGCAGCGCCTGCACGGCGGGGTCGGGCTGTTCCCTGAGTTCGGCCAGCACCGACATGACGGCGGCGACGATGCCCATGTAGCCGGTGCAGCGGCACAGATTGCCGGACAGCTCCACCCGCACCCGCCCCTCGTCCGCATCCGGCAAGCGCAGCACGATATCGCGCGAGGTCGCCAGCATGCCCGGGGTGCAATAGCCGCATTGCAAGGCGTGGTGCTTGGTGAAGGCGGCGCGCAACCGCTGCATCACCGGATCGGCGTCATAGCCTTCGATGGTGGTCACCTGCCGGCCTTCGCAGGCCACCGCGAAGGAGATACAGGAGCGCACCGGCGCGCCGTCCACCAGCACCGTGCAGGCGCCGCAGACGCCGTGCTCGCAGCCGAGATGGGTGCCGGTCAGGCGCGCCTGGTCCCGCAGGAAATCCCCCAGATGCATGCGCGCGGGCGCCTCGTGCGATACGCGCTTGCCGTTTACTTCCAATGTCACCTGAACCATGCTCATTCCTGTCAACCCAAGGCCTGCGCCAGGCAACGCGTCACCGCGGTCCCGTGCAGCTTGCGATGGTGTTCATCCTTGTCCTGCATGACGCCGGCCAGCTCGCTGGCCAGCAACGCTTCATCCAGGCCCGCCAGGCCCTGCTGCGCGATGCGCGCGGCCAGTTGGGGCAGCAATCTGGGCGCGCCGTCCAGGGCCCCCACCGCGATGCGCGCCGTCTTCGAAGACGGGTCGAACCACGCGGCGCAGCTGGCCTCGGCGAACTCGCCGGTCTTGCGGCAGAACTTGTAATAGCCCCAGCGCGCCTGCGGCCCGGCTTGCGGGATGTGCACGGCGGCGATCAGCTCGTCCTCGCGCAACCCGGTGGTGTAGGCGCCCTGCATGTAGTCTTCCGCCGGCAGCATGCGCACGCCGTCCGGCCCCGCGATCTCCAGCGTCGCGCCCAGGCCGACCACGGTCAGCACCCAGTCGGCCGCCGGATCGGCGTGCGCCAGGCTGCCGCCCAAGGTGCCGCGGTTGCGGATGGCGCGGTAGGCGATACCCGGCGCCACCTGCTGCAAGGGCGTGCCGCGCAGCAGGTCGTGCACGCCGTCCTCGATCTCGGCATGGGTCACGGCCGCGCCCACGCGCAGCTTGCCGTCCTGCCGCGAGACCGTACGCAGCTCGGGCAGGCCGGAAATGTCGATCACGACCGGCGGGCGCGCCAGGCGCAGGTTCAGCATGGGGCCCAGCGATTGCCCGCCGGCCATGAGCTTGGCGCGGCCTTCGTGCGCGCGCAGCGAGCGCAAGGCGTCCTGCAGCGAGTCCGGACGCGTGTATTCGAATGCGGCGGCCTTCATGCCGTCACCTCCGTGGCGACGGGCGCCGTCTTGCGGCTGCCCTGTGCGATGGCGGCCAGCACCCGGGTCGGCGACAGCGGCGTGCGTAGCAGCTCGGCCGCGCCCAGCGGACGCAGCGCGTCGTTGACCGCGTTGAACAACACGGCTGGCGGCGCGATGGCGCCACCCTCGCCCATGCCCTTGGCGCCGAACTCGGTATGCGGCGACGGCGTCTCGAAATGGTGCAGGCGCATGTTCGGAACCTCGGTGGCGCCCGGCAGCATGTAGTCCGCCAGGGTCGAGGCCAGCGGCTGCCCGTTATCGTCGTAAGGCGTTTCCTCATAAAAGGCGGTGCCTATGCCTTGGGCCACGCCGCCTATGGTCTGGCCTTCGACCACCATGGGGTTGATCATGGTCCCGCAGTCCTCCACCACCACGTAATCCAGGATCTCCACGCCGCCCGTGCCCGGATCCACTGCCACCACCGCCGCATGCGTGGCGTAGGTGAAACAGCCGGTGTCGACCTTGGGCTTGTAGCCCACGGTGACTTCCAGGCCGGCGGGGTCCACATCGGGCGGCAGCAATTGCGGCCGCAGGTACCAGGCGTCGGCCACGTCCTTGACCGACACCGACTTGCCGCCGGCTTCGAGCCGGTCGCCGTTCCAGGCCACGCTGGCGGGGTCGGCCTGCAGCAGGTGCGCGCCGATATGCGTGAGGCGCGGCAGCAGGCGCTTGCAGGCCTGCGACACCGCGCCGCCGGACATCACCAGCGAACGCGAGGCGTAGGTGCCGGTGGAGAACGGCGTCTGCCCGGTGTCGCCATGCAGTAGCTTGATGCTGGCCACGTCCACGCCCAGGATTTCGTTGGCGATCTGGGCAAAGGTGGTCTCCATGCCCTGCCCGTGCGAGTGCACGCCGACCCGCAGTTCCAACCCGCCGTCCGGCGTGACCCGCGCGGTGGCTTGGTCAAAGCCCGGAATCACCGGCGTGCCCCAGGCCGCGAACACCGAGGTGCCGTGCGCGGCCTGCTCGGTGTATGTCGCCAGGCCCACGCCGATGAGGCGGCCGTCGGCTTCGCCCTGGCGCTGGCGCTCGCGGATGGCGTCCACGCCTATCATGTCCATGGCCTGTTGCAGGCTGGCGGGATAGTCGCCGCTGTCCAGGTGCTTGCCGGTGACGTTGACGTATGGCATCTGGTCGCCTTGCACCAGGTTTTCCTGGCGGATTTCCCAGGGCTCGCGTCCGACCTCGCGGGCGATCGCGTCCATCGTCAGTTCCATCGCGAAGCAGACGCCGGTGCGCGCCACGCCGCGGTAAGGCACGAAGCCCGGTTTGTTGGTGGCCACCGCCCGCGTCACGCAGCGATAGCCCTTGAATGCGTAGGGTCCCGGCAGGTTGCCGATGGCCTGGCCCGGTTCCAGGCCGATGGTGAACGGCCAGACCGAATAGGCTCCGCCGTCGATGGTGATCTTGGCGTCCAGCGCCAGCAGCTTGCCGCGGCGGTCGGCGTAGGCCACCATTTCATAATGGTGCTCGCGCGAATTGGCGCCCGCGGTCAGGTGTTCGCGGCGGTCTTCGATGAAGCGGAACGGCTTTTTAAAGGTTTTGGCCAGCCAGGCCACGCACAGCTCTTCCTGCTGCAGCACGCACTTGTAGCCGAAGGCGCCGCCCACGTCGGGAGACACCACCCGCACCCGGCCCTGTTCCAGATCCAGGCATTGGGCCAGCACGCTGCGGATCATGTGCGGCACCTGGGTCGCGCTGACCACCACCAGCTGGTCGGCCTGGTGGTCCCAGTAGGCCAGCACCGCCTTGCCTTCCATCGGCACCATGCACTGGCGCGACAGGTCGATCTTGCGGCGCACGACCACGTCCGCCTGCGCCGCCAGCTCGTCGAACTGCTTGTCGACGTTGAGCGTGACGAAGACGTTGTCGCGCCACTGCTCGTGCACGAAATCGCCCTGGGCGGCCTGGGCGCTGACCACGTCCGCATACACGGGCAGGTCGTCATAGTCGACCTCGATCAGCTCGGCGTAGTCCTCGGCCTCGGCCCGGGTCGGCGCAAACACCATGGCCACGGGCTCGCCCACGAAACGGACCTTGCCCGAGGCCAGCGGCGGCTGGGCCGAGACCTGGTAGCTGGGCAGCGTGGAATCCGCCACGATGTCGCGCGCGTCGGCCATGGCCTGACGCACAAACGCCTTGTCCGCAATCTGCTCGGCCACGCGCACCGAAGCGATGCGCGCATGCGCCAGCGGACTGCGCAGGAAGGCCACCTCGCAGAGGCCGGGCATGGCCATGTCGGCCACGAAGTTGCCCTTGCCATGCAGATGGCGCGCATCTTCCTTGCGCGGCACGCGCGCGCCCACCCCCTGCGGCTTGCCTGGCCGGCCGTGCGTATCGGCGTTTGCTGTCGTCATGACTACTCTCTGTCTCCTGTTTGTTACTTGGCCTGCGCCTTCGCCACCGCGGCGAAGGTGTAGTTGTCCAGCGGGCTTTCCGCCACACGGAACCAGCCCGCCTCCTCGGCCTGGAACTTCTTCCAGTCCGGGAAGATCGCGGCGAAGTCCGGATTCTTGGCCGAAAGTTCGGCCCACAACTCCTGCGAGGCGTTGTAGGCCGCGTCCATCACTTCCTTGGGGAAGAAACTGACCTTGGCGCCGCCGGCGATCAGCTTGCGCAGCGCCAGCGGATTGCGCGCATCGTAATGGGCCAGCATGCGCATGGTCTGCTCGCCCGCGGCCGCCTCGAACGCGGCCTGATAGGCGGGCGGCAAAGCTTCCCAGGCCTTGTCGTGCACCATGCTGGTGATCGAGGCGCTGCCTTCGAACCAGCCCGGCGAGTAGTAGTACGGCGCCACCTTGTTGAAGCCCAGCTTCTCGTCGTCGTAGGGGCCGATCCACTCGGCCGCGTCGATGGTGCCCTTTTCCAGCGCCGGATAGATATCGCCCGGAGGAATCTGCTGCGGTACCGCGCCCAGCTTGGACAGCACCATGCCGCCGATGCCGCCGATGCGCATGTTCAGGCCCTTCAGGTCGGCGACCGACTTGATCTCCTTGCGGTACCAGCCGCCCATCTGCACGCCCACGTTGCCACAGACGTGGTTGACGATGTTGTACTTCTTATAGAGCGCGCGCAGCATCGCCATGCCGCCGCCGTAGTGGATCCAGGCGTTGTGCTGGCGGGCGCTCAGGCCGAAGGACAGGCCGGTGTCGAAGGTCAGCGCCGTGTTCTTGCCGATGTAGGCCGTGCTCAGCACGTGGTTGCATTCCACCGTGCCATTGCTGACCGCGTCCATGTTCTGCGCGGCCGGCACCAGTTCGCCGCCCGGAAACGCGCGGATCTCGAACTTGCCTTCAGTCAGCTGCGCCACGCGCTTGCAAAGGTCTTCGGCCGAGCCGTAGATGGTGTCCAGGCTTTTGGGCCAGCTGGTGGACATGCGCCAGCGCACTGACGGCGCGGATTGCGCGACGGCAGGCATGCCGACGGCGGCGAGGCCCGCGCCGGCTGCGCCGGCGGCTTGTGCGAGGAAACGGCGTCGTTGCATTCATTGCTCCCGATCTGGTTCGATTGAGTCCCCTTGGACCCGCCTCAACTCATGCCAACGCCACTCGCGTACATCCGAAAAAAACGTTAGCACACTGAATTGTTGATCAGCATACTGACAGTAATTTTGAGTGTCAACAAGGTAAATCCCCACTGCTGGCACCCGCGAAACGCCTGGGTTTCCACTCATTCCGGTGGAATTTTTCCGCTAGTCCGGATGCAATTTGCGGGTACTCCTTTCATATAGCGGACGGCCGCGGTTACGGGCTGCAAGCGCCGTGCATAATAGGCCCGCGCTGCCGCCCTCCAACCCGCCGCCTGTCGGGGAAATCCCTAGCTCCTGACTTGTTTTTTTAAGCAGTACACTGACGACAATTACTCAGCATACTGACGAGAGAGTTGATATGAACTGGATCCGCATTGCCTCTACCGACCAACTGACCGAAGACGACGAGGTGATCCCCGTCGCAGCCGGCGAAAAACAGCTGGCGCTGTACCGCAGCGAAGGCGAGTTCTACGCCTCCGACAATGTCTGTACCCACGCCTACGCGCTGCTGTCCGACGGCTATCTGGAAGACGGCTGCATCGAATGCCCGCTGCACCAGGCCAGGTTCGACATCCGCACGGGCCAGGCCATGTGCGCGCCCGCCACCAGCGGCATCCGTGTCTATCCGGTCAAGGTCGAAGGCCAGGACATTTACACCAACCTGCAAGGCTGACCATGGCTGACGCAGACCCGATCCTCATCATCGGCGCCGGCCAGACCGGCGCGGTGGCCGCGGCCACCTTGCGCGACCTGGGGCACGACGGCCCCATCACGCTGATCGGCCAGGAAGCGCATGCGCCCTACGAACGCCCGCCCCTGTCCAAGGACGTGTTGCAGACGGCCGGCGCGCACGGCCAGACGGCAGTGCACCCCGAAGACTTCTACGAACGGCAGCGCGTCACGCTGCTGACCGGCACCGAGGCTGTGCGGATCGACGCCGCCCGCCGTATGGTCCAGTTGGCCGATGGCCGTGAATTCCCGTACAGCCGTTGCCTGCTCGCCACCGGCGGGCGTGCGCGCGAATTGCCCAGCCTGCCGCGCGGCACGCCGGGCGTGCACTACATCAGAACGCTGGACGACGCCGCCGCGCTACGCGCCGGCCTCACGCCGCAGGCGCGCGTCGCCGTCATCGGCGGCGGTTTCCTGGGTCTGGAAGTGGCCTCCACCGCGCGCGCGCTGGGCGCCGAAGTCACCGTGCTGGAAAGCACGCCGCGCCTGCTGGAACGCGTGCTGCCCCCTGCCCTGTCGGATTGGCTGGCCGAACGCGCCCGCCACGCGGGCGTCGATCTGCACCTGGGCGCGCGCATCGCCCGCAGCGACTGGCAGCCCCATGCGGACGCCGCGGTCCGGCATCAGGCGCGCTTCACGATAGCGCTGCAGGACGCCTCCACGGTGGAGGCCGACGTCGTAGTGGTGGCCATCGGCCTGGTGCCCGAAGTATCGCTGGCCGCGCAGGCTGGCCTGGCGTTGGACCCCGCCAACGGCGGCATCGCGGTGGACGCCGCCTGCCGCGGCAGCGATCCCTATATATATGCGGCCGGCGATTGCGCCAGCCAGCACCGGCGCCACCTGAACATGGCGCTGCGGCTGGAATCCTGGCAGAACGCCAATGAACAGGCGCGCGCCGCCGCGGCCGGCATGCTGGGCAAGCCGGCTCCCGCCGAACCCTATCCCTGGTTCTGGACGGACCAATACGGCTGCAACGTGCAGATGCTGGGCCTGCCCCAGCCTGACCTGGTCTACGCCTGCCGCGGCGTGCCGCAAGCGCAGGCCGACGCGCCGAAATTCATCTGGCTCGGCCATCGCGATGGCGTGCCGGTGCATGCCATCGCCATCAACGCCGGCGGCGACCTGCGCCAGCTGCGCGTGTTGTTCGAACAAGGCATCGCCATCGACCCCGCGCGCTACGCCGACGAGGCGGTGGCCCTCAAGCCGCTGGTGAAAGCCTGCCAGCAGAACGCCGCCGCGTCCTGAATTCCACCATTACCGCCCCCGCATAGACAGGAGCTTTTCATGTATCAATCGCAAACCGTCATCGGCCTTACGATGGCGTCCAAGGATGCCGCCCTGGCCGACTGTGTCTGGCCGGAAGACGCGCTGCACTACATCCCGGACTGGGTCTATACCAGCCGCGCCGTCTACGACCAGGAAGTGGAGAAGATCTTCCACGGCAAGACCTGGAACTACGTGGCCCTGGAAGCCGAACTGCCGAATCCGGGCGACTACAAGCGCTCCTACGTCGGCCCCACCCCGGTGGTGGTGTCGCGCGCCGAGGACGGCTCGGTCAATGTCTTCGAAAACCGCTGCGCCCACCGCGGCGCCGAGTTCTGCCGCCACAGCCAGGGCAACGCCAAGGAATTCGTCTGCCCCTATCACCAGTGGTCCTACGACCTGAAAGGCAATCTGCAGGGCATCCCCTTCAAGCGCGGCGTGAACCGCGAGGGCGGCATGCCCAAGGATTTCAAGAACGAAGACCACGGCCTGCGCAAGCTGCGCGTCACCACGCGCAATGGCGTCATCTTCGCCTCCTACAGCGATGAGGTCGAACCGATCGACGAGTACCTGACGCCCGAGATCCTGGCCGATTTCGACACCGTCTTCCCGGGCAAGAAGCTCAAGATCCACGGCTACTACCGCAACGAGCTGCCGTGCAACTGGAAGATGTACCACGAGAACCTGAAGGATCCGTACCACGCGACCCTGCTGCACTCCTTCCTGGTGGTGTTCGGCCTGCTGGTGGCGGGCAACAAATCCGCCATGCTGGTCGACCCGGTGCACGGCCGCCATGGCACCATGGCCTCGGCCAAGAGCGAGGACAAGTACGCCAGCGTCAGCGAAGAGAACAAGAAGGAGATGCGCTCCTTCCATGACGGCTTGCACCTGCAGGACGACCGTTTCCTGGAGTTCATCAAGGAGTTCGATTCGCCCTGGTCGGTCACCATGCAGACGGTGTGGCCCAACCTGATCGTGCAGCGCGAAATGAACACGCTGGGCGTGCGCCAGATCGTGCCCAACGGGCCCGACAGCATGATCATGCAATGGACCATGTTCGGCTACGAGGACGACACGCCCGAAATGGAGCGCCACCGCCTGCGCCAGGGCAACCTGATGGGTCCGGCGGGCTTTCTCGGCCTGGAAGACAACGAAGCCATGAAGTTCGTGCAGGAAGGCGTGCGCCGCGCCAGCACCGACGTCAACGTGCTGAAGCTGGAATCCGGCAAGCAAGGCACCTCCAACACGCTGATCTCGGAAGCCGCGATCCGCTCCATGTACAGCTATTACCGCGGCGTGATGGGCTTCTGAGGCAGGAACCGAGACACATGAGAACCCGATTCGAATTTTCCCCCCGCAAGATCGATCCCACGCGCGCCATCGCGCTGCGCCTGGAGATCGAGGAATTCCACGCCGACTATTGCGCCGCCCTGGACGCGGGCCAGGTCGAAGCCTGGCCGGACTTCTTCACCGAGGACGGCCTGTACCGCGTCACCGCGCGCGAGAACGCCGAACTGGGCCTGCCCGTCGGCCTGGTGTACTCCGAGGGCCGCGCCATGATGCACGACCGCGCCGTGGCCATCTCGCGCACCCAGATGTTCGCCCCGCGCTACATGCTGCACCTGGTCAGCAATACGCGCGTCATCAGCGAATCCGCCGACGGCGAGATCGAGTCCCAGGCCGCGTTCATGCTGATGCAGACGCTGGTGGAAGGCCCCACCACGCTGCACCTGGCCGGCACCTACTACGACCGCCACACGCGGCAGGACGGCGTGCTCAAGCTGAAGGAACGGCAGGTGGTGTATGACACCACCATCCTGGCCAACGACCTGGTCTATCCCGTGTAACTACGGAAGCCGCCAAGGAAAAAGGGTTGCACCGCAAGGCGCAACCCTTTTTTTGTACCGGCATGCCGCGCCGGTTCAGGCCTGCGTGGCGCGCACGGCTTCGTCCCGCGTCAGCACGGTGGCGTACTTCTGCTGCATGTCGAACAGATTGGCGTCATGCGGGCCGATGGCGCGGTCGCCCACGCAATCCGACACCACCAGCGGACGGAAGCCGTACTGCATGGCGTCCACCACGCTGGCCCGCACGCAGCCGCTGGTGACCGCGCCCGCCACCAACAGCGTCTGCACCCCGCGCTGCGACAGCCAGGCCGCCAGGCTGGTGCCGAAGAACGCGGAGGGCACCGTCTTGCGCACCACCAGCTCGCCAGCCGCGGGCGCAAGCTGCGGCACGATGGCGCTGTTGTGGTCCGCTTCCTTCAGGGTCAGCATCCCCGGCACCTTCAAGGTGAAGATGTTGTGGTCCGCGTCGTCGTCGGCGAACACGATGCGGCTATGCGCCACCGACCAGCCCTGCTTGCGCGCATGCGCCAGCAGACCCACCGTCTGCTCGATGGCCTGGGGAATGTTGCCGCCTCCGAATACCGCCGGATCGGCGAAGCCGTTGACCAGGTCCACGATCAACAGGCCGTAGGGCGCCTTGGGCGCCATCGCAGCGCCGAAGCCCTGGCGCGCGTAGGCCGAGATATCGTCATTCATGCTTGGAACTCCTTGAGCGATGATTGTGCGCCTAGGCCTCGCGGCCCGCGCCGTCCAGTACTTTGCCCTGGCGCACCACGTCCTCTCCGTCCAGCCGCACGGTGCAGGCGCGCAGCGGAATGTCGATGTGGCAGGTCGTGGTGCGATTGCCGCCGGCCTCGTTGTTGGGACCCAGCGAGAACAGGAAATTTCCCTCGTAGGCCCGCGCGTCCATGCCTATGGTGGCTTCGCGGTCGTACAGGCCCAGCGTGGTCCAATGCGCGCGCGGCTGCAGGCCCCAGCCTATGTGCGAAATCGCGTAGGCTTCGGGATCCTTGAACGAGGCCACGTACTCGCGCAGCAATTCCGCGTCCACGCCGCCGTCGATGCGCGTGGCGTAGCCGTTTTCGACCGTCAGTTCGATCGCCGAACGCACGTAGAGCTTCTGCGGCAGCAGGATGTCGCCCACGTCGATCACGATCTTGCCGTTGGCGCCGCCCTCGTTCGGCCAGGTCAGCACGAAGCCACTGGGCCAATGATCCCAGCGCCCCGGCTCGTCGACGAAGCCGTACTCGCTGATGGCCGGGAACTCGCCCAACGGGCAGCGCAGGTCCGTGCCCGCGTCGGACACCACGCTCATCTCGCGCGCCGCGCCGATGCGTTCTGCAGCCGCCTTGACCCGCGCGCGGTCGGCTTCGGTCGGCACCAGCCGCGCCAGCACTTCCGGCGGCTCCACCGCCAGCAGGATCTTGGTGCCCGCGGCCAGGATCTCGTGCTGTTCCGGCGAGAACAGCAGCGTCATCAGGTCCAGCACCAGATCGCTTTCCTTCAAGGCCGCGATCGCGGCCTTGTTGCCGGTCAGCGGCGTGGTGCCCAGATAGGCCAGCGAGTCCCGGCTCAGCGCCCGCTCGCCGTTGATGGGCGGCAGGTCCAGACGATTCACGATGGCGCCCATGGCTTGCGTCGCGATCAGCGCCGTGGACAGGGTTTGCGGATGGGTCGCCGCGCTGGTCAGCACCGTGACGGTCTGCCCCGCTTGCAGCTTGGACAGGGTCAGCACCTGCTGCCAGGCCTTCACCATTTCATAGTCGCTTATGGGCATGATGCCCTCCTTGCCAGCTGGTGCCGAAAGTTACGGGCGCGCCAGCGGCGCGCCCAGGAAGTCGCCGAAGGCCGCATAGAAGCCTTCCTCGTTGTCCCACGGAATCATGTGGCCGGCGGCAGGCACGCGGTGATGCTGCGCGCCGGGCGCCAACCGCTGGATCTCGCTCACGTCGGCGTCCTGCACCACATCGCCCCGTTCCGCCGTGATCAGCAGGACCGGCACGTCCAGGAGCGGCAGGTCGGCGTGGATATCGTCGCTCTGAAAGGCTTCGAAGCTCTGGATGATGGCGCGCTCGTCGCAGGTGTGCAGCCATTCGGCGCGCAGCTGGCGCTGCTCCTCGGTCCAGGTCGGGCAGAACGCGCGCATGGCCTCGGCGTCCATGCCATGCCGCGCCTGCGCCATGGAGTCGACGTACCAGGGCAGCTTGGCGGGATACGGCCGGCGGCCGGGGCCCGACACCGGCGGATCGACCAGGACCAGGCGGCTCAAACCGGCAGGCTTGCCGCGCCCGGCGCGCACGCCGATGCGCCCGCCCATCGAATGGCCGACCACGCTGTAGCGCGCCAGGCCCAGCGCTTCCGCGAAGGCCAGCACGTCGGCGGCCTGCGCGTCCAGACTGTAGTCCAGCGCCGCGCCGGCTTCGGACAGGCCGCGGCCGCGCACGTCCAGCACGTAGGTATCGAAAGCGGCGCCGAAGCGCTCGCCGACGAAACCCCAGGTGACTGCGGGGCTGGTGATGCCCGGCACGATGATGACCGGATCGCGCCCCGCGCCGCGTTCGCCGCCATAGCGCAGGTAATGCTGGCGGATGCCATTGGCATGGACGTTGCCGCCGTACAGGAAGTTGCTCATGTCAGTCTCCCAGACCGGGCTCAGAGTTTGAACAGGCGCCGCGCGTTGCCGCTGCAGATCAGTTCGCGGGTCGCGTCGTCCATCGGCGTCTGCTCGATGAATTCCACGGCCAGCGCGGTCGATTCGTAGGGATAGTCCACCGAGAACATCACCGCCTCGCGGCCCATTTCGGCGATGGCCGCCATCAGCGTGGGAGGCGAACAGACGCCCGAAGTGGTGATGAGGATGTTGCTGCCCAGGTATTCGGAAGGCGCGCGCGCCAGCTTGATGCCGTGCGAATAGACCGCGAAGCGGCTGTCGAAACGCCAGCGCAGGAACGGCAGGCCCTCGCCCATGTGCCCGAGGATCAGCTTGACGCCGGGGTAGCGGTCGAACACGCCGCCGAACAGCAGGCGCAGCGCATGGGTGGCCGTTTCGACGCCCCAGCCCCAGCACGCGCCCACCAGTTCCGGGTGGCCCGAATAGGCCTGCGGAATGACGTAGGGGTCCGACGGGTGCAGGTAGACCGGCACGTCCAGTTCCTGCACCTTTTCCCAAAACGGGTCGTAGGCGCGGCCGTCGTAGTACACGCCATTGGTGTGGCCGTTGATCAGGGCGCCCTTGAAGCCCAGTTGCTTGACGCAGCGCTCCAGTTCGGCGGCGGCAACCAGCGGATCATGCATGGGCACGGTGGCGAAGGCGCCGTAGCGCGTCGGGTGGCGCGCCACCTGCTCGACCAGGAAATCGTTGTTCTCCTTGGCGCGGCGCAGCGCCACCGCGGCGTCGGCTTCGGCCTGCACGCCCGGTCCGGTCTGCGACAGGATGACGTAGTCGATGCCGCCGCGGTCCATTTCGCCCAGACGGACTTCGTCGAAATCCACCAGGCGCGCGGCCAGGTCGGCCAGCACGGCGGGATCGATGTGCTGCGCGAAGCTCTTCGAATAGTCCTTGAATCCGACCGCGGTGTAGTGCTCCTCAAACGCGATCTTGCGTACTTTGCTCATTCCCCTACTCCCAGTTTGATGGCCCGGACCCTGTCCTGCCACGGCGCGTCAGCATTGTTTATCAGTACACTGACTATTACATCGGAACTATCGGAATCGCGCGCAGCCGCTTTCCCATTGGGAACAGCCCTGCGGAGGCCTCCGAATTTACGTCAGTATACTGACTTTATAGTCAGCGTACTGACAAATTAGGGAAATCCCGGAGCGCAAGAAAAAGGCCGCCGCGGCGGCCTTGCCAGCGGGTGGCGTTCAGCCGGCGTCGCCCAGGTCGGCGGGCGTGTCGACATCGCGCAACACGCCAGGATCATCCGTCGGGACCAGATGCAGGCCGGGCTGCCTGAGCAGCCGCCGCGCGCCTTCGTCCCCGCTCAAGACCGCAAGTTGCGGCAACAGTTCGGCGCGAAATCCCACGGGGTGGCCGCGCTGCCCCTGGTACGAGGGCGCGGCCATCGGTGCGTGAAGCAGCGCGTCCAGCACGCCGTCCAGGCTGGCGCGGCGGATCCAGGGCATGTCGGCCAACGCCACCAGCACGGCTTCCGGCGTGGCGGGCAAGCCCAGCAGATACTGCGCCGCGGCGGCCAGGCTGGCGCCCATGCCCTCGTCCGCCCGGTCCGTCTCCAGCACCCGGCAATCTTCCGTCCGCAGCAATCCGGCCAGGGCGGCGCTGCCGGGACGCACCACGGCGACGACCATGTCCACCGCCGCGCGCAGCATCCGGGCGCTGGCCGCCGCCACGCACACGCCCTGCGGCAAGGGCGCCAGCAGCTTGTCGGCGCCCGGCCGCTGCGCGGCGTAGCGCGAGCCCTGCCCCGCCGCCAGCAGAATGCCGACACGCGCGGGGCCCGGGTAGGGATAGACACTAGAGACATTCGACATGATGATCAGTATAGTGAATATAGGCCGTGGCAGCGTCGCGGCCTTTCACTGTGAGAAGCCGATGAACGCTCTGGATCTGGACGTATTGCAACATGCGCGGGACTGGGTGGCCGCGGGCAGCCGCGTGCACCTGGTGACCGTGGTGCAGACCTGGGGCTCGGCCCCGCGCCAGGCCGGCGCCATGCTGGCCCTGCGCGAGGATGGCCGTATGGTCGGTTCGGTTTCCGGCGGCTGCATCGAGGACGACCTGATATGCCGTGCCCGCGAAGGCGCGCTCGAGGATGCGCCCGCGCGCCTGACCTATGGCGTCACCCGCGACGAAGCCGCGCGCTTCGGCCTGCCTTGCGGCGGCACCTTGCGCCTGATCAGCGAACCGCTGCGCGACACGCAATGGCTGGACCTGGTTCTGGAAGCCATCCGCGGCCATCGCCTGATCCAGCGCACGGTGGACCTGCAGGACGGCCGCAGCTCGGTGTCCCCAGCCGGTCCGGCCGACGGCCCGGACTTCGACGGCCGCATCTTCCGCAGCGTGTACGGGCCGCGCTGGCGGCTGCTCATCGTCGGCGCCAACCAGACCGCGCAGGTGCTGGCCAACATCGCCGCCACGCTGGATTTCCACGTCACGGTCTGCGACCCGCGCGAGGAGTTCCACGGCGACTGGAGTTTGTCCCGGACCACGCTGATTACCAGCATGCCTGACGACGCGGTGCTGGAGATCGGCACCGACGAACGCACCGCCATCGTGGCGGTCACCCACGATCCCAAGCTCGACGACATGGCCTTGCTGGAAGCGCTGAAATCGCGGGCCTTCTACGTGGGCGCGCTGGGTTCGCGCGCCAACCAGCAAAAACGCCGCGAACGGCTGCGGCTGTTCGACCTGGACGAGAGCCAGATCGCGCGCCTGCACGGCCCGGTGGGCCTGCGCATCGCCAGCAAGACGCCAGCCGAAATCGCGGTCGCGATCGCCGCCGAACTGATCTGGGTCCGCAACACGCTGGGGGACGTCGAAGCCGCCCGCAGCGCGCCGCAAGCCAGCGCGCTGCAAGGCTGAGACTGGCCGCCGGCCCCAGCCTTACATAGGCTTGAGCGTGGTGCGGCTGTACTGGTTATTGGCTTCCACCAGGGTGGAAAGCAGCTTCATGAAGATTTCCTGATTGCGCGTGGACAACGGCTCCAGCAGGCGCTGCTGGGCGCGGGCCATGCCTTCCTGCAGAATGCCCATGATGCGCAAGCCTTCCTGGGTGATCACGGCCTGGCGCGAACGCTTGTCGTTGGGATTGACGCGCCGTTCCACCAGGCCGCGTTCCTGCAGCCGCTTGACCACGTCCGCGGTGGTGGTGCGGTCCAGTCCCAGTTCCATGCCGATGGCGGTCTGGTCCAGCCAGGGGCTGAGCGACAGCGCGGTCAGCACGCCATACTGCACCGGCGTCACGTTCTGCGTCTTGCACTCCTCGTAGAACATGGCGTAGTGGATCTGGTTCAGGCGCCGCACCAGATATCCGGGACGCGACCAAAGCACCTGCTTGGCCGGATCGAAAATCATGCTGTCTGTCTTATGAGTTGCGACGCGCTTCTGGGACGTCGTCTTTTTCTGTACATCCGGCACGTTGAGGCAGCTCCAATTTAGTTAGTGCACTGAGGATAATACCACCGGCCACCCCATGTCGAGCGGCGCGCTGCGGGTAGTTGCGTGAAATCAAAACCGCCGCGCTCGAAACCGGGCGAAGGACCGCGCAAGCTAGCGCGCCTGCTCCGCCAAATACTCCTTCAAAGTCTGCACCAGCGCCGCCGCGGCCGGCGACAGGCTGCGGTTGCGCGCGGTCACCAGCCCGATCGAGCGCTCGGCCACGGGGCCGATCAGCGGCCGCTGCACAATGCCGTTTTGCGCCACCGCGCCGGCGGCGATCTCGGGCAGCGCGGCCACGCCGAATCCGCATTCGACCATGGCGACGATGGTGGTCAGGTGCACCGCTTCAAACACGGGCGTGAAGCGGATCCGGTTCTGCAGGAAGGCCCATTCCGTGTACTGCCGCACGCTGCTGGGCTGCACCATGGACACGTGCGCCGCATCCGCCGTGTCGGCCCAGCGCAGCGGCCCCCGGGCGCGCGCCAGCGGATGGGCTTGCGGGATCAGCAGCAGGAAGCTGTCGGACATCAGCGGCACATAGTGCAGGTCGGCATGCTGCGGGTCGGCGGCGGTCAGGGCGAAGTCGACCTCGCCCGCGCGCACCAGGTCGAAGGCCGGCCCCGACAAGGTATCGCGCACCTTCAGGGCGACCAGCGGATGGGCCTGGCGATAGGCCATGAGCACGCGCGGCAGCAGGCGGGCGGCAATCGAGGGCAAGGCCGCCACCGATACCTGGCCCTGCTCCGCGTTGACGATGCCGCTGACGGCGGCGATGGCGTCGCGAAAAGCCACTTGCAAGGCGGCAGCCTGCTGCATGAAGACCTCGCCGGCGGCCGTGAGGCGCACGGTGCGCGTGGTGCGGTCGAACAGGCGCACGCCCAGCGCGTCTTCGATGCGCTGGATCTGCGTGGACAGGGCCGATTGCGACAGGTGCAGCTGCGCGGCCGCCTGGCGGAAGTTGAGCGTGCGGCCCAGCACCAGCGTGGTATCGATATCGCGCATCGAAAGATTGATCTGCATGCCGGAAGCGGCCTCTCTATTGATCTATATATCCGATCATTCTATCCAAAAAATCTGATTCATCAATCAAAGCGGGTTCTCTACACTCGCCTCCAGCGTAGTTTCAGACGAAGGAGCAAACCATGCAGACGGACGCGATAGCGCTGCCCAATCCGGGCGCGGCGCATGCGGTGGTGGTGGGCGGCGGCACCATGGGAGCCGACGTGGCCGTGGTATTGACCCGCGCGGCCTGCCGGACGACGGTGATCGAATCGAACGCCGAACGCGCGGCGGGCCTGCCCGCCCGGGTCGCGGAAAACCTCAAGACCATAGACCGGGAGGCGAACGCCGCCCTGCTGTCCACGGCCCCCAGCCTGGATGGCGTCGACTGGTCCAGCGTCGACCTGGTCATCGAGTGCATCCCCGAACGCCTGGACATCAAGCAGGCGCTGTTCGCGGACCTGGCGCGGCGCGCCCGGCCCGACGCCATCCTGGCCAGCAACAGTTCCAGCTTCCCGATCAGCGCCATCAGCCAGGGCCTGGATACGCGCGGCCGCATGCTGGGCCTGCACTTCTTCATGCCCGCGCATCTGGTGCCGCTGGTGGAGGTGGTGCTGGGCGCAGCCAGCGACAACGCCTGCGCCGACACGCTGATCGAATTCATGCGGCGTTGCGGCAGCGTGCCAGTGAAGGTGCTTCAGGACCTGCCGGGCTTTCTGGCCAACCGCCTGCAGCACGCGCTGTCGCGCGAGGCCTTCGACCTGATCGACCGCGGCATCGCCTCGCCGGAAGACGTGGACGCCGCAGTGCGCTTCGGCTTCGGCTTCCGCTTCCTGGCGGCCGGCCCCGTGATGCAGCGCGACCATGCCGGCATCGACGTGCATGCCGCTGCCGGCGCCACCATGTACCCCACGTTCTGCAACGCCAGCGAGCCGGCGCGCTGCCTGACCGAGCGCGCCCAGGACGGCCGCCACGGCATGAAGACGGGCGTAGGCTTTTATGCCTGGACGCCCGAGACCATCGCCGCCGAGCGCGCGCGCTACGACCGCCTGCTGCGAGCGGGGCTGGACTTGATTGCGCCCGAACTGCCGGAGATCAAACCGTGAGCAACGCGCCCCTGCCCCACGCCGCCCTGGCCGACTCGCCCGTCATCATCACCGTGGCGCCCAATGGCGCCTACAAAAAGGCCGCCGACCATCCGGCCGTGCCGATCACCGCCGAGGCCCTGGCGCGCGAAGCGCGCGCCTGCCTGGACGCCGGCGCCGCCATGATGCACATGCACGTGCGCAAGCCCGACGGCAGCCACCTGCTGGACGCCCAGGCCTACCGCGACGCCCTGGCCGCGGTGCGCGGCGCCGTGGGCGACGAACTGCTGGTGCAGGTGACCAGCGAAGCCGCCGGCGTCTACAAGGCGGCCGAGCAGATCGCCCTGGTGCGTGAATTGCAGCCCGAGGCCGTGTCCATCGGGCTGCGGGAAATCGCCGTGCCGGACATCCCGGAATCCGAGCTGGCGGCATTCCTGGCCTGGATCGCCGAGCGCCGCATCATGACGCAGATCATCCTGTACGACGAAGGCGACGTGCGCCGCTGGCTGGCGCTGCGTGCGCGCGGTCTGGTGCCGCCGGGAGCCTGGTCGGTGCTGTTCGTGCTGGGCCGCTACAGCGCGGGCCAAACGTCATCAGCCTACGACCTGTTGCCCTTCCTGGCCGCCTACGACCAGTCCCTGCCCTGGGCGGTCTGCGCGTTCGGCCCCGAGGAAAACGCCTGCGTCACCACGGCAGCGGCGTTCGGCGGCCACATGCGCGTGGGTTTCGAGAACAACCTGAAGCTGCGCGACGGCAGCACCGCGCCGGGCAATTCGGCGCTGGTGCTGCAAGCCGCGCAAGGCGCGCAGGCGCTAGGCCGCCCGCTGGCCACGGCCGCCGACGCGCGCCGCATCTACGGAGCAGTCGGCTAGCGCGGCCATGCCAGCGCTACTGCGCCTCTCCCAGGATGGCTTGCGCCACGCTGATCGCCTGCTCTTCCGAGTTCATCGTCAGGTTCAGGATGCCCTCGTCCATGGGGCCGGCGATGCGCGGCACGCCCACCAGCTTGCCGTCTATGGTGAAGACCAGCCATTTGCCTGAATACTGGCGGCCGATCCGCGCCAGCTTCTGCGCGCCGGGAGGCGTGAAGCGCAGACTCACGAAAGGCTGTCCTTCCCTGGTCTTCATCGGCGTGGCGGCGTTCAGATCGGCCCTGGTAAGCGCGGGCGCCAGCAAGAAGTAGTAGGTCTTGTCAGGCATGCGCAGCTCGCGCAGATCGGCGCCCGGCTTATCCTGCGCCAGACGGAACTCGACCGCCGGCGCCGCGGTTCGCGCCTGCGCGGCGGTCTCTTGCGCCGCCTGCGCGGGCTGGGCTGCGCGGGGCGCGGCAGTGGCGCCCTTCCGGGCCGCCATGGGCTGGCAGGCGGCCAGCATGGCGCTCGATGCGATCAAGGCAGGAAGAATGATGCGACGTGTCATGGCTGTATACCTCTCATGAATCATTGAGGATGCGGCGGCTGGCCGCAAGCCTGCGTTCGTGCTGCATGAATTCACCACTGATACCCCACTCCCACGCTCGCGCCGTAGTCGCCGCGCGAGGTGCTGCTGGCCAGGCCTTTCACCACCCACCTGCCGTTGTCGGACACCGTGGACAGCCCCATCGCAAAGCCGCTTTCACCGCGCCACGCGCCGCCGCCCATGCTGAACATGCTCCTGCCGGGCAGATAGGCCTGAGGCAGCGCGGACATGGCCATGGCGGAGGCGACGCCCGCGCTCAAGCGGTTGTCCAGCCCTTGCACGTCCTTACGCAAGCCCGCCACCTGGTTGTTCATGCCGCTTTCGATTTCCCGCAGCTGGTTCACGTTGACTGCGTCGGTGCCCGCAGTGCCGCGCGCCACATTCGCGATCTGGCGCTCCGATCCCGCAGCGCCAACCGACACCGTGTTGTCGCGGTCGGCGACGGAACCCGCGCCCAGGGCCACGGCATTGCTGCCCGATGCCTTGCTGCCATTGCCCAGCGCCGTCGCCCCCGCTCCCGACGCCTGCGCGCCGTTGCCGATCGCGGTGCTGTTCTTGCCCGAAGCCACCGCGCCCGCGCCGCCCGCCGCCGAGTTGGCGCCGCTGGCCTTGGGGGACTTGGCCGCCTTTTCCTCCTGGCTGGTCTGGAACATGCCGGCGGCGCCATTGCTGATGTTCGTCACATCGCCTTCGACGCCGGTCACACGCTCATCCAGCGCGGTGAGCTGGTCACCGACCTGGAGCACATTGCCTGCCACTTCCTGCAGGCGCTTGTCGGTGTAGTCGTTGGCCTGCTTGAGCGCGCCATCCAGCTGCCGAAGGTTCACGGCGTCCGTGGCATCGCGGCCGTCGGCCAGGTTGCTGAGCGTGCGTTCCGCGCCCGACGAACCCACCGACACCGTGCCCGCCGACCTGTTTTGCGCATCCGAGTACTTGCCGGCGTAGCGCTCCGCGCCCCTGTCCGCCACCGCGCCTGCACCCAGCGCCACATCGCCGTCCTTGCCCGCCGCCGCGCCGTTGCCCAAGGCCACCGAGTTGCCGCCATTGGCTGTCGCGCCCGGTCCCATCGCAATACTGCCAAGGCCGTTGGCCTGGGAATCCGGCAGCATCGCCGACGCCCCGCCATTGGCATGGAAGTATTTGATCCCGCCGCCGCCCTTGGTGAAGTTGTCGACCGTATCGCCTATCGACTTGACGTATTGATTGGTCTCGAACAGCTGCGAGCCATTGACGGCGTCCGTGCTGTCCGCCGACAGACCGCCCCGCGCCACGTTCCTCAGCACCGTCGCGGAACCGCCGGGGTTCAAGGTCACCATGCCGTAGTTGATGGCGCCGTCCGGATTGAGGTCGTACTTCACGCCACCTGCGTCGAGTCCGCTCACGTTCGAGGCCAGCGCCTTCAACTGGCTGACGTTCACGGCGTCGGAATCCACCGTGCCCGCGGCTACCCCGGTGATTTGCCGAAAGTTGCCGGCATCGACATCGCCCACCGACAGCGCCGCCAGCTTGCTGCGCGTGGCGTTCACGGCCGCCCCATCGGCGCCCTGCGGCAAGTACCCCGCCGCCCCGCCCACCACCTTGGCGATCGACCCCGCGCCCAGCGCCACGCCGCCGCCCGCGATGACCTTGCTGCCCGCGCCCAGGGCCACTCCCTGGACCGCGTCGGCCAACGCTTGCGTCCCCATCGCGATGCTGTCCGCCGACGTCGAGCGCGCCTGCTGTCCCAGGGCGATGCCGCCGGGCGCGCTCTGATCCACCACGGCCCGCTCGCCTATCCCCAGGCCGCGGTCGCCGTTGACCACCGTCTGCGGTCCGATGGCGATCGCCTCCACACCCGTGGCCAGGGAATCAGGCGCCGCCGAATTGGCGTGGAAGTACTGAGTGCCCGTGGTCGTCAACGATCCGATCGCGCCGGTCAGCTGGCGCAAGGTCACGGCATCGTGCTGGTCGGTACCGTCCGCCACGTTGGTGATCTGGCGATATGCACCGTCGTGGCCCACTGACACCTCGCCCAGCAAGGTGAGATCTGCAGTATTGAAAGGCACCAGCGCGCCGCCGCTGCCTATCGCAAGACTGCCCGTGATCGGCGCCAACGCGCGGGTGGACGCGGAGCCGGAACCCAGCGCCACGCTCCCCGCCTGGCTCGCCACGGCATCGCGGCCCAGCGCCAGCGCGTTGTCGGCCGTGGCCCGCGCGTTGTAGCCAAGGGCCGTGCTACCCACGCCCTGCGCATACGCATCGTCTTCCGCCAGCCCAGACTCGTTGGTCCGCGCATAGCGGATGCCCAGGCCATTGTCGACCTTGCTGATCTTGTTGGCGTCTCCGGTCAAGTTCGTGAACTTATCACCCATGGTCGTCAAGGTGTCCCCCAAGTTCGTCATCGTATCGCCCATCCGCAACACGTCCTGATTGGTGTCGTGGAGCTGCGACCCATTCACCGCATCGGTGCTGCTGGCCGACACCACCCCGCGCGCCAGGTTACTCAGCTTGGTGCCGCCTGTCGCGCCGCCGTCCGTCGATGTGGGGCCGGCCAGGGTGATCAGTGTCTTGGGGTCGCCGGCCTTGCCGTCATAGGCCACCGCCCGGTCGCCCAGGCTGCTCACGTCGTCAACCACGGACTTGAGCTGGCTTACGTTTACCGCGTCCGTGTCGGTCGCGCCCGCCGCTACATGGGTGATGCGCCGCTCGGCGCCGCCCGAACCGATGCTCACTTCACCCACCGGCGATGCGCCGGCCACCGCCGCCGCGCCCGACCGGTATGCCGCCGTGGCCAGCGTTGCGCCGTTGGCGACCGCATTGGCCCCCAGCGCCACGCTACCCCCATGGCTGGCCTGGGCATCGCGGCCCAGCGCCAGCGCGTTGTCGGCCGTGGAACGCGCGTTGTAGCCCAGCGCCGTGCTGCCCACGCCCTGCGCGTAGGCGTCAAGGGGCGCCAGTCCCCGCTCGTTGGTCCGCGCATAGCGGATGCCCAGGCCGTTGGCATCCGTGTTCGTCTGGCTGGTGTCGCCGGTAAGGTTCGTCAGTGAGCCGCCAAGGTTTGTGAGCATGTCGCCCATGTTCGTCACGGTGTCGCCCAGGCTGGTCAAAGTACCGCCCATGTTCGTCACCGTGTCACCCATCCGCAGCACGTCCTGATTGGTGTCGTAGAGTTGCGAACCGTTCACCGCATCGGTGCTGGTGGCCGACACCGCCCCGCGCGCCAGGTTGGTGAGCTTGGTGCCACCGGTCACACCACCGTCCGTGGACGCGGGGCCGGCCAAGGTGATCAGGGTCTTGGGGTCGCCGGCCTTGCCGTCGTAGGCCACCGCCCGGTCGCCCAAGCTGCCCACGTTGTCAGCCACGGACTTAAGCTGGCTTACGTTCACCGCGTCCGTGTCGGTCGCGCCCGCCGCTACATGGGTGATGCGCCGCTCGGCGCCGCCCGAACCGATGCTCACTTCACCCACCGGCGATGCGCCGGCCACCGCCGCCGCGCCCGAACGGTATGCCGCCGTGGCCAGCGTTGCGCCATTGGCAACCGCGTTGGCGCCCAGCGCCACGCTGCCCGCATGGCTGGCCTGGGCATCGCGGCCCAGCGCCAGCGCATTGTCGGCCGTGGAACGCGCGTTGTAGCCCAGCGCCGTACTGCCCACGCCCTGCGCGTAGGCATCAAGGGGCGCCAGTCCCCGCTCGTTGGTTCGCGCATAACGGATGCCCAGGCCATTGGCGTCCGTGTTCGTCTGGCTGGTGTCTCCGGTCAGGTTCGTCAGTGAGCCGCCGAGGCTCGTGAGCGTGTCGCCCAGAGTCGTGACCGTGCCTCCCATGCTTGTCACCGTATCGCCCAGATTCGTCACGGTGTCGCCCAGGCTTGTCATCGTGCCGCCCATCGTCGTCACCCTATCGCCCATGCGCAGCAGGTCCTGGTTCGTTTCGTGGAGCTGCGAACCGTTCACCGCATCGGTGCTGCTGGCCGACACCGCCCCGCGCGCCAGGTTGGTGAGCTTGGTGCCACCGGTCACACCACCGTCCGTGGACGCGGGTCCGGCCAGGGTGATCAGTGTCTTGGGGTCGCCGGCCTTGCCGTCGTAGGCCACCGCCCGGTCGCCCAGGCTGCCCATGTTGTCAGCCACGGACTTGAGCTGGCTTACGTTTACCGCGTCCGTGTCGGTCGCGCCCGCCGCCACGTTGGTGATGCGCCGCTCGGCGCCCGCCGAACCCACGCTCACTTCGCCCACCGGCGATGCGCCGGCCACCGCCGCCGTGCCCGACCGGTATGCCGCCGCGCCCAGCGTCGCGCCGTTGGCGACTGCGTTGGCGCCCAGCGCCACGCTGCCCGCATGGCTGGCCTGGGCATCGCGGCCCAGCGCCAGCGCGTTGTCGGCCGTGGAACGCGCGTTGTAGCCCAGCGCCGTGCTGCCCACGCCCTGCGCGTAGGCATCAATGGGCGCCAGTCCCCGCTCGTTGGTCCGCGCATAACGGATGCCCAGGCCGTTGGCGTCCGTATTCGTCTGACTGGTGTCTCCGGTAAGGTTCGTCAGTGAGCCGCCAAGGTTCGTGAGCGTGTCACCCATGTTTGTCACGGTGTCGCCCAGGCTGGTCAAAGTGCCGCCCATATTCGTCAAGGTGCCGCCCAAGTTCGTCACCCTATCGCCCATCCGCAGCACGTCCTGATTGGTGTCGTGGAGCTGCGACCCATTCACCGCATCGGTGCTGCTGGCCGACACCGCTCCGCGCGCCAGGTTGCTCAGCTTGGTGCCGCCTGTCACCCCGCCATCCGTGGACGCGGGTCCACCCAAGGTGATTAGGTTCTTGGGATCTCCTGCATTGCCGTCGTAGGTCACCGCCCGGTCGCCCAGCGCGTTCACCGCCTGATTCGTGGCATGAAGTTGCGAGCCGTTGATGGCATCCGTGCTGAGAGCGCCGAGCCGCCCTGCCGCGACGTTCGTGATGGTGCGCTCCACGCCAGCACTGCCCACGCTGACCGTGCTGGCGGGCGCCGATCCGGCGAAGGAATAGGATCTTCCCGCGATGGAGACGCCGGACGTGCCGACGGCGGCCGCGGTCGCCGATCCCGCCCCCAAGGCGACGTCGCCCGAATTGGAAGCGACCGAGTCAGCCCCCAGCGACAGGCTCTGCGCCGCCAGCGCGTTGGCGTCGTCGCCAATGGCCAAGGCCCTGGCTCCCGTAGCCGCCGAGCTATTGCCTAGCGCGACGGCCCCGGGTCCGCTGGCCCGATTGGCATTGCCGAGCGCCACCGCGTTTTCGCCAAGAGCCGAACTGCCTCGGCCTATGGCCACCGCGGAGAAGTTTCCCGTCGTGCCGTCGGCCACGCTGCCTACACCGATGGCCACGTCACCGTCGCGGCGGGCCTGTGCGCGCGTGCCCACCGCAACGGAATCCGCCCCCAGGGCGCGCGACTCCCCGGCAATCGCGACGGCATTGAGCCCAGCTGCCTGCGCCCCCGCCGCCGCGGTGTTGGAAGAAATACTGCCGCCAATGGCGACGCTGCCGGCCGCCGTGGCGCGCGCCCATTGGCCAAGCGCGGTCGAACCTGCGGCCAGGGCTCCGGCCTGCATGCCCACGGCGGTGCTCCGGATTGCAGCGGTCGCGGCAAAACCAACGGCGGTCGCGGCGTTACCGGTCGCCGTCGCACTGAAACCCAATATCTGCACCCCGATATGGCCGCCGCCGTCGGCGTTGCAGCCGAGGACGTTAGACCATACGCCAGATCCATCACTCGGATTCTTGGACGCGGGGTAGGCTACGCCATCCGGCCCCGTCCCTTTTGCGCCAGCGCAGGAATCTGGTTTATATGTTCCCGCGTAGACCTCGGGCACTACGCCCGCCAGCCCCGCGCATAGCGCGAGTGCCGCCGCCATGGGCGCAAGGCGCATATCCCGCCTCTCGGTTTTCACTATGGACTTTCCGCGCATCACCGCGCATTTGTCCGCTTCGATCCATACGTTCCTGAGTATCTTGTTCATGAATGGGTGCTCCAGTTCAAAAACTCAATGTGGAACTTCTCATCTCCGCGGCCGCGCCCGGCTGCCATGACCGGCCCGGGAACAAGCCGCGGCGACTGTCGCCCTCTTGCCTCGCAAACGCTCAAGCCGAAGCCGGGCTGTCGCCAAGTGCATCAAGCAAGCTGTCGATCTACTGATGGATATGGGAAAGGAATTGGGCCGAGATCATCGCGGGTGGCCTCGCTTGCCGGCGGAGGTTTCCCGCAGCGACTGCATCGGGCGATGCATTGAGCCAGAGACTAAGCCGTGCAATTGCAATCGCACATTGCATCTGGGCCTATGGGGCTTATCGGCTTGAACCCTCTATACCGATATGTTCGATATAAGTAACACTTGTAAGATATCGATTCGACGTCCATTCCCTCTTACCAGCTAAACAAATGGATCGCTCATCCGTCTTAGGGGCCACCCAAGGTCTCATCACGAGGAGCGACCCTATGGACTTGCTGGCAACAATACGCATCTATCTAAGGGTGGTGGAACGCGGAACGATCTCCGGCGCGGCGCGTGACCTGGACATGAGCCAGCCCTCCGTCAGCGAACGCATTGACAAGCTGGAACGTTTCCTGAGTGCCCGACTGTTGGTGCGCAGTTCCCGCAAGCTAAGCTGTACCGCCGAAGGCCGGACCTTCTACGAACAAGGCAAGCACCTGCTGGACACGGCCGAGACCACAATAAATTCAGTAACATTAAGCGGCAGTCAGATACAAGGAAATTTGAGACTCGCGGCGCCGCAGTGCCTGGGCGAGATCGTCGTTCCCAAAGCCTTGATGAACATACGCACGGCGCACCCCGATCTATACATGGACGTCACGCTGAGCGACTCCATTGCCGACCCGGTCATCGAAGGCGTCGATATTTCGCTGCGTCTGGGTCGTCTCAACGAAAACGGCGGCTATATTGCTTTTCCGCTCGGCTGGGTGGCCCGCAAGCTGGTCGCGACGCCTTCTTATCTGGCGGCTCACGGCCCGATAGCGACACCGGCAGACCTGGCCTGCCATCCATTCATCCGCTTGAAGGCCTTTTATGCGAAGGATCAAGTGCCTCTGACACGCGAGAACGGCCCGGTGGTGCAGACGCGGATCAAGACCGCCATGACGGTCAGCCACTGGCGCCCCATGTACGACCTGATTCTCTCGGGAGGCGGCATAGGCATCCTGCAGCATCCCGCATGCGCCAAGGCGCTGGCGCAAGGACGCCTGGTTGAGCTGCTGGACGATTATCACGTTCCGCCGCTTGCGCTCAATGCGCTGATTCCACCGCTGCGGCCGCTGCCGCAACGCGTGCGGGTAGTGCTCGATCTACTGAAGCGGGACATCCCCGCGCTGCTGCGGCCTGCTGTTTGAACAAGCGCAAGGGCCTCAGCGCCTTGCGGCGCGAATGCTGGCGCCCCGGCCATCATCGGACCTTTCGATCCCGGCGTTTTCATGGTTTTTCCCACCGTTTGGCGCCTCGCTATACAACGCCGGGCGTGCATTGTTACGCCGTGGTGCAACATTGACGCCCTTCAAAGCCATCTGCTAAAAGCTCCGATATCCGCACGTTAAACGCAATGCCCCAACTGTCGTAGTGAGGTGCTGTGTGCAAAACGAGTCCGATGGCTACACCAAGCCTCAGGAGCTACGTAGTTTCCTGTTCCTGACGGCTGTCATGGCCCCCGTCCTATCGGTCATCATCGTGGCGGGCTACGGTTTCCTCGTCTGGTTCTATCAGCTGCTGGCCGGCCCCCCCGGCAGCTGATGCAACGCGACGGAACCCCTCCCATGTCCGCGCTCCCCCACTCCGCGCCGCCTGCGGCGCCGCCAGAGCTGCATATCGCCAGCATGGTGGTGCACGCCACGCCGCGCCGCTTGCCCGATGTCCGCCAGGCGATTCTTGCGATCGCCGGGGCGGAAATCCATGGCGCTTCCGATACCGGCAAACTGGTGGTCACCCTGGAAGCCCCCTCCACCGACGACATGATGGCCCGGATCTCCGAGATCCAGCGCCTGGATGGCGTGCTGGCTTCGGCGCTGGTCTACCAGCACGCCGATACGCTGGACGCGATGAACGAGGAGATTGACGATGGCAATGGCTCGTAGAGACTTCATCAAGCAATCCGCCGCCGCCGCGGCCGCCACCGTGGCCGGCATCCCCATCGTCGGCTACACGCAGAACATCGTCACCGAATCCGAAGCCGCCAAGCTCAAGTGGTCCAAGGCGCCCTGTAGGTTCTGCGGGACCGGCTGCGGCGTGAACGTCGCGGTGAAGGACAACCAGGTCGTGGCCACGCACGGCGATTTCAACGCCGAGGTCAACAAGGGCCTGAACTGCGTCAAGGGCTATTTCCTGTCCAAGATCATGTACGGCAACGACCGGCTGACCACGCCGCTCTTGCGCATGAAAGACGGCAAGTACGCCAAGGACGGGGAATTTGCGCCGGTATCCTGGGACCAGGCCTTCGACGTCATGGCCGAGCAGTTCAAGCGGGTGCTGAAGGACAAGGGGCCCGAGGCCGTGGGCATGTTCGGTTCCGGCCAATGGACCGTCTGGGAAGGCTACGCCGCGCTCAAGCTGATGAAGGCGGGCTTTCGCAGCAACAACCTGGACCCAAACGCGCGCCACTGCATGGCCTCGGCCGCGGTGGGCTTCATGCGCACCTTCGGCGCCGACGAGCCCATGGGCTGTTACGACGACATCGAGAACGCCGATGCCTTCGTACTGTGGGGCTCCAACATGGCGGAGATGCACCCGATCCTGTGGACCCGCGTGACCGACCGCCGGCTGTCCGCGCCCAAGACCAAAGTAGTCGTGCTGTCCACCTTCGAGCACCGTTCGTACGAGCTGGCCGACATCGCGCTGACTTTCACGCCGCAAACGGACCTGGCGATCCTGAACTACATCGCCAACCACATCATCCAGACCAAGCGCGTGAACCGCGATTTCGTCGACAAGCACACGACTTTCCGCGAGGGCAATGCCGACATCGGCTATGGCTTGCGGCCCGAGCATCCGCTGCAGAAAGCCGCCAAGAACGCAGGCGATGCCGGCGGCTCCAAGCCCATCACTTTCGACGATTTCGCCAAGTTCGTCTCCAAGTACGACCTGGACTACACCGCCAAGCTGAGCGGCCTGCCCAAGAAGCAGCTGGAGGAACTGGCCGAACTCTATGCCGACCCGAAGGTGCGCGTCACGTCCTTCTGGACCATGGGTTTCAACCAGCACACCCGCGGCGTGTGGGCCAACAACATGGTCTACAACATCCACCTGCTGACCGGCAAGATCTCCACGCCGGGCAACAGCCCCTTCTCGCTGACCGGACAGCCCTCGGCCTGTGGCACCGCCCGCGAGGTGGGCACCTTCTCGCACCGTCTGCCGGCCGACCTGGTGGTGACCAATCCCAAACACCGCGCGCACGCCGAGGAAATCTGGCAACTGCCCGACGGCACCATCCCCAGCAAGGTGGGCGCGCATGCGGTCCTGCAGAACCGCATGCTCAAGGACGGCAAGATCAACGCCTACTGGGTGATGGTCAACAACAACATGCAGGCCGCCGCCAACCTGATGAACGAAGGCTTGCCCGGCTACCGCAACCCCGACAACTTCATCGTGGTGTCGGACGCCTACCCCACCGTCACCACCATTTCGGCCGACCTGATCCTGCCGGCGGCCATGTGGGTCGAAAAGGAAGGCGCCTACGGCAACGCGGAACGCCGTACCCAGTTCTGGCATCAACTGGTCAACGCGCCGGGCGAGGCGCGCTCGGACCTGTGGCAGCTGATGGAATTCTCCAAGCGCTTCAAGGTCGAGGACGTCTGGCCCGCCGACCTGCTGGCCAAGAAACCCGAGTACCGCGGCAAGACGCTGTTCGACGTGCTGTTCGCCAACGGCAAGGTCAACCGCTATCCCAACACCGAGCGCGCCAAGGACTACGCCAACCAGGAAGCCGAGGCTTTCGGCTTCTATGCGCAGAAGGGGCTGTTCGAGGAATATGCCGAATTCGGCCGCGGCCACGGGCACGATCTGGCGCCGTTCGACACCTATCACGAAGTGCGCGGCCTGCGCTGGCCGGTGGTCAAGGGCAAGGAAACGCTGTGGCGCTACCGCGAAGGCAGCGACCCCTACGTGAAGCCGGGCGCCGGCTTCGAGTTCTACGGCAACGCCGACGGCCGGGCGGTGATCTACGCCCTGCCCTATGAACCGCCCGCCGAATCGCCAGACAAGGAATACCCGTTCTGGCTGTCCACCGGGCGCGTCCTGGAGCATTGGCATTCCGGCTCGATGACGCGGCGGGTGCCGGAGCTATACCGGGCCTTTCCCAACGCGGTCTGTTTCATGCACCCCGACGACGCCCAGGAAATGGGCTTGCGGCGCGGCGTCGAGGTCGAGGTCGTGTCGCGGCGCGGCAAGATGCGCACGCGCCTGGAAACCCGCGGGCGCGACAAGCCGCCGCGCGGCCTGGTCTTCGTGCCGTGGTTCGACGCCGGCCAGCTGATCAACAAGGTCACGCTGGACGCCACCGATCCGATCTCGTTCCAGACCGACTTCAAGAAGTGCGCGGTCAAGATCGTCAAGGTCTGAAAGGCGAACCGGAGACAGCCATGAACCTACGCGCCCTTACTCTCGCGACCTGCGTCATCCTCGGTTCGGCCGCCTGGGCGGCCCCGCCGCTGGAGGTCGAAGACCCGATGCGCGGCCCCACGCCAATCGCGCAGGAAGCCGACCCGCCGCTCATCAGCCCGGTCGAAAACAAGGACATCCGGCGCATGCGCACGTATTCGATGCAGCCGCCCACCATTCCGCACAAGATCGACGGCTACCAGGTCGACAAGGACTTCAACCGCTGCCTGGCCTGTCACGCGCGCGTGAACACCGAGGAAACCCAGGCCCCGCCCCTGAGCGTGACCCACTACATGGACCGCGACAGCAACGTGCTGGCGGAAGTCTCGCCGCGCCGCTACTTCTGTGTGCAATGCCACGTGCCGCAGACCGAGGCCAAGCCTCTGGTGTCCAATACTTATCAGGACATCGATGTGATCCTCAAGCGCCTGACTGCCCCGGCGCCCGCCAAGAAGTAAGCGACCGGAGGCAGCCATGCTCGGACTCATCAAGCGCTACTGGAACATCATCCGACGGCCCAGCGTGCATTTCAGCCTGGGCTTCCTGACGGTCGGCGGATTCATCGGCGGCATCCTGTTCTGGGGCGCCTTCAACACCGCCATGGAACTCACCAATACCGAGAAGTTCTGCACCGGCTGCCACGAAATGCGCGACAACGTGTACGCCGAGTTGAAGGGCACCATCCACTTCACCAACCGCTCCGGCGTGCGGGCGCTGTGCTCGGACTGCCACGTGCCGCACAACTGGACCGACAAGATCGCACGCAAGATGCAGGCGTCCAAGGAAGTGTGGGGCAAGATCTTCGGCACCATCGACACGCGCGAGAAGTTCGTCGAAAAGCGCCTGGAACTGGCCCAGCACGAATGGGCGCGCTTCAAGGCCAATGATTCGCTGGAATGCCGCAACTGCCACAACTACGAATACATGGACTTCACGCGCCAGAGCCCGCGCGCGCAGAACATGCATTCGACCTATCTGGCCGACAAGAGCAAGACCTGCATCGACTGCCACAAGGGCATCGCCCACAAGCTGCCCAACATGGGGCCGGGTCCGACCTCCATGGCGCCGGAGCCGGCAGGCTCCGCCAAGGAAGTGGCGCATGCGGCCCGCTGACGCGCCGCCGCCCATGCTTTGCGCGCGCGGCCTGGCCAGCCGCCGCGGCCATTGCGCGCCGGTGGATTTCGAGCTGCATGGCGGCCAGCTGCTGCACGTGCGGGGCGCCAATGGCAGCGGCAAGACCAGTCTTCTGCGCATGCTCGCGGGCCTGCTGCGGCCGCTGGCCGGCAGCGTGCTGTGGCGCGGCGGCGACGCGCGCAGCGATCCCTCAAGCTACCGCGCCTGTATGGCGTACCTGGGGCACGGCAACGGCCTGTGCGGCGAACTGAGCGCCGCCGAGAACCTGCGCTATGCCCTGCACATCGCCGGCACGCCGCTCGCGGAAACGCGCATCTTGCACGCCTTGCGCGCATGGCGCCTGGAATCCTGCGCCAAGGTCCCCGCCCTGCGCCTATCCCAGGGCCAGGGCCGCCGACTGGCGCTGGCCGCCGTCGTGCTGGGCGGCAAGCCGCTATGGCTGCTGGATGAGCCCGACGCGGGCCTGGACTCGGCCAGCCTGGCGCAACTGAGCCTGGCGCTGGAAACGCACCTGGCGGCCGGCGGCGCCGTGGTGCTGGCCTCGCACCGCGAACCCGGCTGCGCCGCCGCGCACGTCCACACCCAAACCCAAACCCTGGACATGGATGACTACGCGGATGCTGGCTACGCTGTCGCAGTTGGCATTGCGTGAAATCCGGCTGGCCTGGAGACGGCCCGCGGACACGCTGGGCGCCACCCTGTTCTTCATCGTGGCCGGCACGCTGTTCCCCTTGGCGGTCGGCCCCGATCCCGCGCTGCTGCTGGCCATCGGGCCGGGCGTGCTGTGGGTCTGCGCCCTGCTGGGCATCCTGCTGACTCTGAACCGGCCCTTCGCCCAGGACTACGACAACGGCGCGCTGGAACAACTGCTGGTGTCGCCGCATCCGCTGCCGCTGCTGGTGGGCGCGAAACTGGCGGCCCACTGGTTCAGCAGCTGCCTGCCCTTGATCCTGGCCAGCCCGGTGCTGGCCCTGCAGTTTGGCCTGTCGCCGCAGGCCATCGGCATCCTGGTCCTGTCGCTGCTGCTGGGCACGCCGACGCTGGCGCTGGTGGGCGGGCTGGGCGCGGCGCTGACGCTGGGCCTGCGCGGCGGCGCCCTGCTGCCGCTGCTGGTGCTGCCGCTGTACGTGCCGGTGCTGATCTTCGGCGCGGGCGCGGTGTCGGCCTCGCACGCCGGCATGGGCGCCGGGCCGCAATTGTCGCTGCTGGGCGCATGCCTGTGCCTGGCCATCCTGTTGTGCCCCTGGAGCGCCTCGGCGGCGCTGCGCGTGGCGCTGGACTGAGGACGCCATGCACAAGCACCCTGCCCTCAACGCGTATCCCCCCGCTGCCGCAACGGGCGCGGGCTGGCTGCGCTACGCCTCGCCTGCCGCGTTCTATCCCCTGGCCGGCAGGATGATTCCGTGGCTGGCGTTGGGCGCCGCGCTGTTCGCGGCCGCGGGCCTGTACGTGGGATTGGCGGTCGCCCCGACCGACAGCCAGCAGGGCGAGGTCTACCGCATCCTCTTCATCCACGTCGGAGCGGCGTGGATGTCGATGTTCCTGTACCTGGTCATGGCGCTGTACGCCGCGCTGGGGCTGATCTTCAATACCCGCCTGTCGTTCATGATGATGCGGGCGCTGGCCCCCACCGGCGCGCTGTTCACCTTCCTGACCCTATGGACCGGCGCACTGTGGGGCAAGCCGACCTGGGGCGCCTGGTGGGTATGGGACGCCAGGCTCACCTCCGAACTGATACTGCTGTTCCTGTACCTGGGCTTCATGGCCTTGCAGGCGGCCGCCGACGACGACGCGCAACGGGCCGACCGCGGCGGCGCCATCCTGGTGCTGGCGGGCGTGATCAACGTGCCCATCATCTATTTCTCGGTGCGCTGGTGGAGCACGCTGCATCAGGGCGCGTCGATCAATCTCACCGCCGCGCCCAGCATGGCCCATGTCATGGTGACCGCGATGCTGCTGATGGTGGCGGCGTTCTGGCTCTATGGCGCGGCGGCGGCGCTGGCGCGCGTGCGCGGCATCATCGCCGAACGCGAGCCGGGCGCGGTGCGGGCCGACCGGACACGGCGGGAGGCGCCATGAGCTGGGAAGCGCTGTTCTCGCTGCAAGGCCACAGTCCCTATCTGCTGGGCGCGTATGGCGTGACGCTGGCGCTGATCGGCCTGGAAGCGTTGGTGTTGTGGCGGCGTAGCCGCGTCCGGCGCGCGGCGCAGGTTGCCGCCAGCCGCGCGGACAGGACTGCGCCATGAGCCCGCGCAAGCGCCGCGCGCTGGCCATCGTCGGCGGCCTGGGCCTGCTGGCCGCCGCCGCCGCGCTGGTGCTCAACGCCCTGCAATCCAACCTGGTGTTCTTCTTCAGCCCTACCCAGGTGGTGGCGAAGGAAGCGCCAGCCAACGGCAGCTTCCGCGTCGGCGGCCTGGTGGAGCAAGGTTCGCTGCGCCGCGAGGCCGACGGCCTGACGCTGCGCTTTGCGGTGACGGACACCGCGCACACCGTGCCGGTCACGTATCAGGGCCTGCTGCCCGACCTGTTCCGCGAGGGCAAGGGCGTGGTGGTGGCCGGCAAGCTGGGGCCGGACGGCGTGTTCCGCGCGACCGAGGTGCTGGCCAAGCACGACGAGAACTACATGCCCCCCGAAGCCGCCGACGCGCTCAAGCGCGCGGGCGCCGGGGCCAACGCCATGCGCGCGGAGGCGCAATGATTCCCGAGATCGGCCTGTTCAGTCTGATCCTGGCGCTGCTGGTGGCGCTGGCGCAAGGCGTGCTGCCGCTGGTGGGCGCCGCCACCGGCTGGCAGGCGGGGCTGAGGGTGGCTCGGCCCGCCGCGGTGGGCCAGTTCGCCCTGACCACCGTGGCCATGGGCTGCCTGGCCTGGGCCTTCGTGGATAACGATTTTTCCGTGCTGTACGTGGCCGCGAACTCGCATGCGGACCTGCCCACCGCCTATCGCTTTACGGCGGTGTGGGGCGGACATGAAGGGTCGCTGCTGCTGTGGCTATACCTCCTTACCGCCTGGACCCTGGCCGTGGCGCTGTGCAGCCGCCGCCTGCCCCTGCCTTTCGTCGGCCGCGTGCTGGCGGTGATGGGCTGGATCAGCGTGGGCTTGTTGCTGTTCCTGCTGTTCCTGTCCAACCCCTTCGAGCGCCTGATGCCGCCGGCCATGGCCGGCCGCGACCTGAATCCGCTGTTGCAGGATCCAGGCATGATCGTGCATCCGCCCATGCTGTACATGGGCTACGTCGGCTTCTCCGTGGCCTTCGCCTTCGCCATCGCGGCGCTGCTGTCGGGCGAACTGGACGCCATGTGGGCGCGCTGGGTGCGCCCCTGGACGCTGGCGGCCTGGACCTTCCTGACCGTAGGCATCCTGCTGGGCAGCGCCTGGGCCTACTACGTGCTGGGCTGGGGCGGCTGGTGGTTCTGGGACCCGGTGGAGAACGCCTCCTTCATGCCCTGGCTGGCGGGCACCGCGCTGATCCATTCGCTGATCGTGACCGAGAGACGCGGCGCCTTCCGCAGCTGGACGGTGCTGCTGGCCATCTGCACGTTTTCGCTCAGCATCCTGGGCACTTTCCTGGTGCGATCGGGCGTGCTGACTTCCGTCCACGCCTTCGCGGTGGATCCGGGTCGCGGCCTGTACATATTGGCATTCATGCTGGTGATCGTGGGTGGATCGCTGGCCCTGTATGCGTGGCGCGCACCCACGGTGGGGCTGGGCGGAGGCTTTTCGCTGCTGTCGCGCGAGTCCCTGCTGCTGTCCAACAATGTGGTGCTGACGGTGGCGGCGGGCTCGGTGCTGCTGGGCACGCTCTACCCGGTGGTGCTGGACGTGCTGGAGTGGGGCAAGATTTCCATCGGCCCGCCCTATTTCGAAGCCGTGTTCGTGCCGCTGATGACGCCCGCCATCTTCCTGATGGGCGCAGGCCCGGTGGCGCGCTGGAAGCAGGCGGAGCTGCCCGACCTGGGCCGCCGCCTGCGCATCGCGTTCGCGGTCAGCGTCGCGACCGCGGTGCTGCTGCCGCTGGCCATGCCGGGCCCGGCGCGGCTGGGTTCGCCCATGGTGATGCTGGGCCTATGGCTGGCGGCGTGGTCGGTCGCCAGCGCCGCGGCGCACGCCTGGCAACGGCTGACGGATGGCGACGGCCAGTGGCTGCGCCGGCTGGGCCGCCAGCCACGCTCCTGGTACGGCATGCTGCTGGCGCATGGGGGCATGGGCGTATTCATCGCCGGGGTCACGCTGGCCAACGGCTATGAGGTCAAGCAGGAATTGCGGATGGAGCTGGGCTCCACCCAGGAAGCCGGCGGCTACGCCTTCACGTTCGCCAGCATCGCGCCGGCCGCCGGACCCAACTACAGCGCGCAGCGCGCCGTATTTCCGGTGACCCGGGAGGGTAAACCAGTGCTTACGCTGTATCCGGAAAAGCGCCTCTACACGGTGCAGGACATGGCGCTGAGCCAGGCCGACATCGACAGCGGCTTCACCCGCGACCTGTTCGTGGCGCTGGGCGAACCGGTGGGTGACAAGGCCTGGACGGTGCGCCTGCAGGTCAAGCCCTTCATGACCTGGATCTGGACGGGCTGCATCCTGATGGCGCTGGGCGGCCTGCTGGCGGCCGGCGACAAGCGCTACCGCCGCGCACAGGAACCGGCGCGGGCGCCGCAGCCGGCCATGCCCGGCGCCGCGCGCGCCACGCGGGAGGGCGTCTGATGCTGCGCTACCTGGTGCCGCTGGCGGCCTTCCTGGCCATGGCCGTGTTCCTGGCGATGGGCTTGTCGCGCGATCCGCGCGCGGTCCCCTCGGCCATGATAGACAAGCCTGCCCCCGCCATCGGCCTGCCGGTGCTGCTGGCCCCCGGCAAGACGCTGGAAGTGCAATCGCTGCGTGGCCAGGTCTGGCTGCTGAACGTATGGGCGTCCTGGTGCGGACCGTGCAAGGAGGAACTGCCGGTCTTGCGCGAGGCGGCCCGACGCCACGGCATTCCGCTGTACGGTTTGAACTACAAGGACAAGCCCGAAGAAGCCGAAGCCTGGCTGGCGCGCAACGGCAATCCCTACATCGCTTCAGCCAGCGACATCGACGGCCGCGTCGGCATCGAATATGGCGTCTATGGCGTGCCCGAGACCTTCGTGATCGACCGTGACGGCCGCATCCGCTACAAGCAGCTGGGCCTGATCACGCCCGATATCTGGCGCGACCGGATCCAGCCCGCCATCGAGGCGCTGCGATGAAGCGGCCGCCTATCCTGCCTCGCGGCCTGGCGTGGGCCGGCCTGCGCGCCCTGCTGCTGGCGCTGGCCTTGACGGCAGCCGCGCGCGCCCAGGTCCACGCCGGCGCCGCGCAACCCTTGCCGCCTGTCCTGGAACAACGCGCCGACAAGCTGGCCCACGGACTGCGCTGCCTGGTGTGCCAGAACCAGACCCTGGCCGAGTCGAACGCGCCGCTGGCCCAGGACATGCGCAAGCTGATCCGCGACCAATTGGCCGAAGGCCGCAGCGATGCGCAGATCATGCGGTTCTTCGAAGACCGCTATGGCGACTTCGTGCGCTACGACCCGCCCTTCAAGCCCATCACCTGGCTGCTGTGGCTGGGGCCGTTCGCGCTGCTGGCGCTGGGCTTCTTCGTGCTGTTGCGCACCTTGAAGCGCCGCGCCGGCGCGCGCGCGCCCCTGACCGCCGACGAACGCGCGCGCGCGGCGCGCTTCCTGGATACCGGCTCATGACCACTCTCTGGATCATCGTGGTGCTCCTGCTGCTGGCGACCCTGCTCTGCCTGATCCCGCCGCTGCTGCGGCGCGCGCCCACCGAACAACCCGCGTCCGAGGCCAATGTGCGCGCGTTCTATCTGGCGCAGCGCGAACAATTGCGGCGCGACATGGACAACGGCAGCCTCACCGCCGCCGCTGGCATGCGCGCCGAAGAAGAGCTGCAGCGCGACCTGCTGCAGGACCTGGACTTGCGGCGCGGCCGCGGCGCGCCCTGGGCCGGGCAGCGCGCGGGGATCATGGCCGCCTGCCTGCTGACCGTGCTGATCCCGGTGGCGGCCGTGATGCTCTACGGCCAGTTGGGCAACCCGCGCGCGGCGGCCAGCGCCAGCGCGGGCCAGCCCGCCGAACCGCACGCGGCCGACACCGGCAATGACATGACGCTGGCCATCAACGCGCTGGCCCAGCGGCTGCGGGCGGCGCCAGATGATGCCGACGGCTGGTACATGCTGGCGCGTTCCTATGAAACCCTGGCACGCTACACCGACGCGGTGGCCGCCTATCAACAGGTGCTGCGCTTGGTCCCGGGCCAGCCAGCGGTACTGGCCGACCTGGCCGACGCGCTGCTGTCGGCCAACCAGGGCAACCCGGACGAGGCCTCCATCGCTGCGGTGGCGCAGGCCCTGGCCGCGCAGCCGGACCAGCCCAAGGCCCTGGCCCTGGCCGGCATGATGGCCTTGCGCCGCGGCGACGCGGCCGAGGCGCTGGCGCATTGGGAACGGCTGCAGGCCCAATTGCCGCCGGACTCGGAAGCCGCGAGGCAGATCCAGTCCAACATCGCGCAGGCGCGCAACATGGCCGCAGCACCCGCCGGCACACCTGCCATGGCATCCACGGCCTCGCCCCCCGGCGCAGCGCCCGCTGCCGCATCCACGCCCCCCGCCGCTGGCGCAGCGCCCGCGGCCGCCGCTTCGAACGCCCGCATCAGCGGACGCGCAAGCATCGCCGATGGGCTGCGCGGCCGGGTCCAGCCCTCCGATACCGTGTTCATCCTGGCGCGTCCCGAGGAAGGTTCGCGCATGCCGCTGGCCATCCTGCGCATGCAGGTCTCCGACCTGCCACGGGATTTCGTGCTGGACGACAGCAGCGCCATGTCGCCGGACGCGACCTTGTCGCGCGCCAGCAAGGTGCGGGTGGAGATCCGCGTCAGCAAGTCCGGCACGGCGGCCGCGCGGCCGGGCGACCTGGGCGGCGCATTGCCCGCCCTCGGCATCCATGCGGACGGACTGGAACTGGTGGCCGATACCATCGTGCCCTGAGGCACACAGTACCGGCCCGCCCAGCGCTCAGACCCGCTCGATCCGCGCAGGCAGCCCCTGGCGCACCGCCGCGCCGGAGACCCAATCGATCCAGACGTTGGCATGCTCGCCGCGCGTGGCGTCGCCGAACCCCAGGTCGTTCAGGTTCACGCCTGCGGCCAGCGCCGGATCGTGCGGCATGGGCTTGCCATCCACCACGTGGGCGCGCGCGCCCAGCTCGGTATGCCCGTAGCCGTGCTCGATGCCCACCGCGCCCGGCTGGATGCCGTCGCGCAGCAGCGCCAACCCGGTCACCGCGCCGCCCGGCGTCACGATACGTACCGCGTCGCCATTGCGGATGCCCAGGCGCTCGCCGTCCTGGCGGTTGATCGACACCGGATTGTGCGGATGCACCTGGCGCAAACGGTTCACGCCTATCGACATGGAACTCATCAGGTTGGACTTGAACGAGCTGAGCAAGAACGGCCAGTCCTTCTGCGCGTAGTGCGCCCGCATGTCGCGGCCGTCGGCCAGGCGCGTCGGATACCAGGTCGGACAGCCGCTATAGCGCTCGCCCGTCATGGAATGGCGAAAGCCCGCCAGTTCCTCGCTCCAGACCTGCAGCGGCTTGGCGTAGGCGACACGCGTCTGCCGCGTCCCGCCTTCTTCCACCCAGGCGTCCTGCATCTTGTCGAAGCGCCCGCCACGGCTCATCACCATGGCGACCTGGCGCCATTCGCCCGGCTTGAGTTTCTGCTGCAGCAGCGCGCCGTAACGGTCCACGCCGGTGAGCGCCATGTCGTCGTCGCTGGCCTCGGGCACGGGCTTGCCGGCCGCGAAAGCGATATTGGCCATGCCGCGCAGGAAGAAATCCTCCGGCGTGTCCAGCGCGTACTTGGCGCCGTCCTTGTCGGAGATGGCGCCCGCGCCGAAGCCCGGCATGCCCAGCCGCTTGGCGCAAGCGATCAGGAAGGTCTCCAGGCAGACCGGCTCGTCCGTGGCCGTGCGCGCCACGCGCGGCTGCACGGCCGGCCAGCGCACGGTGGACGCCTTGGCGACCACGTCCGCCCAGGGCGCCGAGACGCCCCAGCTTTCGTAGGTCACCGTGTCCGGCACGATGTAGTCGGCCAGCGCATTGGTCTCGTTGATGAAGGGGTTGATCGATACCGATAGCGGCAAGAGGCGCGGATCCTTCATCTTGTCGATGATGACGCTCTTCAAGCCGGCGATGCCGTAGATCGGGTTGCTCATGTGGTTGAACCAGACCTTGGCATGGTACGGATAACCCGCCAGCGCGGACGCCAGCATTTCCGAACTGAGCCCGCCGGTGGCCGGATACCAGGGCGCCGCGGCCGGATAGGCCGGCTGGCCGGCGGCCTTCTTGCGCTTGAATTCGTTGGACTTCTCGTACGGAAAGCGGTTGCGCGACAGGCCCACGCCCTTGGGCGTGGCGCGGTTGGCGAAGCCGGCGATGTTGTAGCGCGGCCCCTGTCCGTAGGGCGGAAACGGACCGGCATCCAGCACCAGGCCGCCTTCGACGTTGAGGTTGCCCACCAGTGTGTTCAGCATGGCGATGGCGTAAGCGGTATAGAAGCCCGAGCCGCTCATGGTGCCGCCATGCGCATCGGCCACGGCGCGCTTGCCGTAGCTGGTGAAACGCTCGGCCAGCGACGCGATCTTGGCGGCGGGCACGCCGCTCAGCTCCGCGTACTCGTCCAGCGTCTTGCGGCGCGCTTCCTCGCGCAGCAGCGACAGCGAACTGCGCACGCGCAGCGCCTGGGGCGCGCCGTCCATGCCGGGCGCGGCCACCGTGTCGTCCACGAACAGCGTGGCGGGCGCGGCCGCGGTGTGCGGCGCCAGCGTGCCGTCTTCCAGGCGCACGACGTAGACGTCTTCCCACTTCTCGCCGGCATCGGCCGGGCGCGCCCAGCCCAGGTCTGCACCGCGCAGGAAGCTGCCCAGGCGCGGATGGCCGGGCTCGGCCACCACCAGATGGGTGGCGTTGGTCCAGGCCGCCTCGCCCGCGGCCTTCATGGCCTCGGGGCCGGGCTGCGCCAGCGCGCGGGCGTCGTAGCGCTCGTTGTCCAGGATCCAGCGGATCAGGCCCATGGCCAGGCCCAGGTCGCCGGCCGGATTGACCGGCACCCACTCATTGCCCGATCCGGCCGACAGGCTGGACGAGGCCGGCAGCATGGGCGACACGACCACGTACGTAAAACCAGTCTCTACCGGCCGCACGCGGGCCTCGGCCAACTGGCGGGCCTGGCGCTGGAACGGGTTGCCGGACTGCGCCGGGGCCGCGCCGATGAACAGGCCAAAGCGCGCATTGTCCCAATCCGGCTTGCCGTGGGGCATGCCCTTCAAATCGCCCAGCGCGGCGCCCGCGCCCACGCGGAAGCTCTGGCCGCAATAGGAACCGTGGTTGCTGAAGTTGACCGTGCCGAACGATTGCCCGGCAAAGCGCTGGATCAGCGGCGTGCGCCCTTCGTTGGACGCGTCGGTGAACAGGAACTGGTTGACCTTGGCGCCATACTCGGGGTTCTGCGGGTCCAACGGCGTTTCGCGGTCGAAGATGGCGCGCAGGCCGTCCACCTGGCCTTCGCCGAACAGGTCGCCGCCTTCGCAGACTTCCTGCACCAGCTGTTCGAACGAGATGGTCTGCCACTTGCCCTCGCCGCGCTTGCCCACGCGCTTGAGCGGCTGCAACACACGGAAGGGGCTGTTCATCTGCTCCAGCATGGCCGAACCGCGGGCGCACGACGTGGCGCGCCCTTCCAGGCCATTGTCGCCGCCCAGCTGCGCATAGACTTCGCGCACCGGCGCTTCCATGGCGGCCGGCCGAGTCGTGGCCAGCGGATGATAGGGGTTGCCGGCCACGCGCAGGATGCGGTTTTCCTTCGTGTCCACGCGCAGACGCACGCCGCACTGGGTCCAACAGCCCAGGCAGCTGGAGGGACTGACGGTCTGCCCCGGCTGCGCGCTGAGCACGCCGGTCAAGGGATCGATGCGGAATTCCGGCGTCAGCGAGTTGCCGCGCACGGCGTGCGCCGTGGGCACGCCGGCCGTGCCTTGCGCCAGGCCCTTCACGGCCCGGACCACGGTTTCGCCATAGCCCGCCGCAAAAGCCGCCATGCCGCCGGCGACCACGCCGCCGCGCACCATCAATTTGCGCCGCGCCTCATCGCGCGGCTGGTCGGGGGCCTCGTCCGGCGGGGCGCCGCGCTTGTCGTCTTCGTGTTGCTTGTCCATTGCTTCTATTCCATGTTCTTTCGTCTAGCGGCGGCGCTCAGGCCGCCAGGCCCCGCGTACGCGCCGGGAACAGCTCCAGGGCGTAGGTCACGGCGGCGATCAGCGCCACGCACAGGCCCAGCACGCCCACCATGCCGAGCAGACCGTCGCTACCCCAGGGCATCTCGTACAGGTAGAGGCCGGCGCCGTACTTGGGCACGCCCTGCACGCTCATGAAGACCACCCAGCGGAAGATCCACGCCGCGGCCAGCATGGTCAGGGCCAGCACGGCCGAGGGCAGCGGCGCGGCCAGCGTGCGCGCCGGACGCTGCAGCAGCGCGATCATGCAAAAGCCGGTCGCCACCGCGCCCGCCAGGCTGACGCGCCAGATCGGAAATTCCGTGAACAGGCGCAGGGCGGCGTCGAACGAGGGATCCATGCCCAGCAGCCCCAGCAACGTCCAGGCGCCAGCGCCCAGCGCCATCATCACCACCGCCGTCAGGCTCAAGCTGCGCAGCAGCTCCACCGGCATGGCCTGCGTGCCGCCGCGCAGCCAGCGGCCCACCAGGAACATGGCCCCCAGCGCGCCCAGCCAGGCGGTCAGCGCGAAGTTCACGGGCAGGAACACCGTGTGCCACAGCGGCCGCGAACGCAGCACCATCACTTCGGCGCCGGTATAGACCAGAATGGACAGCGCCGACACCGCCAGCGCCATGCCCAGCGCGCGCACCCAGCCAATACGGCCCCACCACCAGGCGGCGCAGAACAGCAACGCCAGGGTCACGAACACCGGCAGCAGCAAGGCGCCCAGCCACATCCACGACCAGGGCGTGAGATGTGCATAGAAATGCCAGAAGCGCCCGGGCTGGTGCAGGTCCGCCAACAGCGACACGGGCGCGGCGATGGCGCTGACCAGCAGCACCGTCACGGCCGCGGGCAGCAGGCGGCGCGCGGACGAGCCCGCGCCGCCGAACGCCGCGAAGGCGGCGGTCAGCGCGGTGGTGGCGCTGATGCCGATGAGGAAGAAGTACTGCACGGCCCACGGCAGCCAGGCGGCGTCGTAGACCGGCGTCAACAATTCAGAGATCTGCATAGTCATCCCCTTCGATGGCTCAATGGCCGCCAGCCAGCCGCACGCCGGCCTGGCCGTCGACCTGATGGACGAACGCATCGGGCAGGCCGATGTAATAGACGTGGGGATCGGTCTTCATTTCGGGCTTGAGCACCTTGATGTCTTGCTTGTGCTCAACCAGCAGCTTGGAAATCGCGCTGTCGGGATCATTCATGTCGCCGATGACGCGCGCGCCGCCCACGCAGCTTTCCACGCAAGCCGGCAGCAGCCCCGCTTCCAGGCGGTGCTCGCAGAACGTGCATTTGTCGGCGGTCTGCGTTTCGTGGTTGATGAAGCGCGCGTCGTAGGGACAGGCCTGCACGCAATAGGCGCAGCCCACGCAACGCTCGTTGTCGACCAGCACGATGCCGTCTTCGCGCTGGAAGGTGGCCTGCACCGGACAGACCGGCACGCAAGGCGGGTTGTCGCAGTGGTTGCACAGGCGCGGCAGCATCACCATGGAGGCGGGGCCGCCGGCATCGGGCAGGACTTCGTATTGCAGGACGGTGGTGCGGAACTGCCCGATGGGGGGCAGGTTTTCCATGGAACAGCTGACCGTACAGGACTGGCAGCCGATGCACTTGCGCATGTCCACGACCATGCCGTAGCGCTTGCCCGGAATACCCGGGCGGCGCGGCGGCTGCCCATTGATGCCGGTTGCCTCGGCGCGGATGGGTATGACGGTGGCCGCGGCCCCCAACCCCAATAAGCCCTTCAGAAAGCCTCGTTTACCCGGGAGTGGCGGTTCCGGGGGGCTGGCGGGGGTACTCATAGTGCTTCTCCAAGCGTTAATTCTGTTACGGGAATTAACTTATCACTTGGAGTTATATAGAGACTTGATAAGAATCAAACCGGGGACGGATAAGGGAAAACCCGTGGACGTAATACTCGCGTCTCGGCCCAATGCACGCTCAGAAACCGTCAATCCTCGATCTTGAGCGCCCGATTCCAGGCGGCCAGCTTGTGCTCGAACGAAGCCGCCGCATGCGCCGGGCTGGTCGACGGCAAGTCCATGTATTCCAACGGCACGGCCAGCCCGGGCAGCACGTGGCGGCGGTACAGCGCCGCGGCCTTGGCGCCGTTGAAGCAGACCCGGACGATGGCCGGGTGGCGTTCCAGGAATGCGGCGAAATCGTTGGCCACCAGGGTGTCGCCGCGGATGTCGGCGTCCAGGCTGCCGGGACGCTCGCAGGCTTGCAGCACGTCCCACAAGGCCACCCTGGCCGCCTGCAAGGCCTGCAGGCGCTGCGCATAGTCCAGGCCGGGATCGAAGCCGAAGACGCTGGCCGCGATGGGCCAGAAGGCATTGCGCGGATGGGCGTAATAGCGGCCCTGCCGCAGCGATGCCACCCCGGGCATCGAGCCCAGCACCAGCACGCGCGCGCCAGTCCCCGCCACCGGGGCGAAACCCTGGACCTGATCGTTGTTGCCGCCCGCCTGGGCCGTGCGCATGCCGTCTTCCATCTCCAAAGGATACGCGAGCCGCAAGTTCCACTCCCACTGTCCGATGCGTGGAACAGTGCTTACCAATGCCAGGGACTACCGCCCAAGGGGTTGCGCCCTTATCTTATTAACTATGACGAACGGCCCCGCTGGGGCCGCGCAACAGGAAATACGACCATGAAGAAGATCCTCGGATTGCATGCCAGCCCCCGTCCCCACTGGGTGGGCGACGGCTTCCCGGTGCGCTCCATGTTCTCCTACAACGACAAGGGCAAGAACACCAGTCCGTTCCTGCTGCTGGATTACGCCGGCCCCGCGCAGTTCGAGCCGGCCGAGCATCCGCGCGGCGTCGGGCAGCATCCGCACCGCGGCTTTGAAACCGTGACCATCGTCTACAGCGGCGAAGTCGAGCACCGCGATTCCACCGGCAACGGCGGCGTCATCGGTCCCGGCGACGTGCAATGGATGACGGCGGCCTCGGGCATCCTGCATGAGGAATTCCATTCCCACGCCTTCACCCGCAAGGGCGGCGAGCTGGAAATGGTGCAGCTCTGGGTCAACCTGCCCGCCAAGGACAAGATGGCGCCCGCCGGCTACCAGGGCATCCTCGACGCGGACATCCCGGCGGTGGCGCTGCCGGATGGCGCGGGCACGCTGCGCGTGATCGCGGGCAACTACGCGGGCCACGCGGGACCGGCGCGCACCTTCACGCCGATGGACGTGTGGGACGTCAGGCTGGCCGCCGGCAAGTCGGCGACCTTCCCCGTCGCCGCGGGCCGCAACAGCATGCTGGTGGTGCTGCGCGGCACGGTGCTGGTCAATGGCGAAACCGTCGCGCGCGACGCGCAGCTGGCGCTGTTCTCCCTGGAGGGCGAGGACATCACCGTCGAAGCCAACAACGACGCGGTGTTCCTGGTGCTCAGCGGCGAGCCCATCGACGAGCCGGTGGTCGGCTACGGCCCCTTCGTGATGAACACGCAGGCGGAAATCGTCGAAGCCATCCAGGACTTCAACGCCGGCCGCTACGGCAAGATGCACTGAGGCGCCAAGGCCGGCGGGTCTCCCGTCCCGCACAGCGGGACGGGCCGCTAGGCCCGGCTCAGCGCCTGCGGGCGCCGCCGCAAGCGGCCCAGTCTGATGCCGTCGCGGATGTTCAAACCAATCAGCGTCAGGTTGGCGGCGCCTGCCGCCAGCTCCAGCGCCTGCACGCCGTAGAACACCCCATCCAGCTGCCCCGCCTGCGCGCGCAGCGCCAGGAACAACGCCGCAGGCACGAGAATCAGCAGTCCATTGGCCGCGATGAAGGGCATGCGCCTGCGCTTGGCCAATAGCAGTGGATGCCTGCCCTTGCCGCCCATCATGAAGCCGCTCGCCGCGGTCAGCATCATGACCGGCACGAAACCCAGCAGCGCATAGGCGATGGCAAGCTTGACCTGAGCCACCGCGGACGCCGTCAGGAACAGTTCGGACACAACCGTCGATATCCAGAAGGCTGCCAGAAACAGCAGCGTCAACATCGCGGCGGCGGCATGGATTCTATGTTTCATGATCTTGCTCCGGTTGCGCGGGGACGTGCGCGGCCAGCAGGCCCGCCAACACCCTCCCCGCCGTCTCCAGTTCGGCCGCGCTGAAGCCGCCGGCCAACTGCCGCGCGCGCTCCTTCCAGCGCGCGTCGATGGCGCCATAGACGCGCCGGCCTTCATCGGTCAGCCGGTACAGCGGCGAGCGCTTGTGCTGCGGATTGGGGCGGACTTCCACCAACTGCGCCTCGGACAGCAGATTGAGTTGCTTCTGCGCGCCCTGGCGCGTCACGCCCATGGCGGCAGCGACCTGCGGCGCGCTCAAAGGCTGCCCCGCCAGCGCCAGGGCGCCCAGCATCTGCCAGCGCGCGCTGGTGAGCGCTTCGGGCGCGACGAAGGCATCGCCCCAATCGAGCAACGCGCCGTTCAACTGGAACAAGGTCAGGATCACCCCGGTGAGCCGTTCTTCCTTGGTCGGATTCATGGTTGCCCTCCTTGGCTTTGGGTTTAATTGACAACCAGTTTCCAATAATGAAAACCGGTTGTCAATATAAATTTGCACCGCTTTTCTGCATTCCGCGGATAGCCGCCGCAAATAGCGGATAGACCCCCCCACCCCTGGACGGGTTTTCCACCAGTCCGCCCGGTCCGGCGCAGCTTTACTATCAGAGCCTTCAAGGCCCCGGCAGTGGAGTCCCCCCATGCTCGACACGACGCAGTCCGCCACCAGCACCGCTTGGCCGCCGGCCGCACCGCGGATCGAATCGGTCCTGGGCCTGCCGGCGCAGCAGCTGTTCGCCTCCGGCGACCTGGACGAAGCGCGCTCCATGGTGGGCCGCGTGATGCGCCCGCACCACCTGGGCGTGGTCGGCGCGCTGCAGCGCCTGGACGCGCGCATGCACCACCAGCCGCTGGGCGAGGTCTCCTTGAACCGCCTGCGCTACGGCGCCAACGTCGAGATCCAGCCCGGTCCGCTGGAGGATTTCTTCCTGGTGCAGATGCCGCTGTCGGGCTGCGCCCGCATCAGCAGCGGCCCCCAGCAACTGGATTCGACGCCCGAGGTCGCCTCGGTCGTCAGCCCGGACGACGATCTGGCCATGCGCTGGGCCGACGACAACGACCAGTTCATGCTGCGCGTGGGCCGCTCGCTGCTGGAACGCACCCTGGTGGGCCATCTGGGCTGTGCGCTGGATCGGCCGCTGCGCTTCCAGCTGGGGTTCCGCTGGCGCGAATGCCCGGCCTGGCGCTGCCTGATGAGCTATCTGCTGGACTGTTCCACCCAGCACGCGAACCTGGCCGAGCACAAACTCATCGTGCATCAAATGGAACAGCTGGTCGCCGCCACTTTGCTGGCGGCCCAGCCCCACAACTACACCGGCGCCCTGCCCGGCCGCCGCGGCGCGGTGCTGCCGCGCCACGTGCGCAGCGTCCAGGACTATCTGCAGGCGCATGCGCACGAACCCGTCAGCGCCGAGCAGCTGGCGCGCATCGCGGGCGTCAGCGTGCGCAGCCTTTACGCGGGATTCAAGGAATTCCTGGGCGTGAGCCCCATGCATTACCTGCGCGACCTGCGCATGGAACGCGCGCACGCCGAACTGGTCTCGGGCGAGACCCGCAACATCGCCGGCGTGGCGCTGCGCTGGGGCTTCGCGCACATGGGGCGCTTCAGCGCCGGCTACAAGGAACGCTACGGCGTAAGCCCCAGCCAGAGCCTGCGGCGGCGCGGCTGAGGCGGCGCCGCTTCAGGGCCTGGCCGGCGCAGCTGGCTTCGCCTTGGCAGCGGCATCCTGCGCCATGACCTCGCGCGCAAGCTGGTTGATCTTGGGTGCGGCCTTCAAGGCGCCGTTCTTGTGCTGTTGCAGGAACTGACGCGCGTAGTCCTGCTCGAGCGCGCAGGGATTCACGTTCTTGCCCGTGAAGCCCACGGAGGCCTCTATCAACTTGCCGGCATGCGCCTGCTCGGCAAGGACGCGCTTGCGCATGGCCTGGATTTTTTCCGCCGCGTCCTTGCGCCCTTCCTGGGAGTTCAGGCGCTGGGCGAGCTTGGCGCGCAGCGCGGCCGGGTCTGCCGGCGCGCGGGCCAGGTCCATGCCCAGGGTCGCTTGCGCCAGGGACATGGCCACCAGCCCCTGGACCTCCGGGCCGTCTGCCGGGTACAGCCTGCAGGCGGCAATGAAACCCATGTGTGCGACCGCCCTGTCGCCGAGCCACTCCTGGCCGTCTTCGCTACCCATCGCAAAACCCAGCGAATTGCGCATCGGCTCCTGCACTTCAAAGCTGCTGCTCGCGTTCTGCGCCGCGGCAAGGCCGCCGCACAAGCAAAGCGCCAGCGCCGAAATCGTTCTTTTCATCATGTCCCCCGTGAGCGCTCGCCGGCGCGGATATCTCCACGCCGGATGCTATTCCAGCGTCAGCCAGAATGGTGAGCGAGGCCCGAAAACCCACGCGGGAGCCGGCCTACAGTTGCATCCGAACAACGCCTGCTTTCCTCATCCGTTGCCCGCTCTGGCGCGGAAGGTGCATTTCCAGGACACTCGCGCAACAGGAAGCCCGCTGGCCTGGCGCAGCCCTGGGAAGGAAACTCGATGAAAACGCTAAAAAGCAGTCTTCTTCTTTGCGCTACGCTGTCCATCGGGACGGCATTCGCTTCGGACGATATCGACATGAAGGCGTTCGAGGCTTCGAGCCAGGCCTTGCGCTCGGCCGACGCGAAGGCCGAAGCCAGGCGCGCAGCCGTCGCCGCGCTTTCACCCCGCCTGCAGAAAATCCCGCTCGGCGAACGGGCCGGCGCACACATCGCGGCGGCCGGCGCTTGCGCCATCGACATTCCAATCGACGACATCAACAAGCTGTCATCGCTGGCGGTGGCGGAAGCAGTCATAGGCAAGCCGCTTGCTCAAGTCCCCTATGATGCCAAAGCGATCTTGAAAGTCACCAGCGACGCTATTCGAACGCCGGAGGCGGTCGCTGCGGCAACCAAGCGCCAACAGCGGGCGAAAAATTTGGCTCAGAGCGAGCGCGATTGGGTTTCCCGGATACGAGTCCAGGTCAAAAAAATCAATCCCAAAGGCGAACCAAGCGACTGCCGGTATCTGCGTGGACAGATCGACGATCTGCTGGAAAACGCGGAGCGCGACAACTCCATCGACAAGGCCGAGCTCGTTCTGTTTGCCGTCCAGGAACTTCAAGGGCAAGGCAAGCAGCCCCCCCGCTGACGCGCCCCTCGCCTAAGGCTGCTCGACCCAAGGCGCCGCCGCCTGGTCCCGGCTCCAGTGACGCCAGCCGTACCGGTAGGCGTGCTGCAAATAGGGCCCGCGCAGGATTCGAGACTCACTGTCCGTGGCTTGTTCCGTGCCGAGCAAGTGCAGAACCTGAGCCCAGTCCGCCAGCCCGCCCCGGGCGCCGCGCAATGCCGCATCCGCAAGCCGCCCGGCCTCTTCGACCGATTCCGCCCGCACCAGGAAGCAGGTATCCGCGCCATCCGGACCACCGGTGTACGGATCCCCGGATTCGTTGCCCCAGCGTATCGCTTCGTACAGATTCATGTCCCTGCCCCGTCCAATCGACAGCGGAACGATACCAGCAGAACAGCCCTGGAGAGAGGCGGCCAGCCAGGGCCTTCCGGTGCAGCCGCCAGACCTAGAACGGTATCCCCAGCTTCACATACAGCTGCGCGCCCTCGGGCCGGTTCTTGACCTTGAAGTCCTGCTGCCATTTCGCCGTGAACAGCCAGCCTTTTTCATTCATGTAGCGCACCGAGGGACCGACGCCGAAAGCGCGGGCGCGGCCGGCGGCGCTGTTGGGGCCGCTGTCGTCCGTGACCTGCTGGAAGGCGTAGCCGCCCACCCCCAGCACCCAGCCCTTGCCCACGCCCCAGCCCAGCGCGTAGTCGGCGTGCAGGGCCTGGCCTGAACGCGTATCGGTGGCGGAATTGGTGAAGTTGAAGTCGTACATGACTTTCAGGTCGGCGTTGAAGCCGTCCGGACTGATGCGGCTCAGCGCGAACACGGGCTGCGCGGTCCAGTAGTTCTTGCCCAGGCTGGACGGGTCCTTGCGGTCGTATTCGCCGGTGGGCGCGTACATGTCCAGCCCCACCACGTAGTGCAGACTTTCGGACGGGTGATAGCCCAGCGCCACGCCCAGCGTCATGTCGCCCAGGCCGGTGCTGCGGTTGCGCTGCCCGGCAGCCTTGGCGGTCACGTCCAGCAGCGGCGCGATGGCGTGGAAGGCCAGTTGTCCGCCCATGACCTGCTGCTGCGTGACCCAGATCAGGCGCGGCGCCAGCACGTTGACGTCCACCTTGAAGCCGGGCACCGGCACGCGCTGGCCGTCGTTGCCGCGCAGCGTGTCGTAGCGCGCCCCCCCGGCATAGACCAGCAGGTGCACGCCGGGCGGCGGCAGCGCGCCGGACATGAAGTTTTCCAGACCGTCCGGGTAGACGCCCAGGCCGCCGCCCTCGGTGGCCTGGGCTCCCGCGCTGGCCAGCGCCAATGCCGTGGCGCTGGCCAGCCGCCGGAGTTTCAGGTGTCCGTTCATGTTCCCCTCCTGCCTATTTGTTGTGCGACGAGATAGCCGGAGCCGCCGCCCAGGCCGGGGCCCGGATGGGTGGCGGCGCCGATGTGAAAGAGATTGCGCAGCGGCGTGCGGTGGCCGCGCGCGCCCTGGCCGCCGGCAAAGGGCCGCAGCCAGAAAAACTGGTCAGGCGAGCACACGCCGGAATAGGGATCGCCTCCCACCAGATTGCAGTTCAGTCCCTCCAGGTCCGCCGGTGAATAGGCGCGCCGGCCGACGATGCGGCGCGCCAGGCCCGGCATCACGCGCTCCATGCGCGCCTGCACCCGGTCGGCCATCGCCTCGCGCACGGCCTCGTTCCAGCGGCCGTCGGCGGGCGCGGCGATCTGGCCCGCGGCGTCGCCCTTGATCCGCGCCGGCAGTTCCTGCATCTGCACCCACAGGATCCAGCCGCCCGGCGGCGCGCGCGTCGGATCCACCGCCACGGGCTGGCCGATGGCCAGCGTGGGACGCGCGGGCAGCAGGCCGTTGTTCGCCTCGGACACCGAGGCGCAGACCTGTTCCATGCTCTCGGTCAGGTGCACCAGCGGCACATGGCGCAGTTCCGGCGTCAGCCAGTCCGGCGGCGCGTTCAGCGCGAAATGGATCTGCATGCCGCCGCGGCCGTAGCGATAGCTGGCGGCGCGTTCGCGCACGGCGGGCGGCGCATCGGGCAGCAACTGTCCGTACAACTGGCCGGGCGTCACGTTGCAGACCACGGCTTGCGTCGCGCGATATTCGCGCCCTCCCGCCAGCACGCCCACCGCGCGGCGCCGCTTGCCCTGGCCGCTTGTGATGATGCGTTCGACCTCCGCGCCGGTCTGCAGGCGGCCGCCATGGCGTTCGATGACGGCGGCCAACGCGTCCACCACGCCGCTGCCGCCGCCCTTGACCACCGGCATGCCGCCGGCCACCACCGCGGCGAAGGTCAGCTTGCCGATCAGCGCGGAACAGGCGTCGTCCGGACCCAGGCCGGTGTGCAGCACCCAGGGCGCAATCAGGGCGCGCGCGGCGTCCGAACGCAGCGCGCGTTCGGACCAGCGGCGAAAGCTCTCCATCGAATCGGCGGCAAAGGCGGCCAGGCCGTCCATGCCGCGCTTGCGCCATTCGCCGAACAGCAGCTTGAGCATGCCCGCGCCGTAGGGGTTCTGGCCCAGCAGGCCGAAGGTCAGCGCCGCGTCCTCGCCGAACAGGCGCTGCGCCATGGCGCCGAAGGCCGCGCCATCGCCGGGCGCCCACGCGTCCAGCCGCCGCGCGCTGTCCGCCACGTCCTGCTTCAAGGCCAGGCCGCGGCCGTCGGGCAGCACCAATCCGGTGGCGTACTCGCCCTGCATGAATTCCAATCCGGCTTCGTGCAGCGCGGGCTTGAGCGCCGCGTAGGCGGGGCTGCCCATGAACAGCGGATACCAACAGGACAGCACGTCGTGGCGGTAGCCGGGAAACAGTTCCTCGGTGCGGATGCAGCCGCCCAGCCTGTCGTTGCGTTCCAGCACCAGCACGGACTTGCCGCGCTGCGCCAGCAAGGCGGCGCAGACCAGCGAATTCATGCCGCTGCCGACGATGATGACCTGCGCCTCTGAATCCAGGGGCATGATGCGCTCCGATGAGTAGTAGGCCGCTACGCGGCGGTCAGCGCGGTGAAGCGCCCGGCATGGAACACTAGCGGCGTGGCCGTCACGCTGGCCACGCGCAGCACCCGGCCGAACAGCAGCAGGTGGTCGCCCGCGGGGCTTTGCTGGTCGTTGGCGCAGACCAGGGTGGCCACCGCCCCCGCGATGGCGGGCACGCCTTCCGGCACGTCATGCACCGGCGCTCCCTCGAACTTGTCCGGAACAGAAGAACTGGCAAAGCGCAGCGCCAGCGCTTCCTGGCCGCAGGCCAGCACGCTGATGGTGAAATGGCTGCAATCGCGGAACGCCGCCAGGCTGGGCGAGTGGTTCACCAGGCTCCACAGCACCAGCGGCGGGTCCAGCGACAGCGAGGCGAAGGAGTTGATGGTGAGCCCGACCCGGCGGCCATCCGGACAACGCGTGGCGACGATGGCCACGCCCGTCGGATAGCTGCCGAGCACGCCGCGCAGGACCTTGGGATGCAGATCGGTACAGCCCCAATCCAAGGGCAGCCCCGCCGCGCAATCGGGCTTCATGCCGCCGCCCGCGCCGGCTGCGCCGCGATGAAGGCCTCGCAGGCGGTGGCGTCGCCCCACCACGGAAACAGCGACGGTGGATGGTTGAAGCCGTTGGCGATGGTGCTGGCGATCGCCGGCGTGTGGTCCGCGGCCTGCAGTAATTTGAGCAGGTGCGGCGCCGGCGGCAGCAGCATGGAGTTGGTCCATTCCACCACCGCGCCGCCGTAATCCCAGAAGCGCTCGAAGGTGCGCTGCATCCATTCCGCCGTGAACGTGGCGTCGCCATGCGCCAGGATCGCGTCCAGGTACACGGCGCAGGCCTTGGTGGCGTTGTTCGAGCCTTGCCCCGTGATCGGGTCGTTGGTCACCACCGCATCGCCCAAGCCGAACACCAGCCGGCCCGACGGCAGGGTCAGCACCGGCTTGCGCACCGTGGGCGCGAAGCTGCCGGCCAGGATGCCGTTGGCGTCGGTCAGTTCCACCGCGCCACAGCGCTCGGCCTCCCAGGGCAGGTAGGCGTGCAGGATATGCAGGCTTTGCGCCAGGTGCTCCTGCGGTGACTTGATGTCGCGCCAGCAATCCATCGGACCGCCAGGCACGCCCTCGAACACCATGATCTCGCAGGGACCGCTGACGGTCAGCGCAGGGAACACGAAGTACTCGCCCACGCCCGGAATCAGGTTGAAGGCGACGCGCGAATGATCCGGCGCCGGGCGCATGCCGTGCACATAGGTCAGCGCCAGCGCGCGCTGCGGCCGGTCAAAGCGCGAGCGCAGCGCATCGCGTTCGAACAGCTTGACCACCTCGCCCTTGCCCGCGGCCAGCAGCACCAGGTCATGCGAGGCCGCCAGCAACTCGAGTTCGGCCACGCCGCCGTCCTGGATCAGCAGCCGGCCGCCGCGCGCGGCGAACAGCTCCATCCAGGCCGGCATCTTGATGCGCTGGTCCACCGCCTGCGCGGGCTGGTCCAGGCGCGCCACCCAATCGATCAGCTTGTGGCCGGGCCGCTCCGGATGCGGGATCGCCAGGCCGATACCGTCGACGGTCGGGCATTCGGCCTCCCACTGGTTCAGGCCCAGGCCGCGCTCGATCTGCAGCGAGGCATCGAACATGCACTGGCTGGACATGACTTTGCCGCGGCGGATATCGTCCGGTTCACGGTTGGTGACCACGGTCACCTCATAGCCTTGGTCCAGCAGACCCAGCGCCAAGGGCAAGCCCGCCTGCCCTCCCCCCACGATCGCGATTCGACGCATGATTGTTCTCCTCTTCAAGTAACTAGGCGGCCAGGCGCGGGATCGCGGGCTTGGCCTGTTCGGGACCCATGGCGGAATAGCCACCGTCCACCGCGTAGTCGGCGCCGGTGACGAAGCTGGCATGGTCTGAAAGCAGGAAGGCGACCACCTCGGCTACTTCAGCCGGATCGCCGGCGCGGCCCAGCAGGTGGTAGTCCGCGGCCACCCGGTCGGTCTTGGCGCGGTCGCCCTGCGTCAGCTCGTCCATCACGCGCGACCAGGTCCAGCCCGGCGACACGGAGTTGACGCGTATGCCGTCGGCGGCATAGTCCATCGCCATGTTGCGGGTGACCTGCAGCAGCGCCGCCTTGGACACCGGATAGAGCCAGCGCCCGGTCTGCGCGACGCGCGACGAGATGCTGGTGAAATTGACGATGGCCCCGCCGCCAGCGGCAAGCAGATGGGGATGGACCGCGCGCGCGGCCATCACGGCGCTGACCACGTTCACATCGAGCGCGCGCAACCAGTCGGCGCGGCCTGATGCGGCGCCGTCGTCCAGGTAGGTCGCGGCCAGGTTGACCAGGAAGTCGATGCGGCCGAAATGCGCTGCTGCGTCCGCCACGCCGCGCGCCAGCTGCGCATCGTCGGCGATGTCCACCGGCCAGAAGCGCGTGCCGGCCGGATCGGCGGCGGCCACGCGTTCGCCGCCGGCCGCGTCGATATCGAACAGCGCCACGCGCACGCCATAGGCACGCAGCCTGGCGACCACGCCCGCGCCGATCAGCGTGGCGCCGCCGGTCACGATGGCCACTTTGTTGTCCAGACCCTTCATCGCATCACCTCGCCGTTGGCTGATTGAGTGAGGCGAATACTGGCGCCGCGCGCCGCGGCCGCGTTAGCCGGATCCGGCCGACGCTATCCGCAAACTGCGTTTATTCGAGGCAAGCTTGCGCCAGGTCCAATTGGCGTGTCCGGAAAATGCGGCGCCTGTCCGTTCCCTGCGGATGCAGGCTACGCGGCGGGCCGGGCGCGGCCCGTCTTGCGCGAAGTCCGCGCATGCTCCTTGATCAGGCGCACGAAGCGCTGCACCTGGCGGCTGGGACGGTCAAAGCGCGAACGCACCAGGCTCAGCGACAAGGGGATGGACTCGCGCAGCGGCCGCGTCACCACGCCGGGCCAGCCCTGCTGCCCGACCGAAAACTCGTCGACGATGGCCACGCCCGCCCCCACCCGCACCAGGGCGCAGGCCAGTTCGGCGCGCACGATTTCCACGGCCGGATTCCAGCTGACGTTGGCGCGCTGCAAGGCCGCCGCCACCAGTTGCCCGAACGGGATGTTGCGGTTGTAGAGGATCAGCCGGCACTCGGCCAGCTCGGCCAGGCTGACCGCCCGCCGCGCGGCCAGCGGATGGCCCTGCGGCAGGATGCAGACCATCTCGCCCGTGGCCAGCGGCTCCACCACCAGGTTAGGATGGTCGATCGGCAGCACCGATACGGCCAGTTCCGCCTTGCGTCCCAGCAGCTCGTGCGCCATGTCGGACAGCAACGTGGTGTGGAACTTGAGCCTGACCTTGGGGTACAGCTCCATGTACTGCGCGATCACGGGCGGCACGAAGTTCAGGGCCAGGCTGGGGCTGGAACACAAGGTCAATGCGCCCTCCGGCCGCTCGGCCAGGTCGCGCGCCAGTTCATCGATGCGCAGGGCTTCGTCGAACAGCGGCCCCACCTCCTCGAACAGGCGCTGCGCTTCGGCAGTGGGCGTGAGCTTGCCCTTGTCGCGTTCGAACAATTGCAGGCCCAGGCTTTGCTCGGTATGCGCAATGAGGCGGCTGACCGCGGGCTGCGACACGAACAGCAGCTTGGCCGCGCCGTTCATGGAACCGGTCAGCATCACCGCCCGGAATACTTCCATCTGCCTGAGCTTGAAACGCATGGGTGATCCGATAATCGTTTGTTATAACCCCTGGCCAACTTAGCATAAGCGCTGCAACCCCGCATTCATTAGCATCCCAGATGGCTCCTGGCGCGCTTTCCAGGACGATTCGATAAAGGGAATGCATGACACTCACCGTTGGATTCGTGGGCCTGGGCATGATGGGCCTGCCCATGCTGGAAAACCTCGCCCGCGGCGAGGAGCGCTACAACATCCTGGCGTATGACCGCGACCCCGCGCGCCTGGAACGCCTGGCGCACCACCCCGCCTGGAACCAGACGCTCAAGCCGGCCGCCGGCCTGCAGGCGCTGGCCGCCTGCGACGTGGTCGTCACCATGTTGCCCGACAGCGCCATCACCAACGCGGTGATCGAAGGCGAGAATGGACTGGCGGGCGTGATGCGCCCGGGTTCCGTGCTGCTGGACATGGGCTCGTCCAACCCGGCCGAAACGCTGCGGCTGGCGCCGCTGTTGCGCACGGCCGGCGTGACGCTCATCGACGCGCCGGTGTCGGGCGCGGTAGCCAAGGCGGCCGCCGGCACCTTGGCCATCATGGTGGGCGCCGATGCCGACGGCCTGGCGCGCGTGCGCCCCCTGCTCTCGCGCATGGGCGCTTCGCTCATCCACACCGGCGCCGTGGGTTCCGCCCACGCCATGAAGGCGCTGAACAACTACGTCTACGCCGCCGGCCTGCTGGCGGCCAGCGAGGCGCTGTTGATCGCCCAGCGCATGGACCTGGACCTGGAGGTGTTCACCGACGTGCTCAACGCCTCCAGCGGCCGCAACGTCGCCACCGAAACCAAGCTGCGCCAGTTCATCGTGCCCGGCACCTACAACGGCGGCTTCGCCCTGGCGCTGATGGCCAAGGACCTGCGCACCGCGAACGGGCTGCAAGCACTGGCCGGCGTTCCCGCCACGCAGCTGTCGCTGTGCACGGCGCTGTGGCAGCGCGCGCTTGCGGACATGCCCGCAGGCGTGGACAACACCGAGATCCACCGCTACCTGCAACACCAGGAAACTCCGGCATCGACCTGAAGCCCCGGACGCCAACAACAACGACATCCACAGGAGACAAGCATGAAACGATCCGCCGCCGCGCTAGCGCTGGCGCTGGGCGCGCCGTTCGCGCCCGCTGGCGCCGCGGGCTATCCCGACCACCCCATCCGCATGGTCGTGCCATTCCCGCCGGGCAGCATCACCGACGTGGTGGCGCGCAGCCTGGGACGCGCCATGGCCGATGACCTGGGCCAACCCGTGGTGGTGGAGAACAAGCCCGGCGCCAACGGCATCATCGGCACCCACGACGTGGCCCGCGCCAAGCCCGACGGCTACACCCTGGTGGTGGTCGGCGTGTCCACCGCGGCCAGCGGCGTGAGCCTGTTCAAGGATCTGCCCTACAACCCCGCCACCGACCTCTCACCCATCGGCGCCGTCGCCGAAACCCCCTACCTGCTGGTGGGTTCGCCGCGCATGCCCGGCACCAAGGTCTCCGACCTGTATGCCTATGGCGCCCAGCATCCGGGCAAGCTGACCTATGCCTATGGTTCGGGCAGCGCGCAGGTGTTCGGCGCCAAGCTGGCGGCCATGGGCAAGATCAACGTCACGCCGGTGCCCTATCGCGGTGGTCCGCAGGCGCTGACCGACGTCATCGGCGGCACCGTCGACCTTACCTTCACCGACCTGGCCAACGGCCTGCAACAGGCGCGCGCCGGCAAGGTCAAGACCTACGGGGTCAGCACCCCCGAACGCTTTCCGCTGGCCCCGGACATCCCCACGCTCAATGAAACCGGCGCCGCCGGCTTCGACCTGACCGTGTGGTTCGGCCTGATGGGCCCGGCCGGCCTGCCCGCGCCCGTGGTCGAACGTCTGTCGCAATCGTTGGGCAAGGCCCTCGCCAACGATGAACTCAGGCAGACCTATGAACGCCAGGGCCTGACCGTCAAGCAACAGACCCCGGCCGAATTCGGCGGCTTCGTGCGCGCCGAGATCGACAAATGGGCGGCCATCGTCAAGGAAACCGGCATTCCGCCGCAATAGAACGCGCTCTTTCAACCGCTACCAGGAATTCCCCGCATGTCGCTGATCGATATCCGCAAACGCTGCCTCATCGTCGAGACCACTTACCACGAGAACGGCCCTGCGCCCGAGCGGCCGCTTACGCTTGCCGCCGCCTGCGCCGTCATCCGCAATCCCTATGCCGGCCGCTACGAGCCGGACCTCATGCCCTTCATGGCCGAACTGCGCAGCCTGGGCACGCTGCTGGCGACAGAACTGGTCGAGACGCTGGGCGGCAAGGACAAGATCGAGGTCTACAGCAAAGCCGCCATCGTCGGGCTGGACGGCGAAATGGAACATGGCGCGGTCTGGCATGAGGCCGGCGGCTGGGCCATGCGCAGCGTGCTGGGCGAACCCCGCGCCATGGTGCCCGCCGTCAAGGCCGTGGCCGTGGCCGGCTACCGCATGATGGTGCCGGTGCACTACATCCATGCATCGTATGTGCGCAGCCATTTCAACAGCATCGAGATCGGCATCCAGGATGCGCCGCGCGCCAACGAGATCCTGTTCGCCCTGGTCATGGGCACGGGCGGCCGGGTGCATTCGCGGCTGGGCGGACTGACCAAGGAAGCGGTGGCCGTGCACGACGGACAGCGCTAGGGGGGGCTCAGGCGCCGGGGATCGTCAGCGACAGTCCCGCGCGGTCGGCCACGTTGCAGATGTGGGCGCGCATGGCGCGGCGTGCGGCTTCGGCCGACCCGGTGGCCAGCGCGTCGATGATGGCCGCGTGTTCGTATATCGGCTCGCGCACGCGCGCCGGATCGGCGAACGCGACCTGCCGGCTGCCGTCCACTACTTCGGCGATGTTCTCGGCCAGGTCCAGCAGCATGGGACTGCCGGCGATCTCGTACAGGCAGGCATGGAAGGCGCGGTCGCCTTCCGACATGGCCACCAGGTCGCCGGCGTCGGCGGCCTGTTCCATGTGCGTGATGGTGGCGCGCAAGCGGGCAAGCCCCGCCTGGGTCACGACGCCGGCGGCCAGGCCAGCGGCCAGTTCCTCCAGCTGGTTGCGCACCAGGTAGACGTCCCGCAAGGCGTAGCGGCCCTGGAAGCGCCAGCGGCCGTAAGCGCTGCCCAGGCCTTTTTCGCCGGGCCGGGCAATGAATACGCCGCGGCCGGCTTCGCTGCGCAGCAGCCCCAGCCCTTCGAGCATGGTGATGGCCTCGCGCAGCGAGGCGCGGCTCACGCCCAGTTCCTCGGCCAGCTGGCGCTGCCCCGGCAGCTTGCCGGCCTCGGCCCAATCGCGCTGGCGGATGCGGGCCTGCAACTGCTGGGCTATGTGTTCGACGGTGTTCATCGCGGAATTCTCAAGGCGTGGGCGCGCGGCGGCCGCCCCGGTTTGGCGTTGACAGCCATATACTGCCTGGGCATTATGACATTCAACTGGTCTGACCGGTTAGGATAAAGCCGTACTGCAAAGCGCCCCGGCACAGCCGCGGGCCCCTCGCACTTTCTTGTACATAGCGCCGCTCATGACCGACCTCTACGATCGATACGCCCGCGCCGTCGACGCCATGGCCCGACTGGCTGACTACCCCTATTCCGAACGCCGCCAGGCCTGGCTGGACCGGCTGCGCGTCAATCTGCCCGAACTCACCGTGCTGGACTCGCTGGCGCCGGAGGCCGAGCTGGGCTACCTGGCGCCGCCGCCCGCCGCGCCCGCCGAACGGCTGCCCGCCGCGCAGGCCGGCCGCGGCGTCGCGGTGTCGCGCCACGCGCGCGGCATCGCCGCCATCGCCCGCGAATGCCGCGACGATCCGGCGCGCGCGGCCGATGCCGCCCGCGCCGCGCTGGCCGCGGCCCGCCAACTGGCTGATCTCAACGCCTTCATCAGCCTGTCCGATACCCCGGCGCTGGACGGCGCGGCGGCCGCCGCCACGCGCAAGCTGCGCGAAGGCGCGGCCATGCCGTTGATGGGCGTGCCGATCGCCGTCAAGGACCTGATGCAGGTCGCGGGCTTTCCCCAGACCAACGGCAGTGGCGGCCTGAAGCCGCCGCCCGCCCTGCGCGACGCGCTGGCGGTGGCGCGCCTGCGCGAGGCCGGCGCGCTGGTGGTGGGCACCACCAACCTGCACGAACTGGCTTACGGCATCACCAGCGAGAACCCCCATTACGGCTGGGTCGGCAACCCCCGCGCGGCGGGTTATACCGCGGGCGGCTCCAGCGGCGGCTCGGCCGCGGCGGTGGGCGCCGGCATCGTCCGGCTGGCCATAGGCACGGACACCGCGGGCTCCATCCGCATCCCCGCCGCCTGCTGCGGCGTGGTCGGTTTCAAGCCCACCTTCGACGCCATATCGCGCGACGGCGCGCAGGCGCTGGGCGCCAGCCTGGACCACCTGGGCCCCATCGCCGCCAGCGTGGCCGACGCCGCGCTGGCCTATTCCATCATGTCGGGCCAGGCCGAACGCACCGTCAGCGCGGGCGCGCTGAGCGGCCTGCGCGTGGGCGTGCCGCGCAATTACTTCTACGACCCGCTGGCCGAGGACGTGGCGCAGGCGGTCAACCAGGCGCTGGCACGGATGCAGGCCGACGGCGCCATATTGGTGCCGCTGGACCTGCCCGGCGTCGAGCACAGCGCCGCGCTGCAATTCGCCACCCTGTGCAGCGAAGCCACCGACATCCATTGGCGCCGGCTGGTCGATCAGCCCGAGACCCTGGGCGACGACGTGCGCGTGCGCCTGGAGATCGGCCAGTTCATCCCGGCCGCCTGGTACACGCGGGCGCAACGCGGCCGCGCCGCGCTGGCCCAGATGTTCGACCAGGCGATGCAGTCGGTGGACGTGCTGGTCACCCCCACCCTGCGCATCGAGCCGCCGCGCTCCGGCGCGGGCGCGGTCACCATCGCGGGCCGCGAAGTGCCGCTGCACACCGCCGTCACCGGCCTCACCATGCCCTTCAACCTGACCGGCATGCCGGCGCTGACGCTGCCCTGCGGCAGCGGCCGCAACGGCCTGCCGCTGGGCTTGCAGATCGCGGGCGCACGCGGCGCCGATTGGCGCGTGCTGAACACGGCCGCGCGCGTGGAAAACCTGCTGGCGGCCTGACGCCGCCTCCGAGGCCGGCGCCAGCGCCGGTCCCGGCCTCCATGCTGGTAAGCCCTAACTGGTCAGACCGGTACTACAAGACTACAAACAAGCAGAGTTCCCGCCCGCCGACGCCTCGCCCGCGCGAGCGACGGCATCGCCGTTGATCCTTTCCAAAAGGAAACCACGATGAAACTGCTTCGCTTAGCCGCAGCCGTATCCGCGGTCGTACTTGCCTCTGCCGCCCACGGCGCCGATCCTGTCGTCATCGGCGTGAGCATCGCGCAATCCCCGCCCGGCTCGGTGGTGCAAGGCACGCAGGTGAAGGATGGCGTGGAGATCATCGCCAAGATGATCAACGACAAGGGCGGCGTGCTGGGCCGGCCGCTGAAAATCATCTACGAAGACAATCAGGGCATTCCGGAAAAGGGCCGCGCGGCCGCCGAAAAACTGATCTCGCGCGATAAGGTCGTGGCCGTGACGGGCGGCCACCAGAGCTCGGTCTGCCTGGCCGAGATCGAAGTCGCGCACCGCTACAAGGTGCCCTACGTCAATACCAATTGCTGGTCCGACGACGTGCGCGCCAAGGGCTATCCGGAAGTCTTCAATCCGGCCAACTACAACACCCGCGTCTCCAGCGCCATGGCCGACACCATCGCCGCGCTGAAGGTCAAGAGCGTGGTCGCCTTCGCCGAGAACACCGACTACGGCATCGGCCAGGCCAAGCTGCTGGGCGAATTCCTCAAGAAAACCGCGCCGCAGACCCAGTACAAATACATCGCGCTGGACCGCGCCGGCAAGGACTTCACCCCGGCCGTGCTGCCGCTGCGCGCCAATCCGCCCGAGCTGGTGGTCAACATCATGCTGCCGCCGGCCGCCTACATCCTGATGAACCAGCTCTACGAACAGGGCGTGGCGCCCAGCGCCAAGACCTGGTTCTACGACGGCGCAGGCATCGCCGACTATCCCGACTTCTGGAAGAACGTGAAGGAGGCGGGCAAGTACATGCTGGCCTTCGGCCTGTACCACCCGCAGATGCCCATGCCGCAGATCGGCCTGGACGTGGCCGCCACCTACCAGAAGCAGGCCAAGACCGAACCCAACCGCCTGATCTTCCAGGCCGCGGACTCGGTGCTGCTGATTGCCCGCGCGATCGAGGAAGCCAAGTCCACCGACAGCGCCGCCATCATCAAGGCGCTGCAAGGCATGCAGTTCGAAGGCGTGCGCGGCAAGTTCGGGTTCTCGCAGCAACCGGGCTACACCTACCAGCAGTGGGTCGACATTCCCTACGTCACCTATCAGCTGACGGAAGTCGACCAGCCGCTGAGCAAGACCACGCTGATCCAGGCCACCGGCCAGCCGCTGCAGGTCGACAAACTGGTGAAACCCGCCAAATAAATGGCTGTGCCGCCACGCTGCGCCTTCTGCTTGCCCCAAGATAGCTGACCGCGATGCACGCCGGGGCCAGGCCCCCGGCGCCAGGGAGAATCGAGTGCTGGCATTGGACCTGTTCGTCAACGGCCTGATCATCGGCCTGTACTACGCGCTGATGGCGGTCGGCCTGACCATGATCTTCGGCATCCTGAAGGTCGTGAACTTCGCCCATGGCGAGTTCTACATGATAGGCGCCTACACCTACACGCTGGTGTCGCTGGCGCTGGGCGTGCCGCCCTGGCTGGCGCTGCCCGTCGCGGCCGCCGCCGGCGCGCTGCTGGGCTGGGCCACGGAGCGCTGGCTGATGCGCCCGCTGTACGCGGGCTACGGCTCCTGGGGGCTGATGAAGGACGAGTACGCGGTGGTGGTCACCTTCGGCCTGTCGCTGCTGCTGATCAATCTGGTCGACAAGGTGGTGGGCCCCTACCCCATGCGCGGCCCGGCCTTGTCGGACGTGACGCGCATGGCCGTCGGCCCCTTCATGATGAGCGGCCAGAAGCTGATCACGGCGGGCCTGTCCATCGTGCTGCTGATCGGGCTGGCGCTGTTCATCAAGCGCTCGCTGTGGGGCCGGCAGGTGCAGGCGGTGGCGCAGAACCGGCTGGGCGCTTCCATCGCCGGCATCGACACGGCGCGCGCCAGCAGCATCATCTTCATGGCCTCCGGCGTGCTGGCGGCACTGGCTGGCGCGCTGCTGGCGCCGGTCATCAATCCGGCGCCGGACGTGGGCGCGTTTCCGGCCATCAAGTCCTATGTGATCGTGGTGATAGGCGGCATGGGTTCGATCCCCGGCAGCATCGTGGCGGCGCTGGCGCTGGGCGTGCTGGAGAGCTTCGGCGCGGTCTACCTGTCCTATGACTACCGCGACACCTTCGGCCTGGCGCTCTTGATCCTGATCCTGCTGTTCCGGCCCAAGGGCCTGTTCGGCGAACGCGCGCGGGAGGTCTGAACATGGATCCGCTGGCCCATCCCAATCTGTTGCGCAACAAACTGAGCCAGGAAATGCGGCTGTCGCTGGCGTTCCTGGCGCTGCTGGCGCTGCTGCCGCTGGGCGTGTCCTCGCCCTACTGGCTGGGCGTGCTGATCGTCAGCATGTACTTCGCCATGCTGGCCTGCGGCTGGAACCTGCTGGCGGGCTACGCCGGCCAGTTCTCGCTGGCGCCGGCCGCCTTCGCCATGCTGGGCGGCTATACCACGGGCCTCTTGGCCTATCACTGGAAGGTGCCGCTGTGGCTGGGCCTGCCGCTGTCCGCGGTGGTGCCCGGACTGGTCGGGCTGGCGCTGGGCCGCATCGTGCTGCGGCTGTCGGGGCCCTACCTGGCGCTGACCACGCTGTCCTTCGCCGAGATCGTGCGCCTGGTGATCTACAACTCCATCGACTTCACGCGGGGCGACCAGGGCCTGCACGTGCCGGCGCTGCTGGAAAGCCGCGTGGGCAACTACTATCTGTTCCTGGCCGCGCTGGCGGCGGTCACGCTGCTGATCTTCCTGCTGCTGCGGGCGCGGCCCGGCCGCTTCCTTCAAGCCATCCGCGACGACGAGATCGGCGCGGCCAGCCGGGGCATAGACGTGGTGCGCTACAAGACGCTGGCCTTCCTGGTCAGCTGCGCCATCTGCGGCTTCGCCGGCGGCCTGTACGGCACCTTCGCGCAGTTGGTCAGCCCGGAACTCGGCATCGTGACGCAGACTGGCATGGTGATCGCCATGGTGGTGATCGGCGGCATGGGCACGCTGGTCGGGCCGTTGCTGGGCGCGGTGCTGGTGTACGTCGCGTCGGAACTGCTGCGCGACGTGGGCAACATCCAGATGATCGTGTTCGCGCTGCTGGTCATCATCTTCGCGCGCTTCTTCCGCGAAGGGCTGTGGGGCCTGGCGCGCCGCGCCTTCCTGCGCCGTTCCGGCGGCGCCAACACCAGCGCCAGGGGGGCCTGATGGCACTGTTGCAGATCTCCGGCATACAGAAGCGTTTCGGCGGCCTGCTGGCCGTGAACGGCGCAGGCATGGACGTCGCCGACGGTGAGTTGCTGGGGCTGATCGGCCCCAACGGTTCCGGCAAGACCACCCTGCTCAACGTGCTGTCCGGCCACCTGGAGGCGGACGCGGGCCAGGTGCTGCTGGACGGCCGCAGCGTGATGGGCCTGAACCCCACCCAACTGACCCGGCTGGGCGTGCTGCGCATGTTCCAGATGACCCGCGTCTTCAACCGCGTCAGCGCCTACGACAACCTGATCGTGTGCGGGCTGGCCATGGGCCTGCACGAGGCGGCCGCCAGCCGCCGCGCGCTGGAACTGCTGGAAGAGCTGAAGCTGGTGCACGTCATGCACCTGGATGCCGGCCAGTTATCGGGCGGACAGAAAAAGCTGCTGGAGTTCGGCGCCTGCTTCATGGCGACGCCGCGCATCGCGCTGCTGGACGAGCCCTTCGCCGCGGTGCATCCGGTCATGAAGGAAACCATGTCGGAATTCATCCGCCGCCGCAACCAGAGCGGCCAGACCTTCATCCTGGTCAGCCACGACATGCCGGTGGTGGTGGACCTGTGTCCGCGCTCGGTCTGCATGAACGCCGGCCGCGTGCTGGCCGACGGCCCCACGCAACAGGTGCTGCGCGAACCCGCGGTGATCGAAGCCTATCTGGGCGAACAGGGACAAGAGGAGCAGGACCATGCCTGACACGCTGCTCGCCATGGAAGGCGTGACCGCGGGCTACATGGGCGACATCGACGTGCTGCGCAACGTCTCGCTCACGGTGCAGGCCGGCCGCATCAGCGGCCTGATCGGCTTGAACGGCGCGGGCAAGTCCACGTTGATGAAAGCCATCTGCGGCTTCCTGCGGCCCAAGTCCGGCCGCGTCACGCGCGCCGGCCGCGACATCTCGGGCCAGCCGCCGCACCGCATGATCGACGACGGCCTCTGGTACATCCCGCAGGAGTCCAGCCTGTTCCCCTACCTGACGGTGGAGGAGAACCTGCGCCTGCCGCTGGAGGGCCGGCGCAAGCGCTACGGCAACGTACTGGAGCCGCGCTTCGCGGACACGCTGGAGCGCTTTCCGGTGCTGAAGGAAAAGCTCAAGGACCAGGCCGGCAACTTGTCCGGCGGCCAGCAGAAGTCGCTGGAATTCGCCAAGGCCTATATGGTGCAGCCGCAGGTCTGCCTGATCGACGAGCCCAGCATCGGGCTGGCGCCGCGCGTGGCGGCTGAAGTATTCCAATGGATCCGCGCCTTCGCCGATGCCGGCATGGGCATCCTGCTGGTGGACCACAACGTGCGCCGGGTCGTGGCCATGTCCAACCATATCTACGTGTTGAGCCTGGGCGAGATCACCGCCTCCGGCTCGCCCGAGGATTTCGCCGGCGACCTGCACGAGCAGGTGCGCGAATGGCTGGGAATCAATTTCTGATGGCGGCCCGGACCCTGATCGCCCAGCCCCTGACGGCCGCGGCCTTCGCGCCCTATGGCGAGGTCGTCAGCAGCGCCGGCCGCGCCGGCCGTTCCATCAACGCCGGCACCTCGCTGCGGGTGGAAATGGGCGAACCCGATCTGCTGGAAGCGGCCGGCCGGCCGTCGCTGTCGGTATTCCGCGCGCAGGCGATCGCCCTGCCCTTTGCCGCGCGCATGCTGGAACGCCACAGGCTGGGCAGCCAGACCTTCCTGCCGCTGGCGGGCACGCCTTATGTGGTGCTGGTCGCGCTGGGCGCGGACGCGCCGGACCTGGCCACGCTGCGCGCCTTCATGGCGGACGCGGGCGTGGGCATCACGCTGCACAGGGATGTCTGGCACCACCCGCTGATGGCGCTGGCAGACGGCGAATTCGCTGTGCTGGAACGCGCAGGTCCCACGGTGGATTGCGAAGTGATCGGCCTGCCGGACGCGCCCTGGACCGTCCAGGCCGCCTGAGCCTTAACCCGTCCGCCGCCAGACGCTGGCCAGCCAGGGCTGCTGCTCGCGCGGCAGGCCCTGCGGCCGGTAGTAGTGTTCAAGCTCGTCGAAGCCCGCCGCCGTCATCAGGGCGCTCCAGCCTTCCAGGTCATGGTAGGCGCCGTAGCGGCCGCGGTTCCAGCCTTCCTGGTTGCCGCCGCGCGGGTTGGAGCTGAACAGCACGCCGCGCGGCTTGAGCGCGCCGTGCAAGGCGCGCAGCACCTGCGGCAGTTCCTGGCCGGGCACATGGAACAAGGCGGCGTTGGCAAAGATGCCGTCGAAGCGCTCTGGCGGCAACGCCAGGCGCAGGAAATCCTGCTGCCAGACCTCGCAGCCAGTGGCCTGCCGCGCCATCTCGACGAAGCGCGGCGTGCCGTCCAGGCCGACCGCGCGATGGCCCAGGGCCGCGAACGTTTTCAGGTCGCGGCCGGGGCCGCAGCCGAAATCCAGGATGTCGTAGGGAGGATCGCCTTCGATGTGGCGCAGGAGCGCCGCAATGTTCTGGCTGACGTCGTGGTCCCGGGTGCCGGCCTCGAACGATTCCGCGTTCTCTTGATAATGCGCGACGGTCAGGGAACTGATCTTGGCGAGGTCTTCAGCGTCGAGTTTCATGGGGTGATTGTGCCAGCTTCCCATGGAGTGTCAGGCATCTGGCGTAGGCCAGTGCCAGACACCCTCACGACGCATGGCCGGACTCAGGCCGCCAGCCGCCCTTCGATCTTGGCCTTGGCGGCCGGCAGATCCTCGGGCAGGCCCTGCGCCAACTGAGCGAACAGCTCGTCATGCAGCGCCAGTTCGTCGCGCCAGGCGGCGGCGTCCACCGACATGACCTGCTCGAACTTGTCCGGGCTGAACTCCAGGCCGGTCCAGTCGATGTCCTGGTAGCTCGGCGAAATGCCGAACACCTGGTCCACGCCCTTGGACTGGCCGTCGATGCGGCCCAGCATCCAGCGCAGCACGCGCATGTTGTCGCCGAAGCCGGGCCAGACGAACTTGCCGTCCGGACCCTTGCGGAACCAGTTGACGCAGTAGATACGCGGCAAGGTGGCGCCGGCGGCTTCCAGCTGCTTGCCCAGCTTCAGCCAGTGGCTGAAGTAGTCGCTCATGTTGTAGCCGCAGAACGGCAGCATGGCGAAGGGATCGCGGCGCACCACGCCCTGCTGGCCGGCAGCGGCGGCGGTGGTTTCCGAGCCCATGGTGGCGGCCATGTAGACGCCTTCGACCCAGTTGCGGGCTTCGGTGACCAGCGGCACGGTGGTGGAGCGGCGGCCGCCGAAGATGAAGGCGTCGATGACCACGCCTTCGGGGTTTTCCCATTCGGGGTCGATGGACGGGCATTGCGCGGCCGGCGCGGTGAAGCGTGCGTTCGGGTGCGCGGCCTTGCGGCCGGTTTCGCGCGCGATGGCGGGCGTCCAGTCCTGGCCCTGCCAGTCGATCAGGTGCGCCGGCGGCGTGTCCGTCATGCCTTCCCACCAGACGTCGCCGTCATCGGTGAGCGCCACGTTGGTGAAGATGACGTTGGCCTTGAGCGTGGCCATGGCGTTGAAATTGGTCTGCTCGCTGGTGCCCGGGGCCACGCCGAAGTAGCCGGCTTCCGGGTTGATGGCGTGCAGGCGGCCGTCCTTGCCCGGCTTGATCCAGGCAATGTCGTCGCCAATGGTGGTGACCTTCCAGCCGTCCATACCTTGCGGCGGGATCAGCATGGCGAAGTTGGTCTTGCCGCAGGCCGAGGGGAACGCCGCGGCCACGTGGTACTTGCGGCCCTTGGGCGAGGTCACGCCCAGGATCAGCATGTGCTCGGCCAGCCAGCCCTGATCGCGGCCCATGGTGGACGCGATGCGCAGCGCGAAGCACTTCTTGCCCAGCAGCGCGTTGCCGCCGTAGCCCGAGCCGAAGCTCCAGATTTCGCGGGTCTTGGGGAAATGGACGATGTACTTGGTCGGGTTGCACGGCCAGGCCACGTCGGCCTCGCCCTCGGCCAGCGGCTTGCCCACCGAATGCACACAGGGGACGAAGTCGCCGTCGGCGCCCAGCACGTCATAGACCTGCTTGCCCATGCGCGTCATGATGCGCATGTTCACGGCCACGTAGGGGCTGTCGGACAGCTCCACGCCGATGTGGGCGATGTCCGAACCCAGCGGGCCCATCGAGAACGGCACCACATACAGCGTGCGGCCACGCATGGCGCCATCGAACAGGCCGTTGAGCGTCTCGCGCATGGCGGCGGGCTCGGCCCAGTTGTTGGTCGGGCCGGCGTCCTCGGCGCGGTCGGAACAAATGAAGGTGCGGTCTTCCACGCGGGCGACGTCGGAAGGATCCGAGCACGCCAGGAAGGAATTAGGCCGCTTGGCGGGGTTCAGCCTGCGCATGGTGCCCGCTTGGACCATTTGTTCGCACAGGCGGTCATATTCTTCCTGGGAACCGTCGCACCACACGATCTGGTCGGGCTTGGCCAGCGCGGCGAAGCTGGCGACCCAGTCGATCAGTCCGCGGTGCTTCACGTAGGCAGGCACATTCAAGGCTGCCAATCCCCCATCCAAAGGCTTATTCATCGGGGTTCATCTCCATACTAGTAAGGCTAATGGTGATACGGCCCCAATTAGCATGGGGCCGTAGCAATTTGCGCCATCATACTTGCAGCGGCGGGTTGGCCGTCAACCCATCCTCTTGGACGACATTGTCACCGGTTGAGACGGGTCAAGCGTAGCGGCCGTCGCGCAGCTCACGCCGGATGATCTTGCCGGTGGCGGTGGTCGGCAAACTGGTTACAAAGCGGATCGCGCGCGGATATTCGTGCGCCGCCAGGCGCTTGCGCACGTGGGCCTGCAGCTCCTTCACCAACGCGTCGCTACCCTCGAAGCCTTCATTCAGCACCACATAGGCCATCACGATCTCGGTGCGCTGGGCGTCGGGCACGCCCACCACCGCCGCCATGCGCACGGCGGGATGGCCGATCAGGCAATCCTCGATGGGTCCGGGGCCAATGCGGTAGCCGGCGCTGGTGATGACGTCGTCGTTGCGGCCGACGAAGCGGATGAAACCCTGGGCGTCGCGCACGCCCTGGTCGCCGGTCAGCAGATAGTCGCCCGCGAACTTTTCGGCGGTGGCCTCGGGGTTGTTCCAGTAGCCCAGGAACATGACGGGGTCCGGGCGCAGTACGCCGATATTGCCCTCCTGTCCATCCGCCACTTCGACGCCACTGTCATCCACAATAGCAACGCGGTGGCCAGGCGCCGCGCGGCCGATGGCGCCGACGCAGGGGTCGAACAGGGACGAGCAGGACGACACCAGCATGTTGCATTCGGTCTGGCCGTAGAACTCGTTGATGGTCACGCCCAGCACGCGCCGGCCCCAGTCTATGAGTTCCGCCCCCAGCGACTCGCCGCCGCTGGCGACCGAGCGCAGCGCCAGCGCGCCGGCCCCGGCCGGCAGCTCGGTGCCGCGCATCATCTTCAGCGCGGTGGGCGGCAGGAAGGTGTGCGTCACGCCGTGGCGCGCCATCAGTTCGAAGGCGCTGGCGCCGTCGAATTTCTCGAAGCGGCGCGCCAGCACCGGCACGCCGTGGTGCCAGGACGGCAGCAGCACGTCCAGCAGGCCGCCGATCCAGGCCCAATCGGCCGGCGTCCACATCAGCGCGGCGTTTTCCGGGAAGAACTCGTGCGACATCTCCACGCCCGGCAGGTGGCCCAGCAGCACCCGGTGCGCATGCAGCGCACCCTTGGGCTTGCCGGTGGTGCCCGAGGTGTAGATGATGACGGCCGGGTCATCGGCCGCCGTCGCCACCGGCGTGTAGTCCTCGGATTCCGCCGCCAGCGCGGCATGGAACGGCACGGCATCGTCCGGGCAGTCCGGGTCGATGCAATAGACCACCTTCAGGTCCGGCAGGCTGGCGCGGATCTCGCGCAGCTTGCGGCAGCCTTCGGCGTCGGTCACCAGCGCGGCCGCGCCGCTGTTGGCCAGGCGGTACTGGATCGCGTCGACGCCGAACAGCGTGAACAGCGGCACCGCCACCGCGCCCATCTTGTAGACCGCGATATGAGTCACCGCCGTCTCGGGTGCCTGCGGCAGGTAGACGGCGACGCGGTCGCCGCGCTTGACGCCGTGGCGCTCCAGGCTGTGCGCCAGGCGGTTGGACAGCGCCTTGATCTGATCGAAGGTGTAACGCGACTGCGCACCGTCGCTCTTCTCGTAGATCAGCGCCAGCCGGCCGCTGCCGTCGGCCCACTTGTCGCAGGCGTCGACGCCGATGTTGTAGGCCGCCGGCACCTGCCATTGGAACTGGGACGCAAGCTGCGTATAGGAATCGGCTCTGGACAGCATGGTTTGTCTCTGATGTTGTTGTCGAACGCGCCGGCGCCAGGCGCCGGCGATGTAACGTCTTGCCTCAAACTTGACCCTGGCTCAATAATAAGCCCCGCCCACCCGCAGCTCACAGCCCGCCGCATGGAAAAAGCCGCCACCGTCCCAATGCGCCGACCGCCGGCCAGCGCCAAATCCGAACAGCGTATCCGCGACATCCTGCGCGTCGCCCGCCAGGTCTTTTCCGAAGCCGGCTTCCAGGCCGCCACCACCACCGAGATCGCGCAGCGCCTGGGCGTGTCCGAAGCCACGGTGTTCACCTATTTCGGCGGCAAGCGCGAACTGTGCGTGCGGGTGATCAGCGACTGGTACGACGAGATCATCGCCAAGGTCGAGGACAGCCTGCCCCACGTGCATGGCGCGCGGGCCCGGCTGCATTACCTGGTGCATGCGCACCTGCGCCACCTGCTGGCCGAAGGCACCGGGCTGTGCGCCTTCATCCTGTCCGAAGGGCGCGCGCGCAACGATGATTTCGGCGAGGTCTACGCGGAACTGCAACGCCGCTACACCGCGCCGCTGATGGGCATCCTGGCCCAGGGCCAGGCCGACGGCGACATCCGCCGCGACATGCCGCTGCGCCTCTTGCGCTCGGCGGTCTACGGGCCGATGGAGCACGTGCTGTGGGACGCCATCCTGCGCGGCGCGCGCGTGAACGTGGCCGCCACCGCCGACCAGCTGGTCGGATTTCTGTGGCAGGCGCTGCAGCCGCCCGGGCAGGACGCCCTGGCGCTGGCGCAGTTCCTCGGCGAAGTGCGGGATGCCCTGCATCGGCTTCAATCGTCGGAAAACAAGGACGGCGGCTCGTACTGAGGAAAGCCGTTGTAGGCCTCGCCCCGCTCGGCGGGCGCCAGGCTCCAGGAATGGCGGGCGTTGGGCACGCCGCCATCCACCCGGATGACGCTGCCGTTGATGAAGGCCGCCGCCGGCGACAGCAGGAACACCACCGCCGCCGCCAGCTCGGCCTCGGTGCCGAAGCGCTGCAGCGGCACCTTGGTGCGCAGTTCGCGCAACACGGCGCGGTAGGCCTCGTCGTAGCTGTCCATGCCGCTGGAAGCGATCCAGCCCGGCGCCACCGCATTGACTCGCACGCCGGCGTGGGCCCATTCGCAGGCCGCCGTTTCGGTCAGGTTCCAAACGCCGGCGCGGGCCGCGCCCGAGTGTCCCATGCCCGGCATGCCGCCCCAGATGTCGGCCAGCATGTTGACGATGGCCCCGCCGTGCTGGCGCATGTGCTGGGTATAGACCTCGCGCGACATCAGGAAGGTGCCGTGCAGGTTGTTCTGCACCACCGCGTTCCAGCCGTTGTAGCTGATGCGGTCCAGCGGCGCCGGGAATTGCCCGCCCGCGCAATTGAACAGGCCGTCGATGGCGCCGTGCCGCGCCAGCGCGTCGGCCACCGCGCCGCGCACGCCGGCCTCGTCGCGGATATCGCAGGCGTGCACGCTGATGCGGCCGGCGGCCTCCGGATAGATCCGGGAGATTTCGTCCTGCGCCGCCTGCAGCTTGTCCGGCTTGCGTCCCACCAGCGCCAGGCCCGCGCCCAGCGACGCCAGCTCGTGCGCGGTGCAGCGGCCCAGGCCGCTGCCGCCGCCCGTCACGACGATGGTCTTGCCTTGGTAGAGGCCGGGCCGGAAAACCGACGCGTAGCGTTGGCCGGCAGCCGTGCCGCCCGCGGGTAGGTTCATGTCTCGCTCCTTTTCTTTTTTTGAGGATAACTCAATATTTATGAAGTTTGGATCGCATGACCGGAGATTTCAACCTAGAATCTTCAGACAGTCCCGTTGCATTTATTGAGCCCGAATCAAGAAAACTGGAGACCTGCAATGACCACGCCCGCCCCGCTGGACGTCGCCCACGACGGCCCGATCGCCCGCCTGACGCTGAACCGCCCCGAGATGCGCAACGCGTTCGACGACACGCTGATCGCCGCCTTGACCAGCGCCGTGCAGGCGGCGGTGGACGATCCCGCCGTGCGCGTGCTGCTGCTGACCGGCGCGGGCAAGGCCTTCTGCGCGGGCGGCGACCTGAACTGGATGCGCAAGATGGCCACGCTGACCGACGCCGAAAACCGCGCCGACGCGGCCAAGCTGGCCCGCATGCTGCATGCGGTCTGGTCCTGCCCCAAGCCTGTGGTGGCCTGCGTCAACGGCGACGCCTATGCCGGCGGCATGGGCCTGATGTCGGCCTGCGACATCGCCATCGCCGCGGACAGCGCCCACTTCTGCCTGTCGGAGACGCGGCTGGGGCTACTACCCGCCACCATCAGCCCCTATGTGATCCGCGCCATGGGCGAACGCGCGGCCAACCGGTACTTCCTGACCGCCGAACGCTTCGATGCCGCGGCCGCATTCCGCATGGGCCTGGTACACGAAGTTGTGCCGCTGGACCGCTTGCGCGCGGCAGCCGAAGCCATCTGCCACGCGCTGGCCGACAACGGCCCCGCAGCGGTGCAGGCCAGCAAGCGGCTGGTGCGCGACTTCGCCGGCCAGGAGATCGACGCCGCGCTCATCGCCGACACGGTGGAACGCATCGCGGCCGTGCGCAGCACGGAGGAAGCCCGCGAAGGCGTCAGCGCTTTCCTGGAAAAGCGCGAACCTGCGTGGCGACAGGCCTCGTAGCTGCGGCTCGGACTGCGGCCTGCGACTGCGGACGGGCGGCGCCGCGCCGCAGCACCTGCAATACAGCGTGCCATAATCGCTGGCGGATCTCCAGGAAGCACCATGCCGCAAGCCACGCCCCCCATATTTCCTCCCCTGAACGCCGAGCGCCTCTGGGCCCGCGTCGAAACCCTTTCCCGATACACCCTGCCCGACGTCCCCTGGACCCGCCGCGCATTCTCGCCGCTATTCGATGAGGCCCGCGCCTGGCTGCGCGGCGAATTCGAGGCCGCGGGCCTGACGACCCGCCTGGATGCCGGCGGCAACCTGATAGGCACGCTGGCCGGGCGCGATCCCGCGCGCAAGCCCATCGCCATCGGCTCGCACTGCGACACCGTCATGGCCGGGGGCCGCTTCGACGGCATCATCGGCGTGCTGGCCGGCATCGAAGTCGCCCACACCCTGCGCGAGCACGGCGTGCAACTGGACCACCCCTTCGAGGTCATCGACTTCCTGTCCGAGGAACCCAGCGACTACGGCATTTCCTGCGTCGGCAGCCGCGCCCTCTGCGGCCAACTGACGCCCGACATGCTGCAGGCCCGCAACGCTGACGGCGAGACCTTGGCGGCCGGCATCGCCCGCATCGGCGGCGACCCGTCGGCGCTGGGCGCGCCGCTGCGCGGCCCCGGCGGCACCGCGGCGTTCGTCGAGCTGCATATCGAACAGGGCCCGGTGCTGGAAAGCCGCGGCCTGCCCATCGGCGTGGTCACCAACATCGTTGGCATCCGCCGCGTGCTGATCACGGTGCAAGGCCAGCCCGACCATGCCGGCACCACGCCCATGGACATCCGCCGCGACGCCCTGGTGGGCGCGGCCCGCATCATCGACGCGGCCAACCGCCAGGCCAGCGCGGCCAGCGGCAATCCGCATTACGTGGTCGCCACCGTGGGCCGCCTGTCCATGACGCCGAACGCCGCCAACGCGGTGCCCGGCCGCGTCGAACTGACGCTGGAAATGCGCAGCGACAGCGACGCCGTGCTGGACGCCTTCCCCGAGACCCTGATGGCTGGCGTGGCAGCGGACCTGACGGCGCTGCGCCTCTCGGCAAGCTTCACGCAGCTGAGCCGCGCCCGGCCCACCGACTGCACGCCGCTGGTGATGGACGCGGTGCAGGCCGCCGCCGATCAGCTGGGCTACGCCTCCATGCGCCTGCCCAGCGGCGCGGGCCACGACGCGGTCTACATGGCGCCCACCGGCCCCATCGGCATGATCTTCATCCCCTGCCTGAACGGCCGCAGCCACTGTCCGGAAGAATGGATCGAGCCCGCGCAGCTGCTCGACGGCACCCGCGTGCTTTACCAATCCGTGCTGGAACTGGACCGCAAGCTGCGCGCCGCCTGAGGCCGGGGCATCCCTGCCGGGCCCGCGGGTATCTCCCGCCCGCGGGCGCCGCGCTGCCATAATGGGCGCCTCGCGCCGCGACCGGCGCCCCTGCGCAGCCTGCCCCCTCCATGGAACAGATAGAACTCAACGACAGCACCGCCGACCGCTACCTGCTGGATGCGTCCGGCCTATCGCTGCTGGTCTTCCACAGCCGCACCTGCGGCACCTGCCGCATCGCGCGCGAACAGCTGCCGCAGCTGGAACTGCCGGTGGAACGCGTGTGCTGGGTCGATGCCGGCGACAACCGCGGCCTGGTCGAACGCTATGAGGTCTTCCACCTGCCCGCCATGTTCGTGACCCGCGACGGCGCTTTCTTCGGCCCGGTCCAGTCGACCCTGGCGGAATGGGATCTGCGCCAGCAGATCGGCCTGGCCCTGGACAGCTACCCCGCCGAACTGCCGTGAGCGCCGTCCAGCCCTTGCGCCGGCCGCTGGACGGGCTGGCGACCGGCGCCATGCTGCTGTTGTGCGTCTGCTGGGGCTTCCAGCAGATCGCCATCAAACTGGTGGCCGCGGACGTGTCGCCCATCATGCAGATCGGGCTGCGCTCGGCGTTCGCGGCGCTGGTGCTGGCCGTGGCCGTGTGGCGGCGCGAAGGCCTGCGCGCCCTCACTGACGGCACGGCGCTGCCTGGCCTGATCGTGGGCCTGCTGTTCGCCGGGGAGTTCCTGTTCGTCGCACAAGGCCTGGTCTACACCACGGCCTCGCACATGTCGGTGTTCCTCTACACCGCGCCCATCTTCGCCGCGCTGGGGCTGCACTGGCTGCTGCCCGAGGAACGCCTGAAACCCTTGCAGTGGCTGGGCGTGGCCATCGCCTTCTGCGGCATCGCCGTGGCCTTCCTGGGCAAGGGCCAAGCCGAAGGTTCCGCCGCCGCCCCGAACATGCTGCTGGGCGACGCGATGGGGCTGCTGGCCGGCCTGTTCTGGGGCGCCACCACCGTGGCGATCCGCAAGACCTCGCTGTCGGAAGCCGCGCCTGCCAAGACGCTGCTCTACCAGATGGCGGTCGCCGCCATCACCCTGCTGGCATACGCTGCGGCCACCGGCAACGCGGGCTTTCGCTACACGCCATCGGCGGTGCTCAGCGTCGCCTTCCAATCCGTGGTCGTCGCCCTGTCCAGCTACCTGGCATGGTTCTGGCTGCTGCGCCGCTACCTGGCGTCGCGCCTGTCCATCCTGTCGTTCATGACGCCGCTGTTCGGCGTGAGCTTCGGCGTGCTCATCCTGGATGAACCGCTGGATGGCGGCTTCGTGCTGGGCGCCCTGCTGGTGCTGGCCGGCATCTCCCTGGTGAGCGGCGCCGAACTGCTGCGTGAGAAGCTGCGGCACGCCCGCTGAGCCGCCCGCCCTTATGGCCTGGGTCGCGGCACGGGCGCCGCGCCCAGGTTCAGCACGATCAGCGCGGCGCCGCCCAACACCAGGGCGAATCCCCACCAGTCCATGGCGGCGGGCCGGTCGCCCACCAGCGCCATCGCGCCCAGCACTCCCACCACCGGCACCATCAACGTGGTCAGCGCGGCCACCGTGGCGCTGACGCGCTCGCTCAGCACGAACCAGAGCCAGTAAGCGACGGCGGTGCCCAGGATGATGTGGAACGATAGCGCCGCCACCACGCGGCCGTTCCAGCCCTGCGTGGGGAATGATTCGCCCGCGATCAGCATGCCGACCAGGGCGCAGGCCGCGCCCACCGCCAACTGCCAGGCCGTGACGACGATGCGGTCGCCGGCCACCGGCCAGCCCTTCAGGTAGACCGTGCCGGCGGCCCAGCCGAAAGCCGCGACCAGTGGAAAGATCAGGCCCTTGGCCGCGGCCGCGTCGTGTTCGCCGAAGACCGCGCGCAGCACCGGCCAGGCCAGGATGGCAACCCCGGCCGCGCCCAGCAGCAGCGCCAGCGCCCGGCGCCGGTCCAGGCGTTCGCCCAGCACCGCCCAGGCCAGCAAGGCCGACATCATGGGCATGGTGAAGGTCAGCACCGCCGCGCGCGAGGTGCTGGTGCTGAGCTGCGCCCAGGCCACCAACAGGTTGAAGGCCGCGACGGCGAGCAGGCCGCCCACGATGATGCCGCGCCACGACTCGCGCGGCGGCAGCAAGGCCACCCGCTTGGCGCGCGCCAGCAGCAATAGCAGCAGCGCGCCGCTGCCCAGACCGAGCAGGCGCAGCGTGAACGGCGGGAAGATCGACAGGATGATCTTCACCGCCGGCCAGTTCAGGCCCCAGAACAAGGCCAGCGCAACCGGAATCAGGCGCACGCGGCGCGCGCCTCTGCCGTCAGTTCGGACAGGCCCTGCCGCTGCCGGCCCTGCGCGTCGAAGTTGTCCGGGCTCAGCCAGCGTTCATAGGCGGCGCGCAGCGCCGGCCAGTCGCCGTCGACCATGGCGAACCAGGCCGTGTCGCGGCTGCGGCCCTTGTACACCGTGGCCTGGCGGAAGATGCCTTCGAACTCGAAGCCCAGGCGGGCGGCGGCCGCGCGCGACGGCGCGTTCAGGCTGTCGCACTTCCATTCGTAGCGGCGGTAGCCCAATTCGTCGAAGGCGCGGCGCATCAGCAGAAACTGGGCCTCGGTGGCGATGCGGGTGCGCTTGAGCTGGCGCGAGAACGACACGAAGCCGACCTCGATCGCGCCGTTGGCCGGGTCGATGCGCATCAGCGCCAGCGTGCCGATGGCGCGGCCCGTTTCCAGGTCGATGATGGCGTGGTGCAAGGGGTCGTCGCCGGCCTGCGCCTTTTCCGCGAACGCGCGATAGGCCGCCAGGTCCGCGAAAGGCCCCACCGACATATAGGTCCAATCGCTGTCGTCCGGCGCCTGGCTGAACGCGTGGTACAGATCCTCGGCGTGGCGCTCGGCCGACAGCGGCTCCAGCCGGCAATAGCGGCCGACGATGGGCGTCAGGGGCGGACGCGGACGCGCGGTCCAGCCCGTCATGTCCGGGCCGATGGGTTGCTGGTAAGCGTTGACGCGGGGTTGCATGCTACGGGACCTCTTCAGGTTGGCGCGCCGCCCGAAGGGACGGACGCAGTACGCATGCCCTCACGATATCGGAATCGTGGCATCATAAAAAGCACCACGATCCAGAATTTTAATAGGGCCAAGATGAACACCACCGCCCTGCTGTCCAGCCCGCTCACGCGCGGCCCCGGCGCGCTGCCGCGCCAGCGCCAACTGATCCAGCGCCTCAAGCAGGCCATCCTGGCCGGCCAACTGCCCGCGGGCGGCAAGCTGCCCTCGTCGCGCGTCTTGTCCGAGGAACTGGCCATCTCGCGCAACACGGTGCTGATCGCCTACGAGCAGCTCACGGCCGAGGGCTACGTGATCGCCGACCGCCAGGGCACACGGGTGGCGCCGCTGTCGGCCGCCGCCGCCATCGCCGCCAAGCGCGCGACCCCGCCCGCGGACCAGCCGTCCCTCACGGCCAAGCGGCTGACGCGCATCGTGTCCACGCGCTACGCCCACGACGGCTCGCTGCCCATGACGCCCGGCACCCCGGCGCTGACGCAGTTTCCCATCAACGCCTGGCGCCGCGCGCAGGACCGCGCGCTGCAAGCCGCCCCGGCCACCGCCCTGGGCTACGGCCATCCCGTGGGCGAGCCCGCCCTGCGCGAAGCCATCGCCCAATACCTGCGCGTGTCGCGCGGCGTGCGTTGCGACGCTTCGCGCATCGTCATCACCGAGGGCGCCCAGGGCGCGCTGGCGCTCTGCGTGCAGCTCCTGACCAACCCGGGCGACACCGCCTGGCTGGAAGACCCCGGCTACCGCGGCGCCAAGTCCGCCTTCCACGGCGGCGACCTGGACGTGGTGGCCATGCGCGTGGACGCGGACGGCATCGTGATCCCCGAAGGCGCCTGGCAGGAACGCCCGCCCCGCCTGATCCAGACCACGCCGTCGCACCAGTACCCGACCGGCGCGGTGCTGTCCCTGCCGCGCCGCCTGGGCCTGATCGAACGCGCCCGCCAGGCCGGCGCCTGGATCATCGAGGACGACTACGACAGCGAATTCCGCCACCAGGGCGAACCGATAGCGGCGATGCAGGGCTTGGTCGAGGACGCGCCGGTGCTCTACGTGGGCACGTTCAGCAAAACCATGTTCCCCGCGCTGCGCCTGGGTTTCGTGGTGCTGCCCGAAGCCATCGCCGCGCAGGCGATGCCATCCATCATCGAGATGCTGCGCGGCGGCCACCGGCTGGAGCAGCTGACCATGGCCGCCTTCATGGAAAACGGCCAGTTCTCGCGCCACCTGGGCCGCATGCGGCGCCTGTACCGCGAACGCCAGGGAGCATTGCGCGAGGCGCTGGCGGCGCACCTGGGGATCGAACACGAAGTCCTGGGCGGACACTCCGGGCTGCATCTGACGGTGCGGCTGCCTGAGGCGTACCCCGACCGGGAGATCGTGGAGCAGGCGCGCAAGATTGGCATGAATCCAGGCGCGCTGTCGTCGTTCGCGGTGGCGCCGCGGCCGGAAGATAACGGACTGGTAATCGGGTATGGGAATACGGGGGCCGAGCGGTTTCCGGCGTTGGTGCAGAGGTTGAGGAAGGTGGTGTTGGCGGCGCGGCAGGCTTCGTAGGTCGGGCATCGGCACTGGCCGCTACCGCAGCACTTCGTAGGTCGCCCAGCGGCGCGGGCGGCGAGGCGGCTCGCGCCCACGATTGCGGTCCGGAGCCTACGCTCCGGACTGCCCCGTCGTCATCCTCGTTGCCGCCTGCGGCGGCTGCCTTCGGATTCCCTCGGGCGCATCGAGGTTGCGAGCCGCCTCGCCGCCCGCGCCGCTGGGCTGCCGCTGTCTTGGCTTGTTGCGCTGCTGGAGCCGTGGTCAGGGGCGACTCGTGAGCTGCCCGTATTAGTCGGCCGCCCGGGCGGCCGACCAATACATACGCGATTTATAAAATTCCTATAGTGCTCGCTACGCGAATACGGCGAATCGTCTGCCCATGCACCGACTCTTTTAAGGAACCGGTGACAAACAGCGCGCAGCGCCATCACCCCCCGCAAGACACCGCGTAAGCTCCCAGAGGCCGCCCGCGCGGCCGGCCGGGAGCGGGCCCCGCAAGACCTTTCGCCCCACCCCACCGATGGCAAGCACGCCAAGCACACCACCCGCCCCAGCACCCGTGAAGTTTCAACCGCCGGAGCCAGCCGCGCCGTGGGCCTGGGGCGAGCGGGGCGTCGATAAGCCCGAGGGAATCCGAAGGAGTCGCCGAAGGCGAGGATGACGACGGGGAAGCCCGGAGCGAAGGCTCCGGGCCGCAATCGTTGCCCCGCTCGCCCCAGGCCCACGGCGCGGCTGGCGCCTAAAGAAGAAAAACACCCGCAAAACGCGACACAAAAAAAACCATCAATTAATCAACCCACCCAACACCAACACCGCCAAAAACCCCCAAACCAAAACCCCCAACAAACTCCGCCTCAACAACGCCTTGACCGCCGCCCAAAGCAACATCAACCCAATCGCCAACACCACCAGATTGAACACCGTCGGACTCATCCCCATCGCGCCCGACAGCCCCGCATAGAAGTCGCCCAGCGCGCCGCCGATTCCGCCCAGCAGCCACTTCAAGCCGGCAACGACGCCGCGCAACGCCTCGCCCAGCATGCCGCCCAGCGAAGCGAAGAAACCGTCCTCGGCCTGCATCAGCGACGGTTATCCATCAGCATGCGCACCGCCAGCGCGGCCAGCACCGTGCCCATCAGCCAGCGCTGCACCACCATCCACAAGGGACGGCCCGCCAGGAACCCGGCGATGGAGCCGGCCATGATCGCGATCAGCGCGTTGACCGTCAGGCTGATCGCCACCTGCGTCATGCCCAGCGCCAGCGATTGCGTGAACACGCTGCCGCGCTCGGGCTGGATGAATTGCGGCAGCAGCGAGACATACATGATCGCAATCTTGGGATTGAGCAGATTGGTCACCAGCCCCATCGTGAACAGCGTGCGCGGGCTGCTCTTGGGCAGCTCGCGCACCTGGAACGGCGAACGCCCGCCCGGACGCAGCGCCTGCCAGGCCATGTACAACAGATACAGCGCGCCGCCGATGCGCAGCGCGTCATAGGCGTAAGGCACCGCCATCAGCAGCGCCGTGATGCCGAAGGCCGCGCAGAGCACGTAGAAGATGAAGCCGACCGCCACGCCGCCCAGCGAAATCAGGCCCGCCTGCGCGCCTTGGGAGATGGATCGGGAGACCAGGTAGATCATGTTGGGCCCGGGCGTGAGCACCATGCCCAGGGCAACCAGGGCGAACGTCATCAGATGGGTAAGGTCGGGCATGATGGGCCGGCGCGAAGCCGCGCGGAAAGTGGAAACGTGAATCCACACCTTAGCGCAAAACTGTATCGGAACAGCGAACTTCCGGCCGGGGTTTGCGGACCAGTGGCGCCGGCGATACAGTTGTCCGGTTCCCACGCCTGGAGGGCCGGACATGCCGCAAGCGCATCCTCATCCGAAAGACGGCGCCATCCGCATCGGTATCGGCGGCTGGACCTACGCCCCCTGGCGCGGCGCCTTCTATCCCGACAAGCTGCCGCACGCGCGCGAACTGGAATATGCCAGCCGCCAGCTCACCGCCATCGAAATCAACGGCACCTACTACAGCACCCAGAAGCCGGCCACCTTCGCCAAATGGCGCGATGAAACGCCCGAGGGTTTCGTGTTCTCGCTGAAAGCCTCGCGCTACGCGACCAACCGCCGCGAACTGGCGGGCGCCCAGGACTCGATCCACCGCTTCGTGCACAGCGGCATCGCCGAACTGGGTCCGAAGCTGGGGCCCATCGTCTGGCAGTTCGCGCCGACCAAGGTGTTCGACGCGGACGACTTCGGCGCCTTCCTCGCGCTGCTGCCGGACAAGGTGGACGGCTTGCCGCTGCGCCATGTGCTGGACGTGCGCCATGCCAGCTTCGCCTGCGAGGAATACCTGGAACTGGCGCGGCGCCTCGGCGCCGCCACCGTCTATACGGACAGCGAGGACTACCCCTCCATCGCCGACCGCACGGCCGGTTTCGTCTATGCGCGGCTGATGCGCGCCAGCACGGCCTACAAGGCGGGCTACGCGCCCAAGGCGCTGGACGCCTGGGCGGAGCGCCTGCGCGGCTGGGCGGGCGGAACCGGCCCGGCGGACCTGCCGCTGGTCGGCGCCCCCGCCAAAAAGGCGCGGCCGGGGGACGTGTACGCCTTCTTCATCAATGGCGCCAAGGAACGCGCGCCGATGGCGGCGCGCGCCATGATCGAACGGCTGTAGCGCGCCCCGCCCTTACTGCGCGACCGGCGTGCGCAGCGTCACGAACTCTTCGGCGGCCGTGGGATGGATGCCGATGGTTTCGTCGAACACCTGCTTGGTCGCGCCGGCCTTCAGCGCGATGGCGATGCCCTGCACGATCTCGCCCGCGTCCGGGCCGACCATGTGCACGCCCAGCACGCGGTCGGTCTTGGCGTCCACGATCAGCTTCATCAGCGTCTTTTCCTGCGACTCGGTCAGCGTCAGCTTCATGGGCCGGAAGCGGCTTTCGAACAGCTTGACCTCGTGGCCGGCGGCGCGCGCCTCTTCGGTGGTCATGCCGACCGTGCCGATGTTGGGCAGGCTGAACACCGCGGTCGGGATCAGCTGGTAGTCGACCTTGCGGTATTCCTCGGGCCGGAACAGGCGCCGCGCCACCGCCATGCCTTCGGCCAGCGCGACCGGCGTCAGCGGCACCCGGCCGATCACGTCGCCGATGGCCAGAATGGACGGCTCGGCCGTGCGGTACTCGTCGTCCACTTCGATGAAGCCGCCCTTGCCCAGCTTGACCGCCGTATTCTCCAACCCCAGGTTGTCCAGCATGGGCCGACGGCCGGTGGCGTAGAACACGCAGTCGGCCTCGATCACGGAGCCGTCCTTCAGCGTGGCGGCCAGCGTGCCGTCCGCCTGCTTGTCGATCCGGGTCACTTCCGAGTTGAAGCGCAGGTCTATGCCCTTCTTCGTCAGCTCGTCGCGCAGATGCTCGCGCACGCCCTGGTCGAAGCCGCGCAGGAACAGCGGGCCGCGGTAGACCTGCGTGGTCTTGGCGCCCATGCCATTGAAAATGGAGGCGAATTCGACCGCGATGTAGCCGCCGCCCACCACCAGCACGCGGCGCGGCAGTTCCTCGAGGAAAAACGCCTCGTTCGAGGTGGTGGCGTGCTCCTTGCCCGGAATGTCCGGCACCTGGGGCCAGCCGCCGGTCGCCACCAGGATATTGGCGGTGCTATAGGTCTTGCCGTTGATCTCGACCTGGTGGGGATCCACGATGCGGGCGTGGCCTTCCAGCAGGGTCACACCGCTATTGACCAGCAAATTGCGGTAAATGCCGTTAAGGCGCTCGATCTCGCGGTTCTTGTTCGCGATCAGGGTCGGCCAGTCAAACGAGGGCTGCCCGGCGGTCCAGCCGAAACCCTGGGCCTGCTCGAAGTCCTCGCTGTAATGCGCGCCATAGACCAGCAGTTTCTTGGGCACGCAGCCCACGTTGACGCAGGTGCCGCCCAGGTAGCGGCTTTCCGCCACCGCCACGCGCGCGCCGAAGCCCGCCGCGAAACGCGCCGCGCGCACGCCGCCGGAGCCCGCGCCGATCACAAACAGATCAAAATCGAATGCCATGATGTTTCCTTCGCGCGCCCTTGCGGGCCCGCGTTCACTGTCCGGGAAAACCGTATTTAACACCACCCGGCGTCGCCGCCCGGCCGGACGCGGTTTGCAGGCAGCCGCGATTGCTATACAGTTTCCGGCAGGCTGGCCGCCGCGCGCCGCCCTATCCCTGGAGCAGATCCCATGTCGCTTGAAACCTGGCTGGCTTTCCTGGGCGCGTCCGCCCTGCTCGTGATGCTGCCCGGCCCCACGATACTCACGGTCATCAGCTACTCCATCGCGCAAGGCCGGCGCGCCCGCCTGCCGCTGGTGCTGGCGGTGGCGCTGGGCGATTCCACCGCCCTGCTGCTGTCGCTGCTGGGCCTGGGCGCCCTGTTGGCGGCGTCGGCGTTCTGGTTCACGGTGGTCAAGATCGTGGGCGGCCTGTACCTGTTGTACCTGGGTTTCAAGCTGCTGCGCGCCGGCGTCTCGCCCGCGACCCTGCCCACCGCCACCGCCTCGGGTTCGCGCTGGAAGCTGTTCGCCAATACCTATCTGGTGACGGCGCTGAACCCCAAGGGCATCATCTTCTTCGTGGCCTTCCTGCCGCAGTTCATCGATCCGGCCGTCGACGTGACGCGCCAGCTCTGGATCCTGTCGGCGACCTTCGTCGCCTGCGCCGGCATCAACGCCACGGCCTATGCCATTTTCGCCGGGTCCGCCCGCCGCCTGCTGGCTTCGCCCCGCGCCCAGCGCGGCTTCAATCTGGGCGGCGGCGCCCTGCTGTCCGCCGCCGGGATCTGGGCTTTGCTGGCGCGGCGCGTCTAGCCTGCCCCTAGGGCAAGGCTGCGGACACCGCCTGCGGGTCGATGCCGTAGCGGGCGATGGCTTCGGCCGCGCATTCGTGCGGCATCAGCCCGTCGTCCGCCAGCGCCTTCAGGGCCGCCAGCGCGATATGGTGCCGGTCCACCCCGAAGTAGGCCCGCAGCGCCGCCCGCGTATCGGACCGGCCGAAGCCGTCGGTGCCCAGCGTGACATAGCGGCGGTCCTGCATGAACGGACGTATCTGTTCGGCCACCGTCTTCATGTAGTCGGTGGCGGCCACCACCGGCCCCTCGCTGTCCGCCAGGACCGTTTCCGCGTAGCCGCGGCGCCTGTCCTCCAGCGGATGCAGGCGGCTCCAGCGTTCAGCCTCCTGGCCGTCGCGGCCCAGTTCCGAATAGCTGGTCACGCTCCAGACGTCGGCCGCCACGCCGAAGTCCTGCCGCAGCAGCTCGGCCGCCGCCAGCGCTTCGCCCAGGATGGCGCCGCTGCCCAGCAACTGCACCCGCAGCGCGCCGTCGCCGCCGTCGCGCAAGCGGTACATGCCGCGCAGGATGCCCGCTACGGCGCCCGCCGGCATGGGCGGATGCGCGGTCTTCTCGTTGATCAGCGTGAGGTAGTAGAAGACGTCCTCTTCCTCCTGGTACATGCGGCGCATGCCGTCCTGCACGATCACCGCGATTTCGTAGGCGTAGGCCGGGTCGTAGGCCACGCATGAGGGGATGACCGAGGCCAGCACGTGGCTGTGGCCGTCGTCGTGCTGCAGGCCCTCGCCCTCCAGCGTGGTGCGCCCGGAGGTCGCGCCCAGCAGGAAGCCGCGCGCGCGGATGTCGCCGGCCGCCCAGGCCAGGTCGCCCACGCGCTGGAAGCCGAACATGGAATAGAAGATATAGAACGGAATGGTGACCACGCCGTGCGTACTGTGCGCGGTGGCCGCCGCGATCCACGACGCCATCGCGCCCGACTCGTTGATGCCTTCCTGCAGGATCTGGCCGCGGCGGTCTTCACGGTAGACGCTCAACTGATCGGCGTCCTGCGGCGTGTACAGCTGCCCCACGTGCGAATAGATGCCCACCTGCCGGAACATGCCGTCCATGCCGAAGGTGCGCGACTCGTCGGGCACGATGGGCACCACGCGCTGGCCGATGGCCGGGTCCTTCAGCAATTGCGCCAGCACCCGCACGAAGGCCATGGTGGTCGAGAACTCGCGTCCGTCGCTGCCCTTCAGGTGCGCGGCGTAAGCCTCCAGCGGCGGCGTGGCCAGCGGCCCGGGCCCTGCCGGCCGGCGCGGCAGGTGGCCGCCGGCGCGCGCGATGGCGGCGTCGAAATAGGTTTGCTCGGCGCTGCCGGGCGCGGGCTTGATGTAGGGAATCTGTTCAAGCTGATCGTCGGGCACCGGAATGGCGAAGCGGTCGCGGAACGCGCGCACGGCCGGATCCGCCATCTTCTTCTGCTGGTGGTTGGTGTTTGCCGCCTCGCCCGCCGCGCCCATGCCATAGCCCTTGACGGTCTTGGCCAGGATGACAGTGGGCTGGCCGCGATGGGCCAACGCCGTGGCGTAGGCCGTGTAGACCTTGGCCGGATCGTGTCCGCCGCGGTTCAGCGCGCCGATCTCTTCGTCGCTCAGGTGCGCCACGCGCTCCAGCAGTACGGGATCGGCGCCGAAGAAGTGTTCGCGCACATAGGCGCCGCCGCGCGCCTTGAACACCTGGTACTCGCCATCCACGCACTGCATCATGCGCCGGCGCAGTCGGCCGTCATGGTCTTGCGCCAGCAGCGCGTCCCAGCCGGCTCCCCAGATCACTTTGATGACGTTCCAGCCGGCGCCGCGGTACACGCTTTCCAGCTCCTGGATGATTTTGGCGTTGCCCCGCACCGGGCCGTCCAGGCGTTGCAGGTTGCAGTTCACCACGAAGATCAGGTTGTCGAGTTTTTCGCGCCCGGCCATCGCCACCGCCGCCAGCGTCTCGGGCTGGTCCTGTTCGCCGTCGCCCAGGAAACCCCACACCTTGCGGCCCTGCGCGGGGATCAGCTCGCGGTCTTCCAGGTAGCGCATGTAACGCGCCTGATAGGCGGCCATCAGCGGCCCCAGCCCCATCGACACTGTCGGGAACTGCCAGAACCCGGGCATGGTGCGCGGATGCGGATAGGACGCCAGCCCGCCGCCGGCCGTCTCGCGCCGGAAGCGGTCGAGTTCGTCCTCGGAGATGCGGCCTTCCAAGTAGGCGCGCGCGTAGATGCCCGGCGCGGAGTGGCCCTGGATGTACAGCATGTCGCCCAGGAATTGCGGGGAAGCCGCGCGGAAGAAATGGCGGAAGCCTGTTTCGTAGAGCGTCGTGGCCGAGGCGTAGGTCGCGATGTGTCCGCCCACGCCCGAGGTCTTGCCCGCGCGCAGCACCATGGCCATGGCGTTCCAGCGCAGATAGGCGTCCAGCCGCAGCTCGATGCCCATGTCGCCCGGAAACAGCCCCTGCTCCGCCGGCCGGATGGTGTTCACGTAAGGCGTGGCGTTCGGGGCGGCGTAGCCGCCGTGGCCGGCGCGGTCCTGGCCTATCAGTTGGTCCAGCAAGTAGTGCATGCGCGGCCGGCCCTCGTGGGTCAGCACGGCCTGCATGGCCTCCAGCCATTCCTGGGTTTCCTGCGGATCGGCGTCGGTCGGTTCTATCGGGGTATCCATGGCGTCCTCCTGGTGGGCGCGAAGACGGCATCCCGGGGGGACGGCCGCCGTCATTTCGCATCGTGAATTGCAATTGCATCATATGCAATTGCAATCGTATGGAGGAATTTTAATAATTGCAAGTGCAACTATTTTCGGAGCATGACCCCGGACCTCGGCGCTAGCGGGACGCGGCCATCATGAATTCCACCGCGGCCCTCAAGGTGGACTCGTCCGCGGCCGAGCCGCCGCGCGGCGGCATCGCGCCCTTGCCCTTGAGCACGGTGGCCAGCAACGCATCCGTGCCTTGCGCGATGAAGGGCGACCAGGCCTGCTTGTCGCCCAGCCTGGGCGCATTGGCGACGCCGCTGGCGTGGCACACGACACAGGCGGACTTGTAGAGTTTTTCGCCGGCCGGGTTGATGGCGGCCAGGGTCTCCGCGCCCGCTTGCGGGACGGGCAAGCTGGCCAGCGCGGCGGCGAACGCAATTCGATAAAGCGAGGACATGGCAAGGCTCCAGAAGGGAAAGGCGTGAGGGCGTAGCGGACGGAGACGGGCAAGGCGCGCCGAGCGCGCCCTGCCGCCGCGCTCAACGCGGGATCGGACCCGGCGCCTTGATCTGCTTCATCAGGTCGTCATTCCATTTGCCCTCAACCTTGATATGCCCGGCCGCGCCCAGCTCGAAGGCCTCGATCAGGTTGTGGTTCAAGTAGGCGTATACGCCGGGCTGCTTGAAGGTGTAGAGCGCCGCGCCCGCCGAGCCGCCGCGGATGAACCAGGTCTCCAGGTCCTTCTGCGGCGGGTTGGCGAACTTGCCGGTCTCCCAGACCCAGTCGCCATGGCCGCCGATCAGATGCGGACGGGTGTCGCGGTTGGCCTGCGAGTGGATCAGCAGCACCGTCTCGCCCACCTTGGCCGTGAGCGCGTTCGCGCCCGTCAGGGCCCCGACCTTGCCGTTGAAGACGATGTGCGACGGCGTCAGCGTGCGCATGACTTCCACCGTGTCGCCATAGCTTTCCGCCAAGGTCGCGTAGTCCTTGTATTTACCGTTGGCGTCCTTGGGGATGTACAGGTCGAACTCGCCTATCGTGTAGGCGCGGTCGTAGCGCAGCGGCTTGCCCTGAGGATCCTTCAGGCCGTCGCGCGGCAACACCATCAGCGTGCCGCTCATGCCCGCCACCACATGCCAGGGCACCATGCCTTCAGGCGCACAGTGATAGACGAAGGTGCCGCTGCGATCCGCCTTGAAGCGCAGCGTGGCCTGTTCGCCCGGATTCACGTTGGTGAGCTTGGCTCCGCCCAGCGCGCCGGTGGCCGCGTGGAAATCCACGTTGTGCGGCATGGCGTTGGTGGCCGGATTGACCAGGGTCAGCTCGACATAATCGCCTTCATGCACCACCAGGGTCGGACCGGGCATGGACCCGTCGAACGTCATCGCCTGCAAGGTCGTGCCCTTGTCGTCGATGACCATCTTCTTTTCCTCGATGGTCATCGTGAATTCGATCACCTTGGGACCCGAACGGGCCACCTGTTCATGCGGATGGACCATGGGCGGGGCGACCAGCGCGACCTTGGCGCGTTCCAGCTGATCGGCGTTCTGGGCGGCTACGGGGCCGCCCGCCATCGCTGCGATCAATGCCATGGCAAGCAAGGTGGGGCGCAAAGCGTTCATGTGAAACTCCTGTTCCGGTTTCTGCCAAGCCGAGTCTGTCGGCAGTTCCATTGAAGGCCGGGCATCCTTTGCGTTCTTTGCTGTAGCGCAAACTTCGGACCAAGCTGCGAGCCGGCGCGCATTGCCGCGCCGGGGCCGTGATGTCACCATCAGGGCATGGACCCTCCTCACGCTTCCGAGCGGACTGCGGCGTCGTCGCCGCTGTGCCACGCCCTGCTCCGCAATCTGGATCTGTTCAGGCCCTTGTCCGATGCGCAGCTGGACATCGCGCTGCGCGGCGCGACGCCTTGCCGCCTGGAGGCCGGCGCGCTGGCCTATCGCCAGGGCGCCGCGGCCGCGCACTTCTTCGTGCTGCTGCACGGTTGCCTGAAGGTGGCGCAGCTGACGCCGGAAGGCGAACAGGTCGTGGTGCGCTATGTGAATCCGGGCGACATGTTCGGGCTGGCTTGCGCCATGCGGCAGCCCTGCTATCCCGCCACGGTCCAGGCCGTGCAGGAAAGCGTCTGCCTGGCGTGGCCGGCCACGGCCTGGGAACGCTTCACCGCCAGCCATCCCCAACTGGCCGCGGCCGCGCTGCAGACCATGGGGCAACGCCTGCAGGACGCCCATGTCCGCATCCAGGAGCTGTCCACCGACGAAGTCGAACAACGCGTCGCGCGCGCCATCCTGAGGCTGGTGCAGCAATCCGGCCGACCCATGCAGGACGGCATAGGCATAGGCTTTCCCATCACCCGCCAGGACATCGCCGAGATGACCGGCACCACCTTGCACACGGTCAGCCGGCTGCTCAGCGACTGGAAGCAGCGCGGCATCGTCTCGGCCGGCCGCAAGCGCGTGGTGCTGCGCTCGCCCGCCGCGCTGGCCCGCCTGGGCGAACATGCCGGACCCGCCATGGACTGCTCGGCCTGCCTGTCCTGTAGCCACGGATCGCCGGCCGCGGACGACGCCCCCGCCTCGCAGGAGCCCATGGAGGCCAGCGCATGACAGCTGGCGGCGCGCCCTAGCCGGGGTCCAGCACCAGCCGCAGCCCCAGATTCGCCGGCGGCACGCCTACCGAACATGCCCCGCCCTTCGGATCGCGGATGAAGTCGGGCAGATAAGCAATGTGCCTGCCGGCGGCGACGCGTATGCCGCAGTTGCGGCTTTCCTGCGCGTCGGCGCCGTTGGCGGCGGCACCTTCGCGTAGCGCGTCCAGCACGTGCCGCGCATGGCAATCGTCGGTCCAATCCCACACGCTGCCCGCCATGTCCATCAGACCGGCGCGGTTGCGGCCATAGGCCCCGAAGGTCCGCACCGTGTCATCGCCCTGCGCGCCACGGCGGCTCTGCTGCTCGTACTCGGCCAGCCAGCGCTGCGCGGGATCGGCGCCGTCCGGCAGCGCCGGCAAGGCGTCCTCGCGATAGGCTTCGCCCGCCGCATAAACCCACTCCGCGTAGCTGGGCAGGCGCAAGCGCTGCCCGGTGCGCGCGGACAGCCATGCGGCATAGGCCGACGCATCGGTCCAGCTGATGCCCACCGCGGGCTGGTCTGGCGCAACCGCCCCGCGCTGCGCGGGGTCCGGCGCCTTGCATCCGCCCGCCTGCACGCAGGCCGCGTACTCGGCCTGGCTGACCTGCCGCGTCATGATGGCCAGGCCTTCGGGGTAGCGCGCGATGCGGGGCGCCGGCGTGGCGGGATAGCCGTTGCGCAGCGCTTCGCCCGGCGGCACGTAGCTCACCTGGCCGGGCGGCAGGCGCGTGATTTCCGGCAATGCAAAGCGGGCCCCTTCCTGGGGCCCGCAAGCGGTCAACAGCAATGAAACGATGACGGTCGGCAGGATGCGCATGCGGCGGTGCTCCGGAATGCCCGCACCGGTCGGGCGCGGGCTGGATTCCATTGGACCGGCTGCGGCGGCCGGCCTCTTTGCGCTGAAGCAAAGAGGCCGGCGCTTGCCTGGCGTCCTGCCGCGTGCAAGCGTTTGCACGCCTGCGCGGGACGGGCCGCTGGCCGCTGGCCGCTGGCCGCTAGCCGCGCGCCGCCTTGGCCTGCAGGCGCGGCTCGGCCTGCGCGGGCTTGCCGCTCAAGAGACCCAGGATCACCTGCATCACGATGGCCAGCGCGCCCAGCAGGAACACCACGTCGCCGAAGGTGCGGCCCCAGCGCAGGTTCTTCAGCAGCTCCTGCTGCATGAAGGCTTCGCTGCGGGCGTACCACATGCCTTCGCTGACGCTGGCGTGGAACTGGATCAACCCCACCGGCAGCAGGCTGGTGAAGATCATCAGCGCCAGGCCCAGGTTCATGCCCCAAAACGCCAGCTTCATCAGGCCGGGGCTCAGCGCGTACTGCGGACGGATGTAGCGCAGCACCAGCAGGGTGAAGCCCAGCGCCAGGAAGCCATACACGCCGAACAGGGCCGCGTGCGCATGGACCGGCGTGGTGTTCAGGCCCTGGATGTAGTACAGCGAAACGGGCGGGTTGATCATGAAGCCGAAGACGCCCGCGCCCAGCATGTTCCAGAAGGCCACGGCCACGAAGCACATCAGCGGCCACTTCAGATTTTCCATCCACGGCGCGCGGGTCTTCAGGCGCCAGTTCTCCCAGGCCTCGTGTCCCAGCACGATGAGCGGCACCACTTCCAGCGCCGAAAAGCTGGCGCCGATGGCCATCACGGGCGTGGTGGTGCCGGCGAAGTACAGGTGATGGAAGGTGCCGGGTATGCCGCCCAGCATGAAGAGCGAGGCCGAGGCCAGGCTGGCGGTGGTGGCCATGCGGCGCGACACCAGGCCCAGGGTCGAAAAGATGAAGGCCAGCGCCGTGGTCGCGAAGACTTCGAAGAAGCCCTCCACCCACAGGTGCACGATCCACCAGCGCCAGTACTCCATTACCGTCAGGTGGGTGCGCTCGCCGTAGAAGAAACCGGCGCCGTAGAACAGGCCGATGGCGGCCACCGAAGCGGTCAACAGCGCCAGCAGGTTCTTGTCCCCGCCCGGCGTGCGCAGCGCGGGCACGATGCCGCGCAGCATCAGCACCAGCCAGAAGCAGATGCCCGCGAACTTGCCGATCTGCCACAGGCGGCCCAGGTCCACGTATTCATAGCCCTGGTGGCCCAGCCAGAAGTTCAGGTCCGGCGGCATGATCTGCGCGATCGCCAGATAATTGCCGGTGAACGATCCGACCACCACCAGCACCAGCGCCCAGAACAGGATGTCGACCCCGACTTTCTGGAACTTGGGATCGCGCCCGCCGTTGATCAGCGGCGCCAGGAACAGGCCGGCGGCCAGAAAGCCCGTGGCGATCCAGAACAGCGCGCTCTGGATATGCCAGGTGCGCACCAGCGAATACGGGAACCACTGCGACAGGTCGACGCCGTAGAACTTCTGCCCTTCGACGGTGTAGTGCGCGGTAAAGCCGCCCAGCAGCACCTGGAAGCCGAACAGCGCCACGACCAGGAACAGGTACTTGCCCAGGGCGCGCTGCGAGGGCGTCAGCGGAAACGTGGTCAGCGGATCCTTGGCCGGCGCCTGCGGCTCCTCCTCCTCCTTGCCGCGCAAGAAGGCCCAGGCCCAGACCAGGAAGCCTATGCCCGCCAGCAGCACCACCACGCTGAGGATGGACCACATGACGTTCTCGGCGCTGGGCACGTTGTCGATCAGCGGTTCATGCGGCCAGTTGTTGGTGTAGGTGACGTTCTTGCCTTCGCGCTCGGTGGCCGCGGCCCACGCCGTCCAGAAGAAGAAATGCGTGAGCTGGGTGCGGCGCGCGGCGTCGGGCAGCGTGTTTTCCTTCATCGCGAAGTTCTCGCGGCTGCGGTGCAGCGCGGGCGCGTCGGAGAACAGCTGGTCGTAGTAGGCCGCGGTCTGCGCCATGGCGCGGGCGCGCCGCGGGCTCACCGCCAGCGTGTCGGTGGCGGCATCGCTGCGGTTGGCGCGGTACTCGGCCTTCAGTTCCGCGCGCAGCGCGGCCTGGGCGCCCGCGTCCAGCTGCGCGTAGTCCTGCCCATGCTTCTCGCGCGCGGCCAGATCCAGCCAGGCCGTCAGTTCACGGTGCAGCCAGTCGGCCGTCCAGTCCGGCGCCTGGTAGGCGCCGTGCCCCCAGACCGATCCCAGCTGCATGCCGCCGACCGACTGCCAGGCCGTCTGGCCATCCAGGATGTCGTCGCGGCCGAACAGCGGCTTGCCGTCGGTTGTCACGACCTGCCCGGGAATCGGCGGCGCCTGGCGATAGACCTCGCCGCCGTAGAAACCCAGCAAAGCGAACGTGACCGCCAATACGGCGATCAATGTGAACCATAATTTCCGATACGGACCCATGATGGGAACGCCCTCCAGTGTTGCGGTTTTGGGGTACGTACCCATATGCGAAATCCGTGCCAGGAAAAAATCCATTCAAATCATCAACTTGCAACGGGCGCGGTCTTTTTGACCGCCCGCAAGAAGGGTACAAATCACCGATATAGGGTGATTTGGACCACGAAATGCCGACGCTGCGCCGGGCGCCAGCCTCTTACAATCCCCGCTGCATTCCCCCTCTTTCCAAGGAACCGATCGCATGGCCACGGGCAAGCCCGACGCATGGAGCCTCTTCCTGACCGCGCATGCGCTGGTGGTGGAAGACATCGAAAAGCGCCTGTCGGCCGCCGGCCTGCCGCCGCTGGCCTGGTATGACGCGTTGTGGGCGCTGGAGCGCGCGCCTGGCGGCACGGCCAGGATGTTCGAGATCGCCGAACGCATGGTGATCGCGCGCTACAACCTGACGCGCCTGATGGACCGCATCGAGGCCGAAGGCCTGGTCGAACGGTTCCGTTCGGACGAGGACCGCCGCGCCACCTACGCCCGCCTCACGCCCAAGGGACGCGCCCTGCGCCGCGAAATGTGGAAGGTCTACGGCCCCGCCGTCGACGAGCTGTTCCTGTCGCGGCTGCCGCCGGCGCAGCAGGAATCCATGGCGGCGAGCTTCCTGGACATCGCGCGCCACGTGCGCGCATCCAGCAAGGAGTCCGCTGAATGAGCAACACCCCGCTGCACATCGGCATCGTCGCCTGCTCGGCGGAAGGCGCCGCGCTTTGCTACCGCACGCTGTGCGCGGAAGGCGCCGAGCGCCTGGGTCCGCACGCCCACCCCGAGATTTCGCTGCACACGCATTCGCTGGCGGACTACGTCGCCTGCCTGGACCGCGCCGACCTGGCCGGCGTGGGCGCGCTGATGCTGTCCTCGGCGGGCAAGCTGGCGCGCGCGGGCGCGGATTTCCTGATCTGCCCAGACAACACCATCCATCAGGCGCTGGGCCATGTGCTGCCGCATTCGCCCCTGCCCTGGCTGCATATCGCCGGGGAGGTCGCGGCCGAAGCCCAGGCGCGCGGCTTTCGCCGCATCGGCATCCTGGGCACGCGCTGGCTGGTGGACAGCAGCGTCTATCCGGACCAGTTGGACGAACGCGGGCTGCAATGGCTGCGGCCGGCGGAACAAGACCGCGATACGCTGGCCCGCGTCATCATGGACGAGCTGGTGTATGGCGTGTTCAAGCCCGAATCCGTGGCCCGGCTGCAAGGCGTGATCGAACGCCTGCGGGACGCCGGCTGTGACGCCGTGGTGCTGGGCTGCACCGAATTGCCGCTGGTGCTGAACGACGGCAATTCCGTCCTGCCCACGCTGGATTCCACGCGTATCCTGGCGCGGGCGGCGCTCAACCGCTCTCTGCGCGGCGCCTGATCCGGCGCCCTCAGATCTGGTCCAGGCCGTACTGGCGCAGGTGGTCCAGGTCCAGCACCTTGATCTGGTTGTAGGCCAGGGCCAGGATGCCCTGGTCCGCCAGCGTCTGCAGGGCCTGATTGACCCGCTGGCGCGACAGGCCCGTCAGATAGCCTAGTTCTTCCTGCGAGATCGCCAGCGTCAGATCGGTGGACGGATACAGCTGCGGATTGAACAGCTGCGCCAGCGACTGCGCCACGCGCGCGTCCGCGTCCAGCAATCGGTGGTTCTGGATGGAAGCGATGAACTCGCCCATGCGGTTGTTCAACTGGCCGATGACGAAATGCGAAAAAGGCAGGCTGGCCGACAGCAGCGCGTGGAAAGTGGCCGTGGGCACCTGCAACACCAGCGACGGCTGGATCGCCACCACGTCGTACTTGCGCAGTTCGCGCTTGATGACGCTGCCCTCGCCGAACCAGCCTCCCGGCGGCACGCCCGAAAACGTGCAGCTGCGGCCGGACTCGTTGTAGATGGCCAGCTTCAAGAGACCCGAATGCACGCCCAGCCAATAGTCCGAGGGCGCGTTGCGCCGCGCAATCCAGGCGCCGTTGGGCACCCGCTCGGCGCGTGAAGTCGCCAGCACCAGGTCCTGGTGGCGGGCCTCCAGCGCGGCAAACCAGGCACAGGCTCCGAACAGGCCGGCCAGTTCCGCGGCGGAAACAATGTTTGAAACGTCGGTCATGGGAATAACTGTGTAAAACTGGGGAAAGCCGGGCCGGCCGGACGTCTGTCATGCAGGTGACAGACAGCATTTTCCAGCCACGCATATGCTAGGGCAAGCGACGGGGATCAAACTCCCCGCACACGGATAAGGGACGCCGGCGCGTCCCAACTGGAGACAAGCATGAGCGGTATGAACGATCGCGGCCTCGAGCGCCGCGACGCCAACTACGAAGCCCTGACCCCGGTGGACTTCATCGCCCGCGCCGCGCAGGTCTATGGCCAGCGCCTGGCCATCGTCCACGGCAAGGTGCGGCGCAACTGGGCCCAGACCTACGAACGCGCCCAGCGCCTGGCCGGCGCGCTGGCGCAGGCCGGCATCAAGCGCGGCGACACCGTGGCCGTGATGCTGCCCAACATTCCCGCCATGGTCGAAGCCCACTTCGGCGTGCCCATGCTGGGCGCCGTGCTCAACACCCTGAACACCCGCCTGGACACGCCCAGCGTGCTGTTCATGCTGGGCCACGGCGAAGCGCAGGCGCTGATCGTGGACACGGAGTATGCCGAAGTCGCCCAACGCGCCCGGGCCGAATTCCCGCATCTGAAGCTCATCTCGGTGCACGACCTGGAAAGCGCCCCGGCGGAGCTGCCCGGCGCGATCGATTACGAAGCCTTCCTGGCCGGCGCCCCCGCCCGCTACGACTGGAAGCCGCCGGCCGACGAATGGGACGCCATCGCGCTGAACTACACGTCCGGCACCACCGGCGATCCCAAGGGCGTGGTCTACCACTACCGCGGCGCCTACCTGAACGCCATCAGCAACATCCTCGAATGGGACATGCCCAAGCATCCGGTCTATCTGTGGACCTTGCCGCTGTTCCACTGCAACGGCTGGTGCTTCGCCTGGACGGTGGCCGCGCGCGCCGGGGTCAACGTGTGCCTGCGCAAGTTCGACCCGCAGACCGTGTTCGACCTGATCCGCGCCGAAGGCGTCACCCACTATTGCGGCGCGCCCATCGTGCAGAGCGCGCTGGCCAATGCGCCGGCCGAGATGCGCGCCGGCATCGGCCACACCGTGCGCACCATGGTGGCGGGCGCCGCGCCCGCGCCGGCCGTCATCGCCAAGATGCGCGACATCGGCTTCGAGCTGACCCATGTGTACGGCCTGACCGAGGTCTACGGACCCGCGGCCGTGTGCGCCCGCCAAGAAGCCTGGGACGCGCTGGACGAGGAAGAGCGCGCGCTGCGCAATGCGCGCCAGGGCGTGCGCTACCACCTGCAGGCGGGCGTGTCCGTGCGCAATCCCGAGACCATGGAAGAGGTGCCGGCCGACGAGCAGACCGTGGGCGAGGTCATGTTCCGCGGCAACATCTGCATGAAGGGCTACCTGAAGAACGAGCGCGCCACCGAGCAGGCCTTTGCCGGCGGCTGGTTCCATACCGGCGACCTGGGCGTGATGACGGCCGACGGCTATGTCCGCATCAAGGACCGCAGCAAGGACATCATCATTTCCGGCGGCGAGAACATCTCCAGCATCGAAGTGGAAGATGCGCTCTACCGCCACCCCGCGGTGGCGGCGGTAGCCGTGGTGGCCATGCCCGATCCCAAGTGGGGCGAAACCCCCTGCGCCTTCGTCGAGCTCAAGCCCGGCTGCAGCGCCACCGCCGAAGAGATCATCGCGCACTGCAAGCTGCTGCTGCCCGGCTTCAAGGTGCCGCGCGCGGTGCGCTTCGGCGAACTGCCCAAGACTTCCACCGGCAAGATCCAGAAATTCGAACTGCGCGCCGCCGTCGGCGCAACCAAGGCCATCGACGTGGCCGGCCCCGGCAAGGCCGGCTGAATCCCTCGTCCCCATCCCATCCAGGAGCTCCGACGCCATGACGTACCAAGCCCCCGTCAAAGACATGCTGTTCGTGCTGAACCACCTTGCCGGCCTGCCGCAAGTCGGCGCGCTGCCCGGTTTCGAGGAAGCCACGCCCGACACCACCCAGGCCGTGCTGGAGGAATCCGCGCGCTACGCCGGCGACGTGCTGGCCCCGCTGAACCACGCCGCCGACCGCGAGCCCAGTTCCTGGCGCGACGGCGCCGTCACCACCTCGCCGGGCTTCAAGCAAGCGTTCGACCTGTACGCCGAGGCCGGCTGGCAGGGCATGACGCATCCGGTGGAATACGGCGGCCAGGGCCTGCCCGGCCTGATCGGCTCGCCCTGCTCCGAAATGCTGAACGCCGCCAACCTGTCGTTCGCGCTGTGTCCGCTGCTGACCAATGGCGCGATCGAGGCGCTGCTGACGGCCGGTTCGCCCGAACTGAAGCAGCGCTTCATCGAGCCCATGATTTCCGGACGCTGGACCGGCACCATGAACCTGACCGAGCCGCAGGCGGGCTCGGACCTGGCCATGGTCCGCTCGCGCGCGCAGCCCGCGGGTGACGGCACCTACCGCATCTCCGGCACCAAGATCTTCATCACCTACGGCGAGCACGATCTGGCCGAGAACATCCTGCACCTGGTGCTGGCGCGCCTGCCCGACGCGCCGGAAGGCGTCAAAGGCATTTCGCTGTTCCTGGTGCCGAAGTTCCTGGTCAACCAGGACGGCACGCTGGGCGCGCGCAACGACGTCCATTGCGTGTCGATCGAACACAAGCTGGGCATCAAGGCCAGCCCCACCTGCACGCTGCAGTTCGGCGACGCGGGCGGCGCGCTGGGCTATCTGGTGGGCCAGGAAAACCGCGGCCTGGACGCCATGTTCATCATGATGAATGCCGCCCGCTACGCGGTCGGCGTGCAAGGCGTGGCCGTCGCCGACCGCGCCTACCAGCACGCGCTGGCCTATGCCGCCGAGCGCGTACAGAGCCGCCCGGTGGACGGTTCGTCCAAGGACGCGGTGCCCATCATCCAGCACCCCGACGTGCGCCGCATGCTGGGCACCATGCGCGCCCTGACCGAGGCCGGCCGCGCCCTGGCCTACTACACCGCGGGCCACGCCGACCTGGCGCACGCCAGCCCCGACGCCGAGGCCCGCAAGCGCCACCTGGCGGTGCAGGAATACCTGGTGCCCATCGTCAAGGGCTGGTGCACCGAGATGTCGATCGACGTGGCCAGCCTGGGCGTGCAGGTGCACGGGGGCATGGGCTTCATCGAGGAAACCGGCGCGGCGCAGTACTACCGCGACGCGCGCATCCTCACGATCTACGAAGGCACCACGGCGATCCAGGCCAACGATCTGGTGGGCCGCAAGACCCTGCGCGACGGCGGCGCCGTCGCCCGCGCCCTGCTGGCGGAAGTCGGCAAGACCGAAGCGGCGCTGGAGGCCCGCAGCGAGCCCGCCGCCCGCCTGCTGCTGACGCCGCTGCGCCAGGCCCGCGCGGCGCTGGCCGACGCCATCGACTTCGTGCTTGCCAACGCCGCCAGCCGCCCCAACGCGGTGTTCGCCGCCGCCGTGCCGTATCTGCTGCTGGCGGGCACCACGTTTGCCGGCTGGCAGATGGCGCGCGCGCTGCTGGCCAGCCTGGACCTGCGCGAGGAAGACCCGGCTTTCCATGACGCCAAGATCGCCACCGCGCAGTGCTACGCGTTGCATAGGCTGAGCCAGGCGCCAGGGATGGCGGCGGTGGTCATGGGGTCTGGGGAGTATGCGGTGCAGCCGTAACTGCCGCTGGTCGGTGTTGGGCGGGCTTGATACAAGGATCGTCTGAGGTCTTGCGGCTTTCGGGGTGGCGTTCCAGTGCTTCGTAGGCCGCTCGTCGGCGCGGGCGCCTGAGTGGCGGGCGCCCACGATTGCGGTCCGGAGCCTTCGCTCCGGACTGCCCCGTCGTCATCTTCGTCCAGGCCTTCGGCCTTCCCTTCAGATTCCCTCGGGCGCATCGAGGTTGCCCACCACTCAGGCGCCCGCGCCGACGAGCTACTTGAATCTTGGCTTGGGGCGCTGCTGGAGCCGTGGTCAGGGACGATGCTTGTGTTGCCCGTCATTCTCGGCCGCGCGGGCGGCCGAGAATGACATACGTGATTTCTAGAATTTCTATTGTGTTCGCTTGCGCGAATGCGGTGACTGATTTGCTATTGATCCCCAGCTCGTGGGGGAATGGGCGGTGATGGGTGGCGCGCGGCGAATAGCCGCTTGCGCATGCGGACCTGGACGCGCGCCACCCATCCGGCACCCGCGTTGAAATGACGTTTGCTGGCCGACCCGTGCGCTTCGCCATTACCCCGAACGCAGCGCCCCACCAAATTACCCGGCTCTCACTTGCCGTACGCGTCACCAAGAGAACGCCCCACCACCAGCGCGCAGCGCCATCGCGCGACGCAAGACACCGCGTAAGCCCCAAGAGGCCGCCCGCGCGGCCGGCCTGGGGCGGGCCCCGCAAGACACGCCACCACCCCACCGACCGTGGCCAGAACGCCAAGCACACCGCTCGCCCCAGCGCCCGTGAAGATTCAACCAGTCGAGCCTGTCGCGTCGTGGGCTCGCGATGCGCGGGGCGTCGATAAGCCCGAGGGAATCTGAAGGAGTCGCCGAAGGCGAGGACGAAGATGACGAAGGGGAAGTCCGGAGCGAAGGCTCCGGACCGCAATCGCAGCCCCGCGCATCGCGAGCCCACGACGCGACAGGCGTCTGAAGAACCCCACGACGAGCATCCTAAGAACCAACGACCAAACGCTCACCACGCGGCAACGTCACCGCCCAGAACGCCAGCGCCACAACACTGATACCCGCCCCCAACCAGCACACCCCCAGCCAGCCGGCCTGCGCATAAACCGCAGTCGACGCGATAGACCCCAACCCGCTCCCCACGGCATAGAACATCATGTAGCCCCCGACCAGCCTGCTATGCGCCTGCGGATTCACGCTGAAGATCATGGTCTGGTTGGTCACGTGCAGCGCTTGTAGGGCGATGTCCAGGATCAGCACGCCCAGGGCCAGCAGCCACAGGCTTTGCTCCAGGAAGGCGATGGGCACCCAGGCCAGGCATAGCAGCGCCAGGCCCACGGCCGTGGTCCGCTCGCCCTGCCCGCTGTCGGCCAGGCGGCCGGCGCGCGCCGCCATCAGCACGCCCGCCACGCCCACCAGCCCGAACGCGCCCACCGCGCTGTGCGTCAGCGAATGCGGCGGCGCGCTCAGGGGCAGCACCAGCGCGGTCCAGAAGGCGCTGAAGGCGGCGAACATCAGCAGCGCGATCATGCCGCGCACGCGCAACACGCGCTCGGTGGCCAGCAGGCCGTAAAGCGAGCGCAGCAAGGCCCAGTAGCCCAGGTCCACCGCGGGCAGCCGGCGCTGCGGCAGACGCCGCGCCAGCACCACGGCCAGCACGGCGGCCAACGCCGCCGACACCACGTAGACCGCGCGCCAGCCCCACAGGTCCGCCACGGCCCCGGCCAAAGTGCGCGCCAGCAACAGGCCGATCACCACCCCGCCCTGCGCGGCGCCGACCACGCGGCCGCGCTCGCCCGGCGCGGCCAACGCCGCGGACAAGGCCAGCAGGCCCTGCGTCATCGCCGTACCCAACAGGCCCAGCGCCACCATGCCCATCAACAGCCAGGGCGTGCCGGCCGCCAGCGCCACGGCCCCCAAGGACAGCACCAGCAGCCCCAGCTGCCCCAGCATCAGGCGCCGGCGGTCCAGCAGGTCGCCCAGCGGCACCACCAACAAGAGCGCCAGCGCGCAGCCCAATTGCGTGGCCGTGACCACGATGCCGACCGCGCCTTCGGCGATGCCGAACTCGCGGCCGATGGCATCGAGCAGGGGCTGGGCGTAATACACATTGGCCACGCTCAAGGCGCAGGCCACTGCCAGCAACATCACCAGGGATCGCGGCATCGGGCCTGGGGATACGGGATCGGCGGGTTCAGGTCGGGCTGGCATGTCTTGCTCCACTCTGGTTTCGTTATAAAACCAGAATAGTAGTTTTCAAGGTTTTATAATGCAACCGAAATTTCCATAAATCTGCCGTTGCCGCCCCCTTAACGTCACTCCCCTCAGCAAGGATCCGACATGGTCAAACGCACTAGTCTCGAAGGCGCCGCCTGCCCGGTGGCGCGCTCCCTGGACGCGATCGGCGACTGGTGGTCGCTCTTGATCGTGCGCGACGCCTTCGACGGCGTGCGGCGTTTCGGCGAATTGCAGAAAAGCCTGGGCGTGGCCAAGAACATCCTCAGCGACCGGCTGCGCACGCTGGTCGCGCACGGCATCCTGGACGTCGCGCCCGCTTCGGACGGCAGCGCCTACCAGGAATACGTGCTGACGGACAAAGGCCGGGCGCTGTTCCCGGTCATCGTCGGTTTGCGCCAATGGGGCGAAGACCACTATTACGGCCCCGCCGAGCCCCATTCGACGCTGATCGACCGCAAGCGCGGCCAGCCCGTGCGCAAGCTGGAAATCCGCGCACAGGACGGCCGCCTGCTGGGGCCGGACGACGCCGTGGTGCAGAAGACCGCCCTGGCGGGCTAGGCGGCCGCCGGCCCGGGCGGCCACTGCCCGGTCGCCAGCGCGGTGGGCGAGTACGAATCGAAGCGCCAGCGCAGGGCCAGCGCGCCGGGCCGGCGGACCACGCGCCGCGCGTGCACCCGCCACAGCCGCTCCGCGCCCTCGAACTGCGCGATCTCCGGACTGTCCAGGATGACTTCGGCGGCGCCCGTCAGCTGCAGCACGTCGCCGCGCTCGAAGTCGATGAACAGCAGCCCGGCGCGCGGGTTGAGCGCCATGTTGCCCAGGGTGTTGAAGAAGCGGTTGCCGGAAAAGTCAGGAATGGTCAGCACGTCGCCGTCCACCCGCACGAAGCCCGGCTTGCCGCCGCGGTGCGAGACGTCGACCTGGCGGCCGCCCTCCTCCGCGTAGGTCGCCACGAAGAACGTGTCGGACCGGGCGATCAGCGCCCGCGCCGCCTCGTCCAGTCCGCCGCGCTCTTGCGGCGTGCCCGGAAAGCGCAGCGAAGGCGAACGCGAGAACTGGAATTCCCGCGCCTGGATGTATTGCGGGCAATTGCCGAACGACTGCGTCACCGCCACCTCGAAGCGCTTGCCATCCCAGGCCGCGATGCGGCCGTTGGCGCGGTTGCGCCGGCGCGTGTGCAGCTCGATGCCCAGCAGGCCCACCTGCCGTTCCGGCCCCAGGCCGGCCAGCAGCGGATCGTCGGCGTCCGGCACGGCGGACACGCGCAGGGTGCGCGGGTCGGGCGAGGACACGAAGCCGGGCTGGCCTTCCAGCACGCCGGCCCAGGGATCGCCCTGCCCATCCACCGCGCCCGCGACCAAAAAGGGCAATTGCTGGAAAAAAATGCGGTGCTGGTCCGGCATGTAGTCACGGATGACTTTGGGTCCGGTCACCGCCATGCGCTCGGCAATGCCCACGTGCTGTTGCAGCAGGCGTTCGCCCGCGTGCCAGGGCGACGGCGGGAGGGTGGCGGGTTCTGCGGTGGGCATGGCGTGCTCCTTGCGCGGTGCGCGCCCTCAGGCGGCCTGCAGGCCCACGGGCGACCGGGGCATGGCCACGAAGCGCGGCAGGTTTTCGATGCGGCCCAGCCAGGCACGCACGTGCGGATAGGCGTCCAGCGACACATTGCCTTCGGGCGCGTGCGCCACATAGGCATAGCAGGCCACGTCCGCGATGGTGGGCGCGGCACCCGCCAGGAAATCGCGCCCAGCCAGCTCGCCGTCCATGACCTTGAGCAAGGCGTGGGCGCGGGCCAGCGTGGCATCCACGTCGTAAGGCGCGCCGAACAGCGTCACCAGACGCGCCGCGTTCGGACCCTGCACCAGCGGGCCGGATGCCACCGACAGCCAGCGCTGCACCGCGGCGGCCCCGGCGGGATCCTCGGGCAGCCAGGCCTGGCCGCCGTAGCGCTTGGCCAGGTAGACCAGGATGGCGGTCGAATCAGCGACCACCACGCCGTTGTCGTCGATGACAGGCACCTGGCCAAAAGCGTTCAGCGCCAGAAATGGCGGGCGTTTGTGCTCCCCGCCGCGCAGGTCCACATCCACCGTCCGGTGCGGCACGTTCAATAGGGACAGCATCAGCGCGACGCGGTGGGCGTGGCCGGACAGAGGAAAACTGTAGAACGTCAGCGAGGGGTTCTGGGCGGTTTGCATGAGTGGGCTCCAAGTCGGATACAGGCTCCATCTTGGGCCGGCGCCGGCCACACGTGAACGGCCAGCGCCCGCAAGACACTCTTGCAGCGGATGAAAGAAAGCCGCTACGCCGGCAGCGTCGCCAGATCGCGCCGCAGCGCCTCGACGCAGAATTCGACGAAGCTACGCACCTTGGCCGAACTCTTGCGGCCTTCCGGATACACCACGTGCACCGGCAGCGGCGGCAGCTCGAAGTCGCGCAGCACCACCTCCAGAGCGCCGCTGGCCAGGTGCCGCGCCACTTGGTAGGACACCACCTGCGTCAGCCCCCAGCCCTCGCAGGCCGCCAGCACCGCGGCCTGGAAGGACGTGACCGTCAGCTGCGAATCGACGCGCAGGCTCCTGGGCTGGCCGTCCTGCTGGAAGCGCCATTGCGGCGTGCGGCCCTCCATGGCGGCGGTGACCGTGCAAAAGCGCGGCAGCGACTCCAGATCCTGGGGCGCGCCATGTTCGCGCAGGAAGGCGGGCGCGGCACAGACCACGCGGCGCACCTGCCCCACCGGCACCGCCGTCAGCGTGGAATCCGGCAAGGCGCCGATGCGCACCGCCACATCCACGCGCTCGTCCAGCAGGTTCACCACGCGGTCCACCAGCAGCGTGCGCACCGAGACTTCACGGTGCGCGCGCAGATAGCCCAGCACGGCCGGCATCACGTGCAGTTCGCCGAAGAACGCCGGCGCGGTGATGCTGAGCGCGCCGCGCGGCGCGGCCATCGCGCCGGCCACGGCATCGTCGGCCTGCTCGACTTCGTCGAGGATGCGGCGGCAGTCGTCGGCGTAGCGCTGGCCGGCCTCGGTCAGACGCAGGCTGCGCGTGGTGCGCACCAGCAGCAAGGCGCCCAGCCGCCGCTCCAGCGCCGAAACGCTGCGCGTGACGGTGGGCGCCGACATTTCCAGCCGGCGCGCCGCCGCGGCGAAACTCTGCGCCTCGGCCACCGCCAGGAACACGCTCATTTCATGGAATCGATTCATGCTTCGCTGCCTCCGACTATCGTGCCCGCACGCCTGTCCGCCGCTTGCCCGCCAGGCGCCGCTTTCAAGGCCGCGAGGCTGTCATCGATGCAATGCCGCAGGATCTCCTCCAGCGCAGCCGCCGCCGGATCCAGTTCGGCGCTGCCGCGGTAGAGCGACAGGGAAATCGCGGGCAAACCTGGCAGACTCTGCTCGCCCGGGGCCATCGCGCGCACCGTGGCCGGCAGCCCCAGGGGGGTGCGCACCGCCAAGCCCAATCCCGCCGACACCGCCGCCCACAGGCCCGCGAGGCTGGGACTGGTGAAAGCCGGCGACCAGGCAATACCGGCGCGGTCCAGGGCTTCGGTCGCGCCGCTGCGGAACAGGCAAGGCGCTTCGAACGCCGCCAGCGGCAACACGCCGTCCGCGTCCCGCGCGGGCACCGGATCGGCTGGTCCGATCCAGCACATGGCCAGCTCCGCCAGGCGCCGCGCGTGCGGCAGGCGCGCGCCGTGATCCCAGGCGAGCGCGATGTCCAGCTGGCCCACCGCGATGCGGTCCAGCAAGTCGGCATTGCGGGCCACGCGCGCCTCGATCTTCACCTTGGGATGCGTGCGCGCAAACTGGCCCAGCACCCGAGGCAGCAGCATCTCGCCAAAATCCTCTTGCAGGCCCAAGCGCACCCTGCCCTGCAATTCCGCACCGCGCACCGCCCGCGATGCCTGGTCGTTCAAGTCGAGCAGGCGCCGTGCATAGGCCAGCATGGTCTCGCCGGCATCGGTAAGGGTCAGGCCCCGCCCCGCCTTGCGCAGCAGCGGCACGCCCGCCTGCTCTTCGAGCTTTTTCAGCTGGGCGCTGACGGCGGAAGTGGAACGGCCGAGCCGGTCAGCCGCGCGGCCGTAGCTGCCCAGGTCCACCCCCGCGACGAAACTGCGCAGCACCTCCAGATCGAATGTGGCAGGCTTCATGCAATAGTCCCGTTTTTCAAAACTATTAATTAAAAAAATACTGATTTTCGGGAAGATATTAGAAGTGCACACTGGCCTGCGTCAATCCCGTTCCGGCCCCCAGGAGGCCCCGCATGTCCCTGTCCCCATCCCCCGCGCAGATCCTTTCCCCCGTCCTCGACCGCCCTGGCCATCGCTGGAAGGTACTGGCCGCGGGCGTTGCCGCGAATGTCGCCTTTTCCGCCGCCGCGGCGGGCCTGCCCGCCACCGCGGTATTCATGCGCACGGACTACCAGCTGGATAACGGCCAATTGGGCCTGGCGCTGGGTCTGCTGGGCCTGGGGGTCGCCTTGTTCGAGCTCCCCTGGGGCATGCTGGCCGACCGCTGGGGCGACCGCCCGGTCCTGCTGGCCGGCCTGGGCGCCACGGCCGCGGCGCTGGCCTGGATGAGTGCCTACGCGGCGCCCGCCGCGGAGGGCGTGCCCGGGCTGGTGATGCTGGCGATGGGGCTGGTCCTGGTGGGCATCCTGGGAGGCAGCGTCAATGGCGCCAGCGGCCGCGCGGTGATGTCCTGGTTCGACGAAGGCGAACGCGGCCTGGCGATGAGCATCCGCCAGACCGCCGTGCCGCTGGGCGGTGGACTGGGCGCGCTGGCGCTGCCCTGGCTGGCGGCCCGCGCAGGCTTTGGCGCGGTGTTCGGCGCCTTGGCCCTGCTGTGCGCCGCGGCGGCGCTGCTGGCCGCCTGCTGGCTGCGCGAACCCGGCCTGCCCGCCGCCGCAACCCGGGCTCGCTCGGCGGCCGGTCCGCTGCGCGATGCGCGGGTCTGGCGCACCGCGCTAGCCATCGGCCTGCTGTGCTGCCCGCAATTCGCCGTCCTGACCTTCGCCACGGTGTTCCTGCATGATTTCAGCGGCGCCGGCGTCGGCGCCACGACGGCTGTGCTGGTGGCGGTGCAGTTGGGCGCCATGATCGCGCGCGTCGCAAGCGGCAGGTGGACCGACCGCCGCGGCAACCGCGGCGCCTACCTGCGTTTCTGCATCGGGTTGAGCTTCGTGCTGTTCGCGGCGCTAGGCGCCACCGCATGGGCGGCCAGCGACGCGATGCTCGCGCTGGCCATCCTGATGGCGGCGGCCGGCATCTGCGTCTCGGCCTGGCATGGCGTGGCCTATACCGAACTGGCCACGCTCGCCGGCGCAGGGCGCGCGGGCACTGCGCTGGGCATGGCCAATAGCTGCTGCTACCTGGGACTGTTTCTCACCCCGGCGGTGATGCCGCACCTGGTCGCGGCCACCTCCTGGCCCATGGCCTGGGGGCTGGCAGGACTATGCATGCTGGCCGCCCTGCCGCTGCTGCCGCGCCGCCCTGCAACAGGAGACTAGCGCGGCAGCGGATCAGGCAAGCGCTCGCGCCCGCTTGCCTATCGCGCCCAACAAGTCGAGCGCCCGGTCCGCGGCTTGAATCCCGCCGTCCATGTCGCCCCGCACATGCAAGGGACGAAGCTCCTCGATTTCCTCAAGTGCGTCGATCAGCTCGGGCTCGGCCAGCCTGTATTTGCGCAACACGCTGACCATGCACATGGACGCATGCACCATGTCTTCCGCGATCGCGCTTGCGCCGACCCTGTGCAGGACAAAGTTGACCCAATGCGTGCCCGCCAGCATGGCCGCCTCGATCCGGATTTCCCAGTCCTCGTCGGTCAGCTTGGCCAGCGTGGCTTCGATGCGCTGCGCCTTGTCGCGGTGATGTTCCGGGCTCATGGGCGCGCCTCCGGGCGGACCAACGCGAGGTAGACGGCGATGGCTTGCGACATGGCATGGTCGCAATCATCGACGATGGCCTGGGTCGGCTGGCGATCTCCGCGCAGGCAAGGATCGCGATGCGCCTCCAACGCGTGCAAGGCGGCTTCCAGGCGCTGGACAGGCTCAGGCATGTCGCCGGGAATGGCGGGCCAGCCCACGTGGCTCACATCGCCGGGACCGCGCAGCTCCCTGCGCCAGCCGCCACCGGCCTGAGGCACGACGTGCACGCCAGGGATGGTGGAAAAGGCGCGGTCCTCGCTGGTCAGTCCCGTGGCATGCAGCGTAGCGTTCCAGATATTGGTCCCCGCGGTAAGACAGGTCCAATACCAGAGCTCAAAATCCTGCAAAGGGTCGAGCCGGTCGCGCAGCGACAACAAGCGGCTTATCTTGTCCGCGTGGGAGGAGATTTGCATGGCTTATCACTCGGGCTTGATGTTGCCGTCCACCACCACCTTGCGCCAGGCGGCCAGGTCTTGCGTGATGGTTTGTGCGAACGCCTGGCGGCTGACGGCGGCGGAGGGAGGCACATTCGCCTGGCGCAGCGCCTCCAGGAACGCTGGCTGCCCAAGTTCGTGATTGATGGCCGCATGCAGGCGCTCCAGCACGTCCTGCGGCGTGTTCTTGGGCGCGAATACGCCTTGCCAGCCGGCGGCGGTAAAGGGATAGCCCTGTTCCGACAACACCTTGACGTCCGGCAGCCTGGGGCTGCGCACAGTGCCTGTCAACGCGATGCCGCGCAGCTTGCCCTGCTCGATGAAGCCCAAGGGAGACACCACGTCGACCCAGCCCACGGGAACCTCGCCGGACACGATGTTCGTGAGCAAGGCAGGCGTGGTCTTGTAGGGCACATGGTTGATGCTCAGTCCTGCCCGTTGCTTGATCCACTCCATCGTCAGATGCCCATTGGAGCCTATCCCCCAGCTGCCATAGGACGAGTACTTGTCGGGCTCGCGGCGCAGCAGGTCGACCAGTTCGGGCAGCGTCCGCGCCGGCACCGAGGCATGCACCACGAGCAGCACGCCGCCCACCGAGGACAGCGCCACGGGTTCCAGGTCGCGCAGGGTTCTGATCGGGAGAGCGGGATTCAGCGCCTCGGCCATCACCATGGACGACGCCGTGCTATGCAAGATCGTGTAGCCGTCGGGCGCGGCATTCTTGACTGCCGACGAACCGATCAAGCCGTTCGCGCCGGGACGGTTTTCTATGACGAATGGCTGGCCCAGCGTTTCGTTGAGCCGGGCATAGAGCTGCCGGGCCAGCGTGTCCAGCACGCCGCCCGCGCCGCCCGGCACGATCACCTTGACGGGCCGGACCGGCCAATCACCGCCGCCCTGCGCAAACGCCAGACGGCTCGCCAGCGACGCGGCCGCGCCCAGCAAGAGTTCCCTACGGGTCAATGAGATCGTCATCATTTCATTCCTGGATCGATGCCGCATGGCTCGCAGGCGGCGTCAAGGCCGGGCCGGACGCCGCTTCCCGGAGAACCCGGGCTGGCGGCCGCCCCGGAGAGACATCAAACCGGCTTGCGCAGGAAGCCCTGGTTGCCGCCGTTGCGGTTGGGCGCGAAGCCATTGGCCTGTAGGGTCTCGTCCGCCGTTTCGTAGAAAACCCCGATCTTCATGATCTCGCGCGCCTGCTGCGCCGTCGCGATCGGACGGCCGAACTCGCCGGAAATGCGCACCAGCTGCTTGATCTGTTCGACCGAGCTCATCTTGCCGGTGCGGGACTGGTTCCAGAGCACGTCTTCGATGCCGCAGCGCACGTGCAGGCCCAGGGCGATGCCTATCATGTTCACCGGCAGCACGTTCAGCACCGAACTCTCCACCGTGATCACCGAGCCGTCCGGCGCGGCGCGCAGGAAGTTGGCCAGGTTATAGATGTTGGCCTGGTCCATGCCGCCGCTGATGGCCACCCAGTTCATCACCAGCGGCCCCTTGTAGACGCCACGGCGGATCATCCGCTCTATGGTTTCGAAGCTGTTGATGTTGTAGCACTGGAACTCGCTCTGGATGCCGGCTGCCGTCAGGCGCCGGATGTGCTCCTCGACCCAGCTGGGATTCGCGGGCACCACCATGTCCTTGTAGGTGGAATACAGGTGGGGAAAGCCGCGCGACACGCCGCGGAAGTCATCCTCGCCGGCGTGCTCGGTGACGTTCATCTGCGAGGTGTTGACGGTGACCGTCACCTGGTCGGGCGTGGGCGTAAGTTCGGCCAGCATGTGGCGGGTGTCGTCGCTCAGCCATTTGGCGGCCTGCCCTTCCTCCGGCGCGAAGCTGATGGAGCCGCCCACCTGGATGATCATCTCGGGCACCGCCTCGCGCACCCCGGCGATCAGTTCGTTGAACTTGGACAGGCGCTTGCTGCCCTTGCCGTCGGCCTCCCGCACATGTAGGTGCAGCACGGTCGCGCCGGCTTCGTAGCAATCCACCGCCTTCTGGATCTGATCCTCCATGGATACCGGGATATCTTCCGGAAAGTCCGAGGGTATCCAGCCCGGCGCATAGGGCGCGGCGGTGATGATCAGGGGCTGCTGGTTTTCGGGATACAGGTGGCCGTCTAGAAAGTTCATGGCAAGGGTGCTCCGACTGGGTAGGTGAAAACTGCGTGGGCCGCGCGGCATGAGGCAAGCGCGGAAATACTGGCGCGCGTTGTCCACGGGCGTGCCGGCGCAAACCGGCCGCCCCCAAAGAGCGCCGCGCTGAAAGCAAAGAGAGGCGGGTCAGTTGGCCCGGATGTCGAACTTCTTGACGATGGCGGCGTTGCGCCGCGAGGTCTGCCTGTTTTCGGCCAGCAGCGCGGCGGTGTCGGTATTCACGTCGGGCTCCAACCCCACGTCCGACAATTTCTGCTGCACCGCCGGCACGGCCGCCGCCTTGCCGATGACCGCCTGGAGCTTGGCCAGGACATCGGGCGGCAGCTTGCTTGAACCGTAGAAGCACACCTGGCCCTGGAACTGGATCTCCGCATAGCCGAGTTCGGTCATCGTCGGCACGTCGGGCAGATCCCTGTACCGGTGTTTCCCGGCGACCGCGTAGGGGCGCAGCCGGCCGCTCTTGATCAGGGGCAAGGACGTCACCATGCCGTCGAACATGATGTCGACCTGGCCGCCTATGACATCCTGAAGCGCCTGCGGCGAGCCCGTATAGGCCACGTGCTGCATGTCCAGCCCGGCCTGGCTGCTGAAGATCAGGCCCGAATACTGCGACACCGTGCCGGTGCCGTAACTGGCGAAGGACGACTTGCCCTTGCGTTCCTTCAAATGCGCGACCAGGCTCTGGAAATCCTTGGCTGGGTAGTCCGCGGCGCTGACCAGCGCGTAGCTGGTGTACGCGACCCGGGCGATGGTCACGATGTCCTTGAGCGGGTCGTAAGGCACCTTCATCACCTGCGGCGCTTCGACCAGCATATTGCTCGGCCCCAACGCAATCGTATTGCCGTCCGGGTCGGCCTTCAGCATGGCGCTGAGTCCGATCGATCCGGTCGCGCCGGGCCGGTTCTCGATGATGACCGGCCGGCCGGTGTCCGCCGAGACCTGCTGCCCGATCACCCGGGCGGCGATGTCCACGGTGCCGCCCGCCGGCCCCGGGACGATGACCCGCAAGGGTTTGTCGCCCGAAGCCCAGACGCTGAAGGCCAGCGAACATCCAGCCAGCGCCAGGGCCGTGCGCGCGAATTGCTGCAGTTTCATGTTTGTCTCCTAGCTCATTGTCGGACTGAGGCGCCGGTTTCCGTTCATGGAAAGCGCTATGTCTGATCTATGGCTGCAAGTATCCGCCGCACCGCATGTATTAACTTGCTTTTTTGGGACACAAATTTGCTAATTTGGGACAGCGCCTACGACGCTTCCATAGCAGCCTGCTTGCTCCACCGAGAAGCGCTGCATCCGAACTGGCCATGGAACCAATGGCTGAAGCTGCTGGGCCCGGAGAAGCCGAGCAATTCCGCCACCTCGCCCAGCGGCAGGTCGCTCTCGCGCAAATGGTGCTTGACCAGGTCCGAGCGCACCTCGTCCAGCACGCGGCTGAATGTCAGACCTTCCGCTTCGAGGCGGCGATGCAGCGTGCGGCGGTCGACGTGGAGAAAGCGCGCCACCTCTGGCGCCGAGCAGGCGCCGCCAGGCAACAGCGCCAGAATGATCCGGCGGCAGATGTCCTGTGCGCTTTCGCCGCGGCCGGTCATCGCCGCTTCCAGGTACTTGCGGGCCAGGCCGGCCGCCATCGGGTCGCCCTGCTCCCGCGGCTTGGCCAGGTCGGCGGCCGCGCAGACCAGGCCGTTGAATTCCTGATTGAACTTGACGCCGCGTCTGAAGAAGGCGCGATGCGCGGCCACGTCCTTGGGCGGGCGGTGCGTGAAGCAGACCTCCAGCGGCTGCCACTGCTGGCCGATCAGCTCGCTCAAGATGCAGAACATGGTCCCCACCGCCAGTTCCACCGACTGCCGCATCTGCAATCCGGGAGTGGGCAACAGGTCGTCGCGGATGATCACCACGCCGCCCGCGTCTTCAACGCGGATGATGAGCGAGGCGTTCACCAGTTTCAGGTAGCGGCAGAGCGTATCCAGGGCCTGCCGGGGCGTGGGTTCTTCCCGCAGCACCAGGCTGATGGGCCCCAGCGCCGACAGCTTGCGCCGCGCCGCCAGGCGCAGCGCAAGGTCTTCGGTGCGCGTGGCGCGGGCCGTAATTTCCAGCAACTCGCGCGCCGCATCGCGCGGGATCAGCATCTCCGGATCTTCCAGGAACCTGGCCTCCAGCCCCACGCTGCGCATGAAGGCATGGGGATCCCGGCCCAGCGACTCGACCAGCTCGACGTAGCCGTTCAAGCTGCCGCTGCGCATCAGGTGGGAAAGCTGTCTCATGTACGGGCCTCGAATTCCTGGCGCAGCCAGCCCAGGAAAGCCCTGAGCGGCGGATGGCGTTCGCGGCCCGGCGCGCACAGCGCGGTGTAGGCCGCCCCCGCCACCCTCACGTCCGGCCGGTATGGCACCAGGGTGCCCGCCGCCACGCTGTCCGACACCATGACGGAGCTGGCCAGCACCAGCCCCTGGCCCGCGATGGCGGCCTGCAGGGCGTAGTGCTCTTCCTCGTAGGCGTGCACCGCCGCCGGCTTGCGCCAGGACGGCAGGCCAGCCGCCTCGCACCAGTCCTGCCAGCTCCGATCGTACAGCTGCGAATCGCGCCAGCGCACGGTCACCAGCGACGGCGCACGCCTGCCAGGCCGGGCGGCCAGCGCGGGCGCGCCATAGACGCCGAACCACTCCTGCAGCGAGCAGGCGGCGTGCAATCCCGGCCAGCGCTCGCGGCTATAGCGGATGGCCAGGTCCATGCTGGCGTCGCGCAGCAGGTCCACTGGCTCCGGACTGGTGTTCAGGTTCAGCTGGTATTGCGGAAACGCCGCGTGGAAGCGCCCCAGCCGCGGCACCAGCCACAAGGCCGCGAACGAATGCGTGGTGGAGACGGTCAGCGCCCCCGAGGCCGGCGCGGCGCGCAAGGCATCCAGGGTCTGCGCCACGTCGAGCAAGGCGCCATGCACGGCAGCAAAAAGGCGCGCGCCCTTCTCGGTCAGGCGCACGCCGCGCGGCACGCGTTCGAAGAGCGCGTAGCCCACATGGCGTTCCAGCGCCTTGACCTGATGGGACACGGCCGTGGCCGTGACGGCGAGTTCAGCCGCGGCCAGCTTGAAGCTGAGCAGCCTGGCGGCCGCCTCGAAGCTGCGCAGCGCCGTCACCGGGAGCGTGGCAAACATGGAATTCCGGCCTTATGAATGAAATTAATTCATCCTACCCAAGGATTCATCATTTGTCGCCTTTCATGCCTGAATACTAAATTTTCCCTGACGCATGGAAGCATCCATGCCCGAACAAGGAATCAAACATGAATTTAGATCATCCCACCAAGCGCCTGCTGATCCTGGTCGGCAGCCCGCGGCGCGACGGCAACAGCGCGGCCCTGGGCGCGGCCGCGCTGCACGGAGCCGAAGCGGCGGGCATCCAGGCCACGCTGCTGTTCCTGGACGACTACATCCAGTCCTTCCTGCCGGACCTGCGGCGCGCGTCACCGCCCGGCGACCGCTATTCCGAGCTGTTCCTGGAACACTTCCTGCCGGCCGACGGCGTGCTCATCTGCACGCCGATCTACTGGTACGGCATGTCGGCGCAGACCAAGGCGTTCTTCGACCGTTCGTTCAGCCACTATGCCGGCCAAGGCCCCGAACCGGAGCGGGTCAAGCAGCGCATGACCGGCAAGCGCCTGGGCCTGGCGGTGGCATCCGAGGAAACCTATCCCGGCGCGGCGCTGGGCATCGTGCACCAGATCCAGGAATACGCGCGCTATACCCATTCGGATTTCGTCGGCTACGTGCACGGCGCCGGCAACCTGCGCGGCGAGATCGCGGCGGACCCGCGCCAGCCGCTGCAAGCGGCGGCCGACCTGGGCGCCACGTTCTTTGCCCGCAAGTACTCGGACTACCGAGTGGAAACGCCGCGCGCGCGCAATGTCTGGGAATCCGCCCCTGCCCTGCGCAGCACGCCGGGCGTGCTGCCGTAGACCTGCTTGAACACGCGGGTCAGATGGGCTTGGTCGGCGAAGCCCACCGCGTGCGCGGCATCCGCCAGCGCCAGGCCGTCGCGCAGCAGCACCCGGGCCCGCGCCACCCGCCAGTTGCGCAGCCAGGCCAGCGGCGGCAGGCCATAGCGCCGGGCGAACTGCTTGACCAGCGTGGTGCGATGGCGGTCCTGCGCCGCCGCCAGGGCCTCCAAGTCCGGCGCGCAGGCCGGGTCCGATGCCATGCGTGCGCGCAGCAGCGCGCAGACATCGGACTCGTCGTCGGCCGCCGCGGGGCGGACCTGCGCATGCGCCGCCAGCAAAGCGAACAGGGCGGCAGAGATGCGCGCGCGGCGCGCGGGGTCGGCGATGGGATCGGGCGTGAGCGCGTCCAGCCATGTCTGGCATAGCCCCGCATCGCGGATGACCGGACCGGGCAGCGCGGCGCCGCCAGCGTACAGCGCGAGCTCGTGGTTCCTGAACCATGCCGGATCGATGTAGGCCATGCGGTACCCCAGCGGCGCATCCGAGGTGCCGCCGGTATGGACCTGGCCGGGCGCGATCACCACCAGGTCGCCCTCGCCCGCGGCCTGCGGTTCGCCATGCACGGTGAAGGCGCAGCGGCCCCGCGCGATGGCGCCGATGGACCAGGCGTCGTGGAAATGCGGCGCATAGCTGTAGGCGCGCAGGTCCGCGATCAGCACGTCGCCAGGCAAGCCGGCGCCGCAATGCCAGATGTGTTGGGAAACCGCCATGGATACGTGTGCGTGGAGCGCCTAGCCGAAGTAGCTCTGGTCCGAGGTCAGCGTACGGGCCAGCAGCCATGCGTTGCGGGGATTCTCGCCCACGCGGCGCACGGCGTAGGGCCACCAGTCGCCGCCGAAGGGCAGATAAACCCTGACGTTATAGCCCAAACGGCGCAACGCGAGCTGCCAGTCTGGACGCACGCCGTAGAGCATCTCGAATTCGAAGGCTTCGGGCGGCCAGCCGCGTTCCCGCGCCAGCTCCAGGATGGCGCCGGCCAAGCGGTCGTCATGGGTGCCGAAGACGGGCTGGAAGCCGGACTCCAGCGCCTCGCGCGACAGCATGATGGCGGCGGCGTCCAGATAGGCCTGGTCGATGCGCGCGCGGCCCGCGTGGTCCAGGGCACGCTCCGGAAACGCGCCCTTGACCAGCCGCAGCGAGGTGCGCTGGCGGATCGCCCAGACCAGGTCCAGCGGCGTGCGGCGCCGCCGCGCCTGCAGGGTCAGGCCTGCCGGTATGCCGGCTTGCAGCAGTTCGCGGTGCAAGGCGCAGGTGCGGTCGCAGAGGGAGGAATCCTCCATGTCCAGCACCATCCAGTCGCGCCCCAGGCCGACCGTCCGGCGCGCCGCCAGGCCGATGCGCCGGGCATTGTCCTGGCCCAGCGCGTCGTCGCGCATATAGCCGATGGCGGTGGGATCGACCGACACGTGCACGTCCAGCCCGGCATGGTCCAGCGCCCGGCAGGCGCCGACCGCCTGGGCCACGTTGTGCTCGATGGCGTCGGCATCGTCCACGTACTCGCCCAGGTAGAAAAGCGAGGCGCGGATCCCATGCGCCTCGCGCAGCCTGGCGGCCGTGCGGACCGCGGCATCGACGTCGGCGCCGCCGACGAAACGGGCCGCCAGCGACGTGCGCGCCGCCACGGCCCGCATCGCCCGCCCCAGGCCCGGGCTGCGCGCCAGCGCGATGGCGGTTCTCTGGAACATGCTCATGGGCTCTCTCCCGGCAAAGAGAGCCACTGTGCCGGGACGGCGGGCGCGCGTCTTGAACGCCAGTGAAAAGCGCCTAGTCCAGCGCCAGCCCGCGGGCGCGGCCGAACAGCGGACGCTGCACCGTCTGCGCCAGCAGCACGCCGGCCAGCGTCACCGCGCCGCCCAGCAGGTGGTACAGGTGCAGTTGCTCGCGCAGCATGACGAAGGCGGCCAGCGCGGTGAACAGCGGCAGCAGGTTGATGAAGATGCTGCAGCGGTTGGGCCCCAGGCGCTGCACGCCTTCGATCCACAGGAAGGACAGCAGCACCGACGAGAAGATGCCCGCGTACAGGATCAGCGGCACCGTGTTCATGTCCAGCGCGGCCTGCGCCGCCGGCACGCGCAGGTACAGCGGCAGCATGTAGAGCAGCGCGAAGATCGATTGCACGAAGGTCGACTGCCAGGCCGGCAGCGGCACCTTCCAATGGCGCAGCAGCACCCCGTACAGCGCATAGGACAAGGCGGCCAGCAGCATCAGGCCATCGCCGACATGGATGCCGTGCTGGAACACGCTCAGCATGTCGCCCTGGCCCACCAGGTACAGCAGCCCCAGGAACGACAGCGCGCCGCCGGCCGCCATGCCCAGCGTCAGGGGATCGCGCAGGATCACGACGCTGAGCAGCATGCTCAGCAAGGGGATCAGCGCGGTCAGGATGGCCATGTTGGTGGCGGTGGTGGTTTCGGCCGCGCGGTAGGACAGCGCCTGGAACAGCGCCGCGGACAGGGCGCCGTACAGCGCCAGCTTGGGCCAATGGCGCAGGATGGTCTTGCGGTTGCGCCAGGCCGGGCCGGCCGTGAACAGGCCCATCAGGAACAGGGCCAGCACCAGCCGGTAGAAGGTGATGGCGGTGGGAGAGATGGCGCTGGCGGCCATCTTGGACACGATGACGTTGCCCGCCCAGAACAGGATGGCGAACAATGGGAACAGGTAGGACATGGTGGTTGCGCTCGGAGGATGAGGGATGGTCTCCGGCCGCCTGCGGCGCCCCTCGGGGCTGCGCAAGCGGTGGAGTATCGCTATCCTATTGAGCGCGATCCAGCCCGTCTGCCGATGGAAAGGCAGCTGCTATCGCAAAATGGACATCATCCGTATCAGGGGCGGAACGGCGCGGGGTCCAGCGGCAGCTCCAGCCCGCCCATCTGGGCCGTCAACAGCGCGGCGCTGCCGCAGGCCAGGGTGAAGCCCAGCGCACCCTGCCCGATGTTGAGCCACAGGTTATCGGCGGCATGGCTGCGTCCGATCAGCGGCTTGCTGGTGGGGGTGGCCGGACGCAGGCCCGCCCACGGTATGGCCTGGCGCAGGTCCAGCGCCGGAAAGGCCTCGTGCACCTGGCGCTTGAGCAGCCCGATGCGCGCCGTGTCGATGCCGGCGTCGGCGCTGCCGATGTCGACCATGGCCGCGATCCGCAGCACGCCGCCCACGCGGGCGTAGACGATGCGCCGTTCGTAGTCCGTGACGCTGATGCGCGGCGCCACCGCGTCGTCGTCCTCGGCCAGCGCCACGCTCAGGCTGTAGCCCTTCAGGGGATATAGCGGCACGTCATGGCCCAGCGGCTTGAGCAGCGCGCGCGTGCCGATGCCGGTGGCCAGCACGATGGCGTCGGCGCCGATGTCGCCGTCGCGCGTGTTAACGGCCACGATGCGGCGCCCTTCGCGCTGCAGGCCGGATACCGGATTGGACATGGCGCATTGCACATTGGCCATGGTCTGCAGGCGGTCGAACAGCGCCTCGGTGAACTGGCGGCAGTCGCCCGCCTCTTCGCTGGGGGTATAGATGGCGCCCGCCAGGCTGCCGCCCATGCCGGCCAGCGCCGGTTCCAGCGCCAGGGTCTGCGCGGCGTCCAGCACCTGCTGCTCGGCGCCGTGGCCGGCCTGGTACGCCACCAGTTCGCGCGCCTTGTCCAGCAAGGCGGCGCTGCGGTAGGCGATGAGCTTGCCGTTCTTCAAATGGCCGAAATCCAGGTCTTCCTGCTCCAGCAGGGAGTGCATGACGTCCCGGCTGAGATAGGACAGGCTGGCCAGCTGGGCCGTGGAAGCCTTGGCCACCGAGGCCCGGCACGCCAGCGCGAACTGCAGGCACCAGCGCCATTGGTGGGGATCCAGCCTGGGCCGGAAACGCAGCGGGGAATCCTCGCGCAGCAGCCAACCCGGCACGCTGGGCAGCACGCCGGGGCCGGCCAAAGGCGCCACGTAGCTATAACTGAGCTGGCCGCCATTGGCGTAGCTGGACACCTCGGCCGGACGCGCCTGGCTGTCCACCAGCACCACGTCATGGCCCTGGCGCGCCAGGAAATAGGCCGACGTGACGCCCACGACGCCAGCGCCGATTACGCAAACCCGCATACTTTTAGATCCAGAAAGACAGGGACACCACGCTATTCTGGGACGCGCCCCGCCCGTCCGGCAAATGCCAAACTCCGCAGGGTCCATAACAAAACATCATGCCCCGCCTCAGGCGGCGCGGTGCAGCTTGATGATGGCGGCGGCCGTGGGATCGCGCACCAGGTCGGCCAGGGTGTAGCCGTTGAGCGCCTCGTAGAAGGACTGCAAGGTCTGCGCCAGCACGCCGGACAGCCGGCATGCGCCGTCCAGCGCACAGGGCGGTTCGCGGCAGTCGATCAGCGGCCCCTGCTGCTCCAGCTGCCGGATCAGGTCGCCCAGCCGGTAGCGGTCGGCCGACTGCGCCAGCCGCAGCCCGCCGCCCTTGCCGCGCGAGGTGCTGACCCACCCCTGCTGCGCCATGAAGTGCACCACCTTCACCAGATGGTTGCGCGACACGCTGAAGCGGTCGGCGATCTCCGGAATGGTGACTGCGGCGGACCGGTCACGGCATTGCGTCAGGTACATCAGGACGCGCAGGCCGAAATCGGTGAATCGGGTCAGTTGCATGGCAGGGAGGAAAGGAATGGGCACTGGCGGCCCGAGCGTTCAGGCCGCCAGGATACACCGCTCAGGCGGGCGCGCCGCCGCTGCCGAAGGCTTCGGCATGAATGCGGTCGGCGGGCACGCCCAGACCGGTCAAGGCCTCGCGCTGCGCGCGCATGAAGCCCGCCGGGCCACACAGGTAGTAGTCCGCGCCGGGCACGATGACGTCGTCGCGGATGGCGTTCAGATCCACCCGGCCGGCGTAGTCGTAGTCGCGACCCGGCTGGTCGCCATGGCCGACCTCCTCGTAGAACACCGCCTTGCGCACATTGGCGCGTTCGGCGGCGATGCCGTTGACGTGGTCGCGCATGGCGTGGACGGAGTTGTTGCGGCAGCCGTGCACGAAGCGGATCTGGCGCTCGTCGTTCAGCCCCACCAGATGGTTCAGGATGGAGACCATGGGCGTCAGGCCCACGCCGCCGCTCAGCAGCACCACCGGCGCATTGCCGTCCTCGCGCAGATGGAAGTCGCCCTGGGGCGGCGCCACGTCCAGCACCCCGCCTTCTTCCAGGCGGTCATGCAGGGCGTTGGAAACGCGGCCGGCCGGCGTATCGGCGCCGGCCGCTTCGCGCTTGACCGAGATGCGCAGGCGGTCCTGCCCCGGCGCGTCGGACAGGCTGTACTGGCGCGGCTGCATCAGGCCCAGCTCGGGCACGAACACGCGCACCGATACGTATTGGCCGGGACGGTAGGCCGGCACCTCGCCGCCATCGGCCGGCGCCAGGTAGAAGGACGTGATCTCGGCGCTTTCGCGCTGCTTGCCCACCACGCGGAATGCGCGCCAGCCGGTCCAGCCGCCCGGCTTGGCGGCCGACTCCGCGTACAGGCGCGCCTCTTCAGCGATCAGCAGATCGGCCAGTTGGCCATAGGCCGCGGCCCAGGCGGCCAGCAGTTCTTCCGTGGCCGCCTCGCCCAGCACTTCGCTGATGGACGCCAGCAGATGCTTGCCCACGATCTGGTAATGCTCGGGCCGGATGCCCAGGCTGACGTGCTTGTGCACGATGCGCGTCACCACGGGCATCAGCACCGAGGGATCGTCGATGTGCTCGGCATAGGCCGCGACCGCGCCGGCCAGCGCCTGCTGCTGCTCGCCGCCCGCCTGGTGGCCCTGATTGAAGACATGCTTGAGCTCGGGGTTGTGCCTGAACATGCGGGCATAGAAATGCTTGGTCAGCGCGACGCCGTGCGTCTTGAGAACGGGGGCCGTGCCCTTGACCAGGGCGCGGATTTGGGGACTCAACATCAACTGCTCCTTGAGGCGCGATCGGGATCGCCATTAAACATGCATTTATAATACATCTTTAAATGCCGGCTGAAAAACGCGACGCGATTCAATCCTGCCCAGTTGTTGCCCAATCGCCCAGGATGGCAAGTGTCGGTAACACGCAAGCGGCCCCGCCCCGCCATTGGGGACGCACTACGCCGCCCGCTGGCGCGCGCCACGCTACCGACGCGATCCAGTCCTCGCCCAGGCGCCAGGAACAGGCGCGCCAGTGACCCGGCGGCGCTCGCAGGCGCCATTGCGCCTTGCCGTCGAATGCCAGGCCCACGGACGCCATGTCCGCCGGAAAATCCAATCCAGCCGCCTTGATGAAGGCTTCTTTCAGGGTCCACAAGAGATAGAAGCGCTCCTGTTGCGCCGCGCCTTCCAGGCCGGCCAGCGCTTCTTGCTCGGCCGGCGTGCAGACCCACTCAGCCAGACGCAAGACGTCACGCGGCCGGATGCGTTCCAGGTCGGCGCCGACCTCCCACCCCTGCGGGGCGGAAGCGCAGACCGCGTGGCCGCCGCTGTGGCTGAGCGACATGGCTGCGAGCGGTACGGCCTGCCTGACGTCTTGCAGCAGGGTCCTGCTGACCCGCCAATCGACCTGCGCCTTCGAACTGCGCAGCGCCGGGGCGCGCAGCGCATCCTCGGCCGACAAGTCCTGGTTCCGGTAGCCCTTAGCCGCGCCTTGGTCAGCCCACCAGATTAAAAGTTCCTGAACGCCCATGGGAAAATGTAACAAATCGCAAGCTAAAGTGTTAGAAATGCGGGAAATATTGTGTATTATGTAACGTTTTAAATCAAAATGACCTGACACCGCCATAGTAGAATCGCGCGCTATGTTGACGTTTTCGATCGCGCAATGGCAGGGTTGGGCGCAAGGAATCAATGGCCCGAGCGACTGGTTGGAATGGGCCGAACATCCGTTCTGCCCGATCGGAAATCAGAATCCGCCCCGCCTGGACTTCCTGCCTCCCTTGCAACGCCGCCGCTTGAGCCCACTGGCTCGCGGGGTGTTCGAGTGCGCGTGGCCGTTGGCCGAGGGGCGTCCCGCCATGCCGCTGGTGTTCGCCTCGCACCACGGCGAAACCACCCGCAACTTTGGCCTGTTGCAGGCACTTGCAGCGGACGAGCCGCTATCGCCCACCGCTTTCGGCCTGTCGGTGCACAACGCCATCGCCGCACAGTGGTCGATCATACGCCGCGAAACCACCGAGTCCGTGGCCTTGTCGGCCGAGGATGACGGCCTGGAACATGCCCTCATCGAAGCCTCCATGCTGTTCGATGCAGGCCACGCGGACGTATTGGTGGTGCTGGCCGAGGAACGTCCGCCCGCGCCTTACGCCTCCTGGGTGGATGACGCGCCTTACTCCTATGCGCTCGCCTTGCACCTGCGCCCCGGCGCGGACTGGACGCTGACGCTGGCGCCGCAAGCGCCGGACGCCGCCGACGCCGCGCGGGCCTGGCCCAACCCCCTGAACCTGTTGCGCCATCTTCTGCTGCGCACCCCCCACTGGCGCCACGCCAACCGCTCCCGACTATGGACCTGGACACGCACGACATGACCAGCGCCACGCCTCGCCGGCAGGACTTCTGGCTCTGGCGCCTGTTCGCCACCGGCATGGCCTTCACCCTGTTCGGGCTGGGCGGCGTGCTGCTGCGCGTGCTGGTGTTCCCGCCGCAGCGCCTGCTGCCCGGCGACAAGGCAGACCGCCAGCGCCGCGCGCGCGGCGCGCTGAACGGCACTTTCCGCCTGTTCATCCGCTTCATGGTCCGCACCGGCATCCTGACCGTGGAGTTCAAGGGCGCCGACCGCCTCGGCAAGCCCGGACAGATGATCCTGGCCAACCATCCTTCGCTGCTGGACGTGGTGTTCCTGGTGGGCCACGTCAAGAACGCCAACTGCATCGTCAAGCACGGCCTGGCGACCAATCCGTTCACGCGCGGCCCGGTGGCCAATGCCGGATACATCACCAACGACGAGAGCTTCGACATGTTCGACCGCGCCGCCGACGTGCTGCGCGCGGGCGAAACCCTGATCGTCTTTCCGGAAGGCACGCGCACGCCGCGCGACGCCATGCCGCGCTTCCATCGCGGCGCCTGCGCCATCGCGCTGCGCGGCGCGCGCGTGGTGACGCCCGTGGTCATCAGCATGAATCCGCGCAGCCTGACCAAGGGCGAACCCTGGTACCGGATCCCCCCCTGCCGCATGCGCTACGTGATCCGCGTGGGCGAGGACATCGATCCCGCCACCTGGAGCAGCGCTCACCCGCTGCCGATCGCCGGACGCAGGATGAACGATTACCTGCACGCCTATTTCGATGCCGAGCTGGCGCGCACCCGCCCGCCGGCGCCATCATGAATCAACAGCCGTCCAAAGCGGTGGAAGTGGAGTCCTGACCGGATGAACCAACTGGAATTTGAACTCAAGACCCTCGTCATCGAATCGCTGGGCCTGGAAGACATCGCGCCCGACGATATCGACAGCGACGCTCACCTGTTCGGCGACGGACTGGGCCTGGACTCGGTGGACGCCCTGGAACTGGGGCTCGCGCTGCAAAAGCGCTACGGCATCACCATCGATCCCGAGACGCGCAACATGCGCGAGCATTTCGCCAGCATCGCCAAGCTGGCCGAGTTTGTCGGCGCGCAACGCCGCGCCTAATGGATACGGAGTCCAGGATGCATACCCGCGACGAAATCTTCAATACGCTGCGCGGCGCGCTGGTCGAACTGTTCGAGATCGAACCTGAACGCATCACGCCCGAAGCGAACCTGTACACGGATCTGGAGATCGACAGCATCGACGCCATCGACCTCATCGACCACGTGCGCCGCCAGACCGGCCGCAAGCTCGACGCCAACGACTTCCGCACCGTGCGCACGGTCGAGGACGTGGTGCAAGCCATGTGCCAGAAACAGGATCCCGCCGCATGAGACGCGGCGTGGCGGCAGCCCTGGCCGTGGCCGGCATCGCCTATCCCTTCGCCGTCCACGCGGCGCTGGGACGGGTGAGCGCCGCATGGCTGGCGCTGCCGCTGGCCCTGCTGTGGCTGGCCCGCGGCCTGACCGCGGATGCCGCCCGGCCCGGCGCGCGCCTGCTGCCCGCCGTGGCGGTGGCGTTCTGCCTGATCCTCGCCATCTCGAATTCGCAAGACTGGTTGCGCTGGTATCCGGTGCTGGTCAACGGCATGATGTTGGCGATCTTCGGCGCCAGCCTGAAGCGCGGCCGCCCTGTGATCGAACAACTGGCCCGGCTGCGCCATCCCGATCTGCCGCCGGAAGGCGTGCGCTACACCCGCAACGTCACCCGCGTGTGGTGCGCCTTCTTCGCCCTGAACGGCAGCGTGGCCGCGGCGCTGGCGGCCTGGGGGTCCTGGAGCTGGTGGACCGCCTACAACGGCGCGGTGAGCTATGTGCTGATGGGCCTGCTGCTGGCGGGCGAATGGCTGCTGCGCCCCGCCGCCGCCAAGGCGGCGTAAAGCATGGCCTGGACCGATCTCGCGCAGCTGCTGCTGCCTGCCCCGCCCGATCTGGCCGGCGCCCTGGTCGCCGATGAGCCGCCCCTGACGCGCGAGGCGTTTGCGCACGCCAGCCTGCTAGCCGCCGGTGCCTTGCAGGCGCGAACGATGCGGCGCGTCGCGCTCTGGTTCGAAGACGCCGCCCAGATGGCCGTCGCGCTGTTCGCCTGCTGGCGCGCCGGCGTCGTCGCGGTGCTGCCGGGCGACGCCCAGGCGCAGACCTGCGCCACGCTCGACGCCACGGTGGATGCCTGGTTGAGCGACACGGAACTGCCGCTGCCGGCGCAGCGGCTATGCCGGCTGGCCGACCTGCAAGGCCACGCGCCACTGGCGCCCGCCGAGCTGGATCCCGCGCTGACGCTGGTGCTCTGCACCTCGGGATCCAGCGGCACGCCCAAGCACATCGCCAAGCATTGGCGGCAATTGATGCAGGAAGTCCGCGCGCTGCAGCAGCAATGGCCGGACGCGCGCGGGCCGGTGCTGGGCAGCGTGTCGGCGCAGCACATGTACGGCCTGCCCTTCCGGGTGCTGTGGCCGCTGTGCGCGGGGCGCCAACTGGACCGGCCGCAGCGCCTATATCCGGAAGAACTGCAGCAGGCCAGCCTGCGCCATCCCGCCTGCACCTGGATCGCCAGCCCCGCGCTGCTGCGCCGCCTGGGGCAGCGGCTGGATTGGAACCAGCTGCGCGGCCGGCTGACCCGCATCCATTCTTCTGGCGGTGAACTGCCTGCCGAGGCATCCGACCATATCGCACGACATCTGGGCCTGCGCCCCAGCGAGATCTACGGCAGCTCCGAAACCGGCGCCGTCGCCTGGCGCGAAGGCGGCAGCCCCTGGCAGCCGCTGCCCGGCGTGGCCGTCGAACTGAACGCCGAAGGCGCGCTGCGCGTGCAATCGCCCTGGGTCAGCGCCGCCGAGGCGCAGACCGCCGACGGCGCAGAGCTTGCGAATGGCGGTTTCCGGCTGCTAGGGCGCCTCGACCGCATCGTGAAGATCGAGGAAAAGCGCGTTTCCCTGCCCATGCTGGAACAGACGCTGGTGCGCCATTCCTACGTCGCCGAAGCGCGCCTGGGCGCTCTGGCCGGCGCCACGCGCCTTGCCGCGCTAGTCGCCCTGTCGGCCGGCGGCCTGCATGCCTTGCGCAACCAGGGCCGCAAGGCGCTAGTGGACGCCTTGCGCGCGCATCTGGACGCCGGCTTCGAATCGCTGGCCATTCCGCGCACCTGGCGCTTCTTTGCGCAGCTGCCCGCCAACGCCCAGGGCAAGCTGCCGCGCAGTTTGTTCGAAGCCGCCGCGGGCCCCCGGAAGCTCGCGCCCGAGGCGATGGAGCTGCCGCGCCCGTCGGAGCACGAACGCCGCTACACACTGGAAATTCCCTACGACCTGGCCCATTTCAGCGGCCATTTCCCTGCCGCCCCGGTAGTGCCTGGGGTGGCCCAGATCGGCTGGGCCATGTCGCTGGCGCAACGCGACCTCCATCCCCCACTGCGTTTCGCCGGCATGGAAGCCCTGAAATTCCAGCGGCTGCTGCGTCCGGGCGACGTGGCCGTGCTGGCGCTGAAATGGGACGCCGCCAAGCAGAAGCTGTACTTCGCCTACACGGTCAACGACGCGCCCTGCTCGTCCGGCCGCATTCTGCAGGCAGGCGGCCATGGCCCCGCATAAACTCTGCGCGCTCATTCCCGTGTACAACCACGGCGCCACGGTCGCGGCGGTGCACGCGCAGCTTGCGGCGCAAGGCCTGCCCTGCGTGTTGGTGGACGACGGCTCCGAGCCGTCCTGCGCCGCCGCGCTGGATGCGCTGGCAGGGCAGCCGCATACGCATCTGCTGCGGCGCGCGGCCAATGGCGGCAAGGGCGCGGCGGTGCAGGACGGACTGCGCGCGGCGGCCGCGCTGGGCTATACCCACGCCTTGCAGGTCGACGCCGACGGCCAGCACGCGCTGGCGGACGCGGCCGCCTTCGCGGCGGCCTCCCGCGCCCAGCCCCACGCCCTCATCTGCGGCGCGCCTCTTTATGGCGACGACGTACCGCGCAGCCGTCTCTATGGCCGCTGGCTGACGCGCGTGTGGGTCTGGATCAACACGCTTTCGCTCGACATCCCCGACGCCATGTGCGGTTTCCGCGTCTACCCGCTGGCCGAGGCGCTGCCCGTGATCGACGGCGCGCGCGTGGGCCGGCGCATGGACTTCGACATCGCCGTCCTGGTGCGCCTGCATTGGCGCGGCGTCGCGATGGCGTGGCTGCCGACGCGCGTGGCCTATCCGGAAGGCGGCATCTCCCACTTCAAAGGCTTGCGCGACAACCTGCTGATCAGCCGCATGCACGCGCGCCTGTTCTTCGGCATGCTGGCGCGCTCGCCCTTGCTGCTGTGGCGGCGGCTTGCCGGAGGTCAGCGTCCATGAGCGCCGCCGACCAGCATTGGGCCGGCCAGCCCGAGCGCGGCAGCGCCCTGCTGATGCGTCTGACGGCGTGGGCGGCGCGCACCTTGGGCCGCCGTCTCGTCGCGCCCGTGGTCTGGCTGGTCGTGCTGTATTTCTACATCTCCGGCGGCCGCGCGCGGCGTTCGATCGCGGCCTACCAGCGGCGGCTGACGCAATCCGGCCCACTGGCCGAACCGCTGCCGCGCCGCATGCCGGTCTACCGCCAGTACCTTGCGTTCGCCAACGCCATCCTGGACAAGCTGGACGTCTGGCAAGGCAAGATCACGATGGCCAATCTGGACATCGCCGATCCCGACGGCCTGCACGCGCAAATGGGCAGGAACCGCGGCCAGATCCTGGTCGGCTCGCATCTGGGCAATATCGAGGTCTGCCGCGCGCTGGCCGAACAAAGCGGCACCTTGAAACTCAATGTGCTGGTGCACGACAAGCACGCGGCCCATTTCAGCCGCCTGCTGCATGCGGCCGGCGGCGGGCTGCGCATGATCCAGGTCAGCGAGCTGGACACGCCCGCCATGCTGGATCTGGCGCAGCGCCTGGACCGCGGCGAATGGCTGGCGATCGCCGGCGACCGCGTGCCGCTGCAGGGCGACCGTTGCACGCCCGTGGACTTCCTGGGCGCCAGCGCGCTGCTGCCGCAAGGCCCCTGGCTGCTGGCCGGCCTGCTGCGCTGCCCCGTCAACCTGCTGTTCTGCACGCGCCACGGCGCGCGCTACCGCGTCGCGATGGAACGCCTGTCCGACGGCATCGAATGGACGCGCGCCACGCGCCAGGCGCGGATCGCCGAGCTGGCCCAGCGCTACGCCGACCGCCTTGCCGCGCACTGCCGCCTGGCGCCGCTGCAATGGTTCAACTTCTACCCTTTCTGGAAAGACGATGCGTAAACGGGGCGTCATCGGCGCTGAAATCGAAATCCGCGTGCCCTTCTTCGACGTGGATCCACTCAACGTCGTCTGGCATGGCCACTACGTCAAGTACCTGGAACAGGCCCGCTGCGAACTGCTGGACCTGCTGGGACACAACTACGACGCCATGCGCGCCAGCGGCTACGCCTGGCCGGTGATAGACCTGCACCTGCGCTATGCGCAGCCCGCGCAATTCGGCCAGCGCCTGACCGTGCGCGCCGAACTGGTGGAATGGGAGCACCGGCTGAAGATCAACTACCTGATCCTGGACGCCGCCAGCGGCCAGCGCCTGACGCGGGCCACGTCCGAACAGGTGGCAGTCTGCATGCAGACGCGCGAAATGCAACTGACCTCGCCTGCCGCGCTGGTCGATGCCGTGCGCGGCAAGCTGCAATCGATGGAGACGCCCGCATGACGCGCCGCTTCGCCCGCCTGGTTCTCATGCGCCGCCTGTGCGCCCTGCTGGCCCTGGCGCTGCTGCCCCTGGCCGCCCGCGCCTTCGACCTGGCCGAGTTGCAGGCGCAACTGAGCGCCACGCCGGTCGTGCGCGGCCACTTCGTGCAGCAGAAATTTCTGCGTTCGCTGCCACAACCGCTGACCAGCCGTGGCGATTTCACGCTGGCGGCGGGCAAGGGCCTGCTGTGGCTGTTGCGCACGCCGATCGCGCAGGACCTGCGCATCGACGCCCGCGGCATCTTCCGGCGCGACGAAGCCGGCAAATGGCAGGCCCTGCCGCAGCACACCGGCGCCGGCCGCGAGAACCGCCTGTTCCTGTCCGTGCTGGCAGGCGACACCGCCGGACTGCGCGAGAACTTCGACCTGACGCTGACCGGCCAGGCCGATGCCTGGCAGTTGCTGCTGACGCCGCGCTCGGTCCTGTTGCGTCAGATCTTCGACAACATCCAGATCAACGGCGGCAAGCTGGTGGACCGCATCGAACTGCGCGAGACGCAGGGCGACCGCAGCGTGCTGCAGATGACGGATGCGCAGGCCGCCCAGGCCCTGACCGCCGAGGAGCAACGTGCGTTCGCCGATTGAGCGCTGGCTGCCGCGGCTGTTCAAGCTGGGGCTGCTGCTGATCCTCTGCGCCGGCGCCTGGCAAAGCCGCCACGGCTGGCCGGTGTCGGCCAACCTGATGGAGCTGGTGCCGCAGGCCGGCGCCGACGCCACGCGCCAATTGGCCGAGGCCCGCATCCAGGAACCCCTGTCGCGCCAACTCATCGCGCTGGTCGCCGCCCAAGACGCGAACGCCGGCGCGGACGCCGCGGCGCCCGCGCGCCTGCTCGCGCAGCGCTGGAGGGACAGCGGCTTGTTTTCTTCCGTGCAGGTGGAACTGCAGGTCGACGTGCCCGCGCTGCGCGCGCAACTGCTGGCCGGCCGCCTGTCCATGCTGCCCGCGGCGGACCGGCGCCAGCTCGAGACCGACCCCGCCGCCTACGCCCAGCGCCGCGCGCGCGAATTGTCGGATCCATTTTCGTCTTCGGGCCTGGTACCTGCGGACCAGGACTGGCTGGGCCTGACGCGCCGCGCCGAACAGGCGCTGCGCCCGGGCGGCGCGGTGCAGTACGACATGGGCACGGGCACCCTGCAGGCGGAACACGCCGGCAGGCGCTGGGTGCTGGTGCGCGCCGAAACCCGCGGCGATGCGTTCGATGCCGCCGCTCCCCAGCACATCGCCGCGCAACTCGAACAGGACCGCGCGGCCCTGGGCGCGGCCGGCGCCGAGCTGCTGGTGGCCGGCGGTCCCTTGTACGCGGCGGCCGGCCGGGCACAGGCGGTTGCCGAAAGCAGCTGGATCGGCACCGGCGCCACCATCGGCATCGTGCTGGTCCTGCTGTTGGCGCTGCGGCGCGTGCGCGCGCTGCTGGCCTTCGTGCCGGTCGCCGTCGGGCTGCTGACCGGCGCGGTGGCTTGCGTGGCCGTGTTCGGCTCCATCCACGTCCTGACCCTGGTGATCGGCGCCAGCCTGATCGGGGTGGCGGTGGATTTCCCCATGCACTGGCTGGGCAAGAGCTATGGCATGGCCGACTGGCAGGCCTGGCCCGCATTGCGGCGCGTCCTGCCGGGGCTGACCATCAGCCTCGCCGCCAGCCTGGTCGGCTACATCGCGCTGGCGTTCACCCCGTTCCCCGCGCTGACGCAGACCGCGGTGTTCTCGGCCGCCGGCCTGCTGGGCGCCTATGCCTGCACCGTGTGCCAGTTGCCGGCCTGGATGGATGGCTGGCGGCCCCGCCCCTGGCAACCGCTGCTGCGCTTTGCCGAAGCCGCGCTGCGCGCGCGCCAGCGCCTGGCTGCACGCCGCGCCGCGCTCTGGCTGGGCGCCCTGGCCCTGATCGCCGCCACCGCCGGCGGCATCGGCCGGCTGAGCATCCAGGACGATCTGCGGCAATGGTTGAGCCTGCCCGCGCCCTTGCTGCAGCAGGCCCGGCAGATCGGCGAAATCACGGGTTTCATGCCGACCAGCCAGTTCTTCCTGGTGCGCGCGCCCGACGCCGACGAACTGCTGCGCAGGCAGGCACGGGTGGCGCAGGCGCTGGACGCGCTGGTCGCGCGCGGCGATCTCGCCGCCTACAACGCCTTGAGCCAGCTGGTCTCCCCGGCCGCCGACCAGAAGGCGCTGGGCTCGACGCTGGCCGGCCTGGCCGCGCAGCCCGACGCCTGGAAGCCGCTCACCGATATCGGCATCCCCTATGTGGCCTTGCGCCAGGAACTGCAATCCATGGCCGCGTTGCCGCCGCTGACCATCGAGGACGCGCTGCAAGGCCCGCAGGCCGAACGCTGGCGGCCGCTGTGGCTGGGCGCGCGCGACGGCCAGGCCGCCGGCATGGTCACCCTGCTGGGCCTGCGCGATGCGTCCGCGCTGGAGGCCATCGCCCAGGCCGCGCCGGACGTGACGCTGGTGGACCGCAGCGGCGAACTGAACCGCATGTTCGCGGCGACCCGGATCGAAGCCGCCGAACTCAAGCTCCTGTCCTATGTGGTCGCGGCCGTGTTGCTGCTGCTGACCCTGGGACGCGCCGCCGCCTGGCGCATCCTGGCCGTGCCGCTGGCGGCCACCGCCTGCAGCCTGGCCGCGCTGGGCTACCTGGGCCAGCCGCTCACCCTGTTCAGCCTGTTCGGCCTGCTGCTGGTGTCGGCGATAGGCGTGGACTACGCCATCTTCATGTACGAACGGGTCGCGGGCGCGGCCGCCAGCCTGGTCGGCATCCTGCTGGGCGCCGCCACCACGCTGCTGTCCTTCGGCCTGCTCGCCGTCAGCCAGACGCCCGCCATCGCCAATTTCGGGCTGGCGGTAGCGCTGGGCGTGGCCTTCTCGCTGCTGTGGGCGCCATGGATCAATCCGCCGCGCGACGCCGAGCCGCATCCTGCTTTCAATAACTAAAAGGACATTCCGGCATGGAACATCGCGAAATTGTAGTCATAGGAGCGGGTCCGGCAGGCGCGGTCGCCGCCGCCCTGTTGAAGCGGCAAGGACATGACGTCCTGATGCTGGAACGCCAGCAGTTTCCGCGCTTTTCCATAGGCGAAAGCCTGCTCGCCCATTGCCTGGAGTTCGTGGAAGAGGCAGGCATGCTGCCGGCGGTGCAAGCCGCCGGCTTCCAGGTGAAGAACGGCGCCGCCTTCGCCTGCGGCGAGCGCTATACCCACTTCGATTTCCGCGACAAGTTCACCGCCGGTCCCGGCACCACGTTCCAGGTGCAGCGCGCCCAGTTCGACAAAGTCCTGGCGGACGATGCCGCCCGCCAGGGCGTGGAAGTGCGCTACCTGCAGGAAGTGACGGCGGCCGATTTCGACAGCGGCGACGGCCCCTTGCTGGAGGTGCGCGGCGCCGATGGCGCGGCCTACCAGGTGCAGAGCCGGTTCGTGCTCGACGCCAGCGGCTACGGCCGCGTGCTGGCGCGCCTGCTGGACCTGGAGCGCCCGTCGTCGATGCCGCCGCGCAAGGCCATCTTCACCCATATCGAGGACCGCATCGACGACCCCGGCTTTGACCGCGAGAAGATCCTGATCAGCGTGCACCCGCAAGAACGCGGCATCTGGTACTGGCTGATCCCCTTCTCCAACGGCCGCTGCTCGTTCGGCGTGGTCGGCGGCGAGGACCTCTTCGGCGGCCCCGGCCAGGACCTGATGGCCACGCTGCGCGAAATGGCCGACGCCGCCCCCAACCTCAAGCGCGTGCTGAAGAACGCGGTCTGGGACACGCCCGCCAATACCATCGGCGGTTATTCGGCCAGCGTGCGGCGGCTGCACGGCCCCGGCTACGCGCTGCTGGGCAACGCGGCGGAATTCCTCGACCCGGTGTTTTCCTCCGGCGTCACCATCGCCCTGCGCTCGTCCAAGCTGGCGGCCGATGCGCTGCACCGCCAACTGACTGGTGCGCAGGTCGACTGGCAGGCCGAATTCGCCGACCCGCTGATGGTGGGCGTCGAGACCTTCCGCGCCTATGTCCAGGGCTGGTACAGCGGCGAGTTCCAGGACGTGGTCTTCCACGAGAACGCACAGCCCGAGATCCGCCGCATGATCAGTTCCATCCTGGCGGGCTACGCCTGGGACCAGAGCAACCCGTTCGTCGCCAACCCGCAGCGCCGCCTGCGCATGCTGAGCGAGCTTTGCCGCGGCGCCCAAGCGCAGCCGCTGCCCGCCTGATCCCGACCATGGCCGCCGTCCGCACCTCCTTCCTGTCCGCCGTGCGCGCCCTGGGCGCGGCCGTGGCGCTCGCCCTGTTGGCGGGCTGCGCGGGCGCGCCGCCCGTGCCGGCGCGCGACGCGGACTTTTCGCTGCCGCGGCAGCTGCATGTGGTGCAATCCGCCGCCGGCCAGCCCGCCCTGGACACGCTGCTGGTGGTGCAGCGCGAAGGCGCCGCCTTGCGCTGGTCGCTGTTCGATCCCATGGGCGTGCCGCAGGCGCGGCAGATGCTGGAGCATGGGCAATGGCGCAACGACGGCTTCCTGCGGCCCAATGCCCAGGCGCGCGATCTGTTCGCCGCCCTGATCTTCGCGTGGACGCCCGATGCGGAGCTGGACGCGGCCTATGGCGCCGGCAACTGGCGCGCCAGCCGCAGGGACGACGGCGCGGCGGAACGCGAACTGCTGGACCGAGGCCGCCCGCGCTGGAGCGTGCGCTGGCCGCAGGCCGCGCAAGCCGGCACATTCGTCATCACCACCGCCGATAACATCACCTGGCGGATCTCGCCCTTGAAGGAGCAGCCATGAACACCTGGTTGGCTACGCCCGGCGTGGTGTGCGCGCTGGGCGCCGGCATCGACGCCGTGGCCCGCGCCGCATTCGCGGGCGACACCTCTGGCATGCGCCCGCAATCGGACTGGGTCCGCGGCCGCACCCTGACGCTAGGCGGCCATGCCGGCGCACTGCCGCCCTTCCCCGCAACGCTGCCCGCCCATCACCGCAGCCGCAACAATCAATTGCTGCTGGCCGCCGCGTTGCAGATCGAGCCGCGATTGCGCGCCGCCGTGGCCCGCCACGGCGCCGGCCGCGTCGCCGTGGTGCTGGGCACCAGCACCTCCGGCGTCAACGACAACGCGCCCGCCTTCCGCCAACAGGCGGCGCAGGGCGCATGGCCGGACAACTACGACTACCGCCGCCAGGCCTTGTCGTCTCCCGCCGCATTTTTCGCGGATTGGCTGGGCGCCACCGGGCCCGCCTATACGCTGTCCACCGCCTGCACCTCCAGCGCCCGCGCCCTGCTGTCCGCGCGCCGCCTGCTGGCCGCGGGCCTGTGCGACGCGGTGGTCTGCGGCGGTGCGGACACCTTGTGCCGCCTGACCATCAACGGCTTCGCCACGCTGGAAGCCATAGACGACACGCTGTGCCTGCCGTTCTCGGCCAACCGCCGCGGCATCAATATCGGCGAAGCCGGCGTCCTGTTCCTGATGGAGCGCGAACCGGCCGATGAGCGGTCCGTGGCGCTGTTGGGCGGCGGCGCCAGTTCCGACGCCTGGCATATGTCCGCGCCCGAACCCAGCGGCGCCGGCGCGCGGGCAGCCATGCAGGCCGCCCTGCAATCCGCCGGCGTCGATGCGGCCAGCATAGGCTGGGTCAATCTGCATGGCACCGGCACCACGCACAACGACGCCATGGAAAGCCAGGCCATGCACGCCGTCTTTCCGCAGGGCGTGCCCTGCGCCTCGACCAAGGCGCTCACCGGACACGCGCTGGGCGCGGCCGGCGCGCTGGAAGCGGCGCTGGCCTGGGCCACGCTGTCGGCCGGCAATGCCGAAGGACGGCTGATGCCCCACGTCTGGGACGGCCAGGCCGATCCGGCGCTGCCGGCGCTGGATTTCAGCACCGCACGGCACCGCTACCCGCAAGGCCGGCCGCGCCTGGCCATGAGCAATTCCTTCGCGTTCGGCGGCAACAACGCCAGCCTGATCCTGGGAGCGCAAGCATGACGTCCTGGCCCGTCTCCAGCCTGCTGCCTCACGCCGGCGACATGATCCTGATCGACGAGGTCCGCAGCCACGACGCCGACGGCCTGACCGCGCGCGCCGTGGTCAAGCCCGGCCCCTACTCGCTGCCCGACGGCTCGCTGCCGCCGTGGCTCGGCATGGAGCTGATGGCGCAGGCCGTGGGCGCCTGGGCCGGCTGCCAGGCGCGCCTGGCGGGCGAACCCGTCAAACTAGGCTTTCTGCTCGGCACGCGGCGCTATGAATGCCATGCCGACGCGCTGCCCGCCGGCGCCCAACTGACCATACACGCGCGCCGCGGGCTGGTCGACGCCAGCGGCATGAGCGTCTTCGAATGCGAACTGCGCGACGACTCGCGCCTGCTGGCCGAGGCCAGGCTGAACGTCTACCAGCCCAAGGACCCAGCCGCTTTTATCCAGGAAGAATCACCCGAATGAGCGCTGCCCCCATCCTCGTAACCGGCTCGAGCCGCGGCATCGGCCGCGCCATCGCGCTGGCCCTGGCCGACGCCGGCCACGACCTGGTGCTGCACTGCCGCCAGCAACGCGACCAGGCGCAAGCCGTGCAGGCCGAAGTCCAGGCGCGCGGACGCCAGGCGCGCGTGCTGCAATTCGACGTGGCGGACCGCCAGCAATGCGCCGCTGCCCTGCAGGCCGACATCGACGCGCACGGCGCCTATTACGGCGTGGTCCTGAACGCCGGCCTGACCCGCGACGGCGCATTTCCCGCCCTGACCGGCGACGACTGGGACCAAGTGCTGCGCACCAACCTGGACGGCTTCTACAACGTGCTCAGCCCGCTCGCCATGCCCATGATCCGCCGCCGCGCCGCTGGCCGCGTGGTCTGCATGGCGTCCGTGTCCGGCCTGGTGGGCAACCGCGGCCAGGTGAACTACAGCGCCTCCAAGGCCGGCCTCATCGGCGCGGCCAAGGCCCTGGCCGTGGAACTGGCCAAGCGCCAGATCACCGTCAACTGCGTGGCGCCCGGGCTGATCGACACCGACATGATCGACGAACACGTGCCGGTCGAGGAAATCCTGAAGGCCGTGCCCGCGCAACGCATGGGACGCCCCGAGGAAGTGGCCGCCGCCGTCGTATTCCTGATGTCTCCCGGCGCCGCCTACATCACGCGCCAGGTCATCGCCGTCAACGGAGGACTGTGCTGATGAAACGCGTCGTCATCACCGGCATGGCCGGCATCAGCGCGCTCGGCAACGACTGGGCCAGCGTGCAGCAAGCCTTCCAGGCGGGCCGCAGCGCGATCCGCGTCATGCCCGACTGGTCGCGCTACGCCGAATTGAACACCCGCCTGGCCGGCCCCATCGAGGACTTCCGCACGCCCGCGCACTGGACCCGCAAGCAGCTGCGCAGCATGGGGCGGGTTTCCCAGCTAGCGGTGCGGGCGGCGGAGCTGGCGCTGGATGACGCGGCGCTGCTGGGCGATCCCCGCATCGCCGACGGCCGCATGGGTGTGGCCTGCGGCTCGTCGGTGGGCAGCACGGCGGAAATCCGCGCCTTCGGCAACATGCTGCTCAATGGCGTGACGGACGACCTGAACGCCAACTCCTACGTCCGCATGATGCCCCACACCACCGCGGCCAACGTCGGCATCTTCTTCGAACTGAAGGGCCGCATCATCCCAACGTCCAGCGCCTGCACCTCGGGCAGCCAGGGCATAGGCTATGCCTACGAGGCCATCCGCTACGGCCGCCAGGACCTGATGCTGGCCGGCGGCGCGGAAGAACTGTGCGCCAGCGAAGCCCTGGTGTTCGACGCGCTCTACGCGACCAGCCAGAAGAACGACACACCCGAACTTACGCCCCGCCCCTATGACCGCGACCGCGACGGCCTGGTGATCGGCGAAGGCGGCGGCATGCTGGTGCTGGAATCGCTGGACCACGCGCTGGCGCGCGGCGCGCGCATCCACGCGGAAATCGTCGGCTTCGGCAGCAATTCGGACGGCACCCACATCACGCGCCCCGAAGCCAGCACCATGCGCATCGCCATGGAAATGGCGCTGGCCGACGCCCACCTGCCGCCGCAAGCCATCGGCTACGTCAATGGTCACGGCACCGCCACGGAACAGGGCGACATCGCCGAAACGCAGGCCACGCACGGCCTGTTCGGCAACCGCATGCCCATCAGCTCGCAGAAGAGCTATCTGGGCCACACCCTGGGCGCCTGCGGCGTGCTGGAGTCGTGGTTCAGCATCGAGATGCTCAACCGCGACTGGTACGCGCCCACGCTCAACCTGCGCAACGTCGACCCGCGCTGCGGCGAACTCGACTACCTCACCGAGGGCCGCAGCATGAGCAACGAGTACGTCATGAACAACAACTTCGCCTTCGGCGGCATCAACACCTCGTTGATCTTCCGCCGCTGGCGCTGAAGTCCGCAACACCCGTGTTTTCCCCTGTCACGAATGGAATGCCTGTCATGAACGTCTCTTGCAAGCTGTCGGCCGCCCTGGCCTTGTCGCTCGCCTGCTCGGCGCAAGCCCTGGCGGCGGATCGTACCGTCCATCTGCCCATGCAGGCCGCGGTCGAAGCCGCCCAGGCCGCCGGCAAGATCGACGGCAGCGTCAAGTTCTACCTGGCCGGCACCGGCCCCAAGGGCACGGTGCTGGAATCCGGCGTCGTCACCAACCGCAAGACCAACGCCTTCGCCAAGAAAGATGAAGACGCCTGCCTGTGGGTGGCCCAATCCGCCATCATCGCGTTGCACGAAGCGGCCAAGAAGGCCGGCGCGAACGCGGTAACCAATATCATCAGCTACTACCGCAAGAACGAATTCAGCAGCAAGACCGACTACGAATGCCATGCCGGCGCCATGGTGGCCGGCGTCGCCTTGCGCGGCGACCTGGCCAAGGTGAAGTAAGGCGCGGCACGGCCGCGGGAAACGCCCGCCGCCGGTTTAAACTGCTTGTTTGTCGCACACCACAAAGGTTTACCCATGAGCACTGCTACGCTCAAGACCCGCCTCTCCGATTCCGTCAAGGACGCGATGCGCGCCAAGGCCGCCGAACGCCTGACCACGCTGCGCTTCCTGCTGGCGGCCGTCAAGCAGAAGGAAGTGGACGAACGCCGCGACCTGAACGACGCCGAGATCACGGCCATCATCGAAAAGCAGGTCAAGCAGCGCCGCGAGTCCATCGCCGCGTTCGAACAGGCCGGCCGCACCGAAACCGCCGAACAGGAAAAGGCCGAACTGCTCGTGCTGCAGGAGTTCCTGCCGCAAGCCGCGACGCCCGAGGAAGTCTCGGCCGCCATCGACGCCGCGCTGGCGGAAGTGGCCGCGCAAGGCGTGACCGGCGCGCCCGCCATGGGCAAGGTCATGGCGCTGCTGAAACAGGCCCTGGCCGGCCGCGCCGACATGACGGCGCTGTCCCAGCAAGTGAAGTCCCGCCTGGCCTGAGCCCTGCCGGGCCTGGCTGCCAGCCGCCCCGCTCGGATCAGAACGCGCCCCCGAACAGATCGGGCTGGCGCGACTGCTCCTGCGGGTCGGCGAAATTGCTCATCCCCACCCCCGCCAGCCGGTACAGCGTTTCCGGCGGCAGGTCCACGCGTTCGCACAGCAGCCTGGCGACAGCGGCCAGCTCCGCCGCCGATCCGGGCGGATTCAGGCTGGTCTGGCTGCGCGTGAGGATGCGGAAACGGTCCGTCTTCAGCTTGAGCACCACGGTGCGGCCCAAGGCGCCTTTTTTGAGCGCCTGGTCCCATACGCGTTCGGCCATGCGGTCGATGGCCTCGCCCACCGCGTCCAGGCGGATGTCCTGCGAGAAGGTGGTTTCCGACGATACCTGCTGCAAGGGCTGGTCGGTCTGCACCTCGCGCTCGTCGATGCCGCGCGCCAGTTCATACAGGCGCCGGCCATAACGGCCAAAGTAATGCTCCAGTTCCTGGGCGCCATGCGTGGCCAGGTCGCCCACGGTATGGATGCCCAGCTGCTCCAGGCGCGCCTGCGTCACCTTGCCCACCCCCGGCACCTTGCGCACCGGCAAGGGTTCCAGGAAGGCCAGCACCTTGGCCGGCCGGACCACGAACAGGCCGTCGGGCTTGTTCCAGTCGGACGCGATCTTGGCCAGGAATTTGTTGGGCGCGACGCCGGCCGAGGCCGTCAGTCCGGTTTCCTCGCGGATCTGTTGCCGGATGACCTGCGCGACCTCGGTGGCCGAGGGCAGGCCCAGCTTGTTGACCGTGACGTCGAGATAGGCCTCGTCCAGCGACAGGGGCTCGATCATGTCGGTATGGCGGGCGAATATCTGCCTGACCTGGCGCGAGACCTCGCGATAGCGGTTGAAATCGGGCGGCACATAGATTGCGTGCGGACACAGCCGCTCCGCCCGAGCCGCGGACATGGCTGAATGGATGCCGAACCGCCGCGCTTCATAGGACGCGGCGCACACCACCGAGCGCGGTCCGGTCCAGGCCACGACCACGGGCTTGCCGCGCAATTCCGGATTGTCGCGCTGTTCCACGGACGCGTAGAACGCATCCATGTCCACATGCACGATCTTCCGTATTTCAATCATGGTGGTGATGCCCCCATGAGCCGTTCATCGCCTGAAACCCCGTGGCAAAACCTATATTATGACCGGCGACAACCCACTTTCCATTCTTGCCCGCAACGGTCCATGACTGCAGCCTCAACGCCCCAAACCGACTACTTCGGCCTGACCATTCCCTTCATGCATTTCATCGGCCTGGTGCCCGAGAGCATCGCGCCGGCCTATGCCCGCGCCTCGCTGCCCTGGCGCGCCGATCTGGCCAACAGCCGCGGCGACGTGCATGGCGGCACGCTGATGAGCGTGCTGGACTTCACGCTCAGCGCCGCCGCCCGCGGTTCGGCCGACGGCAAGGAAGGCATGGCCACCATCGACATGAACACCTCGTTCCTGTCGCCCGGCACGGGCGACCTGGTGATCGAGGCGCGCTGCCTGCGCAAAGGGGCCTCGATCGCTTTCTGCGAAGGCGAGGTCCGGCGCGCCGACGGCGAGCTGGTGGCGCGCGCCACCGCGACGTTCAAGATCATCCGCCGCCGCCCGGGCAGCGACTGAGCGCGCCTGCGGCGGCAAGCCGCCGGCGCCTGCGCCTCAGTTGGGCAGGTCGCGCGAGGGCTTGACCGGCGGACGCGGATCCAGCGGCATATAGCTGCTGCACGACACCAGGCTGTAATAGACGGCGTCCTGCATCGCGCGCATGGCGGCCGCGTCCCAGGTGCCCTTGCCCCACACCGCGATGCGCACATCGGTGGTCTTGGGGCCGGCCGCCTTCAACTCGACCCGCGTCATCTCGTTGTCGCTATAGGGCGCCAGCACCTGCACCACGCCGGACTGCGCGCTTTCGTTCAGGGTGTCCACCACGCGGTAGGCGTTGTCGGTGCTGCGCAGGCAGGCATTGGCCTGCCGGATCGCCGCGTCGTAGGCGTCCTTGAAGGCCACTGGGGCCTTGAATTCGCTGTGCGGCGACGTGCCGGGCGAGATGCCCATCGAGCAGCCTGCCAGGCCCAGGGCCAGCGCCGAAGCCGCGACCAGTTTCCAATGCATGTGTATCTCCAGATCTGTGCCCGCGATTATCCCGCATATCCGCCGCGCGCGATAAGCGCCGTCCCGTTCACATGATCCCGATGCGGTATTCCAGGTTCTTCACCAGGGTCCGCAGGCGCGGGCCCAGGGTCTCGTACACGTGCTTTTCGTCCAGGTTGTCGGCCGGAATCGTCACGTTGAAGGCCAGCGGCAGGTCATTGGAGCGATAGCGCATCGGCGTGGCGATGCCGCACAGCTCGGCCCGCCAGTCCTTGCTGACCACGCAAAAGCCGTGCTCGTCGATGGCGTCGAACGCGGGTTGCAGCGATGGACCGAAGCGTTCCCAGTCCTCCGGGAACTCCTCGGCCAGCCGGCCGCAGATCAGTTCGCGCTCGTCCGGCGTCTGCGCATACAGCAGCGCCCGCCCGGTGGCGGTGCGCAGCAAGGGGCGGGCCGAACCGATATCCGGGCGCGAGGCGTTCGACGCGCCGTCGTGCACCGTTTCCACGTAGACCACCTGCAGGCGGTCGCGGATGGCCATGGACACCGGCCCCTTGGCATAGCGCGCCAGTTCGATCATGTCGTGCGCCGCCAGCTGCCGCAGCGTCAGGTGCACCAGCAAGGGATAGCCCAGCGTCAGCACCGCCGGACCCAGCGAGTACTTGCCGGTGCGTTCGTCGCGCCGCAGATAGCCCAGGCCCACCAGCGTGAACGTCAGCCTGGAGACCGTCGGGCGTGTCAGCCCAAGCATTTCGGCGATTTCCTTGTTGCCCAGCTGCGGCTCGGCCGCGGAAAAGCACTTCAGCACGTCCAAGCCGTTGGAGAGCGTGGAGGCAAATCGCGGATGCGCTTCCAGCGAAGCGCGGGATTCGAGTTCGTAGTTGAGCGGCGTTTTGGAATGCATGGCGGCCTAGGGTTCCGGAGCATTGACAGTATATCGCCTGCCGAAATACAAACATTCAGTTCACTATACACACTTGAATTCCATTTATTGAAATTGAAAAGGGCAGTCGATGACGAATTCCCACTTTTCCCGCCAGCCGCTGGGCGCCCGCCTGTTCAGCTTTGCCGTCGTGGCCGACACCCACGTCAATGAATCCGAGGACACCTGCGCATCGCCGTTTGCCACCAACGCCCGCGCCAATGCCCGGGCGCGGCACGTGTTCGCCGACATCGCCACCCTCGATCCCGCGCCCGCCTTCACCATCCACCTGGGCGACATCGTCCACCCAGTGCCCAGCATGCCTTCGTTCGAGGTGGCCGCCGGCCGCTTCAAGGCCATCGCTGGCCAGATCGACATGCCGCTGCACCTGGTGCCCGGCAACCACGACGTCGGCGACAAGCGCATCGACTGGATGCCGGCGGACATCGTCTGTGACGACTACCTGGACAAGTACCGCCAGGTGTTCGGCCCGGACTATTACGCGGTGGACCATGGCAACGTCCGTTTCCTGTTCCTGAATTCGCTGCTGTTCAATTCCGGATTGGAAGCCGACGCCGCGCAGCGCGCCTGGATCGACGAACAATTGGCCAGCGCCAGCGGCCGCGTATTCGTGTCGCTGCATTACCCGCCCTATCTGCACGATGCGGACGAACGCGGCTCCTACGACAACATCGACGAACCCGGCCGCGGCTGGCTGCTGTCGCGCCTGGCCGATCCGCGCGTGGAGGGCGTTTTCGCTGGCCACGTCCACAATTTCTGGTACGACGTCATCGGCGGCGCGGAGATCTACATGCTGCCGTCGACCGCCTTCCTGCGGCATGATTTTTCCGAGTTCTACCGGGTGCCGCCGGCGGACGAATTCGGCCGCGGCGACGTCGAAAAATTCGGCTACTTCATCGTCGACGTGCACGAGCACGGCCATGTGGCCAAGCTGATCCGCACGCACGGCGCCATGCGCGGCGAGGCCGAGCCAGGCCGGGCGGCGGCGCGCACGCTGCCCACCGTCCACACCAAGACCGCCGCCTGCGACGGCATCGCGGTCGAGATGCGGCACCCCTGGGCCGAGATCGTCGAGATCCCCTGCACCGGCGGGGTCCAGGAGTTCGGCCGCAAACTGGCGCGCAACGACTACCCGCTGATGGCCATGTGGGAAATGGGGCTGCGCACGCTCAAGATCCCGGTGCAGGATCTGCGCGACGACAAGACCCTGCGCCGCGCGCGCCTCATGTCCGACGTCGGCCACCGCTTCGTGCTGACCTCGCTGGGCCTGCCTGACGCCAGGCTGCTGCAACAGGCGCGCGAGCACGGCGTGGCCATCGCCGCCATCGAGATCAACCTGAACGCCCAGGCGCTGGAAGATGCGGGCGCGGCCTTGCAGCGCCTGCGCGAACACACCGATGCCCGCCTCATCTATTGCAAGATCCGGACGGGCGCGGACGACGCCCACTTCGACGGCAAGCACTACAGCCATTTCGTCAACACCGGCCTGCGCGCGTCCGAACTGGAAGCCTCGCAATCCGCTCTCCTGCCGCACTTCGCGCGGAAGAACCTGGACGGTTTCACCGTGCGCCTGGACTGGGGCGCCGACCTGATCGCCACGCATCAGCAACTGGCCGGGCAGGCGCGCGACTGGGGCGCGTCCATCAACGTGGGCGTCAAGCTGGCCGACCGGCTGGCGGCGGCGAACACCGACGACACCGCCATCGCCGCCCTGGTGGCGGAAGCCTTCCTGGCGGCCCGGACCACGGACGCGGTGAGCTATTCCTTCGACACTTTCATGGACGTGGACCGCGGCTACTTTCCGCGCAACGGCCTGATCGACCGCCGCTACGATCCGCGGCCCGCCGGACTGGCGCTGGCCGCGCTGAACGCGGTTTTCGCGGACCAGGCCGCGGACGGCGGGAGGGTCGAACGGATCGACGGCGAGGCCGGCATGCGCTTGTGCCGCTACCAGTCCGGCGGACAGGCCTACGAACTGGCCTATGGATCCGGCCAGGTCCTCAAACGCCAGGTCGAGGCCGGCGCGTTCAAGCGCGTCGTCGACCTGACCGCCCAGCGCGTGCTGCAAGCCCAGGACGATTGGGCCGGCTACTCACGCCGCCATCTGCCCGACCAGGCGCTGCTGCTGATCCAGCGCGGCTGAATCCATACTTCCGCACAGGAGCCATCCCATGTTTCGACACGCAATCAAACTCGCGGGCATGCTGGCCGTGGCCTGCCTTGCGCCGGCCGCCCAGGCGCAGCCCTATCCCGACAAGCCGGTGCGCCTGATCGTCGCCTACACCCCCGGCGGCGCCACCGACGTGATCGCCCGCATCCTGGCGGCGAAGCTGAGCACGAGCTGGGGCCAGCAAGTCATCGTGGAAAACAAGTCCGGCGCCAGCGGCATGATAGGCGCCGAACAGGTCGCGCGCGCCACGCCCGACGGCTACACCCTGCTGCTGGCCTACACGCCCGAGGTGTCGATCAACAAGCTGGTCTACAAGCAGATGCGCTACGACCCCTTGAAGGACCTGCAGCCCATCGCCCTGGTGGCCGATGCGCCGCTGGTGCTGGTCAGCGGCCCCAAGCTGCCCGCCACCACCTACGGCGACCTCCAGCGCCAGGGCGCAAAGGCGCCGCTGGTGTACGGTTCGCCCGGCATGGGCGGCCAGCAGCATCTGGCGGGCGAGCTGCTGCGGGTGCGTTCCGGCATGAACCTGACCCACGTGCCCTATCGCGGCACGGCCCTGGCCGTGGCCGATCTGGTGGGCGGCCAGATCGACATCTTCTTCGCCACCGCGCCGGCCATCATCGGCCAGATCGGCGCCGGCAAGCTGCACCCGCTGTTCATCGCCGGCCCCCAGCGCCAGAGCGTGCTGCCCTCGACGCCGACCGCCAAGGAAGTGGGCCTGGACGACTTCGACCTCTCCAACTGGTTCGGCCTGTTCGGCCCCGCCGGCATGCCGACCGCCCTGGTGGAGCGCATTTCCAAGGACACGGCGCAGGCGCTGCAAGCCGCCGACGTAAAGGAGAAACTGCAAGGCCAGGGCCTGGCCATTGCCTACAAGCCGCCGCAGGAGTTCAAAACCTTCATCGGCGCCGAAATGGCCAAGTACGGCGCCATCGTCAAGGCGACCGGACTGGAGCCGCAGTAAGGCTTTGCGCACGGCCTGCGCGCGCGCAGGCGGTTCGACACCGCCCGCGCCGCTATGGCATTATCGGCGGACCACCCGGCGGCCGGCGCAGCGCGCCCGCCGCGGCAACTTCGGAGGTCCCCCTTGTTCTCATTCCTCAAGCGCACCGTCCTGGCCGCCAGCATCATCGGCGTATCGCTGGGCGCCAGCGCCGCGCAACCGCCGCGCGCCTATCCCCTCAAGGATTTCTTCCGCAACCCCGAGCGGGGCTTCTTCCGCCTGGCCGACGACGGCCGCACGCTGGGCTTCATGCAGCCCACCAGCGTGGACGGCAACCCCGCCCGCATGAACATCTACGTGCAGCCGCTGCAAGGCAGCACGCCCGTGGGGGACCCGCGCCAGCTGACCAGCGAAACCGCGCGCGACATCAGCAACTTTTTCTGGAAAGGCGCCGACGTCGTGCTCTACCAGAAGGATTTCGGCGGCGACGAGAACTTCCACGTGCTGGCGGTCAACGCCAAGACCGGCAAGATCACCGACCTGACGCCTTATGAAGGCGTGCGCGCCGGCATCGAAGACGATCTGGAAGACGATCCCAACCACGTCCTCATCAGCCACAACCAGCGCAACCCTGAAGTCTTCGACGTCTACCGCGTCAACGTGCACACGGGCGCCGCGGTGCTGGTGGCGCAGAATCCGGGCAACATCGTCGGCTGGCAGACCGACCACGCCGGCAAGGTGCGCGCCGCCGTCGCCAGCGACGGCCTGAACACCACCCTGCTCTACCGCGACAATGAATCGTCCGAGTTCCGTCCGCTCATCACCACCGACTACCGCACCAGCGTAAGCCCGGCGTTCTTCACCTTCGACGACAAGAAGTTCTACGCCCTGTCCAACCGGGGCCGCGACAAGCTGTCGCTGGTGGTTATCGACCCCGCCAAGCCCGAGGCCGAGGAAGAGATCTTCACGCCTGACACGGTCGACCTGGATTCCGCCGGCTACTCGCGCAAGCGCCGCGTGCTGACGGTGGCCGCCTACCAGACCGACAAGCCGCAGTACAAGTTCTTCGACGCGCAGAGCGAGACCCTCTTCAAGAAGCTGTCGGCCAAGCTCGAGGGCTACGACTTCGCCATCCAGGGCTCCAACCGCGACGAAGACAAGTTCATCGTCGCCGCCTACAACGACCGCACGCCCGGCTCGCGCTACATCTACGACGCCGCCGCCGACACGCTGAGCAAGCTGGCCGACATCAACCCCGCCATTCCCGAAGCGGACATGTCGCGCGTGCAGCCCATCAGCTACCAGACCCGCGACGGACTGACGGTCCACGGCTACCTGACGCTGCCCGCCGGCCGCGATCCGAAGAACCTGCCTTGCATCGTGAATCCCCACGGCGGCCCGTGGGCGCGCGACAGCTGGGGCTACAACCCCGAAGTGCAGTTCCTGGCCAACCGCGGCTTCTGCGTGCTGCAGATGAACTTCCGCGGATCGACCGGTTATGGCCGCGCCTTCTGGGAAGCCAGCTTCGGCCAATGGGGCCTGAAGATGCAGGACGACATCACCGACGGCGTGCAATGGCTGATCAAGCAGGGCATCGCCGATCCCAAGCGCATCGGCATCTACGGCGCCAGCTACGGCGGCTACGCCACGCTGGCCGGCGTGGCGTTCACGCCCGACCTCTACGCCGCCGCGGTGGACTACGTGGGGGTGTCCAACCTGTTCACGTTCATGAAGTCCATTCCGCCGTACTGGAAGCCCATGCTGGACAAGATGCAGGACATGGTGGGCGACCCCGAACGCGACCGCGAACGCCTGGCCGCCACCTCGCCCGCGCTGCACGCGGACAAGATCACGACGCCGCTGTTCGTGGCCCAGGGCGCCAAGGATCCGCGCGTGAACAAGGACGAGAGCGACCAGATGGTCCAGGCGCTGCGCGCCCGCGGCGTCGAGGTCGAGTACATGGTCAAGGACAATGAAGGCCACGGCTTTCACAACGACGAGAACAAGTTCGAGTTCTACGAAGCCATGGAGAAGTTCCTGACGGAACACCTCAAGCCCTAGCCTCCTCCTGCACCGCCGGGCCGCGCTCCTGCGCGCGGCCCGCAGGGCGGCCGATCCAGGCCATCTCCACGCGGTCGCGGCCAAGCGCCTTGGCGCGGTACAGCGCATCGTCGGCGCGCGCCAGGATGCCGTCCGCGCCGTCTCCCGACTGATACGAAGCCAGGCCGCCGCTGGTGGTCATGCGCACCTCCCGCCCTTGCAGGTGGAAAGGCGTGTCGCGCAAGGCGTCGCACACGCGCTGGGCCTGCACCAGCGCGCGGGCCGGATCACAGTCATACATCAACAGCACGAATTCCTCGCCGCCCAGCCGGCCGAAGCGGTCGCTGGCGCGCACCGCGCGCTGCACGACCTGCGAGAAATGCCGCAGCGCCGCGTCGCCCGCGGCATGGCCGTAGCGGTCGTTGATGGACTTGAAGTGGTCGATGTCCAGCACCAGCACCGCCAGCTTGCCGCCGGCGCGCTTGCAGCGCTGCAGTTCGCGCTCCAGGTCGTCCATGATGCTGCGGCGCGAATAGGCGCCCGTCAGGCCGTCGAAGGTCAGCGCGGCCTGCATCTGCTCGGACAGGCTGGTCTGGATCAACAACAGCAGCGCCAGGAACAGTCCAGGCACGGTCACGGTCCCGCAGACGATGAAGAACAGGCCCCATGGGGTCGGATCGAGCAGCGACGAAGGCTCTTGCCCGCCGATGGTGTAGACCAGCACGCGCAAGGCATGCAAGGCCGCCAGGCCGAAGCTCGCCAGCATCAGATACAGCATCACGCCGCGCGTCTGCAACCGCCTGCGCTGGCGAAAAAACACCAGGCCCGTCGCCATCATGGCCGTGAACGTGTACACCGAAAACAGCAGCATACGTCCCCGCAGCGCGTCGATCCCGTACAGCATCAGCGCGAACGCGACAATGCAGAGCGCGCCCAGGACTGCCGTGCGCCGCACCAGCGGGCGCAGGCCGAAGAACTGCCGCACGCCGACGTAGACCAGGCTGACCGCGCAGACCCAGGCGGCGTTCGACACCATCACATAGACGCCGGGCGGCAAGAACTGCGAGGCCGCATAGGCCAGCAGCGACAGCACGGCCAGCGCGTTTCCCGCCGTGAACGCACCGACGCCGCCCACGTCGCGGGCGCGCAGCGACGCCAGCAATGGCAATGCCAGAGCCGTGGCCAGGCCCCACATCAAAAAGAAAAGAGAAGTCGTCATGGTGTTTGCCGGCTCGCGCCCCGCGGGCGTTCGCCGTCACTCGTCATTGCTGTTGCACTGGGTTCATGCGTCTGGAGGCGTTACATCCCTCCACCCCTGACGCTTTTTGTTACCCGTGCCGCGACAGAAAGGCACTACCTGGCGCCCGTCCGTCGCCGCACGCCGTTTCGCCCTGAACCTTTACCGCCCGCGCCAAGACGATTGCGCGACAAGCGACGAAGAATACGCCACGGCGCGCCTTGCGCCACAACCCTTTGCACTAATTGACAGTTGACTGACAGTTAACACACTTATAATTCGGACCATTGACGGTGCCGCGAAGAGCGCCGCAATCACGCCCTACGGGCGTGGCGCGTACTAGCCATGCACTCCCATTGCGCGAGTGCGAAGGTCCCCGCAGCGGGCGCCGCGCAGTCCTAACCCAACGTTCCTTCCCGTGCCGCCGGCGCCTTTGCGCCAGGCGTCGCCTCGGCTCGCGCCGAAAAAAGGCATGCCCCTGGGCGGCCGGAACAGGAACGCCCGAGTCGCAACTGCGGAAGTAAGACAGATGCAAAACAGAGGATCGACACCCCAGGGTGCCGTTGGACCGAGACTGAGCCTGCTGGCGGCTTGCGCCATCCTAGCTCCCGCCATGGCGTTGGCCGGCCCCGGTAATGACTATGACGCCTTGATCGCGCAAGCACGCGCCGGCAACTACGAACCCGCGCTGGCCATGCTGCGCCAGCAAGGGCCGGCCGGCGGCAACCGCGCCATCTACGACCACATCATCATCGCGGGCTGGGCCGGCAAGCCTGCCGAAGCCGTCACCGCCTACGAGCAGTTGCCGCAAGGCGCGGCGCTGCCCGCCGACATCCAGCTCGCCGTGGCGCGCGCCTACCGCGACCTGCAGCGCTGGCCCGAGGCGCTGGCCGCGTACCAGGCCGGAGCGCGCCGCCATCCAGGACAATCGGCCTTTCGCGCCGGCGAGATCATGACCCTGGCCGACGCCGGCCGCTACCCCGAGGCGCGCGAAGCCGCGGCGCGCTGGCTCAAGCGGCATCCCCGCGATGTCGACGCCCGCCTTGCCCTGAGCTACGTCCACGCCCGCCAGGGCGAGCCCTACGAAGCGCTGCACCAGGCCGACCTGGCCCTGGCCGCCGCGCCCGACACCTCTTACGTATTGCGCGAGTACATCTGGGCGCTGCAGCGCGCGCGCATGGCTGACGTGGCGCTGGAGCTTGCGCGCCGCCACCAGGACCTGTTCGACGCCGGCCAGATGCGCGGCTTCGAGGCCGACGCGCTGGCCCAACAGGTGCGGCTGGCGGCCATGCCCACGCGGTCGGAGGCCGAGCGTTTCGTGTTGGCCGACAAGGCATTGGCCCGTTACGACGAACTGATCCCCGCCTGGCAGCAGCAGGAAGACGCCCGCGCCGACGCGCTGCGCGCCCGCATCGACCGCTTGCACGCCTTGCACGTGCGCGTGCGCATGGCCGAGCTGGTCCGCGAATACGAAGCCCTGCTGGCCGAGGGCGTCACGGTGCCGCGCTACGCCTTGAATGACGTGGCCTCGGCCTACTTGTACGTGCGCCAGCCGGAGCGCGCCCGCGACCTCTATCGCCAGGTCGCGGCCGATGACGCCCTGCGCGGCGACGCTGCCGAGCAGCGCTTGGCGACCGAGACCGGCCTGTACTACTCGCTGGCCGAGGGCGAACAGTTCAGCGAGACCGGCGCGGTCACCGACGGAGTCGAATCGGGCTACGCCCCCTGGCTGTACTACAAGGGCCAGGCCACCCGCATGCCCAACGACCTGAACCTGGAAAGCCGACAAACCCTGGCATCGGCCCGCCTGCAGGCCAACGACACCGTCGCCGCCCGGCAGCGCCTCGAAGAGATGGTCGAGAACGCGCCGAACAACTCCGGCCTGCGCAGCGACCTGGCCACCGTCCACCGCGCCCGTTCGCTCCCCCGCGCCTCCGAGGTCGAATTGAAGATGGCGGAGACGCTGGCCCCGCGCAGCCTGGGTGTGGAGAACGGCCAGGGCTTCACCGCCCTGGACCTGCAGGAATGGCGCCAGGCCGAAGCGCTGTCGCAGGACACCATGGCCCGCTCGCCCGAAAATCTGACCAGCCGCCGCCTGGCCCGCGAATGGGAAGTGCACAACAAGGCCGAACTGCGCATCAACGGCTACCGCGGGCTGGCCTCGGACAGCCCGGTCACCGGCAGCGGCGATTTCGGCATCGACGCCGTGCTCTATTCCTCGCCGCTGGACTACAACTGGCGGGTCTTCGGCGGCGGCGGCTACGCCTCCGGCGACTTCGAGGAAGGCCGCGGCAACTACCGCTGGCTGCGCACCGGCGTGGAATGGCGCGGCCGCGATCTCACCATCGAAGGCGAAGTCTCCACCCACGACTATGGCTATGGCGTGAAGCCCGGCGCCCGCCTGTCGGTCGCCTACGACGTGGACGACCACTGGCAGGTGGGCGGCTCGGGCGAAATCATGTCGCGCGAAACGCCGCTGCGCGCGCTGACCAGCGACGTTTCGTCCAACAGCCTGTCGGCCTTCGTGCGCTGGCGCGCCGACGAGCGCCGCGAGTGGACGCTGGCGCTGTCGCCCTCGCATTTCAGCGACGGCAACAACCGCTGGGCGCTGGGCCTGGCCGGGCGCGAGCGCGTCTACACCGCGCCGCACCTGCTGGCGGACCTGGAATTCGAGGCGTCCACCCAGCGCAACAGCCACGACAGCAACGTGCCCTACTTCAATCCGCGCTCGGACCTGATGCTGCTGCCCGGCGTGCGCCTGACCCACACCCTGTATCGCCGCTACGAAACCGCCTGGGAACAGATCGGCACGCTGGGCGCGGGCACGTACACCCAGCAAGGCTATGGCACCGGCGGCGTGATTGCGCTGGGCTACGGCCAGCGCTTTCGCGCCAACGACGTCCTGGACATGGGCGCCATGATCACCGGCACCAGCCGCCCGTACGACGGCGAACGCGAGCGCGAACTGCGCATCGTGTTCGACCTGACGTACCGCTTCTGAACCCGGATCCGAGTAACGCCATGATGCTTAAAACCCATACCCGCCTGATTCTCGCCGGCCTGCTGCTGCTCGCGATCCTGGCGCTGACCGCCTGCGCCAAGGACATTCCCGTCTATACGCCGCCGGACCAGCGCCCAGTCGCGCCTGCCGAGCAGCCCTGGGTCCAGGGCCAGTTCCTGGCCCTGGCCTACCACGACGTGGAAGACGAAGACCCCGACCAGGGCTTTCTCAGCGTGCGCACCGACCGCCTGGTCGAGCAGCTGGCCTGGCTGCGCGCCAACGGCTACCAGGCCGTCACCGTGGACCAGATCCTGACCGCCCGCCAGGGCGGCAAGCCGCTGCCCGAGCGCGCCGTGCTGCTGTCCTTCGACGACGGCTACCGCAGCTTCTACACCCGCGTGCTGCCCATCCTCAAAGCCTACCAATGGCCCGCGCTGCTGGCGCCGGTCGGCGTCTGGATGGACACGCCCGCCAACCGGCGCGTGGACTTCGGCGGCAGCCCCGAGGACCGCAAGCGCTTCCTGAACTGGGACGAGATCCGCGAGATCTCGCGCTCCGGACTGGTGGAAATCGCCGCGCACACCAATGCCTCGCACTACGGCGCGCTGGCCAATCCCCAGGGCAATACCGAGCCGGCGGCCGCCATCCGCGCCTATGACGCGCAGACCCGCCGCTACGAGACCGAGGCGGAATTCGAGGCCCGCATGGGTGGCGACGTCGCCGCCATCACCGAGAAGATCCGCCGCGCCACCGGCAAGAAGCCGCGCGTCTGGGTCTGGCCCTACGGCGCTGAGGGCGGCTCCACCCTGCGCATCACCGCCGAGCATGGTTATCAGCTGGCGCTGACGCTGGAGGACGGCCCTGGCCGCGTCGGCCGCCTGATGTCCACGCCGCGCCTGCTGCTGTCCAGCGACCCGACACTCAAGCCCTTCGCCAACAGCGTGGTCGGCATGGAAACCCAGCCCTTCATGCGCGTGGCGCACGTGGACCTGGACTATGTCTACGACCCGGACCCGGCGCAGACCGACCGCAATCTGGGCGAGCTGGTGCAGCGCATCCTGGACATGCAGATCAACACGGTATTCCTGCAGGCTTACTCGGACCCCGTGGGCGACGGCTTGGTGAAGTCGGTCTACTTCCCCAACCGCTGGCTGCCGATGCGCGCCGACCTGTTCAACCGCGTCGCCTGGCAGTTGCACAACCGCGCCAACGTGATGGTCTATGCCTGGATGCCGGTACTGTCGTTCGACCTGGATCCTGCCCTGCCCCGTGTCACGCGCTGGCAGGAAGGCCAGGCGCAGCCTGAGCCGGATCCCGACCAGTACCGCCGCCTGTCACCGTTCGACGCCACCGTGCGCGCGCGCATCGGCGACCTGTACGAAGACCTGTCCCGCTACGCGATCTTCGACGGCGTCCTGTTCCATGACGACGCGCTGCTGTCGGACTTCGAAGACGCCAGCCCCGGCGCGCTGGCCGCCTATCGCGCCGCGGGCCTGCCGGGCAGCATCGCCGAACTGCGCGCGGATCCCGACACCCTGCAACGCTGGACCCGCTACAAGAGCCGCGCGCTGGTGGACTTCACCACCGAACTCACGCAGCGGGTGCGCGCGGTGCGCGGCCCGCAGATCAAGACCGCCCGCAACATCTTTGCCGAACCCATCCTGAACCCCGGCAGCGAGACCTGGTTCGCGCAGAACCTGGACGACTTCCTCGGCGCCTACGACTGGACCGCGCCGATGGCGATGCCGCTGATGGAAAACGTGCCCCACGGCCAGGAAAACGCCTGGCTGGACCGGCTGGTCGACACCGTCGCGCAGCGCCCCGGGGCGCTGGACAAGACCGTGTTCGAACTGCAGGCCCGCGACTGGCGCACCGGCCCCGGCCGCCCCGAGGCCACGCCCGTCGACACGGCCGTGCTCGCCGGCTGGATGAAGCGGCTGCAGCTGCGCGGCTCGCGCAGCTTCGGCTACTACCCCGACGATTTCTCGCAAGACCAGCCCCGGCTGCAAGGCATCCGGCCCGCCATTTCCGAAGCCTGGTATCCGATCAAATGACAGACCGTCTGATTGCCCTGCTGATTCTCTGCGCGGTGCTTGGCGCGCCCTTCGGCTTCACCCTGATGCTGACCGGCGAGGCGCTCCTGGGCTTCGTGTTCTTCTACCCCCTGTTCATGTCCGGCATGTGGATGGCCGGCGGCATCTATTTCTGGTGGCATTGGGAGCGGCACTGGAAATGGGGCAAGGACAGCCAGCCGCCGGCCCTGGCCGGCAATCCGCTGGTGTCCATCCTGGTGCCCTGCTACAACGAGGCCGACAACGGCGAGGAGACGCTGCTGGCCGCGCTGGGCCAGAACTATCCGCACATCGAAGTCATCGCCATCAACGACGGCTCCAGCGACGGCACCGCCGGCATGCTGGACCGCATGGCCGCCGCCCATCCGCGGCTGCGCGTGGTGCACCTGGCGCAAAACCAGGGCAAGGCCATGGCGCTGCGCATGGGCGCCATGGCCGCGCGCAGCGAGTACCTGGTCTGCATCGACGGCGACGCCATGCTGGATCCGGACGCGGCCGCCTACCTGGTCGCGCCGCTGATCGACAATCCGCGCGTGGGCGCCGTCACCGGCAACCCGCGCATCCGCACCCGCTCCACCATGATCGGGCGCATCCAAGTGGGCGAGTTCTCTTCCATCATCGGCCTGATCAAGCGCACCCAGCGCGTCTACGGCCAGGTGTTCACGGTCTCCGGCGTGGTCGCCGCCTTCCGGCGCGCGGCGCTGGACCGCGTGGGCTACTGGAGCCTGGACATGATCACCGAGGACATCGACATCAGCTGGAAGCTGCAGCGCGACCACTGGTCGATCTTCTACGAGCCGCGCGGCCTGTGCTGGATCCTCATGCCCGAAACCCTGCGCGGACTGTGGAAGCAGCGGCTGCGCTGGGCTCAGGGCGGCGCCGAGGTCTTCCTGAAGAACCTGCGCTCCATCTGGGTCTGGCGCCATCGCCGGCTGTGGCCGCTGATGGCCGAGTTCTGCCTGTCCACCGCCTGGGCCTTCGCCTTCGGCGTGTCGGTGCTGCTGTGGGCCATCAGCCAGGTGGTCACGCTGCCCAACAACATGCAGATCGCCAGCCTGATGCCCCCCGCCTTCACCGGCATGATGCTGGCGGTGGTCTGCCTGCTGCAATTCGTCGTCAGCATCCTGATCGACCGCCGCTACGAGCCCGGCCTGGCCCGCTCGCTGTACTGGGTCATCTGGTATCCGCTGGCCTTCTGGATGGTGAGCCTGTTCACCACCCTGGTCAGCTTCCCCAAAGTCATGCTCCGCAAGCAGGCCCGTCGCGCGCGCTGGACCAGCCCGGACCGGGGCATCAAATCACCGGACGCATCGTCATGATCATCACCACGCAACGTTCCCGCGCAGGTTACCTGTTCGACCTGGTCCTGACCGCCATCGGCTGGTTCGCCTTCGTCTATCTGTTCGGCGCCGGCATCCTGGCGATCCTGCGCGCCGCCGCGGGCGGCCCCGATGTCTCGCTGTGGCCGGTGTTCCTGCCCACCGTGCACACGCTGTGGGGTTATGCCCTGCTGGCGGTGGTCAACGCCGGCGTGCTGGTGGCCTGGGCCGTCTACAACCATCGCAAGTTCGGCGGCCGCGACCGCCGCAAGCCCATCAAGCCGGTGGGCGACCGCCGCGTGGCGGCCAGCTTCGCGATCAGCCCGGCGCAGCTGATGCAGGTCCGGTCGTCGCACACCTGCATCGTCCACCATGGCGCGGCCGGCGACATCACCGGCATTGAAATCGGCCGCCCTCACCTGAGCGCGGTGCGAGCCGGTTGATGCCCTCCCGGCCTGGCGCCGCGAGCCGCATGGCTTTGCGGCGCCAGGCCCGGCCCCGCCTTCAGCGGCGCGCCTTCTCCACATTCGGCAACAGGATCGCCACCACGCCCAGCAAGGGCAGATAGGCGCAGACCTGATACACGTAGCCGATGCTGGTGGCGTCGGCCAGCTTGCCCAACGCCGCGGCGCCCACGCCGCCCATGCCGAAGGCAAAACCGAAGAACAGCCCGGCGATCATCCCCACCTTGCCCGGCACCAGCTCCTGCGCATAGACCACGATGGCCGAGAACGCCGAGGCCAGCACCATGCCGATGATCACCACCAGCACGCCGGTCCAGAACAGGTTCACATAGGGCAGCAGCAGGGTGAACGGCGCCACGCCCAGGATCGACACCCAGATCACGATCTTGCGGCCGATGCGGTCGCCGACAGGCCCGCCCACCACCGTGCCCACCGCCACCGCGGCCAGGAACAGGAACAGGTAGAGCTGCGCCTCGCGCACCGACAGCGCGAACTTGTCGATCAGGTAGAAGGTGAAATAGCTGTTCAGGCTGGCCAGGTAGAAATACTTGGAAAACACCAGCACGCCCAGCACCGCCAGCGCGCCCAGCACCTGGTTGCGCGACAGCCCGTTGCCCGCGCCCTCGCGCCGCGCGCGCGGCTTGAGCAGGACGCGGTTGGCGCTGTACCAGCGGCCGATGCCGGTCAGCACCACGATGCCGAACAGCGCAGCCAGCGAGAACCAGGCCACGCTGCGCTGGCCGTGCGGAATGATGAAGAGCGCGGCCAGCAGCGGCCCCAGCGCCGAGCCCACGTTGCCGCCCACCTGGAACAGCGACTGCGCCAGGCCATGGCGTCCGCCGGACGCCATGCGCGCCACGCGCGAGGACTCCGGGTGGAACACCGACGAGCCCGTGCCCACCAGCACCGCGGCCACCAGCAGCCAGCCGAACGACGGCGCCACCGACAGCAACAGCAGCCCCAGCAGGGTAAAGCCCATGCCGACCGGCAGCGAGTACGGCTTGGGATGGCGGTCCGTGTAGAAACCGATGAAAGGCTGCAGCAGCGAGGCCGCGAGCTGGTAGACCAGCGTGATCAGGCCGATCTGCGCGAACGACAGGCTGAACGAATCCTTCAGCATGGGATAGATGGCCAACAGGATCGACTGGATCATGTCGTTCATCAGGTGCGCCACGCTGATCGCGCCCAGCACCTTGAAGGCGGTGGACGGATCCGATGAGGCGGCGGGCGGCGGAGCCGGATTGGCGGCGGCGATGCCGGCGGCGGGATTCTGCGGTGGATTCATGGGTGGCGGACGCGGATAAGGTGGGAGCCTGCCCGGCATACGTACCGGGACCTGTCGCCAGTGTAGGAATCCGGGCCGGAACCGATCTGCCAATTTTCGTCGGTTAAGTGACAAAATGCGGTGACAAACGCCGCAAATCACGCTTGAGCCGCCGCTCTCATCCTTATGCCGGAAGTGACACGCATGCCCGCCCGCCTCCTTTTGCCCGACCCCGCCCGCAGCATCAATCCGCAGGACTACCAGCACCGGCCGCGCGCCGTGACGGCCATGGCCAAGGAATTCCTGCCAGGCACCCGCACGGGCACCCACTCGCACCCGCGCGCGCAACTGGTCTACGCGGTCGAAGGCGTCATGCGCGTCACCACGCCCAGCGGCTTCTGGGCCCTGCCGCCGCTGCGCGCGCTGTGGGTGCCTGCCGGCGTGCCGCATGGCGTGGACATGGTGGGCGCCGTGTCCATGCGCTCGCTCTACCTCGACGCCGAGACCGCCCGCGGCTACTGGCCGCAATGCCAGGTGGTCGAGGTCAGCGGCCTGCTGCGCGAGCTGATCCTGGCGCTGACCGCCGAGCCCATCGACTATCCGCTGGACGGCCGGGCCGGGCAGGTCGCCGCCCTGCTGCTTTCCGAGCTGGCCGCCGCCCGCGTCGCGCCGCTGCAGATCCCCTGGCCGCGCGACCGCCGCCTGCAGACCATTTGCGCGGCCATTTTGGACAATCCCGGACTGCAGCGCGGCATCGAGGACTGGGGCGACGAAGTCGGCGCCAGCGCGCGCACGCTGATCCGCCTGTTCCAGGCCGAACTGGGCCTGAACTACCGGCAGTGGGTGCAGCAGGTCCGGCTGGCCGAAGCGGTGTGCCGGCTGTCGCAGGGCGTGCCGGTCGCGCGCATCGCCTCCGACCTGGGCTACCGCAGCGCCAGCGCCTTCTCGGCCATGTTCCACCGCGCGCTGGGCGCGCCGCCACAGGGCTACCTGAAGAACAGCTGACTGAACAACCGCTGACGCCTGCAACCGGACTTGCCGTTTGTCACGGCCCGCAATACATTTCAGGGCGCCCCCGCGCCGCCGCGCCGCGACAAAGCCGCGTCCGGCGTATGCTAGAACCTGTCCCTGTATTTCCCCGGCGTCCGCGCTGCCTCCGCCCCCCGGGCAAGTTTGGTTACCGAAACCTTATTGCTCCGTGGGCGGTCTATAGCGTTCTGCCCTAGAATCGCCTGCAATGAGCACCCCCCAGCAATCCTCCGCCACCCCGGGCGGCAAACCGGGCCTCCCCTGGAAACGCATTCTCGTCAAGGCGGGCGTAGCCGCCGGCGGCGTCGCCGTGTGCGGCGGCATCGCGCTCGGCCTGGCGCTGGCCCTGGCCTGGCCCAGCCTGCCCGACCTGCACGCCATGACGGACTACCGCCCGCGGGTGCCGCTGCGCATCTATACGGCGGACAAGGTGCTGATCGGCGAATACGGCGAAGAACACCGCAACGTGCTGCGCTTTGACGAAATCCCGCCCGTGATGCGCCAGGCGGTGCTGGCGGCCGAGGACGACCGCTTCTACAGCCACGGCGGCGTCGACTGGATGGGCGTGGCGCGCGCGGTGCTGACCAACGTGCTCAAGGGCTCCAAGAGCCAGGGCGGCAGCACCATCACGATGCAGGTCGCGCGCAACTTCTACCTGTCGTCGGAAAAGACCTATTCGCGCAAGTTCTACGAGCTGCTGCTCACCTTCAAGATCGAATCCGAGCTCTCCAAGGACCAGATCCTCGAGCTCTACATGAACCAGATCTACCTGGGCCACCGCGCCTATGGCTTCGCCGCCGCCTCGCGCACCTACCTCGGCAAGCCCTTGTCCGACGTCACGCCGGCCGAGGCCGCCATGCTCGCCGGCATCCCCAAGGCGCCGTCGCGCTTCAACCCCATCACCAATTTCCCGCGCGCCGAGATCCGCCAGCACTATGTGCTGGGCCGCATGAAGACGCTGGGCTATCTCACGCCCGACCAGGCCGACGAAGCGCTCAAGCAGCGCCTGACCATCCGCGGCGCGGACGGCGCCAGCGCGCGCGGCTTCGCCATCCACGGCGACTACCCGGCCGAGCTGGCCCGCCAGCTGATGTATGGCGTGTTCCAGGAACAGACCTACACCAAGGGCATCGACGTCTACACCACCATCGATTCCAAGGACCAGGAAGCCGCCTACCGCGCCGTACGCGACGGCGTGATGGACTACACCCGCCGCGCCGTCTATCCCGGCCCGGAGGATCAGATCGATCTGCCCGACGGCGTCGAACAGGATCCGGCCGCGCTGGATGAAATCCTGGATGGCGTGCAGGAAAAAACGCCGGACAGCGAAGACCTGCTGACCGCCGTGGTGCTGGCCGCCAGCCCCACGGAAGTGAAGCTTGCGCGCAGCGGGCGCGACACCATCACCATCAGCGACAAGAAGGCGCTGGCGGTCGTGGCGCGCGCGCTCAACCCCAAGGCCAGCGACAGCCAGCGCCTGCGCCGCGGCTCCGTGGTCTACATCCACAAGAACGGCGACGGCTGGGAAATCATCAACATGCCGACCCTGCAGGCGGCCCTGGTTTCGATGGTGCCCCAGGATGGCGCCATCCGCGCCATGATCGGCGGCTTCGACTACAACCGCGGCGGCTTCAACCGCGTGACGCAGGCCTGGCGCCAGCCCGGCTCCAACATCAAGCCCTTCGTCTACGCGGCGGCGCTGGAGCGCGGCCTGACTCCTGCCACGCAGATCTCCGACCAGCCCTTCATGCTGACCGCGGAGCAGACCGGCTCCAAGGCCTGGCAGCCCAAGAACGACGGCAACAAGTACGAGCCCATGCTGACCCTGCGCCAGGGCCTCATGCGCTCCAAGAACATGGTGTCGATCCGCATCCTGCAGGCCATCTCGCCGCAGTACGCCCAGGACTACCTGACCCGCTTCGGCTTTGACAAGTCGCGCTGGCCGGCCGTGCTGCCGCTGGCGCTGGGCGCGGGCGGCGCCACGCCGCTGCAGGTGGCCAACGGCTACAGCGTGTTCGCCAACGGCGGCTACCGCGTCACGCCCTATCTGGTGGACCGCGTCACCGACCGTTCGGGCAACGTGCTGATGCAGGCGCAGCCGGTCGTCGCCGGCGACGAGCAGGCGCGCGCCATCGATCCCCGCACCGCCTGGGTGATGGACGACATCCTGCGCGGCGTCACGGTCAGCGGCACCGCCGCCCGTGCGCACCAGGTGCTCAAGCGCAACGATGTCGGCGGCAAGACCGGCACCACCAACGAGGCCGTGGACGTCTGGTTCTCGGGTTTCACGCCCAGCCTGGCCACCACGGTCTGGATGGGCTTTGACCAGCCCAAGTCGCTGGGCACCAACGAATTCGGCAGCGGCCTGGCCCTGACGACCTGGCTGGACTACATGCAGCCGGCATTGAAGGGCGTGCCCGAAGCCAAGCCCGCGCCACGGCCGGACGGCCTGATCGTGGACAACGGCGAATACTATTTCTCGGAATTCCCGCCGGGCCAGGCCGTGGCCTCGCTGGACCTGTCCTCGGGCGACGCGCTGACCGATTTCCTGAACAACAACCGTTCGACGGACGGCGTGGACACCTCGGTCAAGCCCCTGCCGCCCGGCGGCGCGATGCCCCAGGGCAGCCCTGCCCAGCCGCCGGTGGCCCTGCCTGTGCCCGTGGCGCCCGCGGGTGGCGCGCCGGCCGGCAACGCGCCCGTCATCCCGCCCATCCCCGTGCCGCGCGTGGACGCCGACACGCCTGCCCGCGCCAGCGCCGTCAGCGGCGCCGGACCGGTGGCCGCCCGGCCACTTTGACCGCGCCCGGCGCCAGCCGCCGGGAATCCAGGCCTGCTATTCCTGCTCCGCGAGTTCGGTCACGGCCTCGCGCGGCCAGGCCCGCAGGGACTCCAGGTCCAGGAAGGTGAAGTAGCCCGATTTCCAGCCCTCGGTGTCGATGTGGTAGACATTGCCCAGGACCAGCGGCGCCGGGACCGGCGTGTGCCCCGCCACCACCGCCCGCACCCCGCGGATGCCGGTGCGGTCCATCTGCCGCAGGCGGTCGCGCGACCACTGGCAGGCGGCGCTGGTGCGCCGGTAGCGGTCCTGCAAGGCGGATTCCAGCCGCGGCCAGAACAACACCGGACAGTCCGCATGCAGCAGCCCCACCGCGCCATCCAGGGTTTCGACCTCGATGGCGATGGGCAATTGCGCGAAGGCCTGGGCGAATACCTCCTGGCGCTCCGTGGGCAGGTCCAGGAACCAGCCGCCGCCGTAGCCGCGCCAGTTGTCCACGTCCACCTGCCCCGTGCGCACGTGGCGGATCGCGTAATCCTCGTGATTGCCCTGGACCGCGTAGAACCACGGCCGCGCCAGCCACTCCAGCGCGGCCTCGCTTTCCGGGCCCCGGTCCACCAGGTCTCCCACGGAAAACAGGCGGTCCCGGGACGGATCGAAGCCCAGTTGGTCCAGGCTTTCCTGCAGGCGGGAAAAATGTCCATGCAGATCGCCCACCGCGAAATCGCGGCCTAGCTCGTTGCGCGGGACTTTGAGAAAACGCTGCTCCATGATGATCCGGGACTACCGCTGGGTTGATGCTTGACCCCTCTTTTTAACCCGCTTTCGCGCCGCCCCGCCTGCCCACCCTTGCCCCGCCGTGGTCAAAATTTGGTTACGAGAATCGATATTATTCGCGATAATATCCAGTTCTCTCCAACCCGCGCCTGCAAGGGCCCCGCCCTCCCCATGACCGCCGCGTCCACCATCAAAACCTGGTATCTGGTCCATAAATGGACCAGCCTGGTCTGCACAATCTTCCTGCTCGTCATCTGTCTTACCGGTTTGCCGCTGGTGTTCCACCACGAAATCGAACACTGGCTCGACGATGCCAAGCCGCTATCGGACGTGCCCGCCTCGACCCCTCGCGCCAACCTGGACAAGCTGGTCGACAGCGCCCGCGCCATGTATCCGGGCGAAGTCGTCGACTATCTGTTCCTCGACCCGGACGAGCCGCAGGTCTATGTGGGCATGGCGAAAACACCCGGCGACGGCCAGGTGTCCGGCCACGCCGTGCGCATGGACGCGCGCACCGGCGACGTGCTGCTGGACGGCCCGCTCTACACCCAGGACAAGTTTTCCTTCATGGGCATCATGCTGGCGCTGCACGTGGACCTGTTCGCGGGGCTGCCCGGCGAACTGTTCCTGGGCTTCATGGGACTGCTGTTCTGTGTGGCCATCGTGTCCGGCGTGGTGCTCTACGGGCCCTTCATGAAGAAGCTGGACTTCGGCACGGTGCGCGCCTCCCGCTCCACCCGCCTCAAATGGCTGGACCTGCACAATCTGCTGGGCATCGTGACGCTGGTCTGGGCCTTCGTGGTGGGCTTGACCGGCGTGATCAACGAACTCTCCACCCCGCTGTTCCGCCTGTGGCAGTCCACCGAACTGGTGCGCATCCTGGAACCCTACAAGGGCCAGAACGTCCCCACCGAGCTGGCCTCGGCCCAGGGCGCCGCCGACACGGCCAAGAAGGCCCTGCCCGGCAACGAAGTGTCCTTCATCGCTTTCCCCGGCAACGCCTTTGGCAGCCCCCACCACTACATCACCTGGATGCGCGGCGACACGCCGCTCACCTCGAAGCTGAACACGCCCGTGCTGGTGGACGGCAAGACCGGCGAGCTGACCACCGTGGCCAAGATGCCCTGGTACCTGACCGCGCTGGAACTGTCGCGGCCGCTGCATTTCGGCGATTACGGCGGCCTGCCGCTGAAGATCATCTGGGCGCTGCTGGACGTCATCACCATCATCGTGCTGGTCAGCGGCCTCTATCTCTGGCTGGCCCGCCGCCGCGCCACCGAGGCGCGCATCGCCGAACTCGTGCGCAAGCACCAGGCCGCCGCCATCCCGAAAAGGACTCCCGCATGAGCAAGACGGCCCGAGGTTTCATGTTTGTCTGGGGCGTCCCGATCCTGCTGGGCGTGCTCAGCGTATTCGGCCTCCTGGCCGCGCTGCTGGGCACGGGGGGCTGGCACTGGGCGTCCTGGATCGCCCTGGCCATCCTGCTGGCGGTCATCGCGCGCTACTGGGTGTTCCCGCTGCAGCGTTAGGCGCGCGCGCCAGGCCCCGTGCCGGCGCTCGGCATTACTTGCCGAAGGTCTCGGGGTCCGGGCCCAGGCGCACGCCTTCCTTGATGCCGTCGATGGCGGCCATGTCAGCCGCCGACAGCTCGAAGTCGAAGACGTCGATGTTCTCGCGGATGCGGGCCGGCGTCACCGACTTCGGAATCACGATCAGATCGTTCTGCAGGTGCCAGCGCAGCGTCACCTGGGCGGGCGATTTGCCGTGCTTCCTGGCCAAATCCAGGATGACCTTGTCCTTGGCCACGCCGCCCTGGGCCAAGGGGCTCCACGACTCCGTCGCGATGCCGTGCTTGGCATGGAAGGCCCGCAGCGCCTGCTGGGTGAAGCCGGGATGCAGCTCGACCTGGTTCACCGCCGGCGTCACGCCGGACGCGTCGAGCAGCCGTTCCAGGTTGGCCTGGGTAAAGTTGGACACGCCGATCGAGCGCGCGCGGCCGTCTTCCTTCATTTCGGTCATGGCCTTCCAGGCGTCCACGAACTTCGTGCTGCCGGCCACGGGCCAATGGATCAGGTACAGGTCCACGTAAGCCAGGCCCAGCTTTTCAAGGCTCTCGTCCATGGCCTTATGGGCCTCGTCGTAGCCGTGCCTGTCGTTCCAGAGCTTGGTCGTGATGTACAGGTCCTTGCGCGCCACGCCCGCCGCGCGCAAGCCCTCGCCCACGCCCGCCTCGTTGCCATAGATGGCCGCAGTGTCCACCGAGCGGTAGCCCGCCGCCAGCGCCTCCTTCACGCTTGCGGCCGCCTGATCGTTCGGCACCTGCCAGACGCCCAGGCCCAGCCGGGGAATCTTGCCACCGTCGTTCAATTTCATTGCCGGTACTTTCGCCATAAGACCCTCCGTAGCTTGCGACGCGACGTCCGCGCGGCGAATATGCGCCGGGTCGCGCAACCAAGGGGCAGCCAGGCGTCATCCTTGGTTGAGACAGTAAAGAACGGGCCCGCCAGGCTGCGCCCGAGTCACCATGCCGGATTGAAAACCCCCGGGAGAGGTCTACACATCCCAGGGGTCGTGAGGCCGATAATACCCCCAGACCCGCAAATTCCCTGAATCTCCCCCGGTAAAGCAGGCGTTTGCGCCCCTGGGCGCGGCCCAGCGGCAGAAATTCCGCCCGTGGCCGATAATGCGCTTCCGACGGCCCGCCGGCCCATGCATCCCCCCCAGACCATGAACGCTCCTGACACGCGGCCCGAGCGCCGCGGCGGTTTTTCCACCCTGCGCACCCTCTTTCCCTATCTCTGGCCGCCCGGCGAGACGGGCCTGAAAACACGGGTGGTCGCGGCCCTGCTGTGCCTGCTCACGGCCAAGGTGGCCACGGTCTATGTCCCCTTGCTGTACAAGCACGCCATCGACGAGCTGGGCCAGGGCGCCCCAGGCGCCGTTACCGTGCCGCTGGGCCTGATCCTGGCCTATGGCACGGCCCGGGTGCTTTCCCTGCTGTTCTCGGAGCTGCGCGATGCGATCTTCGCGCGGGTCGGGCAGCACGCGATCCGCGCAGTCGGCCTGCAGGTCTTTCGCCATCTGCATGCGCTGTCGCTGCGCTTTCACCTGACGCGCCAGACCGGTGGCCTGAACCGCGCCATCGAACGCGGCACCAAGGGCATCCAGACCCTGCTGTCGTTCCTGCTCTTCAGCATCCTGCCGACCTTCTTCGAGATCGGGCTGGTCTGCGTGGTGCTGTGGAAGATGTTCGACATCTGGCTGGCGCTGGCCACCGGCGCCACCGTCACGCTGTACATGGCGTACACGCTGCTCGTCACGGAATGGCGCGCCAAGTTCCGGCGCCAGATGAACGAAACCGATTCCGAGGCCAACACCAAGGCCATCGAAAGCCTGCTGAACTACGAGACGGTCAAGTACTTCGGCAATGAGGCGCACGAAGCGCGCCGCTACGACGCGTCGCTCACCCGCTATGAGCGCGCCGCCGTGCGCAGCCAGGTCAGCCTGTCCATCCTCAACATCGGCCAGGCCGCCATCATCTCGGTGGGCCTGACCCTGGTCATGTGGATGGCCGCCACCGGCATTGCCGAGGGCCGCTACACGCTGGGCGATTTCGTGCTGGTCAACACCTACCTGCTGCAGCTGTACCAGCCGCTGAGCTTCTTCGGCTTCGTCTACCGCGAAATCAAGCAGGCCATCATCGACATGGAGCGCATGTTCGAGCTGCTGGGACAGGACCGCGAAGTGGCCGACAGCCCCGATGCCCAGCCCTTGCGCGTGGCGGGCGGCGCGGTGGAGTTCCGCGACGTGCATTTCGGCTACGACGCGCGCCGCTCCATCCTGAAAGGCGTCAGCTTCACCATTGAGGCCGGCAAGACCGTGGCCGTGGTCGGCACGTCGGGCGCGGGGAAGTCGACCATCGCGCGCCTGCTGTTCCGCTTCTATGACGCGGACGGCGGCGCGATCCTGATCGACGGCCAGGACGTGCGCAACGTGACGCAAGCCAGCCTGCGGGCCGCGATCGGGGTCGTGCCGCAGGACACGGTGCTGTTCAACGACACCATCCTCTACAACATCGGCTACGGCCGCCCCGGCGCCAGCGAGGACGAGATCCAGGCGGCGGCGCGCCTGGCGCATATCCACGACCTGATCATGGCCATGCCGGACGGCTACCAGACCATGGTGGGCGAACGCGGACTGAAACTGTCCGGTGGCGAAAAACAGCGCGTGGCGATCGCCCGGACCATCCTGAAGAACCCGCCCATCTTCCTGTTCGACGAAGCCACCAGCGCGCTGGACACGCACACGGAACGCGAAATCCAGGCCAATCTGCGCGAAGTCAGCCAGGGCCGCAGCACGCTGATCATCGCCCACCGCCTGTCCACCGTGGCGGACGCGGACGAGATCATCGTGCTGGCCGAGGGCCGCATCGTCGAGCGCGGCCGCCATGCGCAGCTGCTGGCGCAGGGCGGCCTCTACGCCAGCATGTGGGCGCGCCAGCAGGACAGCGCCCAGACTGCTGCCACGGATTGACAAGCTTTCCGCCCTGTCCGAATATCGCACCCTTTTGATTTCCAGGCTCATCATGCAGGATTCAGCTCCTTCCCCCGCCGTCCGCGTCTGCGCCTCCTCCGACCTCGCCAACGGCGGCCTGGGCGTGAAGATCCCCGTGTCGGATGCCGCGGGCCGCACCACGGCCTTCTTCGTGCGCTACCAGGACCGCGTCCACGGCTATCTGAACCGCTGCGCTCACGTAGGCGTGGAACTGGATTGGGAAGGCAGCTTTTTCACCCGCGCCGGCGACCTGATCATGTGCGCGCGCCACGGCGCCACCTACCAGCCGGACACCGGGCTGTGCGTGGGCGGCCCCTGTAAGAATGGCCGCCTGACCGTGCTCGCCGTCGAGGAACGCGACGGCGCGGTCTACTGGCAGCCGGCCGGCAAGATCCGTCCTTGGGAAGACGCGGCCGCCCAGGGCTGACCGCTCAGGCCAGAACCTTGCGCGGACTTCAGGCTTGCGCCACCGCGGCTTCAGCCGGTGCCTGCCGTTCCGCGTAGCGGCGCGCCAGCACCGCGCAGACCATCAGCTGCATCTGGTGGAAGATCATCAGCGGCAGCACCACCACGCCCATCTGCGAGGTGCCGAACAGCACCGTGGCCAGCGGAATGCCCGAGGCCAGCGACTTCTTCGAGCCGCAGAAGACCAGCGTGATCTCGTTTTCCTTGGACAGCCCCAGCTTGCGGCTGCCCCAGGTCGTCACCAGCAGCACCGTTCCCAGCAACAAGGCGTTGACCAGCACCATGGAGGCCAGGCCGATGGGCGGGAACGCGTGCCAGATGCCCTGCGCCACCGCCTCGCTGAACGCCGTATAGACGGCCAGCAGGATGGAGCTGCGGTCCACTTTCGACAGCGTCCGGCTGTTGCGCTGCGCCCAGGCGCCGATCCAGGGCCGCAGCAGGCTGCCCACCGCGAACGGCAGCAGCAGCTGCAGCAGGATGCGGCCGGCGTCGGCCAGCCCATGCCCGCCGCCCTGGCGATGCAGCAGCACCGCCACCAGCAGCGGCGTCAGCACCGTACCCAGCAGGTTCGACGCGGTCGCCGCGCAGATCGCGCCCGGCACATTGCCGCGCGCCATGGAGGTGAAGGCGATCGAAGACTGCACGGTGGAAGACAGGGTGCAGACAAACAGCACGCCCAGCCACAGCGACGGCGTCAACAGGTTGGGAAACAGCGCCCGCAAGCCCAACCCCAGCGCGGGAAACAGCAGGAAGGTACAGGCCAGGATCAGCGCGTGCAGGCGCACGTCCTTCACGCCCGCCACGATGGCGTCGGTGGACAGCCGGGCGCCGTGCAGGAAGAACAGCAGCGAAATGGCGATGTTGCTGGCCACGGTCATGAACGCCGCGCCCTTGCCCACGGCCGGGAAAAAGCTGGCGAAGACCACCGTGGCGATCAGGATGAGCGTGAATTGGTCGGGCAGGAAGCGGCGCATGGCAAAGATTTCCGTGGGGATTGCGGAAACTATAGGCACGGCGCTTGCCATCGTGAAGCCCACTAGGTACTTTAACTGTCATCGGACTTTCCTATGACCATACCACCATGCTCAATCCCCTGTGGCTCAAGACCTTCGCCGCGGCCGCCGCCGCGCCCAGCTTCACCGAAACCGCCCGGCGCCTGGGCCTGACCCAGCCCACGGTGAGCGAACACATCCGCCAGCTGGAGCAAGCCCTGAACCGGCGCCTGTTCCAGCGCGACACGCATTCGCTGGCGCTCACCAGCGATGGCCGCAGCCTGCTGGTGCATGCGCAGATCATCCTGGACGCGCACGAGCGGGCCGAGCGCCTGTTCGACGCGCCCCGCCTGCGCGGCCGCGTGCGCCTGGGCACCTCGGACGACCTGGCGATGGGTCCCCTGCCCGACGTGCTGGCCGCCTTCCGGCTGGCCCATCCCGAGGTGGAACTGGACCTGACCATCGGCGTCACCAGCGAGCTCTACAAGCTGCTGGACGACAATGGCCTGGACGTGATGATAGGCAAGCGCCGCAAGGGCGACCGCCGCGGCCAGACCCTGCACAAGGAAGCCCTGCTGTGGCGGGCCAAGGAAGGCCTGCGCGTGGCGCCCGGCGAACCGCTGCCGCTGATCCTGCTGCGCGAACCCAGCGTGACGCGCAGCCTGACGCTGGACGCGCTGGCGCGCGCCGGACGCAGCTGGCAGATCGTGTGCACCAGCACCAGCTACGCGGGCTGCCAGGCGGCCGCCCGCGCCGGCCTGGGCATCACGGTGCAGCCTTCGCACCTGTCCACGCTGGGCCTCGCCGCGCCGGCAGGCGCCGCGCTGCTGCCCGCCTTGCCGCAGGTGGAATTCATCGTGATCTCGGCGCCCGCGCCCAACAAGCCCACGCGGGCGCTGACCGAGATCTTGATGCGCAGCACGCTGACCTGAGGCCTTTTCTTACTGCGCCGCCGAGCGGGTGTGCTGTACGCGGCCTTCCAGCGGCTGCGGCTGCTTGAGCAGGTTCAGGATCGGGCACCATTGCTCCACCGCCTCATGCACGGCGCGCACCGCGCTCTCGTCGGCTGGCGACACGATGTGCACGGTATAGCGGATGTTGTGCGGAAAGAACGGCACCTGCTCATAGCCCGGCTTGCCGCCGCGCGGGTCCAGATCGCCTTCGATCTCCACCTGCAACGACTCCAGCGGCAATTCGAGTTCGGCCGCCTTGATCAGGAAGATGTGCGTCAGGCAACTGCCCAGCGATCCCAGCAGCAGCTCGGGCGAACTCGGCCCCAGATCGTAGCCCGCGAAATCGGCGGGACTGTCGCTGACCACCTGGTGATCGCGGATCCGGATGCGGCGCACGCCGCTGCGGCCTTCGGCGCTGACCTGCGCGCGTAATTTCACCGGTGTCAGGGCGTGCGGATCGCGCGCGTTGCGCGTCAGCACGGCTTGGCGTTTCTGGCCCAGATATTCGTTCAGCGTACTCATGTTGCAGACCTCGCTTGGGGTGGGTATGTGCTTGGGGCAAGCGCCGCGGCTAGTGTTCGCGGCGCGTATCCGGAATAGCGATGGGCGCACGATCCATCGCCTGCAATAGTTGGCCCAGGCCGCGCGCCGTCGTGCCCTCCATCCGCCCTCCCGGGCCGCAAACATCATCCGCGCTGGTCCAGGCCGGCGCCGCGCCCGGCAAACGGCGGGCGCGCAGCCAGCCCTGGCGGTCGACCATGAACTGCGCGCCGGCCAGCTGGTCCGGCGGCACGCCTGCCGCCAGCGCGTAGGCGTTCCACGCGTCCACGCCCGCGGCCACGCAATCCGCGGCCACGTCCTGGCTCTCGCCACGCGTCAGCGCCACGGTCAGCAGACGCGGATCCTGCGGTTCCTCGGGCGCGTCCGGCGCATGCGCCATCACCCGCAAGGGCAGTCCGCGCAAGCCGCTGATCCGTGTCGCCCGGCCGTCGCGGCAAACGAGTTCCACGACGGGCGCGGCGACCGCCGGCATGCCGCCGCCGCTGACGCCATAGGCCCGCAGGCGCAGATAGTCCAGCACCTGCCAGATCTCTTCCGCATTCAGCATTGCGCCGAACGCCGGCATCGCGGGTTTGGCCGCCGGCTCCTGGCCGCCATGCGCGATGCGCCAGTGCAGCTCGCCTTCGAGCCTGTTCTGGAACAGGGCCGGTCCCAGCACGCTGGGCCACACCGGCAGGCTGGCCGCAAGCGCGCCCCGCCCATCGGCCGCGGCGCCATGGCATGCGGCGCAATGCGCCTGGTACAGCCGCCCGCCTTGCAGCAGATTGGCGTCGGAAAACGGCAGGGGTGAGCGCTGATACGAGGAGCTGTGCGCCTCGGTCAGCAACATCCGCGGACTCGGCCAGTCGGTCAGCAGCGCCAGCGCGGCGGCGGCGCTGAGCCATGCCAGCCGCCAGCGTTTGGCGAACAGCGCGCCGCACAGCAGCGCCAGTGCCGCCGCCGACTGCGCCAACGCCAGCCACAGCTGGCGCCAGGTGTGCGGACTGACGGGCAAGTCCGGGTCGTAGCGCCACGCGAACGGCCAGTACGACAACACCGGCGCCTGGCCCAGCGACCGCCAGACCGCGACAGCCAGGGTCAGCGCCAACACGGCGAACCCGAGCGTCAGCAGCGCCGCCACGCGCCGCCAGGCCCACCGCACCGCGCCAGCGGCATCCGCCGGCCGGCGTTGCGCGATGCTCACCACGTTGCGTCCAGCCCCAGCAAGGCCAGCGCGCGATGGCGCAACGCCGCCAGGCGCGGATCGCCGCGATGCCTGGGGTACGGCAGATCGTTGACGATCTCGTCCTTGATCCGCGCAGGCCGCTCGCTCAGCACCACGATGCGCGTGGCCATGAACAGCGCCTCTTCCACGTCGTGCGTGACCAGCAAGGCCGTGTAGCCTTCGCGTTGCCACAGGTCCACCAGTTCGGACTGCATGGCGATGCGGGTCAGCGAGTCCAGCTTGCCCAGCGGCTCGTCCAGGATCAAGATGCGCGGATCATTGACCAGCGCCCGCGCCAGCGCGGCGCGCTGCGCCATGCCGCCGGACAGCTGATGCGGATAGGCGTGGCCAAACGCCTTCAGGCCCACGCGCTGCAAGGCCTCGTCCACCCGGCTGCGCTGCGTCTTCAACAGGCCGCGCGCCTGCAGCCCCAGGGCCACGTTGTCCCAGACCGTGCGCCAGGGATACAGCGTGGGGTCCTGAAACACCACGATGCGCGAAGGCGAAGGCCCCGTGATCGGCTCGCCGTCCGCCAGCAAGCCGCCTTCAGCCGGCGGCTCCAGGCCCGCCACCAGGCGCAGCAGCGTCGACTTGCCGCATCCGCTGGGCCCCAGCAGGGCCACGAACTCGCCCGGCTTCACGTCCAGGTCTATGCCGTCCAGCACCGGCAGCTGGGCGCCGTCCAGGTCGAAGTGATGGTTCACGCCGCGCACGGCCAGCGCGGCGCCGGCCGCATCCCGCTTTTCAGGCACCGCTGCCGCTACCATTTCACGACTCCCTTCTGCCAGGCCAGGAGGCGGTCGCGCCCCAGGAACAACAAGGTGATGAGGCCCGAGAAAACCAGCGCCATCACGAACAGCGCGCCGTACATATTGGCGTAGGACGCCCAGCCCTGGGCCCATGACAGATACCAGCCCAGCCCGGACTTCACCCCCATCATCTCGGCCGCCACCAGCACCGAGAACGATGCGCCCAGGCCCATGAACAGGCCCACGAAAACCTGCGGCAAGGCCGCCGGGATCGCCACGCGCAGCACCAGGAACCACTCGTTGGCGCCCATGGTGCGCGCCACGTCGTAGTAGGCCCGGTTCACGCCCGCCACGCCCGACCAGGTCAGCACCGTGACCGGGAACCAGGTGGCCAGCGCGATCAGGAAGACCGCTGCCGACCAGCTCGACGGAAAGAAGAAGAACGCCATCGGCAGCAAGGCCGTGGACGGCACCGGCCCCAGGAAACGCAGCACCGGATGCACCCAGTAGCCCAGGCCGCGCGACCAGCCGATGGCGACCCCGGTCAGGAATCCGGCCGCCGCGCCCAGCAGAAAGCCATTGGCCAGCAGCCACAGCGAATTCACCAGGCTGTCGGCCAGCCGCTTGTAGTCGGAGGCGTAAACCTCGATCAGCGATTGCGGCGGCGCGAAGAACGGACTGGGCAGAAGCGCCAGCTTGGCCGTCACGATTTCCCAGGCGCCCACCGCCAGGGCCAACACCACCAGCCAGGGACCCGCGCGATGCAAGGCACGCACCGCACGCAACTGGCCTGCCCCCGGCGCCGCAACCAACAGCAGCAGCACCGCCAGCGTCAATGCCCCCGCGCCGAATTCGCGCGTATAGCCCCAGGACGAGAAGCCCACCTCGACGTTCGGCCACGCCAGCGTCACGCCGCCCACGCCCGCCCACAGCGCGGCGGCCGCGATGCCGGTCTTCCACAAGCGCCAGTCGCGCGCGGGCGGATTCGCGCCCGCGGCCGGAGCATGCAATACGTCAGCCGAGGACATTGGGCACCACCACTTGCGCGTATTTGTTGACGTCCAGGCCCGCGCTCAGCACCTTGATCGTCTTCAGATCCCGGGCGTAGCCCACGATCTCTTCGCGCAACGCGGCGCCCGTCGAGGCATGGCCATGGCTATGGCTGCGCAGGATCGCGGCGACGCGTTCGGCGGGCACCTTGCCGGGCACATAGGGCGCGAAGATACGCGCCGTCTCATCCGGATTGGAAGCCGTCCAGCGCTGCGCGTCGATCACCGCGCGCGCAATGGCTGCCGCGGCCTCGGGATCCTTGCGCACCAGGTCGCCGCGCAGGCCCAGCACGCAGCAGGTGCGGTTCTCGTAGTCGCCCTCGATGTTGGTGGCGATCTCGCGCAGCTTGTTGTCTTCGCGCAGCGTGTAGATCAGCGGATCGTCGCCCGCGATGGCGTCGACCTCGCCCTTGCGCAGGACCTCGCCGAACAGGTCCTGGGGATACTGGCGCCAGTCCACCGATTCAGGATCGATGCCCAACTGCGCCACGCGGATCGCGAAGAAATTCTTCACCGGGCTGGCCTGGTCCGACACGGCCACGCGGCGGCCCTTCAGATCGTTGACGCTCTTGATGGGTGAATCCTGCGCCGTCAGCAAGCGCATGCAACCGCCATGCGTGCCCACCGCCAGCTTCACGTCGAAGCCCTGTTCCAGCGGCTTCAACCAACGCAGCGCCATGCCGATGCCGCCATCGGCGTGGCCGGTGGCGATCGCCTCCAGCAGCTGGTCGGTGGAGCCGCTGAAGTTGATGCGTTCGACCTTGAGGTTGTATTTGTCGAAGAAGCCGCGCTCCAGCGCCACGGACACGGGCGACTGGCAGACCGCGGTCTGGCTCCATGCGATCTTGAAAGTGCGCGGCGCGGCATTGGCGGCCAGCACGCGCGAACCCAACATGCCCAGCGGCGCGGCAAGACCCGCGGCGCCTGCCGCGCGCAACAGCGCGCGGCGCGAGATTCCCTGCGTGGAGATGGCGCGGGAATGGACGTTCGTATTCATCAACCTTCCTTTTGAGCAGACTGTGAATGGCGATGATTGCCATGCGGCATCATCGGCCTGCGCTCAGGGGTTGGACAAATACAAAGTCGGGATAACAATATGGGCGGCGCATGGCCGCCCGGGGGCCGGACTATTCGGGCAGATGGTCCGGAACGCCGTCCTCGTCGACCTGCTTGACGCGGTCGAGCGCGTTGCGCGCGGCCGACATGGCCTCCACCGTGCTGCGGAAGCGCCGGCTGATGAAGATCTCGAAAGTCTGGGTGTCAGGCTCCGCGTCCGTCGCGGCTTGCTGTGCGGCTGCACCCGCTTGTTCTTGCGCGTCCGCCTGGGCCGCGGCCTGCGCGTCCAGTTCGGCCTGGCTCTTTTTCTTTGGCAGCCGCCGCGTTTCGATGAAAGCGCGCGGCGGCACGCGCCCCTCGGGTTGGGTCGCGTACGCGAGCACCGAAAATCCGTTGATGATCTTCTCAGCCATTGCGGTTCCGTGAAGCCGCACCCGAAAAGGGCGCGATTCCTTGTTACCGACTACGGCCATCCACAGGGAAACTTAAGCCTGCGCCGCCTGGCGCGTACGCACATACGCCGCCACCTGCGCCAGCACGTCGGACAGGTCGGCCTGCAACGGCGCGAACCCAGAATTGCGCTCGCGCGTGACCTCGTCCATGTACAAGGGACGGCGGATTTCCACCTGCAGGCTGTGGCGGTTCAAGGCAGGCTGGCCGATCTGCGCGATCAGCTGCACGCCCTTGTAGGGATCGTTGCGCGCCACGGTATAGCCCTTGTCGCGCAAGGCTGCCTCGATCAGGGCGATGAACTCGGGCTCGCAGGTCGTGCCGTCGCGGTCGCCCAGCACGAAGTCCGCCAGCGGATGCTCGCTGTGGCGGCCCAGGCGCTCGTAGGCATCGTTGGGCATGGAATGCAGGTTCAGATGCCAGACCGCGCCAAAGCGCTGCCGCACCTGCTGGATCGCCTGCGACAGCGCCGCGTGGTAGGGCTCGTAGTACGCCTGGATGCGGTGGCGCACTTCAGCCAGCGTCAGCTTGCGATCGTAGATCGGCGTGGACTTGTCCATCCTGCGCCAGATCAAGCCCTTGCCCAGGCGGGTCTTCTCGCCCGGGTCCAGCGCTTCGGGCCAGGGCTGCGCCAGCAGCTCGGGGTCCAGGTCCTGCAGCGTGCGGTTGGGATCGATGTAGACGCGCGGAAAGTTCGCCGCGATCAGCGTCGCGCCAAGCGCCGGCGCCGCCGACCACAACGCGTCCACGTGCGTGTCCTCGCCCTGGCGCAGCTGCGCCAGGGTAGCCGCGGCGCCGAAGTCGTCGGGATAGCGCTCGCCGCTATGCGGCGAATCGCAGACCAGCGGCAAGGCCGAGCCCGTGGGCTCGTGCACGGAAACAGCGTCGAAATCGGCGTGGGTCATCGTCAATCAGCCTGAATGTTGGCAGTCTTGGCGACCTTGGCGTAACGGGCCAGGGCCTGCTGGATCTGCGCCTCGAATTCCTGGGGCGTGGTGCGCACCAGCGTACCACCGACCTCCTCGGCCTTCTTGCGGAATTCCGGATCGTCCTGGGCCGCGCGCACCGCCTTGTTCAAGCGTTCGATCACGGCCGGCGGGGTGCCGGCGGGCGCCACCAGGCCGAACCAGCCGCCCGTGCCCATGTCGGGGTAGCCCAACTCGATGTAGGTCGGCACGTCGGGCAACAGCGGCGAGCGCTCGGCGCCCAGCACGGCCAGCGCGCGCAGCTTGCCGCCCTGCACCTGCGGCAGGGTCGAAGACAGGTTGTCAGTGATCGCGTCCACCTGGCCGCCCATCACGTCGTTGAGCGCGGGACCGGCGCCGCGGTACGGCACATGCAGCAGCTTGATGCCGGACAGCATCATGAAGTTCTCGATGTTCACGTGGCCCAGCGAACCCACGCCCGGCGAGGCGAAGCTGTAGCGCTCCGGCTGCTTCTTGGCCAGGGCCACGAACTCGGCCATGTTCTTGGCCGGCAGGCCCGGATTGATCGCGAAGATGCTGGGCACGGCGACCACGTTGGCCACCGGCACGAAGTCCTTCACCGGGTCGTAGTTCATCTTGCGGAACACGGCCGGGTTCGAGCCGTGCGTGCTCATCGTGGCCATGCCGATGGTGTAGCCGTCGGGCGTGGCGCGCGCCACCTGCTCCATGCCCATCGAACCGCCGGCGCCGGCCTTGTTCTCGACCACGATGGTCTGCTTCAGGTCGCGGCCGGCGTACTCGGCCACCAGGCGCGCCACGATGTCGGTCGAACCGCCCGCGGCAAACGGTACCACCAGCTTGATGGGGCGGGCGGGATAGTCGGCGGCTTGGGCGATGCCGGCGAAGGTCAGCGTGGCGAACATGCCGGCGAACGCGAAGCGCGCGGACCGGCCCAGAAGGCGGCGAGACATGGGGATGACTCCGAAAGTTGAAGGTCAATCGACAAGGCCGCCAGTGTCCGAACTTTACGGTCCCCTTTCAAACGACTATATTGCACGGCTTCATTACCATTGGTCATGCTAGATGCGGCTGCACTCGCCCTCCATGTCCGAACTGCACGCCTTCGTGACGGCGGCGCGCCTGGGCAGCTTCACGCGCGCCGCGGACGTGCTGTGCGTCACCCAGGGCGCCGTCAGCCGGGCCATTTCCCGCCTGGAAGCGCATTTCGGCCAACCGCTGATGCATCGCAACGCCCATGGCCTGACCCTGACCGACACCGGGCGCCGCCTGTACGAGGGCACGCAAGGCCCCTTGCGGGAGATCGAGTCGCTCAGCGCCGGCTTGCGCGCCGACGACCGCCGCCAGCGCCTGACGCTGTCGACGGTGCCGACGCTGGCGAGCGCCTGGCTGCTGCCCCGCCTGTCCGACTTTCACGCACGCCATCCCGACATCCAGCTCGGCTTCGCGGCCTATCGCCGCAACGAGGACTTTTCGGGCGCGACGCCCGACGCCAGCATCCTGTCCGGCATGCCGGAGCAATGGCCGGGCTGGCAGGTGGACTACGTGATCGGGCGTGAATTGGTCGTGATCTGCCACCCCGCCCGGCTGGCGGCGCGGCGCGCGCAGGGACTCTGGGACACGCCGGCCGGCCTTCTCGGAGAGCCGCTGCTGTATCACTCGAACGGCATGGACAACTGGGTGCAATGGCTGGCCGCCGCCGGCGTGCCGCGCGCCTCGGTCCAGCTGTCCAATGGCTTTGACCAAGTGTCCATCCTGGTCCGCGCCGTCATGGCCGACATGGGCATCGCCGTGCTGCAGCGCTGCCTGGTCCGCGACGACCTGCAGGCGGGGCGCGTGGCGGCCCCCTTTCCCGACTTGCCGATACGCATCGCCCGCGGCTACCACCTGTGCGCGCCGGCGCAGCGGCGCGACCATTACGCGCTGGCCTGTTTCCGCCAGTGGCTGCTCGAGACGGCCGGGCAAGACCCCGACGTGCTGGCCGCCGGTCCCGGCTGAAAGCCGATCCGGCGAAACATGTGGTTTCGCGTCACCGTGGCAAATGCTACGGAATGAAAACGGGCTCCTGTGAGGAGCCCGTTCAGATGACGCGGCGCAATGCTCAGGGTGCGAGCTTGAAGCCCAGGTCCACGCCCCATTTGTCGGTTTCACGCAGCCATTTCGCTCCGCAGCTCAGGCAGCGGAAGTGGTCTTCACGGCTTTCTTCCCGACCTTTCTGCGTCGGGTTGGTGAATCCCTGATGCCCCAGATGGGCATGCGGCGCAACGCCAGCAAGCCCAGGGTTAATGCGTTGGCAAGCCAGGCACATAACGCTCATTGATGCTTCCCTACAAACATAGTAACTAAATTGTAAGGGATTCCACCAATACTTTTCTATCAATATATGACGCTAAATCCAAAAATAATTGTTAACGCCACAATTAAACAACGGTCGGCATGGCGGACAGGCAGGTAGCCAGGTGGTACGGCGAGGTCGAAGGCATGTCCGCGCGCACCACCGCCCCGTCCGCGTCCAGGCATTCGTACCAGCCGCCGGCGTGCAGGAAACGCGCGCGGAACATGGCCAGGCCCGCCTCCAGCGCGGGCAGATCGCCCAGCACGCCGAGCACCCGCAGATACTCGGTCTGCGCCCAGATCCGGCGCGTGCCGTCGATGACGGCGCCGGACTCGTTCAACGAGGCCGCCACCCCGCCCGCGTCCACGCCATGGCGGCGCGACCAGCGCACCGCGCGCGGCAGCGATTCCGCCAGGTCCAGGCCGTCGAACACCTCGGCCGAGCCGTGCACCAGCGACAGCCATTCGAACTGGTGCCCGGGCTCCAGGCGGTTGCCGGCAGTGCCTTGCCGCTCCTCAGAAATGCACTGCGAGGGCGCGTGCACGAAGAAATGGCTGATGCCTTGCGCCAGGCCGCGCAGACGCTGCGCGTACAGCGCGGGCTCCGCGACCTGGGCCGCAGCCAGATACGCCTCGGTCAGATGCATCATGGGATTCTGCGCGGGCGCGCGCAGCGGCTGGCTCAGGTCCGGGCTGAGCGCCGCGTGGTACAGCCCATCGGCGGTCTTGAAGCGCGCCTCGATGGTCGAGGACGTGGCCAGCATGAGCTTGCGCGCATCCGCGTTGCGGCTGCGGCGGAAATAGGCAGCGCAAGCCAGCACGATGAAGGCATGGGTATACAGATCCTGCGTTTCGTCCAGCGCGCGCGCCTGGCCGTCCACGCTGTAGCGCCAGCCGCCGTGGACCTCGTCGCGGAACACGCGCCGCAGCGACTCGAACAGCAGGCCGGCATGCGCGCCCGCGGCAGCGCCGGGCGCTTCCGAAAAAACATAGAGCTGGCGCGCGCAAGCCATGGCGCGGTAGCGCTCGGCCGGCAGCGCGGCGCCAGTGGCCGCGTCCAGCGATTCAAAGGGCAGGCCGAGCGCGCCATTGAAACCCGGCCCCATCCAGAGGGGCAGGACAACGGAATCAAAGTGGTCTCGGAATGCGCGGAGGTGTTCCGCAAGTGAAGAGTTGGTCTGTGCGGCAGTCATCTTGGAACGGCGCATACCCAATGAGGGCCCCAGATTTTGGAGCAGCAACGATAACCGAAATCTTCGTCGCAAACCTTTGAGTATTCTCCGAAGCGTCATGCTCACACAGACCGGTCCCGCCTATCAGCTCCGTCCAGGGCGCAGCGCCCTATCGGAAGATGTTTTCCTCTACCCAGTTCTGCGCGAATACTTCCGCGCGATCGCGTGCTTCGTCCAACGAAGCGCAGTTGCCCAAGTGGGAAAACGCGGCATCCACTTCGGTGCCGCCCTCAGCCGTAACCGTCAGCAGTACGCCATATCCGCCGGTATCCATGGCCGCTGTGGAAACGTCGATCAGAACTTCCTGGTCACGATGCTGCATGTGCTACCTCCCAGTCGGTTACCTAAACGCGTGAACCACGCGTGACGTTGCGGGAGCAGAATTCCCGCGCAAATGAATAGACCTGCAAACGTCACGCAAGTTCATCTTACTGGCGACTCGGCGCCCGCGATACGTCGAAAAGCAGCCAAATCGCGCAATCCCTGTCAGGAAATTCCCGTAGCGCGGCCCGAATAGTCGCGAATCTGCGAAATACTGCGAAAACATTCGCAAATTGTGTGGGAAATACCGGCACCAAACGATCAAGACGCGGCGAAACGCGGAATGCGGTTTCAAGCCGTTCCTGTTGTCGACATAATCGGATTTGGCGGACTATCGCAAATGGATCGCGCCGGGCTCTTCCATGCGCAGGGAGAGCTTGCCCTTCTCGGTGATGAGCCAGCGGCCATCGGCGCCGGCCTCGATGCAACGCAGCGTCTGCAGCGCCTGCGCCACGTGCGCGGGCACTTCAGTCTGGGCGGCGCCGGGCTCGCCATTGTCGGCCACGATGCGCAGCCAATGTCCCAGCTCGCCTTTCTCGAAACGGTGCAATGCCATGCGGTGATTCTCTCTTGAATACCCAACGATAGCATGCCGCCGTACCCGTCCTAGGACAGCAGCTTCGGCAACGACGACGCGAGCAGCGCCACACCCGACACGGTGAGCAGGCCCAGCACGATGCGGCGGAACGCCACGTCGCTGATGCCCACGTACACGCGCGTGCCCCACAGGGTAGGCACCAGCATCGCCGGCAGGATCACCGCGAACAGCGGCAGCATGTCGCGCGTGACCACGCCGGTGTAGACATAGCTCGCCATCGTCACCACCAGCATCGACAGATTGAAGTTCTGGATCACCGCGCGCTGCACGTCGCGGTCGAAGCGGCGCAGGGTGCACCACAGGGTCGGAATGACGCCGGTGAACCCGCCGATGCCGCCCATGACGCCGCCCATCGCGCCCACCACGCCGTCGGCCAATCTTCCGCCCGCGGTAATGGGCGGCAAGCGCGTCGCAAACAGCATGACGGGACACCAGACCGCCAGCAGTCCGCCGACCAGCGCCTTGAACATCAGCGGATCCAGGTAGGGCAGCAACTTGACGCCCAGCGGAATGCCCAGCAATCCGCCCGCCACGAACGGCAGCAGATGCGCCATCCCGAAACCCCGGCGCACGGTAAACGCGGCCAGCAATTGGCCGGTCAACGAGCCGAACACCACCATGGCGGCCGCGAGCTTCGGATCTACCGTCCAGGCCCAGAAGGACATGGCCACCATGCCAAAGCCGAAGCCCGACAGGCCCTGCACGAAACCGGCGGCCATGGCGCCCGCCGCGACCAGCACATATAAGGAATCCATATCCGCCGCACGCCCGCATAAGAAGCCGGAACCGGTCCCGGCGCACGACATTCTAGACCGCGCGGATCTCTCGTCCCTGCGCTGCGCGCGTCTCTGCGGGTTACGAAGGACGCAGCGCCAGCGGCCGCTTCAAGCGCGTGGCCGCGGCCGACGCCGCCACGCTGGCGCCGATCAGCGCCAGGCCCAGCGCCAGGTCGGCGGAGATGTGCTCCTGGAACACCAGCGACGACACGATCAGCCCGATCACGGGCACGCACAGCATGGCGATCGAGGTCGCCACCGGCGGCATCTTCTGCGTCATGCCCAGCACCACGATGAAGGTCAGCGCCGTGGCCAGCGGGCCGGTGTACAGGATTACCGGCCATGCCTCAGGCTCGGCCAGGAAGACAGGCGCGCCATCGCGCATCCACGCCAGCGCGGCCAGCGGCAGCGCCGCGATGGCCGTCTGCCACGGAATCATGTCCGCGCCCAGGCGGATATGCCGGTTGCCGCGCAACTGGATGATGTTGCAGGCCCAGGCGAAGGACGCGCCCAGCAGCATCGCCAGGCCTATGACGGAGTGCGCCTGCCAGGGACTGAACGCGGGCGCGACGATGACGACGATGCCGGCATAGCTCAACGCCGTCGCCAGCCATTGCGCCAGCGACAGGCGTTCTTTGAGGATCAGCGAGGACAGCGGAATGACCCAGATGGAAGTGGCGTAGGCGATCACGGACGCGCGCCCCGGCGCCACGTACTGCAAGGCCCACAGCGCCAGCGCGGTGAACGCGCCCATCTGCAGCAGCGCGACCCCCGCCACCAGCGGCATTTCCTGCCGCGTGGGCAGGCGCAGGCGGCCCAGCATGCCCAGCACCAGCGCGCTGATCAGCGCGGCCGAGCCGAAGCGGCTGGCGGCCAGCCAGAGCGGGCTCATGTGCGCCAGCCCCAGCTTCATGACCGGCCAATTGCCGCCCCAGATGGCTACCGCGCCGACCAGCGGCAAAAACCTGCCCAACGTGCTCTGCTGACTCATTACTGCCCGATCTACCGCTTGAATATTCCGTGCTTTGGCCTGATTGCCAAATGAAGGAATAGTTTATAGGGTAAACCCCAGCATATTTGACTGCATTGAAGCGCATTACCCGTCATACTCGGCACGGATGAATTGCCGAATGACCGTAACTGGGTGACTTATGCCGGAAATCAACCTGGATGCCACCGACATCCGCATCCTCAATGAACTGCAGCGCGATGCGCGGCTGACCAATGTCGAGCTTGCCGCGCGCGTGAACCTGTCCGCCTCGCCCTGTCTGGCGCGCGTGCGCCGGCTCGAAACCGAAGGCCTGATCGACCGCCGCGTCACGCTGCTCAACGCCCGCAAGCTGGGCCTGAAGGTCAACGTGTTCATCCAGATCTCGCTGGACAAACAGCGCAAGGCGGCGCTGGACGTGTTCGAACGCGAGATCGCGGTCCTGCCGGAAATCATGGAGTGCTACCTGATGTCGGGCGACGCCGACTACCTGATCCGCGCCCTGGTGCCGGACGTCGACGCGCTGGAGCGGTTGATCGTCGAGCACATCACCCGCATCCCGGGCGTGGCCAGCATCCGTTCCAGCTTCGCGTTGAAACAGGTGCTGTACACCACCGCCGTCCCGCTCGCGTGAAGCCCGCGGCGCCGACTTGCGGGATCGCGTGAGCCCCTCCACAATGAAAGCGCCGAGCGCCCGCGCCGGCATCCCTCCCATCGCCTAGCAAGGAGAACACCATGCCTGAAACCGACTGGTTCCCCGGCGGCACGCTACCCGATCGTCAGGGCTACTTCGAAGTGGAATTCGAAACGGGTGAAACCGAAATCACACGCTACGGCATGCTCGGCTGGGAGCCCGAGCAGGACCGCGGCCCCATCAAGCGCTGGCGCGGCCTCGACCCGGCCATCGAAGCCGCCGAAATGCAACGCGAGAGCGCGGTGCGCAACAACGGCGACGCCCTCATGGGCTGAGGCGCCGGCTGAGGCGCCAAACAAAAACGCCGCGGAGGATATCCGCGGCGTTTTGCTTGGCAGGCAGTTCAAAGATCCAGCTTGGAGATCTTGGTGCCGGCCAAGGACACGCCCGCCATCAGGCCACCGTTGTTCATCACGAAACCGACGATGGGCTGCTGCGCCGTGTTCGTGTCAATGCGGCCATTGGCGCCGACATTGACGACCGCGACCGTGGCGTCCGCGCCCACCGTCCAGCCGCTGCTGTTGCGGAACTTGGTCAGCGCCTCGTCCGTCATGAACAGCAGCACCATGGCCTTGGACTGCGCGCCGGCCTGGAAGCCGACGGAACCCGCCGTGGTGCTGTAGTAGCCGGCAGTGGAGCTGCCCACGCGCAGCACGCCCTTGCCATGCTCGGCGCCGATGATGAAGCTGCCGCTCAACACATCAGGAAAGATCAGCACGCCCCGGGCGCGCGCGACCAGTTCCTTGGACTGCGGCGACGCTTGATAGAGCTTGCCCAAGGTGGCATCGGCCGCGCTGTTCAACGACTGGCGCTGTTCAGTGGCGGTTGCCGAGGATTTGGGACTGGTGGTGGTGCAGCCGGTAAACATCAGGCCGGCCACGCCGATCGCCGCGGCGGCCAAGCCTGCGCGACGCAAGACAGGAAAAGTATCAAACATGGAACTCTCCTTTTTTGTTGTCACCCTTTACCAATGTACCGGGCAAATCCGCCAGCGCAAAGCACACGATTGTGTGAAAAGAAACAAAAAAAACTGCCTGCTGTCGGGGTTGCGGTTTGCCGCTACAGGATGCCGTAACGCGGTTCGCCCGTGGATCCGTCGACCGACACGATGCCGGACAGCACCAGTTCGGCATGGCGCCGCGCAATACCGGGATCGTCGAAGGTCACGAAACGCGGCAGCGACCAGCGCCGCTCGAGTTCGCCCTCCGCCCTGCGGCATACCGCAATCTCGATAGCCAACATGCCAGTATCCAACCGGATGACCTGACATTCCACCTCGAATCCATCGATATGACGCTGTGGCCATGCGCCCATTTCTTGCTCCTGAAACTGCTTTACCCGGCCGCAATATGCCAAAAAACTTTTGGCTTGAAAAGCAATGTTTTCAAGGAGTTATGGCGTACTAGCGCAGCTAGTGCGAACGCATCTTGCAGCCCACTGAAATGGCCGCGAATCAGCCCGTTTCCTGCTCTTTTGCGCCGCGACTGCGCAACGTCGCGCAGTCGCTTTCAGCCGCCCGGCGGACGGATCCATTGCGCGTCCCACAAGCCTTCGCCGCGTTCGAGCGCCGCGCCCAATGCCTGCTTGCTGCGCTGCGCCACCGCCGCGAGCAAGGCATTGCAAACGGAAAAGGCCGCGGTGTAGGAATCGAAAGGCGATGCGCTGGAACTGCGCGCGATCAGCACGTGATGGGCCGACGCCGCGGCGGGCGCCGATGCCGAATCGGTGATCAGGATCACCTTGCCGCCCCGTTGCCGGAAGTACTGCACCGCCTTGGCCGCGGCAACCGAGTAGCGCCTGAAGGTAAACGCCAGCAACACGTCGGCCTCGTCGATCCACAGCAGCTGGTCTTCCAGGAACAGCGGGCCGGCGGCGACCATGGGCTTGACCGAAGGCAGGCACAGGTTCAGATAAAGCGCCACGTGGCTGGCCAGGGGCGCGGCCTGGCGCAGGCCCAGCACATGCACCCGCCCCTTGCGTTGCGTCAGCAGCCGCACGGCGGCCTCGAAGGCCGCCACGTCGATCGATGCGTAGGTCTCCTTCAGGTTGTGCTGGTCGTGCAGCAAGGCGTTATGCAAGCAGGCTCGCGGCGAGGGCTTGTCGGCGCCGACCACGTCCGCGCGCTCGCCGGGCGAGGCCAGGCGCGCCGTCACTTCCGCGCGCGCCTCCATCTGCGCCTGCGCATAGCTGTCGTAGCCGAGCTTGGCCAGCAGGCGCACCACGGTGGACGCGCTGGTGCCGACCTGCCTGGCCAGCGCCGTCGCCGATTCCAGCAGGCTTTGCGGATAGCGCGCCTGCATCTCCTCGACCAGCACTTGTTCGCTCTTGCTGAGCTTGCGGCCATAGCCGGCAATACGTTGGTGCAGGTTCATCCTTGCATGGCCCTAGGTGATAACCCCAAATTTCACAACACTCATTGCATCTTATATTGCTGCCTGCAATATTCATTGCAAATTAGACCAAACCCGCAGTCACCACAAGAGAATTCCATGAAGCATCACCCCCAGGGGCCGTCCTTGGCCCGCCGCAGCCTGGTCCTGGCCGGCCTGGGCGCCGCCTTGCTGCCATTGGCCGCGCGCGCCGACGCCTATCCTTCGCGCCCCGTCACGCTGGTCGTCCCCTTTCCTGCGGGCGGCTCCGTCGACCTGATCGGCCGGCTGTACGCGGACGCCCTGGGCAAGGCGCTGGGTACCAGCATCATCATCGAGAACCGCGACGGCGCGGGCGGCGCCATCGGCAGCAAGCGCGTCGCGCGCGCAGCGCCGGACGGCTACACGCTGGTCGCGTCCTCGCAAAGCTCGCACCTGGCCAACCCGCTGATGCGCAATGACCTGGGCTACGACCCGATCAAGGACTTCGTCTCGATTTCGCAGCTGTCGCGCACGCCCAATGTGCTGGTGACCAACGCCGCCGTGCCCGCGCGCAACCTGGCCGAATTCGTCGCGCTGTTGAAGGCGCGCCCCGATCAACTGCACTATGCCACCGCGGGCATCGGCAGCATGGGCCAACTCAACGCCGAGCTGCTCAAGAACACCTTGCAGCTACAGGCCGTGCACGTGCCCTATCGTGGCGGCGCACCGCTGATCAACGCCCTGCTCTCCGATCAGGCGCAGTTCGCGCTGGACAACCTCGCGCCCTTCCTGCCGCACATCCAGGTCGGCAAGATGCGCGCGCTGGCGGTGGCCGCCCCCAAGCGCCTGGACTCCCTGCCCGACGTGCCTACCTTCGAGGAACTGGGTTACCCCGTGCTCAACTCCATGTCGTGGATCGGCCTGGCCGCGCCCGCCGGCACGCCGCCCGCCATCGTGCAGAAGCTGCTGGCCGCCGTGCGCACCGCCGCCACCGAGGACGGCATGCCGCAATCCCTGGAAAAGGCCGGCGCGCTGCCGCCCGAGAACCAGACGCCGCAGCAGTTCACCGCCATGATGTCCGAGCGCCTGGCGTTGTACAAAGACCTGATCGACCGCGCCGGCATCCGTCCTGAATAGGCCACACTCCATGAAAAATCCCGCATTCGAACCCGACACTGCTCCGCTCGAAGTCCTGCCGCGCAATCTCTCGGCCTACCGCGAGGGCAATGTCGGCATCCCCTACGTGCACCGTTTCGAGTCGGGCCGTCCCGGCCCGCACGTGCTGATCAACGCCATCACGCACGGCAATGAAATCTGCGGCATGGTGGCTGCGACCCATCTGCTGGACAGCGGCGTGCGCCCCAAGATCGGCACGCTCACGGTCAGCTTCGCGCACGTCGAAGCCTATGAAGCCTTCGATATCGAGAACCCCTACGAGAACCGCCAGCTGGTCCACAACCTGAACCGCATCTGGTCGGCGGCCATGCTGGACGGCCCGGAAGACAGCCCCGAACTGCGCCGCGCCCGCGAGCTGCGTCCGGTGCTCGACGCCGCCGACTTCGTGCTGGACATTCATTCCACCCGCGCGCCGGTGCAACCCTTCTGGGTCTACACGGAAATGGACCGCAACACGGCGCTGGCCAGCGCCGTCGGCATCCCGCAGGTGCATCTGGTGATGCCGCCCGACCTCTTTCCGGGCACCGGCGTCATGGGCTACGGCCGCCATGGTGATCCGCACTCCGACAGCAATGGCTCGCTGGTGGTCGAATGCGGCCAGCATTTCGCGCAATCCGCCGCCGACCTGGCCACGGACGTCACGCTGCGCTTCCTGGCGCACACGGGCCTGATCGACATGCCCGCCGGCACGCCGCCTCCGCCCGCGCCGCAGCGCTACCGCCTGCTCGAAGTGCACATGGTGAAGTCCGAGGACTTCACCTTCACCCGTCCGGTCATCGGCTTCGAAACCTACGCCAAGGGTGAACTCATCGCCATGAACGGCACCGAGGAAATCCGTTCGCCCTGCGACGACTGCACCATCTTCATGCCCACCCGCATGCCCATCGTGGGCCGCGAAGCGGTGTACCTGACCGTGGCGATCTGATCGCCGCCCGCCGGCGCCTGATATGGGTCGTCAAAGATCCGGAATCAGGCGCTTGCCCAGGCTGATGACCTCGTCCTGCTGAAAGCCCAGGGCCGCATAGAAGTCCTTCACGGCAACGTTGCCCGAGCGTATCAGCAGATTGATCTTGGGGCAGCCCATGGCCAGCAGCTTGCGCTCGACCGCCTGCATCAGCGCGGTCGCATGGCCACGGCGCTGATGCGCGGGCGATACCGCCAGGTAGTTGATCCAGGCGCGGTGGCCGTCATAGCCGCCCATCAGCGTCGCGACGATCGCGCCGTCCGCCTCCCCCACCAGGAACAGATCCGCTTGCACCGCGAGCTTGCGCGCAATGTCCTTGCGCGGATCGTTCCATGGGCGGGTCAGGCCGCAGTCATGCCACAGCTGGATGATCGCGGCTTCGTCGGTCGAATGGTAGGGCCGGATGGCGAGGTCTTGCGCACTCATGCTTCGTTCCTTCAAGGATGGCAACGAAAGCCTTGCGATACGCCTCGACAGCGGGACCAGCCAGAAACAAAAAAGCCACGAGGGGTATCGTGGCTTTCAGGGATAGTCGCCGAGGGTTCGGCGCCTGGACGTGACTGGCCACTCAACGTAGACGTCGAGTGATTCGTCGGCAAGCGGCGCCGGAGATCGGCGCGAAATGCGGTGCGGTCATGCGGGCAAGCATACACGAGCCCCCGCGGCGCCGCCAAGCTCAAGACACATCAGGCGCCGCCAGCGTGCCTTCCATGACCACCACGGCCTCGCCCGCCACGCCCGCCCACACGCCGTCGGCGCGCGGTTCGGCGTGGGCCAGCAGCACGCTGGCGCGCCCCATGTCCACGCCCTGCTCCACCCGCAGGCGCAGCGCGCCATCCCCGCGCAAGGCCGCGCGCAAGGCCGTCATGGCCGCCGTCGCGCTGCCGGTCGCGGGGTCTTCCGTCATGCGCCCGGTAAACATGCGGGCCTGCACATCCGGCTGTCCACCCGCCCCGCCCGAGCGGGTGTCGGTGGTATAGGCATAGATGGACTTCGCGCCGTCCAGCGGCAGCAGGGCCGCGTAGCCCGCCGGGTCGGGCACGGCCCGGCGCAAGGCGTCGCGGCTGGCCAACTGCACCACCAGGAAGATCAGGCCGACCGACGCCACCTGCGGCGCATGCGCGGAGGTATCGATGTCCGCGGGATCCAGGCTCAAGGCCCGCGCCACGGCGGCGGCCGGCGCCTCGCTGGCGCGCGACAAGGGTTGTGGCGCGAGCAGTTCCGCAGCGTCCACTCCCCTTGCGCCCGTCCGCAGCGCAATGCGCACCAGTCCCGCTTCCTCTTCGAACACGAAGGCATCCGGCACGGTCACGCCCGAAGCCGCCATTTCCCGCGCCAGCACCACGGCCGTGCCCACATTCGGATGTCCCGCGAACGGCACCTCGCGGTCGGGCGTGAAGATGCGCACCCAGGCCGTATGGGCAGGATTGCGCGGCGGCAGCACAAAGCTGGTTTCGGAATAGTTGAATTCGCGCGCGATGCGCTGCATCTGCGCCGCGCTCAGCCCTTGGGCGTCGAATACGACTGCCAGCGGATTGCCGCCGTACGCTTGGCTGGTGAACACATCGGCGGTGACATAACGGTAGCGCATGGGACGTCCTCTCAGGCCGCGCGGACTGCGTGGCGACCTGGGAAGTGTGCGCGGCCGGCGCCCTGCCCGCCAGACACAGAGACGGCGAATCGAGACCGTAACAGCGGGTGGATTTGGCATAGACTATGCCCCACAAGCCCGGCGGCTCTTGCCGCTTTCCAGCCGCCGGCACATGACGATTTGCGCACGCCCGGAACCCGCCATATGTCCACGGTACGCACCTACTTCGAGAACCGCCTGCCTGCCGGCGAACTTGCCCGACTGATGCTGGCGCAGGAGCCGTTCTTTCTTGAGAACATCGTCGACATCGATCAAACCGCGGCGGCGATGCAGTCGTTCTGCCATGAACACAGGCTGACCGCGCAGGTGCTCAAGCAACCCTACAACCGCGGCATCACGGGTTGGGATCTGGCCAGCTTTCTTCCCGCCTGGATCGGCGCCCTGGCGCTTGGCCTGTTTGCCGCCACCACCCTGGGCAGGCGACGAACGGACGTCACCATCAAACTGCGCAGCAACAGCCTGCTCGAAGTGTGTTTTTCCCGGCCTGCCCCACGTCCAGGCGCCGCCCTGCCTTGATCTCCGCCGCGCGCCGCCCTCCTGTCTTGCATCAACCTAGCCGCCACGCAGGCCCAGTACAATGTCCCATATATGGGGATGAAAAAAATGAAAGACAGTGCAAGGCCCGCGGGGGCTCTTACCGTCGAAGCGGCGGTACGTCTGGCGGAGAACTGGGCGCACGCACATCACGCGGATGCCGAACGAAGCCGGAAATTCGCGGCCCAGTGGCATCGGGACACCAGCCCCGACGACAGGCAAGGCGATGTACTGCTTAGGGATCTCGCCTTCTTTTTCCAAGCCGCTTCCAGCGACGCCGCTTACTGGCGCTCGGTCGGAGACTTCACCGAGGAAGCCACCGGCCCCTGGGGAGTCCAGGCGCTGAAAGCCTTGGCCGGCTTGAACCTCATCGGCCTGGCGGCGGCCTTCATCCTGTTTGCGGCGCGCGACAGCTCGGCTTTCACTGCAGGGGCGATCAGCGCCTGCGCCTTGTTCCTGGGCGGGCTGCTGCTGGCCTATCCGGCGCTGCGGCTCACCCGCATTTCCCGCTCCACGGCGAACGCCGCCTCGGCTTTGCAGAGCCGCGAGGCGGGCGCGGCATCGACCTGGGAACAGCTGCGCTCAGCCAATGACGGCAACCCCAATGTCGGCCGCAAGGAACGCAAGATCGCCCTGCGCCTGGCCGCCGCCATGGCCGCCACCGCCACGGCGGGCTGTGCGCTGCTGATTGCCACGGTGTGGTTCTAGCGGGCAACCAAGCCGGCGGCCGCTAGCGGTGTCGGGCCGGCTTCTCGCTCGCCGCCTGTGCCTGTGCATCGAAGGATTCCCTGGCCGCGTCGATATCGGCAATGTGCTGGCTGGCCCAGCATCCCAGCGCGATGACGGGCTCGGTGAGCGAGCGTCCCAGCGGTGTCAGCTCATACTCCACATGCGGCGGCATCACTGAAAAAACCGTGCGCTTGATGAGTCCGTCGCGCTCCAGCCCGCGCAGGCAAAGCGTCAGCATCCGTTGCGAAATGCCGTTGATGGTGCGTTTGATTTCGGTGAAACGACGCGGGCCATCGGACAGAATCATGATGATGAGGACGCTCCATTTTTCACCGATGCGCGCCAGCACTTGACTGATTTTTTGGCAGTCCTGCTCGTGCAAAGCGTGGAGCTTTTCAGTCACATTCATAATACCGAGTTCTCCTGATGTGCCGTATTGTGCACGATCGAGACCGTAGTTACATTGCTAGCCTCAGTCACAATTTTATACCGAGGCTACCCGCAATGAAGCTCCCCCACAGCAGCGCCGAGATACCGCCAGCGCAGCCCCAAGTCCGAATCTCCAAGTACGTTTCCCGAGGACTGCGCATCCTCGCCGCGGTCGTATTCCTTGCTGCAGGCGCAGCCAAACTGGCGGGCGTTCCCGCCATGGTCCAGCCCTTCGATCAACTCGGCATCGGACAATGGTTCCGCATCCTCACTGGCATCGTCGAGGTGATCGGCGGGGTAGCCGTCCTCATCCCCGCGACAGCCTTCCTCGGCGGACTACTGCTGAGCGCCACCATGATCGGCGCCCTGCTGGCCCATTCGTTCGTCATCGAGGGCAGTCCGGTTCCGGCCCTGGTGCTCCTGCTCATCACGGCTGCGATCACCTGGCAGCATCGTCCCAACGGGCTGGCCGCCGCCGCGCGTGCGGCCCGTGCCTGACACGGCGGACGCGACGCCATGAACGCCCTATCCACAAGCAGCCCGGCAGCGGCTACGCGGCCCATCGCGTACCGCACGTCCGGCCACAAGCACGGGCCCATCACCCGCCTCACGAGCCCTGCCGATCTGGGACAGTCCCTGAAGCCCTTCGTGTTGCTGGATCTCATCGATGTCAGCCCGGCAACGATGCAAGCCATCGCCGACAGGCCCTTGCATCCCCATTCGGGCATCGCCACGGTCACCCTCATCACCGAAGGCCATGTCCGATACGAGGATCCGGGCAAGGCATCCGGGACGCTCGGCTATGGCGGGGTCGAATGGATGCGGGCCGGCGGCGGCGTCTGGCACGGCAAGGAACTGTCGCCCGGCAAAGCGCCGCGGATCCAGGCGTTCCAGCTCTGGCTCGCCCTGCGCCCCGACCAGGAAAACAGCGCGCCAGTCAGCCGCTACATCGAGGCCCACGACATTCCTCGGACCGGTCCGGCGCACGTCATCCTGGGACGCCATGGCGACGCTCAAAGCCCCGTGCCCGCGCCGGAAGGCATCAACTACTTGCTCGTCACCCTGAAGCCGGGCGAATCCTGGACCTACCAGCCGCCGACAGGCCATTCTGTCGGATGGCTGGCCATCGCGCGAGGATCACTGGACGCGGGCACCCCTCTGGCCACTGGAGAAATGGCGGTTTTCGAACACGGCGAAACGCCCATCACGCTCACCTCGTCAGGCAAGGAGAACGCAGTTTTTATCTTGGGTTCGGCTGAGCCTCATCCGTACCCGCTGCACTTGGGCCATCACTCGATACATACGTCGGCGCAAGCGCTCGCGGCAGGCCAACGCCGCATCCTGGAATTAGAAAAAAAGCTGCGAGCGGCGGGAGACCGGCGCACTGAATCGGGGAGCATTCCCGTGTTCCGGTAAGGTCGCCGCGGATCCGTCTGCGCTTTTTCAAATTGATGGTTGCGGCAGTTCAGCTACGCCACGGGCGTCACCGCCCGCCCCGTCGTAAAAAACGACACCAGGTTCCGTATCGCCAGCTCCGCCATCTGGCGGCGCGTCTCGTGCGTGGCGCTGCCGATATGGGGCGCCAGGATCACGTTCGACATGTGCCGCAGCGGGCTCTCGCCCAGCGGCTCGCTTTCGAACACATCGAGCGCGGCGCCCTGGATGATGCCATTGGCCAGCGCATGGCACAGGTCGGCCTCGTGGACCACCGAGCCGCGGGCGACGTTGACGACCAGGCCCAGCGGACCCAGCGCCCGCAGCACGGCGGCATCGACGATATGGCGCGTTGCCGCGCCTCCGGGGCACGACAGGATCAGCACGTCCACATGGCGGGCCATGGCCTGCAGGGAATCGAAGTGCCGCCAGGGAACCTCCTGGCGCGCGCGGCCGAAGTAGCTGAGGTCCACTTCAAACGGCACGAGCCGCTGGGCGATCTCCTTGCCTATGCGCCCCAGGCCGACGATGCCGACCTTCTTGCCCGCCAGGCTCCCGCCCAGCGGAAAAGGCGCATCCTCCCATGCCCCGGTGCGCACGAAGCCGTCGGCCGCGGGCAGCTTGCGCAACAAAGCCAGCAACAGCCCCACCGCCAATTCGGCCACGGCCTTGTTCAGCACGTCCGGCGTGTTGGTCACGACGATGTTCTTCCGGCGCGCGTGGTCCAGCGCGATCCCGTCGTAGCCGACGCCGTTGGTGGCGATGATGCGCAGGCCCGGCAGCCGGTCCATCAGCTCGGCGGGAATCCGGTAGTTCGAACGCGTGACAATGCCGCCGATCGCGGCGGCCTGCGCGGGGTCGCTCTGAAGCGCCTCTTCCTCGATCAAGGTGAACATCGAACGGAACTGCGCTTCCACCGAATCGGGAAAAACCCCTACCTTGAGCAAAGGAGGAAACCTGCCGTCCCCATGCCCAGGGCTTGCTTCTGCTGCCTGGCGCGCTGCAGCCAGTTCATGCTCCATCATGGATTTCAACCTCGACGCTATTAACATATGGAAAATTGGCGCGATAAGCCTGTAACCCTCGCAGCCGGGTTCGTAGCGGTTCCTGCGATCTCCAACCTGAAGTTTCTCCTTTCAGGGCAATAGCCCATCGCATCATGGACATCAAGTGCATGCAGAGCTTCGTCGCGGTCGTCGAAGCCGGTTCTTTCGCTGAAGCGGCGCGCAAGCTCGATCTGACCTCGGCCGCCATCGCCGCACGCATCAAGGCGCTGGAGATGGACCTGGGCGTGGCGCTGGTCAAGCGCTCGGGGCGATCGGTCAGGCCGACCGAAAGCGGCATGCGCATACTCGAAGGCACCAAGGCGGCCATCCGCAACCTCCGCGATCTGCGCGCCATGGCCATCGACGGCGACCAGCCAGGCGAATTCCGCATCGGCTGTTTCGTGTCCGCGCTCACCAACGTGCTGCCTCCCATACTCAAGTCCCTCTACCGCCGCCATCCCGACGCCTCGGTGTTCGTCACCCCGGGCGGCTCCATCGACCTGTGCGGCAAGGTGGTCAACGGCGAACTCGACGCCGCCATCGTGGTGGAGCCGCAGTTCGCCGTGCCCAAGAGCTGTCTCTGGCAGCCGTTCATGGAAGAGCCGCTGGTCGTGGTGGCCCCGTCGCATCTTGCGGACCAGGACGCCCACACCCTGCTGTCGACCCAACCCTTCATACGCTACGACCGCAACATATACGGCGGCCAGTTGGCCGACCGCTATCTGCGCGACCACCAGATCTGGCCCAAGCAGCGCCTGGAGATCGACGGCCTGCTAGCCATCGTCGCCCTGGTGCACGAAGGCCTGGGTGTCGCGCTGATTCCGGACTGGTCGTCCATGTGGAAGTCGCTCGACGTGGCGCGCATCCCATTGCCCAACCGCGCGCCCGTGCGCCGCAACGGCTTGATCTGGAACACCCGCGGCCATCATGCCAAGATGGCCGCGTCGATTTCCCAAGATGCCCGGGCCATCTTCGGCGGTTTGGAAGGACGTGGGGCAAAGCCCTAGCCCTGCTTCGATTTGCCCGGCACGCCGCGCAGGAAATCGAAATCCACGCCCTTGTCGGCCTGCGTCACGGTGTCCAGAAAGAGCTTCTTGTAGCCGCGTTCGGCGGTGGGCGGCGTGACGGGCTGCTCGCGGCGGCGGCGTTCGAGTTCTTCGTCCGATACCAGCAGGGATATCTCGCGCCGGCTCACGCTCAGGCGTATGCGGTCGCCGTTCCTGACATAGGCCAGCGGCCCGCCTATGGCCGCTTCCGGCGTGACGTGCAGCACGATGGTGCCGAAAGCGGTGCCGCTCATGCGGCCGTCCGAGATCCTGATGATGTCCTTCACCCCTTGCGACGCCAGCTTCTTGGGGATCGGGATATAGCCCGCCTCCGGCATGCCGGGCGCGCCCTTGGGTCCGATGTTCTTCAGCACCAGTATGTCCTGCGGCGTGACATCCAGGTCCACGGCATCGATGCGGCCCGCCAGGTCCTCGGCATTCTCGAACACCACGGCCCGGCCTTCGTGCTCCATCAGGCCGGCATCGGCGGACGACTGCTTGATGATGGCGCCTTCGGGGGCCAGGTTGCCGGACAGCACGGCGATGCCGCCCTGCGGGTAGATCGGGTTCTGGCGGGTCTTGACCACGCTTTGCGCGAAGCCCGGCCCCGCGCGTTCGATCTCCTCGCCCAGCGTCCTGCCGGTCACGGTCAGCGCGTCAAGCTTCAACAACGGCTTGAGTTCGCGCAACAGCGTGGCCATGCCGCCGGCCTTGTGGAAGTCTTCCATGTAATGCTGGCCCGACGGTTTCAGGTCCACCAGCACGGGCGTCTCGCGCCCCATGCGGTCCAGCGCCTGCAGATCCAGGTCCAGGCCCAGCCGGCCGGCGATGGCGGTCAGGTGGATGATGCCGTTGGTGGATCCGCCGATGGCCAGCAGCACGCGCATGGCGTTCTCGAAGGCATCCGCGGTCAGGATCTTCGAGACGGACAGGCGCTGCCTGGCGATCTCGACGGCCTGCGCGCCCGTGAGTTCGGCGATGCGCATGCGGTCCGCCGTGACCGCCGGCGGCGTGGCGCCGCCGGGCACCGTCATGCCCAGCGCTTCGGCGATACAGGCCATGGTGCTTGCCGTGCCCATGACCGAGCAAGTGCCCACGCTGGCCACGAGCTGGTTGTTGACGTCGGCGATCTCCTGGTCGTCGATCTCGTCGGCGCGGTACTTGCCCCAGTACCTGCGGCAATCCGTGCATGCGCCCACCCGCTCGGACCGGTGCGAACCCGTCAGCATCGACCCCGTCACCAGCTGGATCGCCGGAATGTCCGCGGATGCGGCGCCCATGAGCTGGGCGGGCACGGTCTTGTCGCATCCGCCTATCAGCACCACCGCATCCATGGGCTGCGCGCGTATCAGCTCCTCGGTGTCCATGGACATGAGGTTGCGCAGGTACATGCTGGTGGGATAGGAGAAGCTCTCGTGGATGGAGATGGTCGGGAAGTCCATCGGCAGCCCGCCCGCGAACATGATGCCGCGCTTGACGGCTTCCAGCAGCTGCGGCGCGTTGCCGTGACAGGGGTTGTAGGCGCTACCCGTGTTGGCGATGCCGATCACCGGCCGGTCCAGCGCGCCATCCGTGTAGCCCGCGCCCTTGATGAAGGCCTTGCGCAGGAACAGCGAGAAGCCGCTGTCGCCGTAGCTGGTGAGGCCCTTGCGCAGGCCGCTGGCCTCGTCCTGCGATGCTCCGGTGTTTTTCTTGCTCATCTTGTTCAAGCTGCTTCCAGTTAATTTGCGGTGATGCCGCCGTCGCGGATGACCTTGGCCCACTGTTCGATTTCGGCGTTCAGCCGCGCCTTGGAGGCCTCGACGTCGAGCGCGTCGGCATAAACGCCTTGCTGCAGCAGCTGGGCCTTGGCGTCGTCCTTGGCCAGCGCCGTGGTCAGCGCCTTGTTGATCTTGGCGACGATGGGAGCCGGCGTGCCGGCCGGCGCCATCACGCCAAAGAGTGAACTGACGTTGAAGCCGCTGAAGCCCTGCTCCTCGGCGGTCGGTATGTCCGGCAGCATCGAGACGCGTTGGGGCGTCAGGACGGCCAAGGGACGCAGCTGGCCGGACTTGATGAAGGAGATCGCGGCCGGAACCGTCTCCGTCATTGTCTCCACCTGGCCGCCGACCAGGTCGGTCATGGCCGGGCCGCTGCCGCGATAGGCCACGTGCACGATGTTGACGCCCGCGATCTGCTTGAAGAGTTCCATCGCCATGCGCTGGGGAGCGCCGGCGCCCGATGAGGCGAAGTTGAGTTTTCCGGGATTCGCCTTCGCGTAGCTCACGAGATCGGCCAGCGATTTGATCGGCAGCTTGGGATTGACCACGGCCACCAGCGGCACGAAGCCGACGACGCCAGCGGGCGCGAAGTCCTTGCGCAAGTCGTACGGGATGGTGTCCTTTTCCAGGGTCGCCATGACTGAGTGCGAGGTCAGCGCCCCCATCAGCAAGGTATAGCCGTCGGGCTGTGCGCGCGCCACTTCGGCCGCGCCGATATTGCCGCCTGCTCCGCCCCGGTTCTCGATCACGACCTGGCCGCCGATCTGCTCGCTCAGACGCTGGCCCACGATGCGCCCGATCACGTCGGTCGCGCCGCCGGGCGGATACGGGATGATCAGGCGGATGGGCTTGCTGGGATAGCTGTCGGCAGCCTGCGCGGATGCATGGCCAGGAACGGCGAAGGCGGCGGCCGCGACGAAGGCGGCCGTGACGATGTGAACGCGCTTGCGCGCGGCGTTTCTACAGAACATTTTTGTCTCCCGATGCGTTCTTATGGCTTGAAGGCTCTAGACGCATGTTCGCAAACTCCCGCCTGCGAAAAGAGAAAAAAATTTATGTTCTGTCAAAAAAATACCTGCGTGTCTTAGGACATCCGGATGAGGAAAATCCGGACCGCACTTCGGTTTTGTGAGGTAGGGTTCTTGAGCCGCCGGCGTCCGGACTGCGGGATTCCGATGCTCGCCCCGATGGGGCTGCGCTTCGGATCCCTCCGCCCGGCCACCGGCTCACGGTATCTGCCCCTGAACGGGGTCCGAAACCAATGCATTAGGCGACTGCCAGCCGAGGACCCCGGAGCCATCCGAAGCGCAGCCCCACCGGGGCGAGCATCGGAATGGCGCAGGGCAGCCTCGGCGGCTAAAGAACCCTGACATCCGCAAGCTCGAAGCCCTACCGCCCCGCACTTCGGTTTTGGGAGGCAGGGTTCTTGAGTCGCCAGCGTCCGGACTGCGGGATTCCGATGTTCGCCCCGGCAGGGCTGCGCTTCGGATCCCTCCGTCCGGCCACCGGCTCACGGCATCTGCCCATGAACGGGGTCCGAAACCACCCGCATTAGGCGACTGGCAGCCGAGGACCCCGGAGCCATCCGAAGCACAGCCCCACCGGGGCGAGCATCGGAATGGCGCAGGGCAGCCTCGGCGGCTAAAGAACCCTGACACCCGCAAGCTGGAAGCCCTGCTGCCCCGTACTTCGGTCTTGTGAGGCAGCGTTCTTGAGCCGCCGGCGTCCGGACTGCGGGATTCCGATGCTCGCCCCAGTGGGGCTGCGCTTCGGATCCCTCCGCCCGGCCACCGGCTCACGGCATCTGCCCATGAACGGGGTCCAAAACCAGTGCATTGGGCGACTGCCAGCCGAGGACCCCGGAGCCATCCGAAGCGCAGCCCCACCGGGGCGAGCATCGGAATGGCGCAGGGCAGCCTCGGCGGCTAAAGAACCCTGACATCCGCAAGCTCGAAGCCTTGCCGCTCCGTCCCCCCGAAAGTTGGATTTACGTCCAACTTTCGGGGGGCAGTTCAGTCCCGCGACAGTCTGCGTCAGGCCAACGCTTCCTCATCCTTCAGGATCTGCATGGCCTTGCCCAGGGCGACCTGGTAGCGCCGCTGCTCCTGGGCGACGCGGTCCGGCGTCCATTGGTAGAAGCCCTTCAGGGACGGCGACTTGACGCCTATGTTGCCCTGCTCGACCAGCTCGCGCATGAGCGCGCTGGGCCTGTCGTCCGTGCGTAGGTGCGGATACATGGTCGCGGCCGCCGCGCAATGGATGTCGATGCCGGCCAGGTCCTTCTGCAGCAGCGGGCCCGCCGCGATGTAGCGGAACCCGAACCCATAGCGCACGGCGGTATCCACGTCCTCGGCGGAGGCGAAGCCTTCCTCGACCAGCGCGATCGCCTCGCGCATCAGCGCATGCTGGATGCGGTTGGCCAGGAACCCCGGCACGTCGCGCTTGACCTGCACCGGCTTCTTGCCCGTATCGCGCATGATGCGGCTGACTTCCTGGGCCATGGCTTCATCGGTCGCCTCGCCGCGTATCACCTCCACGGCGGGCACCAGATGGGCGGGCATGAAGTAATGCAGGCCCACCATGCGCGCACGGGTCTGCAAGCCCTCGCCGATGGCGCTGATCGGAAAGCTGGACGAATTGCTGGTCAGGGGGATGGCGGCGGGCGCCAGCTGTTCCAGCCGGGCGAAGACCGCGCGCTTGGTCTCCAGCAATTCCGGCACGCACTCGACCACGATGCGCGTATCGCTCCAGTCGATTTCCTCCAGGGTGGCGCTGGTGACGATACGATCCGCGTCCGCCTGGCCGCCTATCATTTCGCTGGACGCATTCACGCGCCGCGTCGCCGCCTTGCGCGCGGCCGCATCGGGCTCCACCAGCCACACGCGCCAGCCCGCCGCATGAAAACCGGCGGCGACGTCGGCCCCCATGGTGCCCGCGCCCAGCACAATTGCCTGATCCATCTGTTCTGTCCTTTTGGTAGTTGGGATATGTCGTACTCAGAGCGCCTGCGCGGCCGGCGCCGGCAGGTACATGGGCTTGCCCGCCACGTCCAGATCGACGCGCAGAATGCTGGCCGAACTGGACTCGGTGATGTAGAGCGTGCGCCCGCCCGGCCCGCCAAAAGCCACGTTGGTGGTATGCAGTCCCTCCGGCGACTGGATGCGCAGGGCCGGCTGGCCCAGCGGGTCCATGCACCACACCGTGCCCAGGCCCACGTGGGCGATGCACAGCCCGCCCCGGGCGTCCAGCGCCAGGCCGTCCGGTCCGCCGCCGCCCGACATCTGGATGAAGGTGCCGACCTTGCCGACCTGGCCGTTGCGCAATAGCGGCACCTTCCAGATGGCGTTGGCCCGCGTCGCCGCGACATATAACGCATGCTCGTCCAGGTCCATCACCAGGCCGTTGGGGCTGGGTATGCAGTCGAGCAGGCAATCGAGCTTGCCGTCGGGCCGCAAGCGGAACAGGCGTCCGGTCGGGTCCTGCCAGCCGGTCATGCCCTGGTCGGTGAAATAGAGGTCCCCCGCCTGCGAGAAGAACAGGTCGTTCACGCCCTTGAAGCGCTCGATGTTGTAGCGCTCGAGCACCGGGCGCACCTCGCGGCGCTCCAGATCGAACTGCATGATGCCGTGCTTGTAGTCGGCGATGAAGATGCGGCCGTCGCGATGGAACTTCAGGCCGTTGGGCCAGCCGTCGTACTGCGCAAGCGGCTCGAATTCGCCTTGCGCATCGACACGCAGGATGCGGCCGTTGATGACGTCCACGCAATACAGCAGGCCGTCCGGCCCGAAGGACGGCCCTTCCAGTAGCGAGCGCGGCGGATTGCCCTGCGGCTGGCTGGCGACCCACTCGTTCAGGTCCTGGCCTTGCCACTTCAGCTCGTCGGGCAGCCGGGCGTGGACGCTGGCCTGAATCCTGGGGACGGGATCGTAGAACATGCGGGTCTCCTCTGTTTTTCTGAACGGGAATCTATGCGTCCCGTTTCGAGCAAAATTCTAAGGAGAGCCGAGTATTTAAGGAAATGAAATATATAGAACGAATCTTTCAAAAAAACCGATGGCTGATTTTTCAGGTTTCAAGGACAGCGTGCCTCGCCAGTCCAGCCGCTGCCCCCAAGGCGCCGCGCGGCCGCTGTCGGAGCAGGATACGATGATGCGTCCCTTGCTTATCGCCTGTCACCCTATGTTCCGTATTGTCAGCCGTACCGTACTCGCACTCATCATCGCCGGCGCGGCATTGCTGCTGCTGCGGGGCAATGGCGGCCCGGAGCTGATCCACAGCGAAGACTCGCAGTTCGGCAAACTGCTGGTATTCGAGGAAAACGGCGAACGCTGCATGAACTTCAACTCCATGCACGACGTCGGCCGTCAGACCTGCATGAGTCTGGAGCACCCCGGGCAACTGGTGTTTTCGTACACGCGCATGATGATGACCGCGCTCTACATCAATCCCAAGCCGCGCAACATCCTGATCGTCGGGCTGGGCGGCGCCACGCTGCAGAAGACCTTGGCCGCGCTGCTGCCTGATACGGTCATCGATACCGTGGAGATCGATCCCGCGGTGGGCAATGTCGCGGCGCGCTACTTCGGCTACCAGCAAGGCCCCAGGCAGCGCCTCTTCCTGGAAGACGGCCGCGCCTACATCGAACGCGCCCATCGCGACGGCCTCCAATACGACATGGTGATGCTGGATGCGTTCGACGTCGACTACATCCCCGAACACCTGATGACGCTGGAGTTCCTGCAGCACGTGCGCGGCATTCTCGCGCCGGGCGGCGTGGCGGTGGCGAATACGTTCACCAACAGCCAGCTGTATGAGCGCGAGTCAGCGACCTATGCGACGGTGTTCGGGGAATTCTTCAATCTGCAAACGGGCAATCGCGTCATTGTGGCGGTCAATGGCGAACTGCCCGGCCGCGATGAACTCGCCCGCAATGCCGAGGCGCTGGATGCTGTCCTCGGGCCTTTGGGCGTCAATACCAAGGAAGCCCTGGACCTGTACTCGCGCCGACAAGCCGCCGCCAGCGAAGCGCCAGTCTTGCGCGATTGAGCGCGCCCGACGCGCGCTCACTTCACCGCAGAGTTGCCTCCATCTGCGTAAAGCGCGGACCCCGTCACGAAGCTTGCCATCGGACTCGCCAGGAACAGCGCCGCCGAGGCGATTTCATCGGTGCGCGCAATCCGCTTCATGGCGTGCAGGCTGGCTGCCCAATCCTTCTGCTCCTGGCTCCCGGCCATCTCGGTGTCCACCCCGCCAGGCAGGAGCGCATTGGCCCGGATGCCTTGCGCGCCATAGTCTGCCGTAATGCCCTTGACCAAGCCCATCAGCGCGGCTTTCGACGTGCCGTATGCCGCCATCCCCGGCAAGCCCACGCTCGTCCCCACAAAGCTGGACACGAAGACCAGCGCCCCGCCGCCCCGCTCCAACATGGCCGGAATCTGTTGGCGCGCGCCCAGAAACGCCGCAGTGAGATTGACGCTCAGCGTGCGCTCCCACTCGTCCAGGGCGACTTCCGCCAGCGGCTTGACCGGTCCGATGGTGCCGGCATTGTTTACCGCGATATCCAAGCCGCCGAATTCGCGTTGCGCATCCTGCACCGCTTGCCTGTGCGTTTCCGGCCTGGCGGCATCGCCGGCCGAAACGCAAGCCCGCCCACCGGCGCTTCTGATCTCGCCCGCCACTTGCTCCAGAAGTTCACGGCGTCTCGCGGTCAGCACCAGCGCCGCGCCCTGGGCCGCTAGCAGCAACGCTATCGCGCGTCCGATACCCGATGACGCGCCTGTCACCAAAGCGACCTTTCCAGCAAGAGATAAAGACATCGGCGTCAGCTCCAAGCATGAACAATGCCTGCATCCTATAAAGGCGAGCGCGCCTTGTCGTCCCGTTTCTTGCTGTCTGCGCGCGGCATATCACGCCACTGATCCGCGCTGCGCCATCCGTCCAGGCAACTCCTGAGCCGCCTGCCTGGCATCATCGGCAGGCCGTATCAACAAACAGCCCAGTACACCGAGCACGCCCCCTGCAAGGCTGTAGAACACGGGCGCCAGCGATATCCCCGTGACCTGGATCAGCCAGGTGACGATGAACTGGGCGAATCCGCCAAAAATCATGACGGCGATGTTGTAGCAAACCGCCAACCCGGCCGAGCGCACGTTAGTCGGAAACTGTTCTCCGAGCGCCGTCGCGAACGGTCCGAGAAAGCCGCCCAGCAGTATGCTCAGCACGGTGAATGCGACGATCAGATTCGGCAAGGTCGGCGTCGACTGCACCCACGAGAACAGTGGATACATCAATATCGCGTAGGGCAGCAGAAACGACAGCATCACCGGCTTTCTTCCACGGCGATCCGAAATCGCGCCGGAAATTGGAATGATGACGATCAGCGCCAGCAGCCCGATGGCCTGCGCGGTGAAGGCGTCATGCAGCGCGAAGCCGAACTGCCGGGTCACGAAAGTCGGCAGATAGATGATGAATGTATAGACGGAGGCCGTGGCGCACGTGGTCAGGCACAGCGTGGCTGCGATGGACCGCGGATAACGGCCCAGCATGGCTGCCAGGCTGACCGTCTCCCCCTTGCGCAGCGACGCCGCGGACTCTTCGGGCTCGTCCAGATAGCGCCGGATCCACCATCCCAGCGGCGCGATCAGCAGTCCCACGACAAACGGAATGCGCCACATGCCATCGAGCAACTGCTGCTCGGTGAAAATCGATGTCAGCAGAAACCCCGTGGCGGCGCCTCCCAGATTGGCGAGATTCTGGCCGAACATCTGCCACGCGCCATAGAGTCCCTTCTTGTTCCTGGGCGCGGCTTCCACCAGATAGGCGGTGGACGATGCAAACTCGCCGCCGGTCGCAATCCCCTGCATCAGGCGGGCCAGCACGATCAGGATGGGCGCGGCGACGCCTATGGTCGCATACGAAGGCGTAAAGACCATGATGAGCAAGGACACCGTCATCAATGCAATGATCAGTTGCAGCGCCGACTTCCTGCCTTTGCGGTCCGCGTACATGCCAATAGCAATGCCGCCTATCGGGCGCGTGACGAAACCGACTCCGAAGGTCGCCAGCGTCAGCAGCAGCGCGGTATGTTCGCCCGCTTCCGGAAAGAACACCTTGGCAATGATGAACGCCATCGCCGCGAACACGCCGAAGTCATACCATTCGAGCGCATTGCCAAATATCGCCGCCGTCAATTGCAGCCATCGCGGGGCGCTCTTCTTTTTTGCATTTTTCATGTCTAGTCTCCTCCCAACTGCTACCTAGTTGTTGTTGTCCAGCGGCAGCGCTCTTTCGGCTATCCGGGAAAGCACCGCGCTTCCAATGGGAATGGCGGCGTCGTTGAAATCGAAGTGCGAGGTGTGCAGCCCATGCGCATGATCCGGATCGCCCGTGCCCAGGTGCAGATACGCCCCGGGCCGCTCGCGCAGCATATAGGCGAAATCCTCCCCGCCCAGGCTGGGCACCGGATGCCGGACAACATGCTGTTCGCCCACCACGTCCTGCGCCGCCAGCCTGGCCAAGCGGGTCTGCGGTTCCGTATTGACCGTGGCCGGCACGTTCGGCTCATAGTCCAGGGTCGCCGATCCGCCCAGCCCTCTCGCGACGCTTTCCACGGTTTCCCGCAGGCGGGCCTGCAGGACATGCTGAACTTCCGGCCGCAACGATCTGGCGGTGCCCGTAAGCACCACCTCGTCCGGAATGACGTTGAAGCCGGCCAGATTGCCACCCGCCACGGCGCATAGGCTGAGCACGCCGGCATCCAGCGGGTCCAGGTTGCGGCTCACGATGGAGTGCGCCGCAACGATGACATGGCCGGCGATCAGAACCGGGTCTACCGTTCGTTGAGGCGCAATCCCCCCGTGGCCGCCCTTGCCCCGGATCCGGATCGTGATGCGGTCGGACGCCGCCATGACAGGCCCGACCGGAATCGATACCGTCCCCAGGGGCAACGCCGGCCAGTTGTGAAGCGCATATATCTCTTCAATGGGAAACCGCTCGAACAGTCCATCCTTGACCATTTCCAACCCACCGTTGTGCCCCTCCTCTCCGGGTTGGAAAACCAGATAGACCACGCCATTGAAATTCCGGGTGCGCTGCAGATAAGCGGCGGCGGCCAACAGCATGGCGACGTGGCCGTCGTGGCCACAGGCGTGCATCTTTCCGTCATCGGCTGACGCGTACCCCAGCCCCGTGCATTCGCGGATGGGGAGTGCGTCCATGTCGGCTCTCAGGCCTATCGCCCGCCCGCTGCTCGTTTCCCGGCCGGGAATGAATCCGACCACGCCGGTGCGTCCGATGTGGGTGTGGAATCCGATGGAGAGCCGGCGCAGTTCCTCGCAAACGACCTCCGCCGTCCGGTGTTCCTCAAAGCCTAATTCTGGATGCGCGTGCAGGTCGTGCCGGATTTGCCTGTACCTGGCGGCGTCCGCGGACAACTGATCAAGGATTTTCTGTGGCATGGGCTTGAATCTTCGTTATTGAAGTTTTTTTGTCTACACAGGTTCACTACCGCCCGAATGGTAGAGACACCCCAACCATGCCGTAAAATGCTATTTAACGATGCCCGTCATACTAATAAGGTATAGCCATGGATCTGCGGCAATTGCGTTACTTCGTTGCCGTCGCCGAACGCGGCAGCATCAGCCTCGCGGCTCAGTTGGTGCATATCGCCCAACCGGCATTGACTCGGCAGATCCAGGCATTGGAAGAAGAGCTGGGCACCGCTGTTTTTGAACGGACCACCCGCGGCGTCCATCTGACCGAAGCGGGCAAGCAGTTACTCCTGGACGCGAACCGCCTGCTGGGCGATGCGACCGCGGCAATGGAGCGCGCGCAGCGCGCGGGACGCGGCGAGATCGGGCACCTGACCATCGCCCTGCCCGTCATGCTGACGTTGCATTCCTTGCTCGCCGATGCGCTGCGGCTATTCCGCCGCGAGGCCCCGGGGGTCTCGTTGACGCTCAGTCATCTGCTTTCGGATGCGCAGATCGAACTTCTGCCCACGGGCAGGCTGGATGCGGGATTCACGCTATTCAGGCCGCTCGACGATCCCGCGTTCAAAGGCATCCCCATCTATTCCGAAAAGATGCTGGTCGCCTATCCCGCGGACTGGCAATGGGACAATGGCGGCCCGACGTCCTTGCGAGAACTTGCCGGCCGGGACTTCATCTGGCTGCCGCGCAATGCGGCGCCCGTCTGGCACGACAGACTGATTCATTGCTTTTTCAAGGCTGGATTCGTGCCCCGCTCATCGATACAGGGCGTGGATGTCGGATCAATGCTCACCCTGGTCGCCGCGGGTTTGGGCTGCACCGTTCTGCCCGACTCGGCCACGCGCGCCGCGCCGCCCACCGTTGCCTTCAAGGAACTGCCCGATCTGGACGTGGTCCAGCATTGGGAGCTGGTCTGGCGGGCCGACAACCAGTCGGCGCCGCTCGAGCGGTTTATCGACATCGTCACGACCCATGTCGCGGACCCTAGCCGCCGCCTTGTGTGAAGCGCGGCACGCGCTACCTCGCGCAACTCCAGTACGGGCAACCCGAGCGCCCGATGATCGCCAAGGCCAGCTCGCCCGGCCGGCGGAGCATGCGCTTCAGGGCGTTTGCCTGCGCCTGCAGTTGTGCTGAATCCGTCCGGTACATTCCCCTCTCGTCGAGCAGGAAGTTCATCTTCAAACGCGCCTCGCGCGCCTTTTCCGGATCGAGTTCGCCGCCGTCTGCTTGAAAGACCGCGCCATAGATCCGTGTTTGCATTCCGCAGTACTGGTCCGCGGCGGTCAATGCCTCTTGCATGGCGGCATCCGTGTAGAGTTTGCGCAACCCTGCGATCTGCGCATGGCAGCTTTGGTACTGCAGCGGCATGAACCTTGCCAACAGAGCCTGGTCCCTGTCGCCCGGTTTCGCACAGCTACGCAGATCCGGCGTTTGTGATCCGTCGCGCGCGGCGGCTGACAACGCACCGGCGATGCACTCATCCAATGACGGCGCTTTCCACAGCGCCTGGCCCGGGCCCAGCAATCCCATTTTTCCCAGCGTGCGCCCAAACTGCGCGGCGGCAAGCTGCTCCTGCATGCCGCGGTCATGATTGCTTAGAGTCACCGCAGCCAGCGCTGCGGCGCTGAGCGCGCCGGTGGCGACCAGGACCACTGTCGCCGTCCTAGGCCGCAAGCACTCGGCATACAGCGCGATGCCCGCGAGCAGCGCGCCCGCGAGCAAGCCGCCCAGGTGCGCCGCATTGTCGACGTCAAACGCGAAGCCCGCGCCAAAGGTCAGCACCAGACTCAACAACAGATTGCCAGGCGGGATGTGCGGCCGGCCCATGCGCCGGTCATGCAGGCCATAAACGATGGCCGCCCCGAAAATTCCCAGGATCGCGCCGGACGCCCCGCAGCTCAGGAAAAAATCGTCGCGATGCCATAGCGCGGTGACCAGGCTGCCGCACAGGCCCGATAGCAGATACACGCCCAGGAACACCCAGGAACGCATGCGCGCTTCCAGAATGATCCCCAGCGACCACAGCGCCAGCATGTTGATTGCCAGATGCAGAAAACCGATGTGCAGGAACATGCTGGTGAACAAGCGCCAATACTCGCCCGACAACGTCAACGCCGGCACGTTGCCGCCCCAGTCGATCAGGAACGAGGTTTGGCTCAGGCTCTCGAACGCGCGCGTGTCCACGAAGCCCGCCACGCCGTACACCGCGATATTGCAGGCGATCAGCAAGAGCGTGATCTTGCTGGCGCATATTCTTTTGAGCAGGGACGTGCGTTGGAATGGAGGCATCAGGTAAGCATGTCAAAGAGTGGGCTTTATCTTACCCAAGCCGCGCGCCAGCCTGCGAAACCCCGACGTGCGCGCGCGACGCATCGGCGCAGCGAGCGTTTCAACCACCGGTCTTCGGCGCCGGCTCCTCGTTGCCGCACCCTGCGTATTGATATCGGCCCGGCTTGCCAAGCTTTGCCGTGAACGTGCATGGCTCGCCGGAATACGCGTGCGTGGCCTGCACTTGCAGCACATGGCCGGCGACAACCACGCTCTGCTTGCCCTGCCCGCAACTCCAGAACGTGGTCGAGAGTTCCACGAAGGTCTGTTCCGCAACGAGCTTGGCGGGACGTCCAGAGGCCGCGGACGCGACCCATTGAATCCGTACGCGGCAGCTGACATGCTCGAACCCGACCTCTTCCACCACGATCCGGTACGCGCCCGTGGCCGCGCCATCGGTCCAGCGGCCGCCCTGTACCACGCGCGTGGTCGACGCGTCCGCCTGCGTTTCGGCAACGGCGCAGGCCGCCTGTAGCGTCAGCAAAAGGAGTACCGCAAGACTTCTCATGACTTTCATCCGCAGACCGCCTGGTTATCAATGACCCTCAAGCGCACCTCAATTGCGCTGCCGTGCACTTATACCATTCAGGTACGGAACCGATCGTCGTCAATTTGACGCTGCAAAAGGAAATCAAATACGCTGCGCCGATGATTACGATAAGAACCTCCCGCCCCGACGAAGGCGCACGCGCCGTCGAAATCTGGCGCAACGCGGTCGACGCCACGCACGACTTTCTATCACCCGAGGATCGCCAGGCGATCGACGAGATGGTGTGCGGTTTTCTCCCCCAAGTCCCGCTCTGGCTAGCGGTCGACGCCCGCGACCATCCGCAGGCATTCATGCTGATCGACAACGGCCACATGCAGGCGCTGTTCGTCGATCCCGCCTGCCGCGGAACCGGCATAGGCGCCGCGCTGGTGCGGCACGGCCTCTCGCTCCATCCCAACATGACGACGGACGTCAATGAACAGAACGGCCAGGCGGTGGGCTTCTATGAAAGGATGGGCTTCAAGCGCACGGGCCGTTCGCCGCTTGATGATCAGGGCAGGCCCTACCCGCTGATCCATCTGGAGTATCGGCACTGATCGGAAGAAAACAAAGCCACCTGCGGGTGGCTTTTTCAATACTGTTTTTCCGTGGTTGGCGCTGTACTCGGGCGCCGTTTTTTTACGGTGGCTTTTGTTATCAGCCATTCGCGCAACGCGTGCTGAAATCAGCGCCAACAAATGAAAAGGCCGTCAGTGATTTCTCACTGACGGCCTTTGGAACTACTGGTCGGGACGGCGGGATTCGAACTCGCGACCCCTTGCACCCCATGCAAGTGCGCTACCAGGCTGCGCTACGCCCCGAAAGAAAAAGAGTATAGCAGAACAAAAAATTGTTTGCACGCATTCGTGCAAAAAAAGTGCTGAATACTCAAAAAATTTTCGCGCTGCGTTCATCGATTGCATCAATCGCATGCGCATCGATGAACGCAGCGCGAAGCACTGCTCAATGCAAAGCGCGGCTTGCGCCGCGCGTTGCAGGTACTGCATTCAAACAATATGGGGAAGACGATGCGCCGATGTTCAGGCCGCAGGGCTGGCGTTGCTGGCGCTTGCGCCAGCAACGTTTGCCGCCGTGCCCAAGGCTTCGGCCAGCATCGTCGAGACGTTGCCCAGCTCGTTGCGCAGGGCTTGCATCTCCGCGCCCGACAGGCGCACTGCCGCGTCCTGATCGTGCGGCACGTCGCGCGCGTCGCCCAGGCGATTGCGCGCGCCGCTGATCGTGAAGCCTTGCTCATACAGCAGGGAACGGATGCGGCGGATCAGCAGCACTTCGTGATGCTGGTAGTAGCGGCGGTTGCCGCGCCGCTTCACCGGCTTGAGCTGCGTGAATTCCTGTTCCCAATACCGCAAGACATGGGGCTTGACGCCACACAGGTCGCTGACTTCACCGATAGTGAAGTAACGCTTGGCGGGAATGGGCGGTAAGGTAACGGTGGATTCGGTACGTGTCATAAGGGGATTTTATGCCGCGATGCGTCAGGTGCCGATAACAATTGCCGACAAAGCGTATCACTCCTCGGCGTCGGATGCTGCGGGCGCGGCCTGCTCCACCACGCTCTTGAGCTTCTGGCTCGCGTGGAAGGTGACCACGCGGCGCGCGGCGATGGGGATGGTCTCGCCGGTCTTGGGATTGCGGCCAGGGCGCGGCGGCTTGTCGCGCACCTGGAAATTGCCAAAGCCGGAGAGCTTGACGGAATCTCCGCGCGCCAGGGCATCGCGGATTTCCTCGAAGAAGGTATCGACGATATCCTTGGCTTCGCGCTTGTTCAGGCCGACCCGCTCGAAGAGCAGTTCGGCCAGCTCAGCCTTGGTCAGAGTGCGCGGCTCGGCAGCAAGCATACTGTTCCCCATGGTTCAAGCACGTTGGCGCGCGCCATGCGCAGCCACCAAGGCTTCCTTGATGCGTGCCAGGCAATCCGCCACGCGGGCTTCGTCCAGTGTGACCTCAGTGTCCTGTAGCCAGAAACGGAAAGCAAGGCTTTTCTCGGTGACGGGCTCGCTGCCTTGGGACTTCTCGCGCCACACGTCGAACAGGCGCGCATCCTGCACCACAGCCAGCTGCGGATCAGCCTTGACGGCCGCGAAGACGGTGTCGAGCATGGACTGCGCGGACACGTCGGCGTCGACCCACAGCGCCAGGTCGCGCACCACCACGGGCTGGCGCGACAGCTCGCGCACCTGCGGCAATTCACCTTCGGACAAGGCTGCGGCGTCCAGTTCGAACACGACCGGCGCGTGCGCCAGGTCGGCTTGCTGGGCCCAGCGCGGATGCAGTTCGCCGATCCAGCCAACGTGCTTGCCGTCGAGTTCGATGCGGGCGCTGCGGCCCGGATGCAATGCGGGATGCGCCGCGGGTTCGAAACGCAGACGGCTGCCGCGCGCGCCGAATAGCGCCTCGACATCCATCTTCACGTCGTAGAAGTCCACTTGGCGCGTCGCCACGCCCCACTGCTCTTCCAGGGCCGGGCCCCAAGCTGCGCCCGCAAGCCTCATCGGCTGGCGCACGCCCGCCACTTCCAGCGGACCATCCTGAACGGACGCATCACGCGTGAACACGCGGCCCAATTCGAACAGGCGCACGCGCGACTGCTTGCGATTGGCATTGTGGCGGATGTTGGCGACCAGGCTGCCGATCAGGCTGGAGCGCATGACGGACAGATGGCTGGCGATGGGATTGACCAAACGCACCGGCGTTTCGTTGCCGGCGTAGTCGCGTTCCCAGTCGGCTTCGACGAAGCTGTAGTTCACGACTTCCTGGTAGTCCTGCGCGGCGGCCAGGCGGCGCAGCGCGTGAGCGCCGCGGCGGATCTCCGGCTGCGAGAACATCTTGGCGCGCGCCATGGGCGGCTCCACGGGAATGTTCTCGAAACCGTAGATGCGGGCCACTTCTTCGATCAGGTCTTCTTCAAGCTCCAGGTCGAAGCGGTAGGACGGCGGCGTAACGATGAAGTCATCGCCCTCGACCTTGAAGTCCAGGCCCAGGCTACCGAAGATCTTGGCGACTTCGGCCTGAGTGACGGGCACGCCCAGCACGCGGTGGCAACGCGCCAGGCGCATGCGCACGGGCTCGCGCTTGGGCAGGTTGACGATCTGGTCGTCCAGCGGGCCGGCTTCGCCGCCGCAGATGTCGATGATCAGGCGCGTGATGAATTCGATGTGCTCGGGGATGGTGGCAAAGTCCACGCCGCGCTCGCCGCGGTGGCTGGCTTCCGAGCTGAACTTGTAGCGGCGCGCGCGGCCGGCAAGCGACTGCGGCCACCAGAACGCGGCTTCCAGATAGATGTTGCGGGTGTCGAGCGTGACCGAGGTGGCTTCGCCGCCCATGATGCCGGCCAGGCTTTCCACCTGATCGCCAGCAACCACCACGCCGACCGTCGAATCCAGCGTGACGGTCTGGCCGTTCAAGAGTTCAAGCGTCTCGCCTTCGCGGGCCCAGCGTACGCTGAGGTCGCCGCGGATCTTGTCCAGGTCGAACACGTGCGACGGACGGCCCAGTTCGAGCATGACGTAGTTGGAGATGTCCACCAACGCCGATAGCGAGCGTTGACCGGCGCGTTCCAGGCGCGTCTTCATCCAGCCGGGCGTCGCAGCGCGGGCGTTGACGCCACGGATCACGCGGCCGCCGAAACGGCCGCACAGCTCAGGCGCTTCGACCTTGACGGGCAGGCGCTCGTCCAGCGTGACGGGCACGGCGACGGCGGTGGGCACGGACAGCGGCGCGCCAGTCAGGGCGGCGACTTCGCGCGCTACGCCCAGGATGGACAGGCAGTCGGCGCGGTTAGGCGTCATCTTCAAGGTGAAGAGCGTGTCGTCCAGGTCCAGCGCCTCGCGGATCGACTGGCCCGGCGTCATATCGACGGGCAGTTCCAGGAGGCCTGCATGATCTTGCGACAGGCCCAGTTCGCGGGCCGAGCACAACATGCCCGAGGACTGCACACCGCGCATCTTGGCCACGCCGATCTTCATGCCGCCAGGCAGTTCGGCGCCAACGCGGGCGAGCGGCACCTTCAGGCCGGCGGCGGCGTTGGGCGCGCCGCACACGATTTGCAGCAGTTCGCCGGAGCCGTCGTCGACCTTGCAGACGCGCAGCTTGTCGGCGTCCGGATGCGGCGCGATTTCGACGATATGGCCCACCACCACGCCGCTGAAGGCGGGCGCGGCGGGCACGGTGTCTTCGACTTCCAGGCCGGCCATGGTGAGCCGGTGCGCGAGTTCTTCGGTGGCGATCGCGGGGTTGACCAGCGTACGCAGCCAGGATTCGGGAAATTGCATGATCAGCCGTCTGTTATTCGTTGAACTGGCGCAGGAAGCGCAAATCGCCTTCGTAGAACTGGCGCAGATCGTTGACGCCGTAGCGCAACATGGTCAGGCGCTCGAGCCCCGAACCGAAGGCAAAGCCGATGTAGCGTTCAGGGTCGAGGCCGAAGTTGCGTACCACTTGCGGATGCACCTGGCCCGAGCCGGAAATCTCCAGCCAGCGGCCGCGGTTCGGGCCCGAGGTGAACATCATGTCGATTTCGGCGGACGGCTCCGTGAACGGGAAGAACGACGGGCGGAAACGCACGGCCAGATCGTCGGTTTCGAAGAAGCAGCGCAGGAAATCGGTGTACACGCCCTTCAGGTCGGCAAACGAGATGTCCTCGGCGATCCAGAGCCCTTCCACCTGGTGGAACATGGGCGAGTGCGTGGCGTCGCTGTCGACGCGGTAGGTACGTCCCGGCGCGATGACCTTGATGGGCGGCTTGTGCATGCGCGCGTAGCGCACCTGCATGGGGCTGGTGTGCGTGCGCAGCAACAGCGGCTGACCTTCCGCGTCCTGCATGTCGACGTAGAACGTGTCGTGCATGGAACGCGCGGGATGGTCCAGCGGGCTGTTCAATGCGGTGAAATTGGTCCAGTCGTTTTCCACTTCGGGGCCATCGGCCACGTCGAAGCCTATGGAGCGGAAGATCTCTTCCACGCGCTCCCAGGTCCGGATCACCGGATGGATACCACCCGGCGCGCGACCGCGGCCCGGGAGGGTGACGTCTATGGTTTCGGATGCCAGGCGGGCGTCCAGCTCGGCCTGAACCAGCGCGGCGCGGCGCAGGTTCAGAAGCTCTTCGACCTTCTGCTTGGCCTGATTGATCCGGGCGCCCATCTCGCGCTTCTGCTCGGGATCGAGCTTGCCGAGGGCTTTGAGCAGCACCGTCAGCGCGCCTTCCTTGCCCAGGAACCGAGCCTTTGCATTTTCCAGCGCGGCGGCATCCGTGGCCGCGGCGAAACGTTCTTGCGCCTGGGAGACCAGGTCGTCAACCATTAGAGTCATGAAATCCAGCCTTCAAAACGCAAACGGGGCCATTACAGCCCCGTTTGCAGCGATGCGCGATGAGTTAAAGCGCGATCAGGCAGCCAAGGCAGCCTTGGCTTGCTGCACGATGGCGGCAAAGCCGGCCTTGTCGCGCACGGCCAGGTCGGCCAGGACCTTGCGGTCGAGTTCGATCGAAGCCTTCTTCAGGCCGGCGATGAACACGCTGTAGCTGACGCCATGTTCGCGGACGGCGGCGTTGATACGCGTGATCCACAGAGCACGGAACGTGCGCTTCTTGTTACGACGGTCGCGGTAGGCGTATTGGCCAGCGCGCATGACTGCTTGCTTGGCAATACGGAACACATTACCGCGGCGGCCACGGTAACCCTTGGCGGCGGCAATGACTTTCTTGTGACGTGCGCGGGCAGTTACGCCGCGTTTGACGCGAGGCATAGTAGATCTCCCTTAGATCAAGCGAAAGGCATCATGGCCTTGACGGAGGCCACGTTGGATTCATGAACCGCCGTCGAGCCGCGCAGTTGACGCTTGGCCTTGGTGGTCTTCTTGGTCAGGATGTGACGCTTGAACGCCTGACCACGCTTGATGGAGCCGCTGCCGCGAACCTTAAAGCGCTTGGAGGCGCTTTTCTTGGTTTTCATCTTGGGCATGTTGATTCCCTAAACTAAACACTCATTGTTGATATGCATGACGCCAGGTGCTTGACGCATGGACGGCCGATGAAACCTTCCATGGCGGCAAAACTTGGAGACCTGTTGCCACTTCTTGGGGTACTTCTTGGGGTACTTCTTAGGTATCCCCCGCCAGCATTGCTGCCAGGCGGACTCTCCCCGAACGGATCAAATCTGACCCAGATCCGGGAAAGCCTTTGATTATATGGTGATTTCCCGTATTTTGTCGAGTCGCCCGGCTTGGCGTGCGCACGGCCCACAAGCCGGGAGGCCGCCCCATCATACGCCTGGCCGCCGGTACTGCACCGCCTGGGCGATGTGGCGGGCGCCCAGGGCGTCCTCCCCTTCCAGGTCGGCTATCGTGCGCGCCACCCGCAGCGCCCGGTGCATGGCCCGGGCCGAACCGGCCAGGCGGCGCATGGCCTGCAGCAGCAAGGCCTGGCCTTCGTCATCCAACCGGCAATGCTCGTCCAGCTCTGTCCCCGCGAGCGCGGCGTTCGGCTTGCCCTGGCGGGCCAACTGGCGCGCTCGGCACCGCGCCACGCGCTCGCGGACCGGGCCGGAAGCCTCCCCCGGCGGCTTGCCCATCCATTCAGGGTCGGATGGCGGCAAGGCCACATGCAGGTCGATGCGGTCCAGCAAAGGACCCGATATCTTGCCTGCGTAGCGCGCTACCTGGTCCGGCGTGCAGGCGCAGGGGCGCCCCGGATGCCCCCGCCAGCCGCAAGGACACGGATTCATCGCCGCCACCAACTGGAAACGGGCGGGAAACTGCGCCGCCCGCAGGGCGCGCGCGATGACCACCCTGCCCGTCTCCAGCGGCTCGCGCAGCGCTTCCAGCGTGCGTCGGCTGAATTCAGGCAGCTCATCCAGGAACAGCACCCCATGGTGCGCGAGGCTGATTTCGCCCGGACGGGGACGGCTGCCACCGCCCACCAGCGCCGCCGCCGTGGCGGAGTGGTGGGGAGCCCGGAACGGCGGCTGGCCTGCCGGCGCGTCGGACATGCCTGCCAGCGCGGCCACGGCGGCCACTTCCAGCGCCTCGCTGCGCGCCAGGGGCGGCAACAGGCCCGGCAAGCGTGCCGCCAGCATGCTCTTGCCTGCTCCCGGCGGCCCTATCATCAAAAGGCTATGGCCGCCCGCCGCGGCAACCTCCAAGGCCCGCCGGGCGCCCGGCTGCCCCCGCACATCCGACAGGCATGGCCCGGCCGCAGCGGCCGGCCAGGGCCTGGGGACAGCGTCGGGCAGTTGGCAGGCGCCGGCGGCGTGCGCAGCCACGTCGGCCAGGGTGCGCGCCGACAATACACGCAGCTCCGGCACCCAGGCGGCCTGCTCGGCGCTGCCTGCGGGCAGGATGAGCGTAGCGCCGGGCGCCTCCCGGGCGACGCTCAGCGCGATGACGAGCGGCGCCGCGACAGGCACCAAGGCGCCGGTCAGGGACAGCTCGCCGGCCAGCACCAGGCCGGCGAGCGCCGGATCCCGGACGGGGGACTCCGGATCGCGCACGTCCGCTGGCGCGGCCAACTGGCCCGAGGCCAGCAGCAGGCCCAGGGCGATGGGCAAGTCGAAACGCCCGGACTCCTTGGGGATGTCAGCGGGTGAAAGATTGACGGTGATCCTGCCGGGCGGGAACTCGAAGCCGCTGTTCAGGATGGCCGCACGCACGCGCTCCCGGCTTTCGCGCACTTCGGTGTCGGGCAGGCCGACCACATTGAAGCTGGGCAGGCCCGGACCCAGATGCGTTTCGACGCGCACCGCATGGGCGTCCAGGCCGCACAGGGCGCGACTGGCAAGTACGGCTAGCGTCAAGGCGGTCTCCTAGTAAGAGCTGGGCCCGCCAGTATCCGCAAACGCGAGGCCGCCGCGGCGGCGGCCGTGACAAAAGCATCCCGCCTGTCTGGCGCGGATCCGCGCGTCAGATGCAAAACGGCCGCTGATCGCGGCCGTTTCCGGAAAACATTCCATGCCGGCCGCGGTGCGGCCGGCGGTGGGCTTACTTGTCCAGCGCGGACAAGCGCGACTCCAGCTGCTGCACCTGCGCGGCCAACTGGTCGACCCGGGCGCGGGTGCGCGCCAGCAGATCGGCCTGGATGTCGAATTCCTCGCGCGTGACGAGATCCAGCTTGGAGAATGCCTGCGTCATCATCGCGCGCACATTGCGCTCCACATCCGCGGCCGGACTGCGGGCGATCAGGTCGGAGATGTTCTTCTGGATGTCTTCCATCCACTGGGTGCGATTGTTCATGGCGGCCTCACTGTGTTCTTGATGACTCAAGTGTAGTGCGTCGGAACGCGGTTTCTGGACCAGCGGCGAAAAAAAGGGCCGCCTCGATCCAAAAAAAGAGGGCGGGCCGCATGCGGTGACCGCCCTTCAAAGCACAGGAGAAAACCGGGCTGCCATGGCGGCAACCCCCTACCAACATCGTTACGGGCAACCCATCTGGCTTGCCGACTGCGTGAACGTATCCGACGACTGCTTGCATTGCGCCGCCAGCTGCGTCTTGTCGCTGACGGCCGCCCATTGCGTCCTGGCAGCGTCAAGCTGCTCCTTGATCGCAGCGGCAGCCGGATTGCCGCTGCCCAGCTTGTCCATGCAGGCGTTGATTTTGGCCACGTAGGCTTCGCATTCGGCCGGAACGGACGCTGTGGCGGCTGGCGCCGCAGCAGCCGCGGGAGGCGCGGCCGAGGAAGGCGGCGGTGTCGCTGGAGCTGGAGTGGAAGAAGACGCAGGAGCGGCTGGCGTGGCGGCCTTATCTGCCTTGTCGCAGCCGGCCAGCGCGGCAAGCGACGCGGCCAGGGTCAGAATGCAGAAAGCCTTGCGGTGGATCTTCATGGCTACCCCTTCCCGTTCCTGCTTTCTTTTGAGAGTTACTTCAACAACGGAAGTACTCCACCTGCGGCCCCGTCTCATCGGGGACAGGCTTGAACTGATATCGATTCTTCTGCAGCGGCTCCTGGACAACAAGCCGGCGGGTGTAAACCCTCGTATCACGCGCCCGCGCCGATCCCGCCAATTCCAGCAGTTGCCAGCGCCTCCCCGGAGACTCGCCGATTTGCGCCAAAGGCCCGCCCAGCAAGGCTCAGCGAGGATCGGCCGCCTCGTTGACCGTCAGTGAAAACGGCTCATATGCCAACATAAAACGCAATAAAACCGGCATCAATTTGCTACAAATCTCGAACAGCAAACATATTTTGTTGCTTGCCCCACGGGGTCGCGTTTCGCACCAATTTGAAGCCGTCCGGCGGTGCATCAAGCACCAAATTGGTGCGATCAGGCACAACTTGAGCGCCCCAAACTGCTCCACTGAGCCATTCCTGACATGGCATGGAATTTGCTTGATAGTCGAAGCGAACGTGCAACCATGAGAGGAAATGCCATGAAACTCATCATCGCCATCATCAAGCCCTTCAAGCTCGACGAAGTGCGGGTGGCTCTATCCGGGATCGGCGTCCAGGGCCTGACTGTCACCGAAGTAAAGGGATTTGGCCGCCAGAAGGGCCATACCGAGCTGTATCGCGGCGCCGAATACGCCGTTGATTTCCTGCCCAAGCTGCGGGTGGAAGCCGCCGTGCCAGACCACCTGGTCGATCAGGTCATCGAAGCCATCGAACAGGCAGCCCGCACCGGCAAGATTGGCGACGGCAAGATCTTCGCCGCGCCGCTGGAACAAGTGATTCGCATCAGAACAGGTGAGGCCGGCGAGGCTGCGCTGTAAATAAATAAAGACTCAATGGAGCCTGAAAATGGATAAAGCAGATATCTCCTGGTTGCTCGTCTCTACCCTGCTTGTATTGATGATGGCCGTACCCGGTCTGGCGATGTTCTATGGCGGCCTGGTACGCAGCAAGAACGTGTTGTCCGTATTGCTGCAAGTGCTGTGCACGTTCGTGCTGGGCCTGGTGCTCTGGTTCATCTACGGCTACTCCCTCGCGTTCACCGAGGGCAACGCCTTCTTTGGCGGCCTGTCGCGCGCCTTCTTCTCTGGCATGTTCACCCCGTCCGACGGCAAATACGCCATGTCGAACTCGCTAACCGAACTGCTGTTCGCCTCGTTCCAGGCCACGTTCGCCGGCATCACCTGCGCGCTGATCGTCGGCAGCTTCGCCGAACGCGCCCGCTTCTCGGCGGTGCTGGTGTTCACGGTGATCTGGTTCACCTTCGCCTATGTGCCGATCGCCCACATGGTCTGGTTCGCGTCCGAAACGGCGCCGGGCCTGCTCAACGCCAAGGGCGCGCTGGACTTCGCCGGCGGCACCGTGGTGCACATCAACGCCGGCGTGGCCGGCCTGGTGGGCGCTTATGTTGTGGGCAAGCGCGTGGGCTACGGCCGCGAAGCCATGCAGCCGCACAACCTACCGATGACCTTCGTGGGCGCGGCGCTGCTGTGGGTGGGCTGGTTCGGGTTCAATGCCGGTTCCGCCTTGGCCGCCAATGAAAACGCCACTCTGGCCTTCTTCAACACGATGATCGCGACCGCAGGCGCCGTACTGGCTTGGCTGTTCACCGAATGGGCCGTCAAGGGCAAGCCCTCGATGCTGGGCGCCGCCTCGGGCGCCGTCGCCGGCCTGGTCGGCATCACCCCGGCCGCCGGCCTGGTGGGCCCGGTGGGCGCGCTGGTCATCGGCGTCATTGCCGGCATCGTCTGCGTCTGGGGCGTCAACGGCCTGAAGCGCCTGCTGCGCGCCGATGACGCGTTGGACGTGTTCGGCGTGCACGGCGTGGGCGGCATCGTAGGCGCCCTGCTGACCGGCGTGTTCAATGCGCAGATCCTCGGCGGCCCCGGCCTGGCCGAGCCCGGCATGATCGGCCATCAGTTGTGGGTTCAGCTGGAAGGCGTTCTGCTGACCATCGTCTGGTCCGGCGTGGTGGCATGGATCGCCTACAAGATCGCCAACGCCCTGTGCGGCATGCGCGTGCCGGAAGATCAGGAGCGCGAAGGCCTGGACGTCACCAGCCACGGCGAATCGGCTTACCACAGCTGAACGCGGAATCTCCAGCCCGCCGGAAGGCATCGGCGGGCATGGACAAAAAGGCGCCGGGGCATACCGCCCCGGCGCCTTTTTTCATGGCTCGGCGAACCGTCTCAGGCCAGGTCCAGCGTGTCCAGGTCCACCGGCAGAGCACGGTTCAGGGCGCTCGCCACCTTCACGCGCAAGGCGTTGGAGTGCGCGCGCCGGACCTCGCGCTTGACGTCCAGCAGTTGCTGCGGATGCATGGAGAATTCGGTCAGGCCCAGGCCCAGCAGCAGCCGGGTCATGCGCGAGTCCCCCGCCATCTCGCCGCACACGGCGACCGGCTTCCCGGCCCGCTCACCCGCATTGATGGTGTGCGCGACCAGGCGCAGCACCGCCGGATGCAGCGGATCGTACAGGGACGCCACGTCGTGGTCGCCGCGATCGATCGCCAGCGTGTACTGGATCAGGTCGTTGGTGCCGATGGACAGGAAATCCAGCGCCTGCGCGAAGGGTTCGATGGCGATGGCGATGGCGGGCACCTCGACCATGGCGCCCACTTCCATCTGGGGCGCATAGGCCTGGCCGCGCGCATCGAGTTCGCGGCGCGCGGATTCGATGGCCGCCTTGGTCGCCACCACCTCGTGCATGTGCGCGATCATCGGAATCAGCAGGCGCACGGGCCCATGGGCCGATGCCCGCAGGATGGCGCGCAACTGCGTCGCGAACATCTCCGGGCGCGCCAGGCAATAGCGGATGGCGCGCTGACCGAGCGCGGGATTGGTGGCCACGGTGGCCTCGCCGTCCAGCGTCTTGTCCGAACCGATGTCCAGCGTGCGGATCGTGACGGGCCGGCCGGCCATCACCTTGACCACCGAAGAATAGGCCTCGTACTGCTCTTCTTCGCCCGGCAAGTCCGGACGCCCCATGAAAAGGAATTCGCTGCGGAACAAGCCGATGCCGTGCGCGCCCGAGGCCAGCGCCAGGGCGGCCTCATCCGGCAATTCGATATTGGCGTGCAGGACGATATCGATGCCGTCCAGGGTGACCGAGGGTTCGTCGCGCAGCAAGCTCAGCTCGGCGCGCTCGTCGGCATAGGCCGACTGGCGGCGACGGTATTCATCGAGGATGCGATTGGACGGATTGACGATCACCGCGCCGGCCGCGCCGTCGATGATCAGCATGTCGCCGTCGCGAACCAGTTCGCGCACGTTGCCCATGGCCACCACCGCGGGCACGGCCATGCTGCGCGCCACGATGGCGGTATGCGAGGTCGGGCCGCCCAGGTCCGTCACGAAGGCGGCGAACCGGCCGCCACGCAGACGCAGCATGTCGGCGGGCGAGATGTCATGCGCCACGACCACCAGCGCGTCATCGCCCCCCATATGGGACATGTCGGGCAGGATCGCCGAGGTACCGGCCAGCACATGCAGCACCCGTTCGATGACCTGACGCACGTCGGCCCCGCGCTCGCGCAGGTACTCGTCTTCCATGGCATCGAACTGCTGGCCCAGGATCTGCCCCTGCGTCGTCAAGGCCCATTCGGCGTTGTAATGACGTTCGGCGATCAGCGCCAGAGTCTGTTCGGCGAGCAACGGGTCGCCCAGCAGCAGGCTGTGCACGTTGAGCATGGCGCCGAGTTCGCGCGGCGCGTCGGCCGGCAAGGTATCGGCCAGTAGCAGCAGTTCCTGCTGCGCCGACGCCAGCGCATCGGTAAGCCGGCTGCTTTCGGCGGGCACGTCCTCGGGCGAGATGCGGTAGTGCGCAACTTCCAGCGCCGCCGCGCCCATGACGACCGCGCGGCCGATGGCGTATCCCTTGGCGACGCCTTTGCCATACAGACACACAACGGGGCTGGCAAAGCCAGCCCCGTTGTGTGTGTCATCGAGGGTCGTAGACGAGCCGGCCCGAGCAGCGCTCAGGCCGGCGGATTCGGAAGAAATTCTATTCCTGCTCACCGAATTTGCTATCGAACAATGTTTCAATTTCAGAAAGGGCCTGCTCGGCATCATTGCCGGAGGCCTCCAGCTTTACCGTCACGCCCAGCCCGGCAGCCAACATCATGACGCCCATGATGCTCTTGGCGTTCACGCGCTGCGCGCCGCGCGAGATGAAGATCTCGCTGGAAAACTTGCTGGCCAGCTGCGTCAGCTTGGCAGCCGCCCGGGCGTGCAAGCCCAGTTTATTGCTGATGACGATGTCTGTATTAGGCATAGGAAATATTGTGGCTGCGGCCTGACGCCGCAGTGTTGATCGCAGCAAAACGTCGAACCGCCAATCGGCTTGAATCGATAGCCGACATAATAGGGCAAACTTCCGCCCGTCAGTCTACACGTAAGACACCCTGAAGCCCCCCTGCCAGCGCCTTCTCGCGGGTTTCGGCCAAGGGCAGATTGCGATAGGTCAGGGCCCGCAGCAGCATCGGGGTGTTCAATCCGGCCAGCACACAGCACTGTATGCCCTGGGCCTGGGCGTCGGCGACGGCGCGCTTGGCGATATTGGCAGGCGTGGCGCCGATCAGGTCGGTCAGCACCAACACGCCCGCGCCGTGCTCCTGCTCGAGGATGTCCTTGAGGACTTGCGGCGCCAAGTCGTCCGGGCGGTCTGCAGGCAGGATGTCGTGGATGGCCAGCATGCCGTCCAGGTTGCCCATGACGTGGCTGGCGCAATCGCGTATCGCCGCGCCCAGGGGCGCGTGCACGACGATGACTATACCGGTGGTCATGACGGGCATCCTGGCAGGTCAAGCTGCGGCGGCAGGGGTCGCCACGGCCTTTTCCAGGGCCTGGACGAACATGCCCGCGACATCGAAACCGGTTTGCTCCGCGATTTCCACGAAACAGGTGGGGCTAGTGACGTTGACTTCAGTGACGTAATCGCCAATGACATCCAGGCCGACCAGCAGCAGGCCGCGGGCGGCGAGCTTGGGGGCCACGGCTTCGGCGATCTCGCGATCGCGCGCGGAGAGCTCCTGCGCCACGCCGCGGCCGCCGGCCGCCAGGTTGCCGCGGGTTTCGCCAGCCAGCGGAATGCGGGCCAGGGAGTACGGCACCGGCACGCCGCCGATCAGCAGGATGCGCTTGTCACCCTTGACGATGTCGGGAATGTAGCGCTGCGCCATGATGGTGCGCGCGCCATTGTCCGTCAGCGTTTCCAGGATGGCGTTGAGGTTGGGATCCTTGGGCTGCAGACGGAACACACCGGTGCCGCCCATGCCGTCCAGGGGTTTGACAATGACGTCGTGATGCTCGTCGTGGAACGCCTTCAGGCGGGCCATGCTGCGGGTCACCAGCGTGGGCGCGGTGAACTCGCTGATTTCGGTGATGGCCAGCTTTTCGGGATGGTTGCGGATCGCCGCTCCAGTGTTGAACACGCGGGCGCCCTGCGCCTCGGCATATTCAAGTAGATGCGTGGAATACACGTATTCCATGTCGAACGGCGGGTCCTTGCGCATGACCACCGCGCCGAACTCCGCCAGCGGCAGATCCCGGGCGGCGGACTCGCGCCACCAGTCGTGGCCGTGCAGATCGGCGTCCGCGACCAGTTCGATGGGGGTGGCCGCGGTCTTGACCGTGCCTGCCTCGATATAGAGATCGCCCTGCATGGCCACGCTGAGCGTATGGCCGCGCGCCACCAGGGCGCGCATCATGGCGACAGAGCTGTCCTTGTACGCCTTGAGCAGCGGCAAGGGATCCAAAACGAACAAAACATGCATCGCGACACCCTGAACGGACGCCGCCTTCCCTCGCGGGAAGGCGGCTTTCTTTTATGACATCGTAGCGCAGAGCCGCCCAATAAGCGAACCCGCCGGCACACGACAGGCGGCGGGTCGGAAGAGCGGCCGAACCTCCCTGGAGAGGTTCAGGCTTGGAGCTCAGGCCGCGGATTCAGGCTTGCCCGCGGGCACGGCCTTCTTCTTCGGCGCCAGCACCATGACCATCTGACGGCCTTCGAGCTTCGGCATGGCTTCGACCTGGGCAAGTTCCAGCAGATCGTCGCGCACACGTTCAAGCACCCGCATACCGAGTTCCTGGTGGGCCATTTCGCGGCCACGGAAACGCAGCGTCACCTTGGCCTTGTCGCCTTCTTCGAGGAAGCGGCGCAGATTGCGCAGCTTGACCTGGTAGTCGCCCTCGTCGGTGGCAGGACGGAATTTCACTTCCTTGACCTGGATGACCTTCTGCTTGGAACGAGCTTCGGCTTGGCGCTTCTGCTCTTGGTACTTGAATTTGCCGTAGTCCATCAAACGGCAGACCGGCGGCTCGGCGTTCGGCGCGATTTCCACCAGATCCACGTCGCTTTGCTCGGAAAGACGGAAGGCGTCGGCGATCTTGACGATGCCCAGCTGTTCTCCGTCCAGACCTATCAGGCGCACCTCGGGGACGCGGATTTCACCGTTGATGCGATTGGCTTTTTCAGTGGCGATGTTGAAAGCTCCTAGAAATGTTAAGCAGCGCTGCTACCAGGTTGGTTGACGTCGCGACGGGTGGAAACGTCCTCGGACAAGCGCGCGACGAATTCGTCGTATGCGATGGCCCCGAGGTCCAATCCGCCCAGTCCGCGTACGGCTACGGTGCCATTTTGCTTTTCCTTGTCGCCGACGACCAGGATGTACGGCACCTTTTGCAGGCTGTGCTCCCGAATTTTACGAGTGATTTTTTCACCGCGCAAATCGGACTCTACTCTAAAGCCTTGTTTTTTCAGGCTTTGCGTGATTTCAGCCGCATAATCGGCCGAAGGTTCGGAAATGCAGCATACAACCGCCTGCACCGGAGCCAGCCAGGGAGGCATCGCGCCGGCGTGGTTTTCGATCAGCATGCCGATAAAACGCTCCAGCGAACCGAGGATCGCGCGGTGCAGCATGACCGGCGGGCGGCGCTGGTCATTCTGGTCCACGTACTCGGCGCCCAGGCGCACGGGCATGGAGAAGTCGACCTGAATCGTGCCGCACTGCCAATGGCGGCCGATGGCGTCCTTCAGGGTGTATTCCACCTTGGGACCGTAAAAGGCGCCCTCGCCCGGCGAAACCTCGAATTCGCAGCCGGTGCGGCGCAGACTTTCCATCAGGGCGGCTTCGGCCGTATCCCAGACTTCATCCGAGCCAATGCGCTTTTCGGGGCGCGTGGCGACCTTGTACAGCACCTCGGTGAAGCCGAAGTCGCGGTAGACCCTCTGCAGCAGCGCCGTGAAATCGGCGCACTCGTCCTGCAGCTGTTCTTCGGTACAGAAAATGTGGCCGTCGTCCTGCGTGAAACCGCGCACGCGCATCATGCCGTGCAGCGAACCCGAGGGCTCGTTGCGGTGGCACTGGCCGAATTCGCCGTAGCGCAGGGGCAGTTCGCGATAGGAATGCAGGCCGGCGTTGAAGATCTGCACATGGCCCGGGCAGTTCATCGGTTTCAAGCCGTAGACGCGGTTCTCGGACTCCGTCGTAAACATGTTTTCACGGTAGTTGTCCCAGTGGCCCGTCTTCTTCCAGAGCGAAATGTCGAGGATCTGCGGCGCCTTCACTTCCTGGTAGCCGTTGTCGCGGTAGACCGAGCGCATGTACTGCTCCACCTGCTGCCACAGCGTCCAGCCCTTGGGGTGCCAGAAGATCAGGCCCGGGGCCTCGTCCTGGAAGTGGAACAGGCCCAGCTCGCGGCCGATCTTGCGGTGGTCGCGGCGTTCTGCCTCTTCCAGCATGTGCAGATAGGCTTCCTGTTCTTCCTTGGTGGCCCAGGCCGTGCCGTAGATGCGCTGGAGCATCTCGTTCTTGCTGTCGCCGCGCCAGTAGGCGCCGGCCACCTTCATGAGCTTGAAGACCTTCAGCTTGCCCGTGGACGGCACGTGGGGGCCGCGGCACAAGTCGATGAAGTCGCCTTCGCGGTACAGGCTGAGCGGCTCGTTCGACGGAATCGAGGCGATGATCTCGGCCTTGTACTTTTCGCCGATGCCCTTGAAGAATTCGACGGCATCGTCGCGCGACCATTCCTCGCGCGTGACGACTTCGTCCTTCTTGGCGAGTTCGGCCATCTTCTTCTCGATGGCGGCCAGGTCTTCCGGCGTGAACGGGCGCTTGTACGAGAAGTCGTAATAGAAGCCGTTGTCGATCACCGGGCCGATGGTGACCTGGGCATCCGGAAACAGCTCTTTGACGGCATAGGCCAGCAAGTGCGCCGTGGAGTGTCGGATCAGGTCCAGGCCGTCGGCATCCTTGGCGGTCACGATGGCCAGGCGGGCATCGCCCTCGATGCGGAAGCTGGTGTCGACCAGCCTGGAATCCGAGCCCTCAAACGTCACGCGGCCGCCCAAGGCGGCCTTGGCCAGGCCCGTACCGATCGATTGCGCCACTTCGGCAACCGTTACCGGCCCCGGATATTGGCGCTGCGAACCATCGGGCAATGTGATCTGTACCATCGGGAGTGCTTCCTGGGGAGTTCTGGGAACTAAAAAAACAAAATACGGAAACGAAAAACGCGGCATGAGAGCCGCGTTTCTTGGATTGTCTTGCTGAGTCCTACCGCTGACCTGACACGGTGAAACCCGACGCACGAAAACTTAACGCGACATAGGGCGAAAGTTCCGGGTCGTAGTTCGTGCCAGCGGGAAAAACATGGTGTCTGGACCTATTGGGGCTCGCCGCAGCGGCATGGATCAAAAACAGCAAACAATGCACTGCGCGCCAGAAGCTGTGCTTATCGTCCACGATTGTATCACTATTTGCGCCTTTTCCGTGGCAAAAGCGCCACAGCTCGTGAGGAAGAGCACGCCGGCTGCGCCGGGCTGTGCGCCGCTGCGCCATAACTCAAAACCTCGTCTGCCGTCGCGGAATAAATCCCGGCTGTTCCGCGCGTGCTTCTCGCATATATGACAGGTCGACGGTGCAACAGTCTTATTTTGGCGCGATTCATCTCCCGCGGGCCATGCGAAAACGTAATCTGCCTTCGCAAATTCAGGACACCCGCGACCTGCGCAATCGACCGCCGGCGTTCCCCCATCCTGCATGTGGAGCATCGATGAAAACTGTCTCAGCGCTCACCCTCAAAGCGCCCCCACACCTCAACCCCGAGCCCGCCGACGCCGGCGATCGTCCGGGCACGCGCCGGCACCTGCTCCTGTCCCGACCGCCACCTCTCATCAAGGTGGCGATCCTGGACGACCACCCCGTGGTGGCCGTAGGCGTGGGCGCCTACCTGGAAAGCCGGCCGGGCTTCCGAGTGGTGCACCGGGAAACCTCGGCCCGCTCCCTATTGGAAAAACTATCCCACTCGCCCTGCGAAGTCGCCCTGGTCGATTTCTACCTGCCCCTGGAACCCTGGGACGGCGTGAACTATCTGCGGCGCCTGCGCCGCTACCACCCCACGATGGCGCTCATCACATTCTCGGCGGGTAGTCGCCAGGAAACCCAATACGCCGCCTTTCGCGCGGGCGCGAACGGCTACTTCGCCAAGGAATGCGGCATGGTGCTGCTGCCGGAGATGATCCGCGGCGTCCTGGCGGGCAAGGAGGAGTTCCTCACGGTGCAAGATGGCAAGATCCGCCCCCAGCAGCCGACACACCCTCATTCGGCCTTGACGACTTCGGAAGTGGAGATACTGCGCCACATCAGCCAGGGCCTGTCCGTCACGCAGATCTCGGCGCGGTTGATGCGCAGCAAGAAGACCATCAGCACCCACAAGCGCCGCGCCATGCGCAAGTTGCAGTTGTCCGACGACCTGTCGCTGGCGCTCTATTTGCGTGAGAAGTTCGCCGAATGAACGCAGCTCGGCGCCCACCCCACGCGAAGTTGCGACTCAGATGATGCGGGAGTAACTGGCCGCGGTGCCTGGCGCCTGCAGATAGCCGTCGAACGCCATGGCGACGGCCCGCACGAAGTACCAGCCCAGGCCGGTTACCTGCAGCTCGTCGGGGCGCAGGTTGACCAGGCCCAACTCGGCCAGATTCGCCATCTGCTGCAGCTCCCGGCCAAAACTGTCGGCAAACCGCAGGCCGTGACGCGCCTCGATCCGGCTGAAGTCCACGCGGCCCTGGCACATGATGTCCATGATGATCTCGCGCCGCACCAGGTCGTCCGCGCTCAACGCCAGCCCTCTTTCGACGGCGAATCGCCCTGCCTCGATCGCGGCGTAATACTCGTCCAGGACCTTGGCGTTCTGGCTGTAGGTACTGCCGATACGGCCGATCGCGGACACCCCCAGGGCGACCAGATCACGGTCGGGCTGCGTGCTGTAGCCCTGGAAGTTGCGATGCAACTCTCCCTTCCGCTTGGCGATCGCCAGCGCATCGGTTTCCAGCGCGAAATGATCCATGCCGATGTAGGCGTAGCCCTGCTTCAGGAAGCCGTCGATGGCGGCACTGAGCAGCCCCACCCGCGTCTCCCTGTCAGGCAGATCGGCCTCGTTGATGCGGCGTTGCGGCTTGAAGCGCGCGGGCAGATGGGCATAGGCATACAGCGCGATGCGGTCGGGGCGCAGCGCAATGACCTGGGCGATCGTGCGGGCAAAGGACTCCGTGGTCTGCAGCGGCAGACCATAGATGAGGTCCATGTTGACCGAGGCATAGTCCAGCGCCCGGGCGCTCAGCATCAGCGCCCGCACGTCCTCGAATGACTGCATGCGATGCACCGCCGCCTGCACCCGAGGATCGAAATCCTGCACGCCGAAACTCAGCCGGTTAAAGCCCAGTCCACGCATGTAGGCCAGGCGCTCGGGCGTGGCGGTGCGCGGATCCACCTCGATCGAAATTTCCGCATCGGGCTCGAAGCGGAAGGCGCGGCGCAGGTTCACCATCAGGCGAGACAATTCCTCGTCGGACAGGAAAGTCGGCGTGCCGCCGCCAAAATGCAATTGCGATACGGGCACCCCCTCGCCCAGCTCGCGCACATGCAGTTCGATCTCGGCAGCCAGGGCATCCAGATAGCGGGCGGCGCGGTCGTGATGGCGGGTCACCACCTTGTTACAGGCGCAGTAATAACAGACCGATTCACAGAACGGGATGTGCACGTAGAGCGACAAGGGCTCCGCCGGCGCCGCTACGCGGCGCTGCTGCAGCGCCTGCCGGTACTCCTGCTCGGCAAAGCCGCCGTGATACCGATCTGCCGTGGGATATGAGGTGTAGCGGGGTCCGTTCTTGTCCAGCCGCGCCAGCAATTGGGGCGGGAACAAGGGACTGGCGGCACAGGGCTCGCGGGACTCGGTCTGTGATGGGCGTAGGGCGGCTTGCATACCTGGAATTATTCGCCTGTGCCGGCCAGTCCGGCTTGATCTTGCGCAAACGCCAGCGTCTTGCCGCCCGCCCAGTCCGCCCGTCCCGCCCTACCCCCCCCAGCGGCGCTTGCGGCCACGCCCCGTAAAATGCGCCTGTCACAAAGATGCACAACAAGGAAACCATCATGGGCACTGAACTGGACGGCCGCCTGCTCGCCATGCGCCAGGCGCTGGCGATCGCCATCGCACTCTCGACCCGCAGCAGTCCCCAGGCCACCGACATGGCGCTGGAGCTGCTCAATGACCTGAAGGCGAACATGGACAATGCCCCCTCGGATAGCCCGTTCGAGAAGCCGGAATGGGTGGTCGGCGCGCACGACGAACTGGACGGCATCGCGCGCCTGGTGCGGGCCTTCACGCAGACGCCCGAGCCGGACGGCGAGGCGCAGTAGCAGTTTTACGGACGCGACGCAGCTGACGCCGTACCGCAGAGCGCGGAGGACGGCGTCACGCGCCAGTACAGGCCCGGGAAGTCCCGTCCGACCTCGACGAATCCCGGCCCGCGCGCCTTCAGCGCCAGTTCCAATGCGCCGCATGCCTCGGCCACGTCCTTCGACACCCAGGGGCTGAAGCGGAGTTGTCCGTCTATCAGCACCAGGGGCTGCTCCGGCAGGCGCAACGCCAGTGCTCCAGCCTCGTCGGGCGGTCCCGATATCAGCCTGACCGGCCCGCCCAGCGCGGCCTTGGCGGGTTCGTGCAAGGCGTCGGCCAGCGCCTGGGAATCGAAATGGCGCCAGTCCGACGCTTTGCGCGCCAGCCCCGCCCCGCCTGGCGAAGTCAGCCCGACCCGCAGCATCAACAGCGCCTGGACCAGTACGAAGACCAGCACCTCATCGCGCGGCCGCACGCGCTCCCAGACGGCGCCACGCATCAGTTCCATCATTGCCGGCGCCACGAATAGCAGATAAGGCGTGCCCCAGTGCAGTTGCACGTGGGAACCGCTGGCAAGCGTCATGACGCTGACGAAGACCAGCGGCGTAAAACCGAACGACAGCAGAATGGCGCGGCCCGCATCGCGCGGCCGTGCTTGCGCCTCCGACGAGGCAGAGGCTGCGCGGCGGCGAACCAGCCACCACAAGACGCCCAGAAACACCCACGCCGGCAGCGCGCGGTTCAGCAACTGATCGCCCCACCACCGCGCCACCTCCGCCGCGCGGCTGGCCCATGGCAGGCCGGCGGCCAGCGATGAAGCCATCGCGTAATTCAGGGGCTCGAAATCGTTGTAAGCCAGCCAGCACAGATGCGGCGCAAAGACCGCCAACGCGGTCAGCGCGGCCACCTGCAGCCCAAAGCGGTGCATGGGGTCGCGCCAGCCGCGCTGGCTCAGCCAGAAAGCCAGCACGGCGGCTCCCGCCACCACGCTCTGGTATTTGGACAAACCGCCCAGGCCCAGACAGACGCCCAACACGATCCACCAGCCGATCCGGCGCGTGGTCCAGGCTTTCCAGCACGCGGCCGCGCAGCCCACCGCCAGTGGAATCAGCACGATCTCGTGGTTGTAGAAATGCAATCGGCCGTTGTAGAAGGTGATGCACAGGCCGGCAAGCAACGCGATCCGCGCGTGGCCGCTGCCGCGCATGTCACGCAGCCAACGCCATAGCAGCGCAAAAGCGCCCAGGGTGCAGAGCGCGCCGGCGATGTAGCTCGTCCAGGCCGACCAGCCCAGCAATTGCACCGCGGGCCACAGCAGCCAGGTCGGCAGCGGCGGATGCTTGTAGTAGCCCCATTCCAGGCTGCGCACCCAGGTGAGCTGCTCGATGTTGTCGGTGGGCGGCGCCAAGGCCGCCCAGTCCAGCAACCACAGCCACGCCAGGCCGAACAGCGCCATGCCCAGGCCGATCCGCCAGCCCTCGGGCCGCAACGCCCGTTCCGCGACTTCCTTCACTTCCCTCTCCCTTCCTGCCGGCGCAGCGCACTGTCTTGCTTCATGCCCGTTATCGGGCGGGACGGAGTATGGGATGGAGCCAACCCGCAACAGCGGGGATTCTGTGCGGGATTTGTCTGGAAACTGTAAAGCGTTCGAAGCTCTCCTAACTGGCCTGACCACTCTAAAGAAAGACGTGAAATCCCTGTGATCGTTTTCCCTTGAAATACAAAATTTCCCTTCTTATTCAAGGATGAGATGCCTATATTTGGTGGCCTGACCACTTGGCCCCAAGTTCCCGCCTCACCCGCCGATGAACACCTTCCAAGCCGCTGCCGTCACCCGCCTGTACCGCGTCATCGCCGACCAGATCGCCGGCCGGATCCGCGCCGGGGAATTTCCCCGCGGCGCACGCCTGCCTTCCGAACGGGAGCTGGCCGAACAGCTGCAGGTCAGCCGCGCGTCGATCCGCGAAGCCCTGATCGCCCTGGAAATCGAAGGCTATGTCGAGGTGCGCGTCGGCACCGGGGTGTTCGTCACCGCCGCCCGGGAAGCCGCCGCCCCCGCCGCCGGTCACGCCGCGCCGGGACAGGACGGCATCGGCCCGTTCGACCTGCTGGAAGCGCGCATGCTGATCGAGCCCGAATGCGCCGGCATGGCCGCGCAGCACGGATCGCCGGCCCAGATCGCCGCCATCCGCGACGCCCACGAAGGCATGTCGCTGGGCAACTCGCCCGGCCGCCACGACCGCGAGTTCCACAACGCCATCGCCGCGGCTTGCGGCAACGCCGCGGTAGCGGCCTCGGTGGCCCACCTGTGGGAATTGACGCAGGCCAGCCCCGTGTACAGCCGCATGGAGGATTACTTCGTCGACACCAAAGTCTGGGCGATCGCCCATGCCGAGCACCAGCGCATCCTGACGGCCATCCAGGCGCGCGACCCGATCCGCGCGCGGCACGCCATGCATGCGCATCTGCTGGGCATCCTGGCGCGCCTGCGGGAGGACTTTGGCGAAGACAACGGCGCTCCGCAATGGTGCGCGGCGCGCTGAAGAGCACCTGTACGAAGCATTGTTGTAGCGGCTCCACCCGCAGTACCCCTGAAAACACAGGTGGCATGAGGTTTGCTTGCCAGTGCACGGCATCCGCGACGCGGACACCTGTCAGACCCTTTCCAGCCCGGAGGCTCGCAGTGAAATCGAAGAAATGGTTCTCTCTAAGCATCGGCGCACTGGTCCTCGCGGCCGCGCTGCCCGCCACGCAAGCCCTGGCGCAGACCAAGGGCGGCACGCTGAACATGATCGTGCAGCCCGAACCGCCGGTGATCGTCACCGCCATCAACCAGCAAGGCCCCACGCAATTCGTCGCCGGCAAGATCTACGAGAGCCTGCTGACCTACTCCACCGACCTGAAGCCCCAGCCCGGCCTGGCCAAGTCGTGGGAGGCCTCGGCCGACGGCCTCTCCTATACCTTCCACCTGCAGGACAACGTCAAGTGGCATGACGGCAAGCCCTTCACGTCCGAAGACGTGGTGTTCTCGCTGGCGGACATGCTGCCCAAGACCCATGCGCGCGCCCGCGTGATCCTGAACAAGTTCGTGGAATCGGTGCAGGCGCCGGACGCCAAGACGGTCGTCGTCAAGCTGAAGACGCCCTTCCCCGCCTTCATGCTGATGTTCGAGCCGGGCTTTGCGCCCATGATGCCCAAGCACCTCTACGCGGGCACCGACTACATGACCAACCCGGCCAACCAGAAGCCGGTCGGCACCGGCCCGTTCATGTTCAAGGAATGGAAGCGCGGCGAATACATCAAGCTGACCCGCAACCCCGACTACTGGAAACCGGGCAAGCCCTATCTGGATGAGCTGGTGTTCAACGTCATTCCCGATTCGGCCTCGCGCGCGGTGGCCTTCGAGCGCGGCAGCGTGGACGTGCTGCGCGGCGGCGACGTGGACAACGTCGACATCAAGCGCCTGCGCGCCCTGCCCAAGGTCGAGTACACCACGGCGGGCTGGGAGATGTTCTCGCCCCAGGCCTACCTGATCTTCAACATGCGCAAGCCGCCCTTCGACAACCTGAAGGTGCGCCAGGCGGTGATGGCGGCCATCAACCGCAACATGGTGGTCAACAACATCTTCTTCGGCCTGGGCAAGGTCTCCACCAGCCCCTTCGTCACCACCGAGATGTTCTACGACAAGAACATGCCGCCCCTGGCGTTCGACATGAAAAAGGCGCGCGCGCTGATCAAGGAGTCCGGCATCAAGCCCGAGGACTACACGATCCGCCAGCTGAGCTTCCCCTACGGCTCCACCTGGGACCGCCTGGGCGAATACACCAAGCAGGCGCTGGAACAGCTGGGCTTCAAGGTCAACCTGGAAGCCACCGACGCGGGCGGCTGGGCCAGCCGCACGGGCAACTGGGACTTCGACATGACGACCACCTTCACCTACCAGTACGGCGACCCCGCGCTGGGCGTGCAGCGGCTCTATATCTCGTCGAACATCGTCAAGGGCTCGCCGTTCGCCAACGTGCAGGGCTACAGCAACCCCGAGACCGACAAGCAATGGGAGGCCGCCGCCTCGGAAGTGGATGCCGCCAAGCGCCAGGAAATCTACACCAAGCTGCAGACCACGCTGGTCAATGACATCGCCAACGGTTTCCTGGTGGATATGGAATTCCCCACGCTCTACCGCGGCAACGTGAAGAACCTGGTCAAGACCGCCATCGGCCTGAACGAGACCTTCGACGACGTGTACATCGAGAAGTAAGCGCCGCAGGACGCCGCCGCGGCATGCCTGCCGCGGCGGCGGATCCCGGCCGGGCAAGGGCTGCCCATCGCAGGCCGCGCCCGACCAGAGAGGACTCCGAGCATGAAATTCCTGTCTTTCCTCGTTTCCCGCATCGGCAAGGCCCTGGTGGTCGTGCTGGGCGTGGTGATCATCAATTTCTTCCTGATCCGCCTGGCCCCCGGCGACCCCGCCGCCGTGCTGGCGGGCCAGGCCGGCGCGGGCGACGCCGCTTACGTCGAACAACTGCGCGTGGCCTTCGGCCTGGACAAGCCCATCCTGACCCAGCTGATGCTGTACCTGAAGGGCGTGGTCCAGCTGGACCTGGGCTTCTCGTACCGCAACCATGTGCCGGTGCTGGACCTGATCCTCGAACGCCTGCCCGCCACCTTCCTGCTGATGTCCTGCGCCTTCGTGTTTTCCATCGTGCTAGGCGTGTTCCTGGGCGTGGTGGCGGCCAAGGCCCGCTACCGCAACAAGCGCCGCTGGATCGACAGTTCGGTCATGACGGGCGCGCTGGTGCTGTACGCCACGCCGCTGTTCTGGCTGTCGCTGATGGGCATCCTGCTGTTCTCGGTGGTGCTGGGCTGGCTGCCCGCCTTCGGCATGCAAACCGTGGGTGCGAACCTGAGCGGCTGGGCGCGCGCGGGCGACATCGCCCAGCACCTGATCCTGCCCACCGTGACGTTGGGCTGCTTCTTCATGGCGGTATACGTGCGGCTGACGCGCGCCTCCATGCTGGAAGTGATAGGCATGGATTTCGTCAAGACGGCGCGCGCCAAGGGGGTGAGCCCCGGCCGCGTGATCCGCGCCCACGTGCTGCGCAATGCGCTGCTGCCGGTCATTACCTTCGCCGGCATCCAGCTGGGCCAGATGGCCGGCGGCGCGGTGCTGACCGAAACCGTGTTCGCCTGGCCCGGCATAGGCCGGTTGATGTTCGACGCGCTGCTGCAACGCGACTACCAGCTGCTGCTGGGTATCTTCCTAGTCACCTCCATCATGGTGGTGGTGTTCAACTTGCTGACCGACGTGCTGTACCGCCTCATCGATCCGCGCATCGGCGCGGGCGCGCAGCAAGGAGCCGCCGCATGAAGTCATTTGCCCGGCGCTACATGCGCAACTACGGAGCGGTGGCCGGACTGGCCATCATGGTGATCGTGGTGGCCGTGGCCCTGGCCGCGCCGCTGCTGTACGAAGAATCTCCCTGGATGATGGTGGCCGACCCGCTGATTCCTCCATTCACCAACGCCGACTACCCCTTCGGCACCGACATGCTGGGCCGCGACATCACCGCCGGACTGGTCTGGGGCGCCAGGGTCTCCTTGATGGTGGGCCTGCTGTCGACCGCCGTGGCGCTGGCCTTCGGCATACTGGTCGGCTCGGTGGCGGGCTATTGCGGCGGCCGGGCGGACGATGCGCTGATGCGCTTCACCGAGTTCTTCCAGACCATCCCGCAACTGGCCATGGCCGTGGTGCTGGTGGCGATACTGAGCCCGTCCGTCTATTCCATCATGGGCGCCATCGCGGTCGTATCGTGGCCGCCGGCAGCGCGCCTGGTGCGCTCGGAGTTCATGACGCTCAAGCAGCGCGAGTTCGTGCAGGCCGCCATCGTCATCGGGCAGACGCCGGCCCGCATCGTCGGCACCCAGATCCTGCCCAACGCCATGTCGCCCATCATCGTGTCGGCGTCCTTCATGGTCGCCACCGCCATCCTGACGGAATCGTCGCTGTCCTTTCTGGGTCTGGGCGACCGCAACCTGATGAGCTGGGGCTTCATGATCGGCGCGGCGCGCACCATGATCCGCGAAGCCTGGTGGATGAGCGTCTGGCCCGGCGTGGCGATCCTGCTGACGGTGCTGGCCATCAACCTGATCGGCGAAGGCCTGAACGACGCCCTCAACCCGCAGCTGCGCAAGCGCGGCGAATAGGAGGACGGCATGAACGCTTCCGCTCCCTTGCTGTCCATCCAGAACCTGAGCATCGCCTTGCCCAAGGGCGGCGACCGCCCCTATGCCGTGCAGGACGTGTCCTACGACATCCGCGCCGGCGAGATCCTCTGCATCGTCGGCGAATCGGGCTCGGGCAAATCCATGAGCGCCAACGCCATCATGGGTCTGCTACCCGATTACCTGACGCCGCAGCAGGGCCGCATCCTGTTTCGCGGCCAGGACCTGCTACGGCAGGACGAAGCCACCCTGCAGGCCATGCGCGGCAAGGACATGGCGATGATCTTCCAGGAGCCCCTGTCGGCGCTGAATCCGTTGATGACGGTGGGCGAGCAGATCAGCGAAGTCATGCGCGTGCACAACGCGTATCCGGGCGCGCAGCGCATGGCCCGCACGCTGGAACTGCTAGCCTTCGTGGGACTGCCCGACCCGGCCACGCTCTACCACGTCTACCCATTTCGCCTGTCCGGCGGCCAGCGCCAGCGCGTGATGATCGCCATGGCCCTGGCGCTGGAACCCGCGCTGCTGATCGCCGACGAACCCACCACCGCGCTGGACGTCACCACCCAGGCGCAGATCCTGGCGCTGATCGCCCGCATCCAGAAAGAGAAAGGCATGGGCGTGATGTTCGTCACCCATGACTTCGGCGTGGTGGCCGAGATCGCCCACCGCGTCGCCGTCATGGAAAAAGGCATCCTGGTCGAACAGGGGCCGGCCGACGAAGTGCTGAACCGGCCTCGCCACCCCTACACGCAACGCCTGATCGCGGCCGTACCGCACCGCCGCGGCGCCGAGCGCGAGTCCACCGCGCACGACCAGCCCGTGCTGGACGTGCGGGACTTGAAGAAGACCTACGTGGTGGGCCGCGGCTGGCTCGGCGGCAAACGCGAGGTTCATGCGGTGGACGGCGTCAGCTTCAGCGTGCGGCGCGGCGAGACGCTGGGCATCGTGGGCGAATCGGGCTCCGGCAAGTCCACCATCGGCAAGTGCCTGCTCAAGCTGGTGGGCATCAATGGCGGCCAGCTGATCTTCAACGGCCAGGACATCGCCGCCATGCCGGAATCGCGCTTCCGGCCGCTGCGCCACGACATCCAGATGATCTTCCAGGACCCGTTCGCCTCGCTCAACCCGCGCCATACCGTGGGCCGCATCATCAGCGACGGCCCCGTCGCCAACGGCGTGCCGCGCGCCCAGGCCGAAGCGCGCGTGCGGGAGCTGCTGGCGCTGGTCGGGCTGGACCCGTCCGCCTTCGACCGCTATCCCAACCAGTTCTCGGGCGGGCAGCGCCAGCGCATCGGCATCGCGCGCGCGCTGGCGCTGGAGCCCAAGGTGCTGGTGGCGGACGAATCGGTTTCGGCGCTGGATGTCTCCGTCCAGGCGCAAGTGCTGCAGCTATTGCACGATTTGCAGCAACGCCTGAAGATTGCGCTGGTCTTCATCACCCACGATTTGCGCGTGGCGGCCCAGATCTGCAATTCCGTTCTGGTCATGCATCGCGGCAAGGTGGTCGAGTACGGCTCGCCCGCGCAGATTTTTGACAACCCGCAACACGCCTACACGCGGCAGCTGATTGCCGCGGTTCCCGGCCAGCACTGGGACCCGACCAAGGCGCAAGCGGCCTGAACGCACAAGAATATCCATACCCCCAAGGAGAACACCTCATGCAACGCCCCGCCGCCATACCGACCGTGCAGATCGACAATGACATGGTCACCGTCACCGAATGGCGCTTTCCGCCCGGCGGCGAAACCGGCTGGCACCGCCACGGCATGAACTACGTGGTGGTCCCGCAGACCACCGGCCCGCTCTTGCTGGATACGCCCAACGGCGAGATCACCAGCCAGCTCACCACCGGCGTGGCCTATTACCGGCCCGTCGGCGTGGAGCACAACGTGATCAACCCCAGCGACACCGAATTCGTGTTCGTCGAAATCGAACTCAAACACGCGTAACGCCAGCGAGGGCAGCCATGAAGGCGTTTTTCTCGGAAGAGCAGCTGCAGCATGCGCCGCAGCAATTCATGCGGCTGGGACGCATCAGCGCCCCGACCGACCTGTCGGCGCGTGCGGAAAGCCTGCAAAGCGCATTGGCCGCGCGCGGCATCGGCGTGGAGGCACCGGCGGACTACGGCCGCAAGCCGCTGCAAGGCATCCACAGCGCCGACTATCTGGACTACCTGGAAACGGCGTACGCGCGTTGGCAGGCCATGCGATCGCCCACCGTGGATCCAGGCCCGGAAGTGCTGCCCAATCTTTCGCCCTACTACAACGGCCGGGTTGAACTCGCCGGCCGCGGCCCCTGCCCGTCGCCGTCCATCGTGGCCCAGACCGGCTACTACCTGAGCGACCTGTCCTGTCCCATCGGCCCCCAGACCTGGCGTTCGGCGCTGCGCTCCACCCATAGCGCGGTGGCCGCCGCCGACCACGTCGCCAACACCGGGGGCATGGCCTATGCCTTGTGCCGGCCGTCGGGCCATCATGCCCACCGCGACCGCGCGGGCGGCTTCTGCTACCTGAACAGCAGCGCGGCCGCTGCCAGCCGGCTGCTGCAGACCTGGTCCAAGGTGGCGGTGCTGGACGTGGACGCCCACCATGGCGACGGCACGCAGAACATCTTCTACCAGCGCGCCGACGTCATGACGCTGTCCCTGCACGCCGACCCCGCCGGCTACTACCCCTTCTATACCGGCTATGCGCATGAGCGCGGGCATGGCGCGGGCGAAGGCTGCAACCTGAACCTGCCGCTGCCGCATGGCTCGGGCAACGACACCTTCCTGCGGGCGCTGGACACGGCGCTCGCCGCGTTGGCGGGCTACGCGCCGCAGGCGCTGGTGCTGGCCCTGGGCTTCGACACCTACAAGGACGATCCCATCAGCGTGCTCAAACTGGATATCGATGCCTACCGCGACATCGGCGCGCGCGTCGCCAGCCTGGGACTGCCCACCGTGATCGTGCAGGAAGGCGGCTACATGGTCGAGGCCATCGGCCCCGCGCTGGACGCGTTCCTGCAGGGCGCGGGCCGGGCGGCAGCCTGAACCCGCCCGCCGACATGAGCTCCGTTCCCATCGCATTGCCCTCGCCGGCGGCCGCGCGCCAGACCGGCATCCTGCTGTTCTTCGCCGCGCTGGTGGCCTTCGCCACCTTCGACGCGGGGTCCAAGCACATGCTGGCGCGCTACCCCGCGCCCTTCCTGAACATCATGCGCTACTCGGCGGTGGCCGTGCTGGCGGTGGCGCTGCTATGGCGGCACCGCGGCGGGCCGCGGCTGCGCGATGCCTCTGAGAAGCCGCTGCTGATCCTGCGCGGCCTGCTGCTGGCCACCGTGGGCACCTGTTTCATGACGGCGCTGATCTGGATGCCGCTGTCGGAAGCCACGGCCATCTACTTCACCTCGCCCCTGATCATGGTGGCGTTGTCGCCCTGGCTGCTAGGGGAACGGGTGCGGCCCGCCCAGTGGACGGCGGTGGCGGCGGGCTTCGCGGGCATGCTGCTGATCGTGCGGCCGGGCTCGGACCTGCCCTGGCTGGGTACGCTGCTGATGGCGGTGTCCGCGGTCAGTTACGCGGTGTTCCAGGTGCTGACGCGCAAGCTTTCGGGCAAGGTGCCCGGGCCGGTCCAGTATGCCTACACCGCCTTCATCTGCCTCATCGTCACCGGACTGCCGGCGCCGTTCTTCCTGCCGGAACCGTGGCCGGATCTTGCGGACATGCTCTTCATCGTCGGCCTGGGCGCCTGCAGCGGACTGGCGCAGATCTTCCTGATATCCGCCTTTCAGCGCGTGGCCGCGGCGACACTGGCCCCGCTGAACTACTTCCAGCTGCTGCTGGCGGTGCTGTTCAGCACCTTCTGGTTCCAGCGTCCGCCGGACGCGCTGGCCTTGGCCGGCATGGCGCTGATCATCGCCTCGGGCGTGTTCCTGGCGCTGCGCCGGGCCTGAGGCTTGCGTTCAGCTGGTTTCGCGCTGCACCAGTTTGAAGCCCAGGTCCACATGGCGTTCGGCGACGGGCTCGCCCGCCAGATGCCGCATCAGCAAGCCCGCGGCCGATACGCCGATCTGGTAGCGCGGCGTGGCGATGGTCGACAACGGCGGCGTGGTCCAGGCCGTGCCCGCCACGTCGTGGAAACCGATGATGGCCATGCGTTCGGGCACCGGCACGCCCAGCCGTCCGCACTGGAACACCGCGCCCTGGGCCAGGTCGTCGTTGCAGAAAAAAAGCGCGTCGCAGTCGGGATGGCGCGCGCGCAGTGCTTCCAGCAGGGAGGCCCCCAGGGCGATGGATGATTTCTCCGGCGTCATGATTTCCAGGGCCGGGTCGTACAGGCCCGCATCCCGCAGCGCTTGGCGGCAGCCTTCGCAGCGGCGCAGCGAGCGCGGATCCAGCTGCGCGCCGACGATGCCGATACGGCGATAGCCCCGCTCCACCAGATGGCGGCCGGCGGCATAGCCGGAATCGAACTGCGAGAAGCCCACGCTCATGTGCTCGCCGCCGTCCAGCGTCTCGATCGTGTGCACGGTGGGAATGCGCTGCGTGTCCAACAGGTCCCATACGCCCTGGTTGTGGTCGATGCCGGTCAGGATCAGGCCGTCGGGCGCGTGCTGCAGGTACTTGCGCAGCAGGGCTTCCTCTTCGTCTGGCGCATAGCCGGTCACGCCGATCAGCATGTGGTAGCCATGGCGGTCCAGCTCTTCCTTGATCCCCGCGATGATGTCGACGAACACCACGTTGCTCAGGGACGGAATCAGCGTCACGATGGTCTGCGAACGCGCCGACGCCAGCGCGCTGGCCGCATGGTTGGGCACATAGCCCAGTTCCTGGCACACCCGCGCGATGCGCAGTCGCAATTCTTCCGCCACCTTGTCCGGCGTGCGCAGCGCGCGCGATACCGTGATCGCGCTCACGCCCACGCGGCGCGCCACATCCTGCATGGTGACGCGGCCGGCGCGTGAACTGCGGGGTTTACGGATGGACATCGGTCTTCGGCATCGGTTGGTGAGCGCGTAGTCTGACGCAAAAAACCGGGGCTTGCCAAACGCAAAATGTTAGCGCTAACATTCGTCGCAGCATAACCCTAAAAAATTCCGGGAAACGGATAGGAGACAAGCATGCAAGCTTCCCCACCGGGGCGGCCCGGCGGTACGCCGCTGGTCCGCGCCGCCAATTGGTGCTTCGCGCTGCAGACCTGGCTGATGGTGGCCTGTCTGGCCGTCATGGTGGTGCTGCTGTTCGGCAACGTCGCGCTGCGCTACCTGTTCAATTCCGGCATCAACGTCTCCGACGAGATCTCCCGGCTGGCGTTCGTCTGGATGATCTTCCTGGGTTCGGTGATTGCGCTGCGCTCGCATCAGCACATCGGCGTCACCATGCTGGTCGAACGCTTCGGCCCCGCCGCCCGCCGCGCCTCGCATGTGTTCTGCCAGTTACTGGTCCTGTGGGTGCTGTGGCTGATGGCCGAAGGCAGCTGGACGCAGACCCTCATCGGCCTGGACACGGTGCTGCCCGTGACCGGCATGTCGCTGGCCGTGTTCAATGCCGCGGCGCTGTATGCCGCGGCCGCCATGGCCATCCTGACCTTGATCGATCTGGTGCGCGTCCTTGCGGGCGGGCCCTTGCCGGCGGAATCCAACCCTGAAGACCCGCTGGTCTGACGGCTCCGCCTCCCCTACCCCGCCCGGACGTCCGCAATGATCCTGACCGTCTTCCTGCTCGTGTTGCTGGGGCTGATCGCCCTGGGCATGCCTATCGCTTTCGCGCTGCTGCTCAGTGCGATCGCCATGATGTTCCAGCTGGACTTTTTCGATACCCAGATCCTGGCGCAGAACATGCTGTCGGGCGCCAACAGCTTTACCCTCATGGCGGTGCCCCTGTTCATGCTGGCCGGCGAACTGATGAACGCCGGCGGCATTTCGCGCCGCATCGTCAACCTGGCCAGCACCTTCGTGGGCCACATCCAGGGAGGCCTGGGTTACGTAGCCATCTTCGCCAGCGTGCTGCTGGCCGCGCTGTCCGGCTCGGCCGTGGCCGACGCGGCGGCGCTGGGCTCCCTGCTCATCCCCATGCTGCGCGAGAAGGGCTACGACGCGGGCCAGGCCTCCGGGTTGATCGCGGCCGGCGGCATCATCGCGCCCATCATCCCGCCGTCCATCTCGTTCATCATCTTCGGCGTCGCCACCAATGTGTCGATCACCAAGCTGTTCTTCGCCGGCATCGCGCCGGGCCTGATGATGGGCCTCACGCTGGTCGCGGTCTGGACCTGGGTGGCGCGCAAGCACGGCAGCATCAAGCCCGCGCCGCGCGAGCCCTGGAGCAAGCGCTGGAAGGCGCTGCGCGAATCCTTGTGGGCCCTGATGCTGCCCGTCATCATCATCGGCGGCTTGCGCGGCGGCATCTTCACGCCGACCGAGGCCGCCGTCGTCGCCGCGGTCTACGCCTTGCTGGTCAGCCTGTTCGTTTACCGCGAGATCAGCGTGCGCGACCTGGCGCCGCTCTTCATCAACGCCGCCAGCACCACCGCCATCGTCATGTTCCTGGTGGCCGCGGCCATGGTCTCGTCCTACATGATCACCCTGGCCGACATGCCACAGGACCTGATCGCGCTGCTGGAACCGGTCCTGGACCAGCCCAAGCTGCTGATGTTCGCCCTGCTGATCCTGCTGACGCTGGTGGGCACCGTGATGGACCTGACGCCCACCATCCTGATCCTGGCGCCGGTGCTGATGCCGGTGGTGACCAAGGCCGGGATCGACCCCGTCTACTTCGGCGTGATGTTCGTCATGGTGGGCTGCGTGGGCCTGCTGACGCCGCCGGTGGGCACCGTGCTCAACGTGGTCTGCGGCGTCGCCCGCATCAATATGGAAACCATCTGCAGGGGCGTGTGGCGCTACGTCGTCGCCTACACGCTGCTGCTGGTCCTGCTGGTGATCTTCCCCGAGTTGATCACCGTACCCGCACGCTGGATGCATTAGAAAAACCCCAAGGAGGAGCACCATGATCACCCGTTTCAAGACCCGCATTCTTGTCCTGGCGACGGCGCTGTCCTGCGCCGTCGCCGGCGTCGCGTCCGCCGCCGACGTCAAACCGCGCCTGATCCGTTTCGGCTACGGCCTGAACGAGGAAAGCGTCCAGGGACGCGCCGCGCGCCACCTGGCGCAGGAGCTGGAGAAAGTCAGCGGCGGCAAGCTCAAGATGAAGACCTTCGGCTCGGCCAACCTGGGCTCGGACGAACAGATGCAGAGCGCCCTGGTTGGCGGCGTGCAGGAAATGATGGTGGGCTCCACCGCGCCCCTGGCCGGCATGGTCAAGGAATTCGGCGTGTTCGACCTGCCCTTCCTCTTCAACAGCGAAAAGGAAGCGGACGCCGTGCTGGACGGCCCGCTGGGCCAGGACATGCTGAAGAAGCTGGAGGCCAAGGGCATCGTCGGCCTGGTCTACTGGGAAAACGGCTTTCGCAACATGACCAATTCCAAACGCCCCATCGCGCGCGCGGAAGACCTGCAGGGCATCAAGCTGCGCGTGATGCAGAACCAGATCGCGCTGGGCGTCTTCAACACGCTGGGCGCGAATGCCGTGCCCATGCCGTTCTCCGAACTGTTCACCGCCCTGGAAACACGCACCGTGGACGGCCAGGAAAATCCCATCACCACCATCCAGAGCAGCAAGTTCTACGAGGTGCAGCCCTACCTGACCATCACCCGCCACGTCTACACGCCCTGGGTGGTGCTGGCCTCCAAAAAGTGGTGGGACACCCTGTCGCCGGAAGAGCAGAAGCTGATCCGCCAGGCGGCCGCATCCTCGCGCGACTTTGAACGCCAGGACAGCCGCGCCGATTCGCAGAAGGCCATGACCACGCTGGAGAAAGCCGGCATGAAGATCAACACGGTCTCGCCCGAAGAGGTCGCGCGCATGCGCCAGAAGGTGCAGCCGGTGGTCGACAAGTACACGCAGGAACTCGGCCCCGAGCTGGTCAAGCAGCTCAACGACGAAATCCAGAAGGCGCGCAATTAGTCCCAGCGGCCCGGACGCGCGCCGGGCCGCCACGCAACCGCTGTAAACGAGAACTCCATGTCCCAGACTCCCCGCAAGCTGCGTAGCCAGAAGTGGTTCGACGACCCGGCTCACGCCGACATGACGGCCATCTACGTAGAGCGCTATCTCAACTACGGTCTGACGCGCCAGGAACTGCAATCGGGGCGGCCGATCATCGGCATCGCCCAGACCGGCAGCGATCTGGCGCCCTGCAACCGGCATCATCTGGCGCTGGCGGAGCGCATCAAGGCCGGCATCCGCGACGCGGGCGGCATCCCCATGGAATTTCCCGTGCACCCGCTGGCCGAACAGGGCCGGCGGCCCACCGCCGCGCTGGACCGCAACCTGGCCTACCTGGGCCTGGTCGAGATTCTGCACGGCTATCCGCTGGACGGCGTGGTGCTGACCACCGGCTGCGACAAGACCACGCCCGCCTGCCTCATGGCCGCGGCTACCGTCGACATTCCCGCCATCGTGCTGTCCGGCGGCCCGATGCTGGACGGCTGGCACGACGGCCAGCGCGTCGGCTCCGGCACGGTCATCTGGCATGCACGCAACCTGATGGCCGCGGGCAAGCTGGACTACGAAGGCTTCATGACGCTGGCCACGGCATCGTCGCCGTCCATCGGCCACTGCAACACCATGGGCACGGCGCTGTCGATGAACTCGCTGGCCGAAGCCCTGGGCATGTCGCTGCCCACCTGCGCCAGCATCCCCGCGCCCTACCGCGAACGCGGCCAGATGGCGTATGCCACCGGCTTGCGCATTTGCGACATGGTGCGCGAGGACCTGCGCCCGTCCCACATCCTGACGCGGCAAGCCTTCGAGAACGCCATCGTCGTGGCCTCGGCGCTGGGCGCCTCCAGCAACTGCCCGCCGCACCTCATCGCCATGGCCCGCCACGCCGGCATCGACCTGAGCCTGGATGACTGGCAGCGCTTGGGCGAAGACGTGCCGCTGCTGGTCAACTGCGTGCCCGCGGGCGAGCATCTGGGCGAAGGCTTCCACCGCGCGGGCGGCGTCCCGGCCGTGCTGCATGAGCTGACGGCGGCCGGCCGCCTGCATACGGACTGCGCCACCGTGTCCGGCAAGACCATCGGCGAGATCGCGGCCGCGGCCAGAACCAACAATGCCGACGTCATCCGCAGTTGCGACGCGCCGCTCAAGCATCGCGCCGGATTCATCGTCCTGTCGGGCAATTTCTTCGACAGCGCGATCATCAAAATGTCGGTTGTGGGCGATGCCTTCCGCCGCGCCTATCTATCGGAGCCGGGTTCGGAGAACGCCTTCGAGGCGCGCGCCATCGTGTTCGAAGGTCCCGAGGACTACCACGCGCGCATCGAGGACCCCGCCCTGAACATCGACGAGCATTGCATCCTGGTGATCCGCGGCGCCGGCACCGTGGGCTATCCGGGCAGCGCGGAAGTGGTCAACATGGCGCCGCCCTCGCATCTGCTCAAGCGCGGCATAGACTCGCTGCCCTGCCTGGGCGACGGCCGCCAGAGCGGCACCTCGGCCAGCCCTTCGATCCTGAACATGTCGCCGGAAGCCGCGGTGGGCGGCGGCCTCGCGCTGTTGCGCACCGGCGACCGCATCCGCGTCGACCTGAACCAGCGCTCGGTCATCGCCCTGGTGGACGAAACCGAACTGGCGCGCCGCAAGCTGGAGCCGCCCTACCAGGCGCCGGAACCTCAGACGCCGTGGCAGGAGCTGTACCGGCAACTGGTTGGCCAGCTTTCAACCGGCGGCTGCCTGGAGCCCGCCACCTTGTATCTGAAGGTCGTGGAAACGCGGGGCGATCCCCGGCATTCGCATTGACGCCGGCGGCTATTGGGCGCCGGACTGCGGATCCTGCGGCGCCGGCCGCGTGACGACGTAGGCCGCGCTGGCCAGGAAAAATACGGCAACGGCGGCGGCCAGCATCCACGACGGGTGCGCGCCCCACCAGAACAGCACGTAGCCGACGGCCATGCCCAGGCAGGCGTAGGTCTTGCCCTTGCGCGACACGGCGCCCTGGTCCCGCCAGGCGCGCAGGGAGGGACCGTAGGTCGGGCTATCCAGCAACCATTTCTCCAAGCGCGGCGAAGAACGCGAAAAGCAGGCCACCGCCAGGATCAGGAATATGGTCGTAGGCATGACGGGCAGAAACGCGCCGATCACACCCAACGCCAGCATCAGGCAACCCAGGCAGAGCCACAGTACTCTCATCATGATGGGCAGCAGGATATCCCAGGTTTTCCGCTCGCTTCAAACGCGCCGTGCAAAGTGCCAGTTTCCGGGCCTACAGCCACCCGACGGACCACCCAGTAGCGCCGCGCCAACAGGAAAGAATAATTTGGAATATATATTCACAAATTGGAATTATTGAATAAAAATCGAGCGTGCGCGGGGCTCCGCGCTTCCCGTCGCAAGGAAATGCCATGCGCAACGCAAGCGATTTGCTGGAAGACTCGTACCGCCGGACCGACCGGGCGATGCTGCCCCTGCTCTGGCTGCTGTTTGCGGTCGGACTGTGCATGGCCCCTCAGTACGGGCGATGGGGCGCCGCCCTCGGAATCGGCCTGGCCGCCGCAGGCATACCGTCGCTGCTGATACTCTGGCGGCCCGGCCGGCTGAGCACCCGCCTGGCGGTGGCCTGTAGCCTGATGGTGCTGGCCGCGCTCCATATCCATCTGATGTCCGGCATGGCCGAAATCCATTTCGGCATCTTCGTGCTGCTTTCGCTGCTCCTGGCCTATCGCGACTGGCGCACCATCCTGTGCGCGGCCGTGGTCATCGCGCTGCATCACCTGTCCTTCAACTTCCTGCAGCAATGGGGTTACAGCGCGATTTGCTTCACCGAGCCCAGCCTGCCCATGGTGCTGTTGCACGCGGCCTACGTCGTCGTGCAGGCCGCCGCGCTAGGCTGGCTGGCCTGGAAAATGGAACGGGCCGCCGTGGCGGCCGAGGAACTGGCCCGGCTCAGCGCGCACATCGGCCGCGAGGCCGGCGCATTCGACCTGCGCTTCGGCGGCATGAGCATGGACAGCAGCCTGGGCCGCAGCTTCAAGGCCACGATGGACGCCGTGCACCGGACCCTGAGCGGGGTCCGGACCACGGCCACCGCCCTGTCGGCCGCATCGCGCGGCATCATGCAGGACAATCAACAGCTGGAAGAACGCACCCGGACCCAGGCCGATTCACTGGAACGCACCGTCGCTTCCATGCGCGGCCTGGCGGCGAACGTCCACGACAACGCCACCAATGCCCAGCACGCCCAGGAACAGACCGACGCAGCGCGGCGCATTGTCGACACTGGCAGCGTGGCGGTGGCGAGCGTCGCCGCCGTGATGGGAGAAATCCAGCAAGAGGCCAGGAAAATTTCCGAGATCACCGGCTTGATCGACAGCATCGCCTTCCAGACCAACATACTCGCCTTGAACGCGGCAGTGGAAGCGGCCCGCGCCGGTGAAAGCGGACGCGGTTTCGCGGTCGTGGCCACCGAAGTCCGCGCGCTGGCGCAACGCAGCGCCAGCGCCGCGCGCGAGATCCGCGGCCTGATCGACGGTTCGCTGGAAAAAACGGACAGCGGCTTTCGCCAGGCCGACCATGCCGCTGGCGTGATCCGCGAAGTGGTAGCCAGCATCGAGCGAGTGGCCGGCATCGTCGGCCAGATCGGCGATGCCGGGCGCGCGCAGACCACGGACATCGACGAGGTCAATCAGGCGGTGACCCAGATGGACGAATTGACCCGCCAGAATGCGGCCCGGGTGGCGCAAGCCGCTGGCGCGTCGACGGCCTTGCAAACGCAAGCGGCCGAACTGCTGCAAGCCGTAGGTGTGTTCCGCCTGCAGGATGAACGGCCGCCGCAGACAGAGGCCATGCCGCGGGCGGCCTCCCGAGGGCTCGCTGCGCCACTGACGCGGGCTAGCGGCTGACCCGAATCCCCCCAGCGAACAGGCAAGAAACTAGCGTAGCTTTTGCTGATACAGCTCTTGCGCGCCTTCCAATGAAGCGCGCATTCCGTAAATGGTGCCTCCACCGCCGCGGCTGAACCACAGTTCGTACTGCCACATCCCGTCCACGAAGACCCGGGAGATCGTCCAACCCGCAGGCCCCTGCCAGTAATAATCGTCCCGCTGTGTCCATTCCACGTCGATCATGCTCCGTCCCCTTTCGGCCGAAACCCGGCCGAATTGCGCTGCTCTCGACTTCAAATATACTGTATATTTATACAGTATATTGGGCTGCCGCATGACGGTCGTGGGTTTCGAGGAGGTAGGTGGATGCAGGTATCCCCGGGATCAGCCCGACAGGCAATTACGCAATCTGCATCTCGCGCCGCGCCTGCTTGTCTGCATACATCAATTGATCTGCTTCCTTGAGGACGGTTTGCAAAGCGCTGGCCGACGGATCGGCATTCACGATGCCAAAGCTCGCGCCAGGGTAGTGAAAACTGCAGCCGTCCAAGGTGTAGGTGCCGCTGAGCAAGGGGGCTAGCCGCGTGCGCATCGCTTCAACCACAGCATCGGCCTTTGACCCTGACCTTGCGCCCAAGCCTACGACGACGAACTCGTCTCCCCCCCATCGACCCAGCACATCCCCTGAATCCAGGCCTGCCGACAGCCGTCGGCCAACCTCGATCAAGAATTTGTCGCCAATGTCGTGGCCGTAGGTGTCGTTAATCGTCTTGAACCCATCCAGATCTATAAACGCGACCTGAACAGACCGCTGCGTCCGATTCGCCTCCGAGAAATACCGCTCCAACTCCGCCATGATCGCTCGCCGGTTCGGCAAGCCGGTAAGCGCATCATGGTTAGCGGCGTGCCGTTCATCTTGGCGGCGTCTCACCATTTGCGCGACCACATGGCTGGAAAGAAGGATCAGGACCAGACCGACCATCGCCACCAATCCCGTCACCCAGATATGTCGCTTGCGCGTGGGCGCCAGATATTCGAGCGAGGCCAGCGTGATCAAGTGGTATTGCCCATTCGTCAGCGGCTGCAATCTCACCAGATACGGCCTGCCATCGATGAACCAACGGCCGGATTGGAGGGAGCCGGGCATGGCGCGAATATCCAGGGGTTCGCCCGGGTCTTCATCGCCATCGGAAGGCAGCACCGAACCAGCGGGTAAAAGCGCTGCAACATTACGCAGCATGAATGGCTCGGACGAGGCCGTGGTTACCCTTCCCTGGCGATTCACAACCAACGCAATATGTCGCCCGGCCAGGTAAAGAGCCACATCTGGCGCATCGAACTTTACAGTCACCGAGCCCTGCGGCACGTCATTCGAGTCTTCGATACGGCTGGCGACGAAATACGATGGGCTCTTGTTCAGCCGGGCAATGCCGAAATAGCTGCCGTAGCCATCGCGTAATGCGTCTCCGAGATAGGCCCGGCCCGAGTAGATCATGCCAACGATGCTATCGGGTTCCGCCCAGTTGCTGGCCGTCACAGTATCGTCCGACATATTGTTCATATAAATGCGGGCGTATCGCAGATCGCTGGCCAGCTCATTCATAAAGTCGCCCACCCTGCGCACCAATGGATCCCGCGTAAACAGGGCGGCTCGCTGCTCTCGAGACAAATCGGCTACGCCGGGCGGATCCGTGCGGTATCGAATGGCAAGCTGGATCACTTGGCCCTGACGGGCCACCATGTTCGCCACGCTCACCATCTCGGTAAATAACCGGTCCATGACGCGCGCAGTAATTCTTGCCTCGTATTCAGCGCTGGCAGCGAGGCTGTCCAGCCGTGATGCCTCCATTCCCTGAGACATCCATCGTGCAATACCTATCACCAACGCCAACCACGCCAAAGCCAGACCGAGCGTCACGCGACGCACCAGAGACCGGCCCTGCCGTTCATGTCTACCTTGTCGCGGCAATTCTTCGCTCACACGGTCCCCTGGTCCAAACCGACTTCCTTTGGCAATCATCGGCCAATCCGCCAGCCGTGCTGAAAGGAAAGGTCCGGCCGGTCAACGGAACGTGGCCAAACCATTCCGCCACGCGATAATGAACCGCCATATTTCCATTATGCGTGGCTTACTTCAACATAATTCGGTTATTTACCGCGAACTGCACAGAACGCACGGGTTTGTGTTAATGCAGGCCCAACGGCTCACGCAGGTAACGGAAGAGTCTTCGCGCTTTTGCCATTGCCTGCGGGTTCGACTCTCCAGGGGGCGAGCTTGAATTACTGCTGCCGTGAAAAGGAATTTATTGGCAATGCGTGCCGTGAGTACCATGCCCGCGAAAACCATGCCCAGGTGCATGGCGCTTGGCGCTTGGCAGCACCAGGTGAAATCCAAACAAAAAAGCCGCCAGATCATGGATCTAGCGGCTTTCTTTTTGCCGTGCTTGACAGCACTTTGCAGGAATTTGGTAGGCGGTATTGGAATCGAACCAACGACCTCCACGATGTCAACGTGGCGCTCTAACCAGCTGAGCTAACCGCCTGCAAAGAAGAAGAATTATATAGTGCTTTTTTAAACTATGCAAATCGTCTTGGAAGATTTTTCGCATTATTTATTGCGCTTTGAAGTTTGCGGCGTTTGCTTTCGCATGCCTTCAAGCTTCTTGCGCAACGCGTTTTGAAGTGTCTGTTCTTGAGAACCTGTTCTTAAGAACTTTAACCGCTGCTTTTCAGCTTTGCCGCACTACTTCAAACCGCCTGCACCGCACTACTCATTTCCCTTCAGCTTCGCGTCTGCCGCTTGCGCTGCAGCAACGAAGAACGAGATTCTATCAGAACTTTTAATTCCTTGCTCAAGCTCCACACCGCTACTCACATCGACCGCCCAAGGACGGACCAACTCAACGGCCTGGCCGACGCTCTCAGCGTTCAAACCACCCGACAGGATCAGAGGCCGCGACACCGGATCGGCCCTCACCTCGTCAAGCAAGGCGTAGTCGAAGCCATGGCCGCTGCCGCCGTAGCCCGCGCTGTAGCTGTCGAACAACCAGCCCGCGGCCTCGCCGTAGGCGCGGCAGGTGGAGGCCAGATTTTCGGCGGTATCGAGGCCGGGCGCGCCGGCGCGGAATGCCCGCAGAAAGCGATGGCCATAGCGGGCGCAGTCCTGCGGCGTTTCATCACCATGGAACTGCAGCAGCTCCGGCTTGACCTGGTCCAGCACGGCCTGTACCTCGGCCTGCGCCGGATTCACGAACAAGGCCACCACGTCGACAAAGGCCGGCACCATGCGCCGCAACTGGGCCGCGCGCGTTGGCGTCACGCAGCGCTTGCTCTTGGCGTAGAACACAAAGCCGATCGCATCGACGCCCGCCGCAACGGCGGCGTCGATATCCTGCTCACGGGTCAATCCACAGATCTTGATGCGTGTGCGCATGAAACTCTTCGCTTCTTGGCCGCCCTGCGCGGCCAGTCAATTCAGTATATCCGGCGTGCAGGCAGCGCCTACGCGGCAGGTTGGCCCAAGGTGGCCACGAGATTGTCGAAACTGCCTTCCGCCAAGCGGAACCAGGGAGTTTCCTTGTCTCGGAACGTCGTCATGCTGTCGTAGAGCTTCTTGAACATGGGGTCCTTGGCGCTCATTTCCGTGTACGCGGCAAGCGAGGCCTCGTAGCTCGCCTGCAGGACCGGCTTGGGAAACGCCTTCAACTGCGCGCCGCGCGACACCAGGCGGCGCAGCGCGTCCGGATTGCCGGCGTCATACTTGGCGATCATGTTGGCAGTCGCCATGCGACATGCCAGCGCCAGGGCGGACTGATACGGCTTGGGCAGTTCATCGTGAGCATCCTGGTTCACATACAAGGACAACTGCAGCGTGCCCGCCCACCAGCCCGGAAAATAGTAATTCCTGGCCACTTTGTAGAGCGCCAGGTTTTCATCGTCGTAGGGACCTATCCACGCAACGGCGTCCACGACGCCCTGCTCCAGCGCGGCATAGGCTTCGGCCACCGGCACGTCCACGGGCGTGGCGCCCATCCGCGCCAGCACATGGCGGGCGAATCCGCCGGCCTTCACCTTGAGCCCGCGCAGATCGTCCACGGTCTTGATTTCCCCGCGAAACCAGCCGCCCATCTGCGCGCCGGTATAGCCGCAGGGAAAGTTCAGGATGTTGTACTTGTCGAACAACACACGCGTGAGCGCCAGGCCTTCGCCCTGCGTCATCCACGCATTCATCTGCCGCGTGTTCAAACCGAAAGGCACGCCGGCGTCAAAGCACAGCGCCGGGTCGATATCGAAGTAGCGGGTCGACGCCGTATGGCCGCAATCGACGACGCGGTGCTGCACGGCTTCCAGCACCTGGCCCGGCTGCACCAGGTCTCCTGCGGGAAAGATCTCGATGCTGAAGCGTCCGTCCGTTACCTCATTCACGTAACGCGCCACGTCTTCGGCGCCGGCGAACAAGGTGGGAGACTCGTTGGGAAAACTGGAGGCCAGCCGCCATGCGACCTTGGAAGGGGCGGCCACCACCGCCGGCGCTTCGGGCGCGGCGGCCGGAGCGGCCGGATCTGCCGGCACGTTGGACGGGGCCTCTTGCGAACCCGCCGGCGTCTCCGGCGGGTTTGGACTGGCGCTTCCCTCCGCCACCGGAACTTCCTGCGCGAACGCCGGAGCGACCAGGGCGGCGCCGCCCAAGGCAGTCTGCTTCAAAAACGCGCGGCGTTGCATGGCAAGAGCCTCCATCGGATACGGGTAGGCATCGCCGTTGCCGGCGGCATCCCTAATAGGTTTGAGTAAACGGCGACAGCAACTGCGACCCCCCGTCGAGTTCATGCAAACCGAACTCTTCCGGATAATCGATGGCGGACAGGTACAGCCCATCGGGCGCAAACGTCGGCGCGCCCAGCTTGCGGTCGCGCCAGGACAGCAACTGCGCCATCCAGTCCACCGGCTCGCGCCCCTGCCCGATCTGCAACAGCGCGCCCATGATGTTGCGCACCATGTGATGAAGGAAGGCATTGGCCTTCAGCGTGAACACCAGGAACGGCCCACGTTCATCGATGTCCAGCCGGTAAAGATTGCGCACGGGATGCTTGGCCTGGCACTGCGAAGAACGGAAGCTGGAAAAGTCGTGCTCGCCCAACAAGGCGTTCGCCGCGGTCCGCATGGCATCGACGTCCAGCGGCTGGAAACACCAGCCCGCCCGGCCGGCCCACAACGCTGGCCGCACCCGGCCGCGCCATAACAAGTAGACGTAGGTACGGGCGCGCGCCGAAAAGCGCGCATGGAATTCATCCGACACCGGCTGCGCCCACTGGACCGAAATGCTGGGCGGTAGGAAGGCGTTCACCCCCCGGACCCAGGATTCCAGCCGGCGGTCGAGCTCGGTGTCCAGATGAACCACCTGCATCGCGCCGTGCACCCCGGTATCCGTGCGGCCGGCGCAGATCGTCGCGACCGGCCCTTTCACACCACAAAAACTGCCCAGGGCGGCTTCCAGCGTGTCCTGCACCGTTTGCCGGTGCGGCTGTGTCTGCCAACCCTGCCAGGCGGAGCCGTCATACGCCAGCCCCAATGCAACTCTAGACATGTATCAAACCCGTGGCCCGCCGACACGGTGCGGTTCGTCCGTGGGCGGTTCGTCCAGGTCGAGATTGATGCTGCCGAGCTTGCGGTTCAGCGCCGCCGTATCCAGCGCTGGCTCGTTGAATTCATAGGTTTCTTCGTCATCGTCCCCACGCCGCGCACCGGCCCGGCGCAATAGCCATGCGATGGCGAATGCGATCAGCGCGAGCACCGCCGTGACGATGACGAGCAGATTATCGGCCAACCACGCAGGCATGTCCGAGGTGAGACCCTTGTCTGCCTGCTTGCCGGCGGCCTGGTCCGACGAGGACGCGTCCGGAGCGGCAGCGGCGGATGATGCGCCTGCGGCGCCTGGAGCGCTTGCTGCCTCAGTGGCGCCTGCGGCGCCCGAAGCGCCTGCCGCGCCCGAAGCGCCTGCCGTGCCCGAAGCGCCTGCCGTGCCCGAAGCGCCTGCCGTGCCCGAAGCGCCTGCCGTGCCCGAAGCGCCTGCCGTGCCCGAAGCGCCTGCCGTGCCCGAAGCGTCGGCTGCGCCCGGAGTGCCTGCCGCAACCGAAGCGCCAGCTGCGCCCGAAGCACCTGCCGCGCCCGACGCACCTGCCGCGCCCGAAGCGCCTACCGCGCCCGAAGCGCCTACCGCGCCCGAAGCGCCTACCGCGCCCGGAGTGCCTGCCGCGCCCGAAGCGCCTACCGCGCCCGGAGTGCCTGCCGCGCCCGAAGCACCTGCCGCGCCCGGAGTGCCTGCCGCGCCCGACGCACCTGCCGCGCCCGACGCACCTGCCGCGCCCGGAGTGCCTGCCGCGCCCGACGATCCCGCAGCACCAGAGGCCGCGCCTGCGGCGCCCTGCTGTGCCACCGCCTTATTCAAATCGTCGACGTTGCTTTGCAGCTGGCTCACGCGCCCCTGGACATCGGCCATGGCACGCTCAGTCGACGTCCGGGCATCGGCCCGCGCCTCGGCTTGCACGGCCGCGTTGTCTTGCGCCTGCCCGGAGGACAGACGCACGCGATCCTGCGGCTGCGATGCGCTCGCCACCCCAGCATCGGCAGGCGGGGCGACGCTGCCCGAAGCCGCGCCCTGCCCTTGGACCACGGACGGATTCGCGCCCGCGGCCGCGCCGATGCGCGCGCGGTACTTCGCGAACGCCTCGGCATGTTCGTTGAAGATGCGGCGCGCCTCGGCAGGGTCCACCGCGCGCACGGTGGCCGCATCCGGAATCGTCAGCTTCTGCCCCGCCTTCACCAGATTCATATTGTTCTGGATGAACGCCTCGGGATTGGCGCGCCACAAAGCCACCAGCATCTGGTAGACCGACGCGTTGGGCACGGCATTGCGTTGTGCGATGGCGAAAAGATTATCGCCAGACTTCACATTGACCGAACGCGACCCGGCCGAACGGGCCGGCGTACCGACCGCAGCCGGCGTCACGTCCGCAGTCGTGCCGCGCAAGGGCACCAGAATACTGACCTGCACCTGGCGCTGTCCCGAACTGGAGCTGATATCCAGCAGCAAATCGACTGCGCCGCTAACCGGCGGTTGCGAGGCCCGCACACGCAGATTCTTGCGCGTCGCGTCCAGGCCATCTTCGACACGGACCACCATGCTTGCCAACGGAACCGGCGGCTTCAGGCCCGCCCGCTGCCAGGCGGCCTCGTCCGCCACCGACACCTTGAGCGAGGCGATCTCTTCGGGCGTCAGTTCCTGCAGCCCCACCACCGCCTGCAGCGGCGCACCCGGCACGGAAACCACCCGCGAATGCCCCACGCGCATGGCCATGGCGGTACTGCACACGCTTGAGCCAATCGCCAGCGCAATCGCCCACTGCAGGGCTTTTAAACGGCGGGCATGCTTCACTTGGCGCGAACGCTGGGTCATAAGCTGGAATTCCGTTCTTGTAGTCGACTTGCGGGCTGGGGCCGGCTCACGCCATATACATGGTTGAGAACAGGCATCAATTCACGGGAAAAGTGTAATGGATCATGCGCATTTCACAAACCTGAAAGGCCCGGCCGCGTTTGCTGGCGGGCCTGTCCGCCCACATGGCGCGGAAATCCGTGCAAACGACAAGGGCACCCTGAGGTGCCCTTGCTTGCCTTGCATACTTGATCAGACGGCGCCAAACGCCGCCTGCAACGGCATCAGGCTTCGGCCAGCGCGATACGCAGCATGCGGCGCAGCGGCTCGGCGGCGCCCCACAGCAGTTGGTCGCCCACGGTGAAGGCGCCCAGGTACTGCGAGCCCATCGACAGCTTGCGCAGGCGGCCCACCGGAATATCCAGCGTGCCGGTGACGGCGACCGGGGTCAGCGCGGAAACCGTCGCTTCCTTCGTGTTGGGCACGACCTTGGCCCACTGCGTGCCTTCGGCGATCAGCGCTTCGATCTCGTCCAGCGGCACATCGCGCTTGAGCTTGATGGTCAGCGCCTGGCTGTGGCAGCGCATCGCGCCGATACGCACGCACAGGCCGTCGATCGGCGTGGCGGGCGTGCCGAAGGCGGCGCCGCGACCCAGGATCTTGTTGGTCTCGACCTCGCCCTTCCACTCTTCCTTGGACATGCCGTTGCCCAGATCCTTGTCGATCCAGGGAATCAGGTTACCGCCCAGCGGCACGCCGAAGTGCTCGTGGGGCAGCGCCGGATCCTTTTGCTTGGCCAGCACGCCGCGGTCGATTTCCAGGATGGCCGACGCGGGGTCGTCCAGCAACGGCTTGACCGATTGATTGATCTCGCCGAACTGGGTCAGCAGTTCGCGCATGTGCTGCGCGCCGCCGCCCGAAGCCGCCTGGTACGTCATGGAGGTCATCCATTCCACCAGGTCGTTGTTGAACAGGCCGGCCAGGCCCATCAGCATGCAGCTGACGGTGCAATTGCCGCCGATGAAGTTGCGCACGCCGCGCTTGAGCGCCGCGTCGATGACCGGACGGTTGACCGGGTCCAGCACGATGATGGCGTCGTCAGCCATGCGCAGCGTGCTGGCGGCATCGATCCAGATGCCGTTCCAGCCGGCGCCGCGCAGCTTCGGGTAGACCTCGGAGGTGTAGTCGCCGCCTTGCGCCGTCACGATGATCGGCAGTTTTTTCAGAGCGTCAATGTTGTAGGCATCTTGCAGCGGGCCTGCGCCAGTGGCCCAAGTGGGCGCGGCGCCGCCAGCGTTGCTGGTGGAGAAAAACACCGGTTCGATCAGTGCGAAGTCGTTCTCGTCGCGCATGCGTTGCATGAGCACCGAGCCGACCATACCGCGCCAGCCGACAAGGCCTACTGCTTGATTCATTTCAATCGCTCTTTAAAGGTGTGGAAACCAGGGTCCAGGGGAAAAAGCCGTGCAATTCAACAATTTATCAGAATGCACGGCCGGATGTTGCGGCGCAGCTAGAAATAATAGGGGCCGCAGTAGATACAGGGCGCTTTCGCGGCGACGCCACAACAGCAAAACCAGGGGCGGCCCGGCGGGGCCGCCCCTGGTCTGGTGCCGACTCAGCCGCCGCACGCGGCGGCTGGATCCCGCGAAAGATCAGGCCAGCGCCTTCAGCACCGCGTCGCCCATCTGCGCCGTGCCGACCTTGGTCGTGCCCGGCTCGAAGATGTCGGCAGTGCGCAGGCCGTCGGCCAGCACGCGGCGCACGGCGGCCTCGATGCGGTCGGCCTGCGGCGCCAGATTCAGCGAATAGCGCAGCAGCATGGCCGCGGACAGGATGGTCGCCAGCGGATTGGCGATGCCCTGGCCGGCGATATCGGGCGCGGAGCCGTGGCTGGGTTCGTACAGGCCCTGACCGCCGGCGTTCAGCGACGCCGAGGGCAGCATGCCGATCGAGCCGGTCAGCATGGCGGCTTCGTCGGACAGGATGTCGCCGAACAGGTTGCCGGTCACGATGACGTCGAACTGGCGCGGGTTGCGCACCAGTTGCATGGCGGCGTTGTCGACATACATGTGCGACAGCTCCACGTCGGGATACTCGCGCGCGATTTCGATAACGATGTCGCGCCAGAACTGCGAGGTCTCAAGCACGTTGGCCTTGTCCACGCTGCACAGCTTCTTACCGCGCTTGCGGGCCGATTCAAAGCCGATGCGCGCGATGCGGCGCACTTCGGATTCCGCGTAGCGCATGGTGTCGTAGCCTTCGCGCTCGCCCGTGAAGGCGCCGTCGGGCGACGAACGCACGCCGCGCGGCGTGCCGAAATAGATGTCGCCGGTCAATTCGCGGATGATCAGGATGTCCAGGCCGGACACGATCTCGGGCTTGAGCGACGAGGCGCTGGCCAGCTCCGGATACAGAATGGCCGGACGCAGGTTGGCGAACAGGCCCAGCGCCTTGCGCAGGCCCAGAATGGCCTGCTCGGGGCGGAACTCGCGCGGCAGGCTGTCGTACTTCCAGTCGCCCACGGCGCCGAACAGCACGGCATCCGATTCCTTGGCCAGGTTCAGCGTGGCCGGCGGCAGCGGATGTTCGAACGCATCGAAGGCGGCGCCGCCCACGGGCGCTTGCTTGATCTCAAAGGAGACGTCCAGCGCCTTCAGGACGCGCACGGCCTGCTCGACGATTTCCGGGCCGATGCCGTCACCCGGCAAGACTGCGATGTTGTGAGTCATACGAAAACGATCCTGTAATCAGAATAATGGCGGCATCAAGCGATGGGACGGCTTTCCAGCCACGGGTGGCGGGCCAGGCGCTCGGCCTCGAAGGCGCGGATCTTGTCCGATTGGCGCAGGGTCAGGCCAATATCGTCAAAGCCGTTGAACAAACAGTACTTGCGGAAGGGTTCGATATCGAAGCCCATCTCGCGACCGTCCGCCGCCACCACGACCTGGCGCTCCAGGTCGACGCGCAGCTTGTAGCTGGGGAAGGCCTTCACTTCGTCGAACAGGCGCGAGACTTCCAGTTCGGACAGGACGATCGGCAAGAGGCCGTTCTTGAAGCTGTTGTTGAAGAAGATGTCGGCATAGGACGGCGCAATGATGGCGCGGAAACCGAACTGCGTCAGCGCCCAGGGCGCGTGCTCGCGGCTGGAGCCGCAGCCGAAGTTCTTGCGCGCCAGCAGCACCGAAGCGCCCTGGTAACGCGGCTGGTTCAGCACGAAATCCGGATTCAGCGGACGCTTGCTGTTGTCCATGCCGGGTTCGCCGTGATCCAGATAACGCAGTTCATCGAACAGGTTCGGGCCGAAGCCGGTGCGCTTGATGGACTTGAGGAACTGCTTGGGGATGATGAGGTCCGTGTCGACGTTTTCGCGATCGAGCGGAGCCACCAGGCCTTCGTGAGTGGTAAATGCTTGCATGATGTCGGTACTCGGTGCTTGACGCTTAACGGAAAGTGCGGACGTCGACGAAATGGCCGGCGACAGCGGCGGCGGCGGCCATGGCCGGGCTCACCAGATGGGTGCGCCCGCCCTGCCCTTGGCGGCCTTCGAAATTGCGGTTCGACGTGGACGCGCAACGCTCGCCGGGCTCCAGGCGGTCGGCGTTCATGGCCAGGCACATGGAGCAACCCGGTTCGCGCCATTCAAAGCCCGCCTCGATGAAGATCTTGTCCAGCCCTTCGCGCTCGGCCTGTTGCTTGACCAGGCCCGAGCCCGGCACCACCATGGCCTGGCGCACATTCGACGCCACATGCTTGCCGCGCGCCACGGCGGCGGCCGCGCGCAGGTCTTCGATGCGCGAATTGGTGCACGAACCGATGAACACGCGGTCCACGCGGATATCGGTAAGCGGCGTATTGGGCTTCAGGCCCATGTATTGCAGGGCGCGTTCCATGCCGCTGCGGCGCACGTCGTCTTTTTCGCGATCGGGATCCGGCACGCGGGAATCCACCGGCAGCACCATTTCGGGGGAAGTACCCCAGGTAACTTGGGGCTTGATGTCGCGGGCGTTGACTTCCACCACGGCGTCGAACTTGGCGCCCTCGTCGGTGTGCAGGGTGCGCCAGTAGCCCGCCGCCTGCTCCCAGAGCACGCCGGTGGGCGCAAAGGGACGGCCGCGGAAATATTCAATGGTCTTGTCGTCCACCGCCACCATGCCCGAGCGGGCGCCGGCTTCAATGGCCATGTTGCAGACCGTCATGCGGCCTTCCACGGACAGGGCGCGGATCGTGCTGCCGGCAAACTCGATGGCATAGCCCGTGCCGCCGGCCGTGCCGATGATGCCGATGATATGCAGGACCACGTCCTTGGCCGTACAGCCGAAGGGCAGTTCGCCTTCGACCTTGATCAGCATGCTCTTGGCTTTCTTCATGAGCAGCGTCTGGGTCGCCAGCACGTGCTCGACTTCAGAGGTGCCAATGCCGAAGGCCAGCGCGCCCAGCGCGCCGTGCGTGCTGGTGTGCGAGTCGCCACAGACGACGGTCATGCCGGGCAAGGTCGCGCCCTGCTCCGGGCCGATCACGTGCACGATGCCCTGGCGCAGGTCATTCATGCGGAATTCGGTGATGCCGTACTTGTCGCAGTTGGCGTCCAGCGTATCCACCTGCAGGCGGGAAATCGGATCGTCGATGCCCTGGGCGCGGTTCAGCGTCGGCACGTTGTGATCTGCCACCGCCAGGTTGGCGCCTGTGCGCCACGGCTTGCGGCCGGCTATCGCCAGCCCCTCGAACGCCTGGGGACTGGTGACTTCATGCACCAGGTGGCGATCGATGTAGAGCAGACAGGTGCCGTCTGATTCCTGATGGACGACGTGGGCGTCCCAGAGTTTGTCGTAAAGAGTTTGGGCCATGGATGCGCTCTGCAAATAGACAATCCGGCTCGTGCCGCGCTCGGTCCAAAAATCGATCCCCGGGCGCCAGCCACTGCGGCATGAACGAATTATGCACAGGGTCTCAACCTAGTACAATTGCACCTTATATACCAGTATCAACACTACCATGCTAGGAAATTGCAGGGGTCAATTCGTCCTACTTCCCTGCCCTAACCGAACCGCAGCCAAACAGTTACAGATACAAATTCGGGTATTTAAAACAGATACAAAATTATCAAACCGATATAATCGCTGTTCATCGCGGCCACCTAAACTGCGAAATAAAGCGCAATAAACCGCATTTATCCCGCATCAAACCGGATTACAAATCCGGGATATAGCGAAATTAGTGCAAATTCAAACTAATTAAGAGATGATGCGCGAAGAAACTCAAACTGCCGATCGGAAAACTTCGTCAAGAATTAACAAATATTGACTCGTCAAATCTGACATTTCCACACAATATGGCGGCCATTAATTCCTAACTCGACTCGCGAATAATCACTATGGCTTCGTTTTTGCTCAAAAGCACGACTTCGGTCCTTGCCCTGGCATTCGTTCCTGCGGCATTTGCACAGTCAGCCGCTCCCGGTTCCGGGGCAGCTGGGGTCACTCTGAACCAGGTCGTCGAACAGACCCTGCTCAGCAACCCGGAAATCCAGGCCAAGTACCACGACTTCCAGGCTTCGCTGGAAGGCCAGGCTGTTGCTCGCGGCGCGTTCTTCCCGCAGATCAATGCGCAAGGCTATGTGGGTCGCGAGTACCGCAACAACGTGCCCGGAGTCGGGTCGCAACAATGGAGCCGCCCCGGCTACACCGTGGAACTGCGCCAGCTGATTTTCGACGGTTTCCGCACGAGCAACGACGTCAAGCAGGCCGGCTTCGACAAGCTGGCGCGCTTCTATGACCTGCTGGCTACCAGCGACAACACCGCGTTCACTGCGGTGCAGGCCTACATTGACCTGCAGCGCTACCGCGACATGGAACTGCTGGCCCGCCAGAACTACACTCTGCATGAAGAAACGCTCAAGCAGATCGGCGAACGCGCCGATTCTGGCGTGGGCCGCCGCGTCGACCTGGAACAGGCCGGCGGACGCCTGGCGCTGGCTCAGACCAACCTGATGACCGAAACCGCCAACCTGCTGGACGTACAACAGCGCTTCCAGCGTGTCACCGGCGCCCTGCCCCCCGAAGGGATGCAACCGGCTCCCGATATCACCGGCAAGCTGCCGGTCAAGCCGGCCGACTTCAACGAGTCGCTGCGCCGCAACCCCAGCTTCCTGTCCAAGCAGGCCGGGCTGCAGGCCGCACAGGCCGGCGTTGCGTCGTCCAAGGGCGCTTTCTCGCCGAAGTTCGAATTCGTCGCCTCCACTGGGCGCGACCAGAACGACCCCACGCCGCAAAACCGGGACATCCAGAGCTCGAACGTCCAAGTCGTCATGAGCTACAACCTGTATCGCGGCGGCTCCGATTCCGCCCGCGTGCGCCAGACCTCCGCGCAGTCCTACGCCGCGCGCGACATCCGTGACTACACCTGCCGCAACGTGCAGCAAGACCTGGCCGTGGCCTGGAACAATGTCGCCAGCCTGAGCCAGAAGCTGCCCTTCCTGCGCGACCACGAAGTGGCCACCACCAAGGTGCGCGAAGCCTATCGCCAGCAGTTCCAGATTGGCCAGCGTTCGCTACTGGACTTGCTGGACACTGAAAACGAACTGTTCGAATCGCGCCGCGCCCTGACCAACGCGTTGTATGACCTGCAGCTCGCGCAGTACCGCTGGCTGGCACTGTCGCACGCACTGCTGCCGGCGCTTTCGCTGCAGCCGGCGCGCAACGAAATGCCCGAGGAAAACGGCAAGCTGGAAGTCTCCGACGAAGTGATCAAGCTCTGCAACTCGACGATCCCTGACTCGGCCCGCCTGGCGCCCGTGCGCGTGCAATACAACGAGGGCAACCTGCCGCCCACGTTCATCCCGGTAAACTCCAAGGCCAAACCCTAGGCGAAGCAAGCGCAAGGAGACCATATGCAGAAACAGGGCAACGATTTCTCACAACTGGACGCGGACTTCGTCCGCGTTCTGGAAGACTTGATCGACGCGCTGATAGCCAATGGCACCTTGCGTATGACCGACCTGCCTGTGCAGGCTCAACAAAAGCTGAGCCAGCGCAAGCAACAGCGCGCGCGCCTCTCCGAACACCTCGACCTGCTGGATGACGAAGATGGACAAGTTATCTGAAACGGCGGCCCGGGAGTGGCGCGCTGACGCGCGCGCGGCGCACGACGATCCGCTGCTGGATTGCCTGGTCGAAATCACCCGGCTGCATGGCGTAACGGCGACCAGCCAGGCTCTCTCTGCCGGACTGCCGCTGGAAAAACACCGCCTGACTCCCGCGCTGCTGCCACGGGCAGCTGCCCGCGCCCAATTGTCCGCGCGGGTCGTCAAGCGCAAACTGGAAGACATCCCCCAAGATCTGCTGCCAGCCATCCTGCTGCTACGCGGCGAACGGGCCTGCCTGCTGCTCAGCACGGACGGGGACAAGTACCTGATCAGCCATCCCGAGCTGGGCGGCAGTTCCGTCGAAATGACCGCCGAGGCGCTGGCCGAGCAATACACCGGCCTGGTCTGCTTCGTACGCCCGCAGTTCCGCTTCGACGCGCGCGCTCCGGAAGTGGCCAAGGTCCGCGAGCGCCACTGGTTCTGGGCCGCCATCATGGAAAACCGGCGGATGTACCGGGATGCCCTCATCGCGGCCCTGCTGATCAACATCTTCGCCATGGCGATGCCGCTGTTCACGATGAACGTCTACGACCGCGTCGTGCCGAACAACGCGATCGAAACGCTGTGGGTGCTGGCAATAGGCATCGCGCTGGTCATCATCTTCAACATGATATTGAGCACTGCCCGCTCACACGTCGTGGACAGCGCCAGCAAGCGTGTCGACGTGCGACTGTCGGCACAGATCATGGAACGCGTGCTGGATCTGCGCCTCGAAGGCCGGCCCGTCTCGGTCGGATCGTTCGCCGCGAATCTACGCTCTTTCGAATCAATCCGCGATTTCATCGCGTCGGCCACCATCACCACTCTGGTGGACTTGCCCTTCATTCTGCTGTTCCTGGCCGCGCTGGTCTGGATTTCTCCCTGGATGATCCTGCCCCCGCTGGTGGCCATCGTCATCATTCTGCTGGTTTCACTGGCGGCCCAGGCCCGCATGGAATCGCTGACGATGTCGTCGTACCAGGCGTCCTCGCAGCGCAACGCCACACTGGTCGAGGCATTGACTGGTCTGGAAGCCGTCAAGACGCTTAATGCCCAGGGCTCCATCCAGCGCAACTGGGAGCGCGCGACCGAATACATTGCCCAGACCGGCGGCAAGCTCAAGCTGATTTCCTCGTCCGCGGTGGGCATTGTACAAACGGCTCAGCAATTGGTGTCGATCGCGGTGGTCATCATCGGGGTCTACCAGGTTCAAGAGTCCGCGATGTCCATGGGCGGCATCATCGCAGCGTCCATGATCGCCGGACGCTGCCTGGCTCCGCTCGGTCAGGTGGCCGGACTGTTGATGCAATACCAGAACGCCCGCACCTCGCTGGCCTCCATCGACAACTATATGAAGCTGCCGGTGGAGCGGCCGCCCGAGGCCGAATTTCTCCACCGCCCCGTCTTCCACGGAGCCATCGAGTTTCGCGACGTGACGTTCGCCTATCCCGGCACGTCGCAGCCGGTACTCAAGAAGATTTCATTCAAGCTCAATCCTGGCGAGAAAGTCGGCATCATCGGGCGCATCGGTTCCGGCAAGACGACGCTGGAAAAGCTGGCTCTGGCCCTCTATCAGCCTACCGAGGGAGCGGTGCTGCTGGATGGCGTGGACGTGCGCCAGATAGACCCCACCGACGTGCGCCGCGCAATCGGGCACGTACCGCAGGATCCCACCCTGTTCTATGGCAGCCTGAAACACAACCTGGCCATGGGCGCACCCCACGCGGACGACGCCAGCATCCTGGCGGCCGCCAACCTGGCTGGCGTCACCGAATTCGCCAATCTGCATCCCGATGGCTTCGACATGGTGATCGGCGAACGCGGCGAATCGCTGTCCGGCGGCCAACGCCAATCGGTCGCCGTGGCCCGCGCCCTGATCAACGATCCGCCGATTCTGCTGCTGGACGAACCCAGTAGCAATATGGACCACCAGAGCGAGGCGCAACTGCGCAAGCGGCTGGGCGAAGCCAGCGCCAACAAGACAATTCTGCTGGTCACGCACCGTACGGCCCTGCTTGAGCTGGTCGATCGCCTGATCGTCATCGACAACGGCCATATCGTGGCCGATGGTCCGAAGGAACAGGTTGTCGAAGCACTGCGCCAAGGGCGCGTCGGACGCGGAAGCTGAGAGCACCATGAACATGACTTCTGGCGAAGCCCAGCCCACGCTGTTCGGCAAGTTGTGGCGCAAGGTGCGCGGCATATTCGTATTCTTTTTCGACAAGCTGCTGGACGGCACGGAAAAAGGCAAACCCAAAAAGCGTTCCGACTACGTCGGCAATGCGGAGTGGGTCATCCATGAATCGCAGGCCCGCGGCTCGCGGATCCTGCTGTGGGTGTCGCTGCTGGCGGTTGCCCTGCTGCTGGTATGGGCTGCCACGGGCTCGATCGACGAAGTCGTGCGCGGCGAGGGCAAAGTCGTGCCGTCGCGCCAGGTCCAAATCATCCAGAGCCTGGACGGCGGCATCGTCCAGGAGATCCTTGTGCGCCCGGGCCAGGAAGTCGAGTCCGGCCAGATCCTGCTTAAGATCGATTCGACGCGCTTCGCATCGTCGCTCGGCGAAAACAACGCCGAATACTTGTCGCTGCTCGCAAAATCCGCGCGCCTGAAGGCGCTGGCCACTGGCGAACCCTTTGTCGCGCCCGAAGAAGTGCTGCAGCAGGCCCCGGGCCTGGTAGAAATGGAGCGCAACGCGTGGCAAGCCCGGACGACGGAATTGAACGCCACGATCAATGTGGCAAGGGAACAACTCAAGCAACGCCAGGAAGACTTACGCGAAACGATCGCCAAGCGCGACCAGGCGGCCGCAAGCTGCAGCCTGACTTCGCGGGAGTTGCAGGTCACCCGGCCGCTGCTCAAGAGCGGCGCGGTGTCCGAAGTCGACCTGCTGCGCCTGCAACGTGACGTGGCGCGCTATTGCGGCGAACAAAAAGGCGCGGAAGCGCAAATTGACCGTTTCCAGGCGTCCATCAAGGAAGCCGAAAGCAAGGTCCAGGAGTCGGAGCTCAATATCCGCAACCTGGCGCGCAACGAGCTTTCCGAGACCAATACGAAGCTGGCCACGCTGCGCGAGGGCAAGGCGGCGCTGGTGGACCGGGTGAAACTGGCCGAAGTGCGCGCCCCGGTGCGTGGCACGGTCAAGACCCTGTTCAACAACACCGTCGGCGGCGTGGTGCAACCTGGCAAGGACATCATCGAAATCGTCCCCACCGACGATACGCTGCTGCTCGAAGTGCGTGTCCTGCCAAAGGACATCGGTTTCCTGCATGCCAAGCAAAAAGCCGAGGTGAAGTTCACCGCCTACGATTTCTCGATCTATGGCGGGCTGGAAGGTGAAATCGAACAGATCGGCGCCGACACGGTGACCGACGACAAGGGCAATTCCTATTATGTGGTGCGAGTTCGCACGAACCGAAGCACCGTAGGCGACAAGCAACTGCCCATCATCCCGGGGATGGTGGCCGAGGTGCACATTCTGACAGGCAAGCGCACGGTACTGCAGTATCTGCTCAAACCCGTGCTGCGCGCCAAGGCAAATGCATTCACAGAGCGCTGAAGGAGTTATGAAACCCACCCCCGTCCTGCTGATCACTCACGACGACCTGCTCTGGCAGCAATGGCGCAACCTGGACACGCAGCGGTGGCTGCCTGCCCGAGGACGCTCGCTTGCCGACCTGACGCGCTGGCGCGAGCAGGGACGCACGCTGGCCGTGCTGGACTGCGATCTGCCTCGCCTGCCCTCCTGGCAGGACCCTATCTGGGCAGCTACGCTGGCAGGGCTGGACGTCGTGGTGGCCAGCCCCAGTCCCAATGACGAACAAGGCACCCAGATCCTGGGGGCGGGCGCGCACGGTTACTGCCACGCCTATGCCCCGCCCAAGGCCCTGTCGCAGGCGCTTGAGGTCGTGGCGACCGGCGGAATCTGGATGGGACGTTCGCTGGTGAGCCGCCTGCTCAAGCTGGTGGAAGAACGCAGCCAGCCCATCGCCGGCTGGAGCCGGAGCCTGACAGAACGTGAGGAAGTGGTGGCGCGACGCGCGGCGAGCGGCCAGGCGAACGCACAGATCGCCTCGGCCCTGGGCATTACCGAGCGCACGGTCAAGGCCCACCTCTCGGCCGTTTTCGAGAAGCTGAGCGTATCGGACCGCCTGCAGCTGGCCTTGCTCGTCCATGGCATTTCCGTTCCAGACGAAACACGCAGCAAAATCCCCTCCTGAACCTGTCCTCAAGGACAATATCGGCCCAGCACGTAGCAGCCTAGTATCTGGTCATCTCGGATGATTCCTTTCATGGATCCAAAATGGCCAACTCCTCCCCTGCTATCGTCACTGAAATCACTGGTCGCGCGTGGATACGCAATAGCGACGGCTCCCTGACCGAACTGCACGAAGGCAGCAAGGTCCCCGCCGGCAGCGATGTAGTCACCGCCTCCGGAGCAACGGTCGCGCTGCAAGTCGAAAACGGCATGCCGCTGATGATCGGCGAGAACCGTGAAGTGGCGCTAAATGGGGACGCGGCTGGCCCCTTGGCCGATCCGTCCGAAGCTTCCGTCGCCCCGCCGACGGGCACCGACTCCGAACGCCTGCTGGCTGCCCTGCAGGCGGGTCGCGATCCGTTCGACGAACTGGATCCGACCGCTGCCGTTGTGGCAGGCGGCGGCGACAACGGCGGCAGCAGTTTCGTCCGCCTCGCCCGCATTCTTGAAGTCACCACGCCCCTGGACCTGGCCTATCCGAACCCGGCCCGCGGCAACGACGTGCTGCCTCGCCTTTCGGGCGCAGGCGCCGGTTCGGACGAAGACACTGGCACTGGCGCCGTCAACACCCCGCCCCAGGCGCGCGACGATGCGGCCGGCGGCCTGCAAGACGCCCTGGTCCGCGGCAATATGCTCACGAACGACAGCGACCCCGATGGCGACCCGCTGGCGCTTGTGTCCGTCAACGGCCGTCCCATGGGCAGCGGCGGCCTGACGGTGCCGGGCTCCAATGGCGGCGTATTCACGATCGCTCCCGACGGCTCCTATGTGTTCGACCCGCGTGGTGAATACAAGTCGCTGGGCGAAGGTCAAACGGCCACCAGCACGGTCTCGTACACGATTACCGATCCGTCGGGTGCCACCTCGACCGCCACGCTCACCGTGACGATCACCGGCACCAACGATCTGCCCGTGGCGCCCAACTATCAGCACACCACGCCGGAAGACCAGCCCGTCAGCGGCAAGGTCACCGGCACCGATCCCGATGGCGACACGCTGACCTACACGGTCGACAAGCAGCCCGAGCACGGCAAGCTGGAATTCAATCCGACCACCGGCGAGTACACCTACACGCCGAACGAAAACTACAACGGACCCGATCAGTTCACGGTCATCGTCGATGACGGCCACGGCGGCAAGACCACTTCCGTCATCGAGATAGGCGTCACCCCCGTCAATGACGCACCGCTGGTTCCCAACTATGAGCATACGACGCCCGAGGAACAGCCCGTCAGCGGCAAGGTCGTCGGCACCGACGTCGATGGCGACAACCTGACCTACACGGTCGAAAAGCAGCCGGAGAATGGCACGCTGGTGTTCAACCCGACCACGGGTGAATATACCTACACGCCGAACGAGAATTACAACGGTCCTGACCAGTTCACGGTCATCGTCGACGACGGCAAAGGCGGCAAAGCCACTTCGACCATCAATATTGGCGTCACGCCGGTCCTCGACGTACCCACGATTACGGTCTCCGACGCTGGCGACGTGAACGAAGGTTCCTCGGCCACGTTCAACATCAGCCTGCAGAACACGGTCGACCTCGACAAGGACACCACGGTCACGCTCAAGCTGGACGGCCAGATCGAAACCGCCGACCACGGCGCGCCGACGGTCACCATCGGCGGCCAGACCGTCCAGGTCACCGCGAATGCCGACGGCACCTACAGCTTCACGCTTCCCGCCGGCACCACGGGAGGCATCGTCGTCACGGTTCCGACCAACGATGACGCAGTCTTCGAAGGCCGTGAGCAAATGACGCTCACGGCCACCTTGACCGGAGAAACGTCTAGCGGCACGCTGCCGTCGGGCATCTCCGATTCGGGTAATGCCGTCATCGTCGACACCGAAAGCACGGATCCGGGCAACCCCAATCCGGGCGCCGACGTCCCGACGCTGGACGTTTCCAACCCGGGCGATGTCAACGAAGGCTCCGATGCCACGTTCAACATCACGCTGGGCAAGGCCGTCGACGCCGAAACCACCATCACCTTCAAGCTGGGTGGCGAAATCGGGGCCGACGACATCGGCGCGCCCGTGGTCACCATCGGCGGCACCACGGTCAACCTGGTGAACAACGGCAACGGCACCTACAGCTTCCAGGTTCCGGCTGGCACCACCGGCGGCATCGTGGTCACCGTTCCGACCACCGATGACGCCGTCTTCGAAGGCCGTGAAAGCCTCACCCTCGAAGCCACGCTGAGCGGCAAGAGCGCCAGCGGCATTGACCTGCCCGCAGGCATCACCGATACCGGCAACGCCGTCATCGTTGATGACCACGGCACGGGCGCCGACGTGCCCAAGCTGGACGTGTCCAACCCGGGCGACGTCAACGAAGGCACCGACGCCACGTTCAACATCTCGCTGGACAAGGCCGTCGACGCTGAAACCACGATCACCTTCAAGTTCGGCGGCGAGATCGAGGGCGACGACATCGGCGCACCGGTGGTCACCATCGGCGGCACGACCGTCACCCTGGTGAACAACGGCAACGGCACCTACAGCTTCCAGGTGCCTGCCGGCACCACTGGCGGCATCGTCGTCACGGTTCCGACCAACGACGACGCCGTCTTCGAAGGCCGCGAAAGCCTCACCCTCGAAGCCACGCTGAGCGGCAAGAGCGCCAGCGGCGTCGATCTGCCCTCCGGCATCACCGATACCGGCACCGCCGTCATCGTCGACACCGAAAGCACGGATCCGGGCAACCCCAATCCGGGCGCCGACGTTCCGACGCTGGACGTATCCAATCCGGGCGACGTCAACGAAGGCACCGACGCCACGTTCAACATCACGCTGGACAAGGCCGTCGACGCGGAAACCACCATCACCTTCAAGTTCGGCGGTGACATCGAGGGCGACGACATCGGCGCACCGGTAGTCACCATCGGCGGCACGACCGTCACCCTGGTGAACAACGGCAACGGCACCTACAGCTTCCAGGTTCCGGCTGGCACCACCGGCGGCATCGTCGTCACGGTTCCGACCAACGACGACGCCGTCTTCGAAGGCCGCGAAAGCCTCACCCTCGAAGCCACGCTCAGCGGCAAGACCGCCAGCGGCGCGGACCTGCCCTCCGGTATCACCGATACCGGCACCGCCGTCATCGTCGACACCGAAAGCACGGATCCGGGCAACCCCAATCCGGGCGCCGACGTCCCGACGCTGGACGTATCCAATCCAGGCGACGTCAACGAAGGCACCGACGCCACGTTCAACATCACGCTGGACAAGGCCGTCGACGCTGAAACCACGATCACCTTCAAGTTTGGCGGTGACATCGAGGGCGACGACATCGGCGCACCGGTGGTCACCATCGGCGGCACGACCGTCACCCTGGTGAACAACGGCAACGGCACCTACAGCTTCCAGGTCCCGGCTGGCACCACCGGCGGCATCGTGGTCACCGTTCCGACCAACGACGACGCCGTCTTCGAAGGCCGCGAAAGCCTCACCCTCGAAGCCACGCTGAGCGGCAAGAGCGCCAGCGGCATTGACCTGCCCGCAGGCATCACCGATACCGGCACCGCCGTCATCGTTGACGACCACGGCACGGGCGCCGACGTGCCCAAGCTGGACGTGTCCAATCCGGGCGACGTCAACGAAGGCACCGACGCCACGTTCAACATCACGCTGGACAAGGCCGTCGACGCTGAAACCACGATCACCTTCAAGTTCGGCGGTGACATCGAGGGCGACGACATCGGCGCACCGGTGGTCACCATCGGCGGCACCACCGTCACCCTGGTGAACAACGGCAACGGCACCTACAGCTTCCAGGTTCCGGCCGGCACCACCGGCGGCATCGTCGTCACGGTTCCGACCAACGATGACGCCGTCTTCGAAGGCCGTGAAAGCCTCACCCTCGAAGCCACGCTGAGCGGCAAGAGCGCCAGCGGCATTGACCTGCCCGCAGGCATCACCGATACCGGCACCGCCGTCATCGTTGATGACCACGGCACGGGCGCCGACGTGCCCAAGCTGGACGTGTCCAATCCGGGCGACGTCAACGAAGGCACCGACGCCACGTTCAACATCACGCTGGACAAGGCCGTCGACGCTGAAACCACGATCACCTTCAAGTTCGGCGGTGACATCGAGGGCGACGACATCGGCGCACCGGTGGTCACCATCGGCGGCACGACCGTCACCCTGGTGAACAACGGCAACGGCACCTACAGCTTCCAGGTCCCGGCTGGCACCACCGGCGGCATCGTGGTCACCGTTCCGACCAACGACGACGCCGTCTTCGAAGGCCGTGAAAGCCTCACCCTCGAAGCCACGCTGAGCGGCAAGAGCGCCAGCGGCATTGACCTGCCCGCAGGCATCACCGATACCGGCACCGCCGTCATCGTTGACGACCACGGCACGGGCGCCGACGTGCCCAAGCTGGACGTGTCCAATCCGGGCGACGTCAACGAAGGCACCGACGCCACGTTCAACATCACGCTGGACAAGGCCGTCGACGCTGAAACCACGATCACCTTCAAGTTCGGCGGTGACATCGAGGGCGACGACATCGGCGCACCGGTGGTCACCATCGGCGGCACCACCGTCACCCTGGTGAACAATGGCAACGGCACCTACAGCTTCCAGGTTCCGGCCGGCACCACTGGCGGCATCGTCGTCACCGTTCCGACCAACGACGACGCCGTCTTCGAAGGCCGCGAAAGCCTCACCCTCGAAGCCACGCTGAGCGGCAAGAGCGCCAGCGGCATTGACCTGCCCGCAGGCATCACCGATACCGGCACCGCCGTCATCGTTGACGACCACGGCACGGGCGCCGACGTGCCCAAGCTGGACGTGTCCAATCCGGGCGACGTCAACGAAGGCACCGACGCCACGTTCAACATCACGCTGGACAAGGCCGTCGACGCTGAAACCACGATCACCTTCAAGTTCGGCGGTGACATCGAGGGCGACGACATCGGCGCACCGGTGGTCACCATCGGCGGCACCACCGTCACCCTGGTGAACAACGGCAACGGCACCTACAGCTTCCAGGTTCCGGCCGGCACCACTGGCGGCATCGTCGTCACCGTTCCGACCACCGATGACGCCGTCTTCGAAGGCCGCGAAAGCCTCACCCTCGAAGCCACGCTGAGCGGCAAGAGCGCCAGCGGCATTGACCTGCCCGCAGGCATCACCGACACCGGCACCGCCGTCATCGTTGACGACCACGGCACGGGCGCCGACGTGCCCAAGCTGGACGTGTCCAACCCGGGCGACGTCAACGAAGGCACCGACGCCACGTTCAACATCACGCTGGACAAGGCCGTCGACGCTGAAACCATGATCACCTTCAAGTTCGGTGGCGACATCGAGGGCGACGACATCGGCGCACCGGTGGTCACCATCGGCGGCACCACCGTCACCCTGGTGAACAACGGCAACGGCACCTACAGCTTCCAGGTTCCGGCCGGCACCACCGGCGGCATCGTCGTCACGGTTCCGACCAACGATGACGCCGTCTTCGAAGGCCGTGAAAGCCTCACCCTCGAAGCCACGCTGAGCGGCAAGAGCGCCAGCGGCATTGACCTGCCCGCAGGCATCACCGATACCGGCACCGCCGTCATCGTTGACGACCACGGCACGGGCGCCGACGTGCCCAAGCTGGACGTGTCCAACCCGGGCGACGTCAACGAAGGCACCGACGCCACGTTCAACATCACGCTGGACAAGGCCGTCGACGCGGAAACCACGATCACCTTCAAGTTCGGTGGCGACATCGAGGGCGACGACATCGGCGCGCCCGTGGTCACCATCGGCGGCACGACCGTCACTCTGGTGAACAACGGCAACGGCACCTACAGCTTCCAGGTCCCGGCTGGCACCACCGGCGGCATCGTGGTCACCGTTCCGACCAACGATGACGCCATCTTCGAAGGCCGTGAAAACCTCACCCTCGAAGCCACGCTCAGCGGCAAGAGCGCCAGCGGCATTGACCTGCCCGCAGGCATCACCGATACCGGCACTGCCGTCATCGTTGACGACCACGGCACGGGCGCCGACGTCCCAACGCTGAATGTGGACGACGCCGGTACCGTCAATGAAGGCTCCGATGCCGTCTTTAATGTCAGCCTGGGCAAGGCGGTCGACGCCGACACCACGCTCACTTTCAAGCTCGGCGGTGAAATCGAGGCCAGCGACATTGGTACCGTCAAGGTCACCATCGGCGGCCAGACTGCCACGATTACCAGCAACCCCGACGGTTCGTTCAGCGTCACCGTCCCGGCCGGTACCACCGGCGGCATCGTCGTCACCGTCCCGACCGCCGCGGATGGAGTATTCGAAGGCAGCGAGAAGTTGACCTTGACGGGCACGCTGACCGGTGCCTCCGCCAGCGGCATCGCCTTGCCTGGCGGCATCACCGATATCGGCAACGCCGCCATCGTCGACATCCTGGGCCCGGGCGGCGACGCTCCGACGTTGGACGTCTCCGATCCAGGCAACGTCAACGAGGGTTCCGACGCTGTCTTCAACGTCACGCTGGGCAAGCCAGTCAACGCCGAAACCACCATCACCTTCAAGTTGGGTGGTGACATCGAGTCCGATGACATCGGCGCGCCCGTGGTCACCATCGGTGGCAACCCGGTCACCCTGGTGAACAACGGCAACGGCACCTACAGCTTCCAGGTCCCGGCTGGCACCACCGGCGGCATCGTCGTCACGGTTCCGACCAACAACGACGCCGTCTTCGAAGGCAGCGAGAAGCTGACCCTCGAAGCCACCCTGACCGGCAAGACCGCCAGCGGTGTGGACCTGCCCGCAGGCATCACCGACACCGGCAACGCCGCCATCGTCGACACCCAAGGTCCGGGCGCCGATGTCCCGACCCTGGACGTCTCTGATCCGGGCAATGTCAACGAAGGTTCCGACGCCGTCTTCAACGTCACGCTCGGCAAGGCCGTCGACGCGGAAACCACCATCACCTTCAAGTTGGGTGGTGACATCGAGTCCGATGACATCGGCGCGCCCGTGGTCACCATCGGTGGCACCACGGTCACCCTGGTGAACAACGGCAACGGCACCTACAGCTTCCAGGTCCCGGCTGGCACCGCCGGCGGCATTGTCGTCACCGTTCCGACCAACAACGACGCCGTCTTCGAAGGCAGCGAGAAGCTGACCCTCGAAGCCACGCTGACCGGCAAGACCGCCAGCGGTGTTGATCTGCCCGCAGGCATCACCGACACCGGCAACGCCGCCATCGTCGACACCCAAGGTCCGGGCGCGGATGTCCCGACCCTGGACGTCTCCGATCCGGGCAATGTCAACGAAGGTTCCGACGCCGTCTTCAACGTCACGCTCGGCAAGGCCGTCGACGCGGAAACCACCATCACCTTCAAGTTGGGTGGTGACATCGAGTCCGATGACATCGGCGCGCCCGTGGTCACCATCGGTGGCACCACGGTCACCCTGGTGAACAACGGCAACGGCACCTACAGCTTCCAGGTCCCGGCTGGCACCGCCGGCGGCATCGTGGTCACGGTTCCGACCAACAACGACGCCGTCTTCGAAGGCAGCGAGAAGCTGACCCTCGAAGCCACCCTGACCGGCAAGACCGCCAGCGGTGTGGACCTGCCCGCAGGCATCACCGACACTGGCAACGCCGCCATCGTCGACACCCAAGGTCCGGGCGCGGATGTCCCGACCCTGGACGTCTCTGATCCGGGCAATGTCAACGAAGGTTCCGACGCGGTCTTCAACGTCACGCTCGGCAAGGCCGTCGACGCGGAAACCACCATCACCTTCAAGTTGGGTGGTGACATCGAGTCCGATGACATCGGCGCGCCCGTGGTCACCATCGGTGGCAACCCGGTCACCCTGGTGAACAACGGCAACGGCACCTACAGCTTCCAGGTCCCGGCTGGCACCACCGGCGGCATCGTCGTCACGGTTCCGACCAACAACGACGCCGTCTTCGAAGGCAGCGAGAAGCTGACCCTCGAAGCCACCCTGACCGGCAAGACCGCCAGTGGCGTGGACCTGCCCGCAGGCATCACCGACACCGGCAACGCCGCCATCGTCGACACCCAAGGTCCGGGCGCCGATGTCCCGACGCTGGACGTCTCTGATCCGGGCAACGTCAACGAAGGTTCCGACGCGGTCTTCAACGTCACGCTGGGCAAGGCCGTTGACGCCAACACTACGCTGACCTTCAAGCTCGGCGGCGAGATCGAGGCCAACGACATCGGTACCGTCAAGGTCACCATCGGCGGCCAACCGGTAACCGTCACGGCCAACGCCGATGGCACCTTCAGCGTCACCGTCCCGGCTGGCACCACTGGCGGCATCGTGGTCACGGTTCCGACCAACAACGACGCCGTCTTCGAAGGCAGCGAGAAGCTGACCCTCGAAGCCACCCTGACCGGCAAGACCGCCAGCGGTGTTGATCTGCCCGCAGGCATCACCGACACCGGCAACGCCGCCATCGTCGACACCCAAGGTCCGGGCGCCGATGTCCCGACGCTGGACGTCTCTGATCCGGGCAACGTCAACGAAGGTTCCGACGCGGTCTTCAACGTCACGCTGGGCAAGGCCGTTGACGCCAACACTACGCTGACCTTCAAGCTCGGCGGCGAGATCGAGGCCAACGACATCGGTACCGTCAAGGTCACCATCGGCGGCCAACCGGTAACCGTCACGGCCAACGCCGATGGCACCTTCAGCGTCACCGTCCCGGCTGGCACCACTGGCGGCATCGTCGTCACGGTTCCGACCAACAATGACGCCGTCTTCGAAGGCAGCGAGAAGCTGACCCTCGAAGCCACCCTGACCGGCAAGACCGCCAGTGGCGTGGATCTGCCCGCAGGCATCACCGACACCGGCAACGCCGCCATCGTCGACACCCAAGGTCCGGGCGCCGATGTCCCGACCCTGGACGTCTCCGATCCGGGCAATGTCAACGAAGGTTCCGACGCCGTCTTCAATGTCACGCTGGGCAAGGCGGTTGACGCCAACACCACGCTGACCTTCAAGCTCGGCGGCGAGATCGAGGCCAACGACATCGGTACCGTCAAGGTCACCATCGGCGGCAATCCGGTCACCGTCACCGCCAACGCCGATGGCACCTTCAGCGTCACCGTTCCGGCTGGCACCACTGGCGGCATTGTCGTCACGGTCCCGACCAACAACGACGCCGTCTTCGAAGGCAGCGAGAAGCTGACCCTCGAAGCCACGCTGACCGGCAAGACCGCCAGTGGCGTGGATCTGCCCGCAGGCATCACCGACACCGGCAACGCCGCCATCGTCGACACCCAAGGTCCGGGCGCCGATGTCCCGACCCTGGACGTCTCCGATCCGGGCAATGTCAACGAAGGTTCCGACGCCGTCTTCAATGTCACGCTGGGCAAGGCGGTTGACGCCAACACCACGCTGACCTTCAAGCTCGGCGGCGAGATCGAGGCCAACGACATCGGTACCGTCAAGGTCACCATCGGCGGCAATCCGGTCACCGTCACCGCCAACGCCGATGGCACCTTCAGCGTCACCGTTCCGGCTGGCACCACTGGCGGCATCGTCGTCACGGTCCCGACCAACAACGACGCCGTCTTCGAAGGCAGCGAGAAGCTGACCCTCGAAGCCACCCTGACCGGCAAGACCGCCAGCGGTGTTGATCTGCCCGCAGGCATCACCGACACCGGCAACGCCGCCATCGTCGACACCCAAGGTCCGGGCGCTGACGTCCCGACCCTGGACGTCTCCGATCCGGGCAATGTCAACGAAGGTTCCGACGCCGTCTTCAATGTCACGCTCGGCAAGGCGGTTGACGCCAACACCACGCTGACCTTCAAGCTCGGCGGCGAGATCGAGGCCAACGACATCGGTACCGTCAAGGTCACCATCGGCGGCAATCCGGTCACCGTCACCGCCAACGCCGATGGCACCTTCAGCGTCACCGTCCCGGCTGGCACCACTGGCGGCATTGTCGTCACGGTCCCGACCAACAACGACGCCGTCTTCGAAGGCAGCGAGAAGCTGACCCTCGAAGCCACGCTGACCGGCAAGACCGCCAGTGGCGTGGACCTGCCCGCAGGCATCACCGACACCGGCAACGCCGCCATCGTCGACACCCAAGGTCCGGGCGCCGATGTCCCGACCCTGGACGTCTCTGATCCGGGCAATGTCAACGAAGGTTCCGACGCCGTCTTCAATGTCACGCTGGGCAAGGCGGTTGACGCCAACACCACGCTGACCTTCAAGCTCGGCGGCGAGATCGAAGCCAACGACATCGGTACCGTCAAGGTCACCATCGGCGGCCAACCGGTAACCGTCACGGCCAACGCCGACGGCACCTTCAGCGTCACCGTTCCGGCTGGCACCACTGGCGGCATTGTCGTCACGGTCCCGACCAACAACGACGCCGTCTTCGAAGGCAGCGAGAAGCTGACCCTGCAAGCCACGCTGACCGGCACCACCGCCAGCGGCACCGCGCTGCCCCCGGGCATCACCGACACCGGCAATGCCGCCATCGTCGACACCCAAGGTCCGGGCGCGGATGTCCCGACCCTGGACGTCTCTGATCCGGGCAATGTCAACGAAGGTTCCGACGCCGTCTTCAATGTCACGCTGGGCAAGGCGGTTGACGCCAACACCACGCTGACCTTCAAGCTCGGCGGCGAGATCGAAGCCAACGACATCGGTACCGTCAAGGTCACCATCGGCGGCCAACCGGTAACCGTCACGGCCAACGCCGACGGCACCTTCAGCGTCACCGTTCCGGCTGGCACCACTGGCGGCATTGTCGTCACGGTCCCGACCAACAACGACGCCGTCTTCGAAGGCAGCGAGAAGCTGACCCTCGAAGCCACGCTGACCGGCACCACCGCCAGCGGCACCGCGCTGCCCCCGGGCATCACCGACACCGGCAATGCCGCCATCGTCGACACCCAAGGTCCGGGCGCGGATGTCCCGACCCTGGACGTCTCTGATCCGGGCAATGTCAACGAAGGTTCCGACGCCGTCTTCAACGTCACGCTGGGCAAGGCGGTTGACGCCAACACCACGCTGACCTTCAAGCTCGGCGGCGAGATCGAGGCCAACGACATCGGTACCGTCAAGGTCACCATCGGTGGCAATCCTGTCACCGTCACCGCCAACGCCGACGGCACCTTCAGCGTCACCGTTCCGGCCGGCACCACTGGCGGCATCGTCGTCACCGTTCCGACCAACAACGACGCCGTCTTCGAAGGCAGCGAGAAGCTGACCCTCGAAGCCACGCTGACCGGCACCACCGCCAGCGGCACCGCGCTGCCCCCGGGCATCACCGACACCGGCAATGCCGCCATCGTCGACACCCAAGGTCCGGGCGCCGATGTCCCGACCCTGGACGTCTCTGATCCGGGCAATGTCAACGAAGGTTCCGACGCCGTCTTCAATGTCACGCTGGGCAAGGCGGTTGACGCCAACACCACGCTGACCTTCAAGCTCGGCGGCGAGATCGAAGCCAACGACATCGGTACCGTCAAGGTCACCATCGGCGGCCAACCGGTAACCGTCACGGCCAACGCCGACGGCACCTTCAGCGTCACCGTTCCGGCTGGCACCACTGGCGGCATTGTCGTCACGGTCCCGACCAACAACGACGCCGTCTTCGAAGGCAGCGAGAAGCTGACCCTCGAAGCCACGCTGACCGGCACCACCGCCAGCGGCACCGCGCTGCCCCCGGGCATCACCGACACCGGCAATGCCGCCATCGTCGACACCCAAGGTCCGGGCGCGGATGTCCCGACCCTGGACGTCTCTGATCCGGGCAATGTCAACGAAGGTTCCGACGCCGTCTTCAACGTCACGCTGGGCAAGGCGGTTGACGCCAACACCACGCTGACCTTCAAGCTCGGCGGCGAGATCGAGGCCAACGACATCGGTACCGTCAAGGTCACCATCGGTGGCAATCCTGTCACCGTCACCGCCAACGCCGACGGCACCTTCAGCGTCACCGTTCCGGCCGGCACCACTGGCGGCATCGTCGTCACCGTTCCGACCAACAACGACGCCGTCTTCGAAGGCAGCGAGAAGCTGACCCTCGAAGCCACGCTGACCGGCACCACCGCCAGCGGCACCGCGCTGCCCCCGGGCATCACCGACACCGGCAATGCCGCCATCGTCGACACCCAAGGTCCGGGCGCCGATGTCCCGACCCTGGACGTCTCTGATCCGGGCAATGTCAACGAAGGTTCCGACGCCGTCTTCAACGTCACGCTGGGCAAGGCGGTTGACGCCAACACCACGCTGACCTTCAAGCTCGGCGGCGAGATCGAGGCCAACGACATCGGTACCGTCAAGGTCACCATCGGTGGCAATCCTGTCACCGTCACCGCCAACGCCGACGGCACCTTCAGCGTCACCGTTCCGGCCGGCACCACTGGCGGCATCGTCGTCACGGTCCCGACCAACAATGACGCCGTCTTCGAAGGCAGCGAGAAGCTGACCCTGCAAGCCACGCTGACCGGCACCACCGCCAGCGGAACCGCGCTGCCCCCGGGCATCACCGACACCGGCAACGCCGCCATCGTCGACACCCAAGGTCCGGGCGCTGACGTACCCAAGCTGGATGTCAAGGACGCGGGCGACGTCATCGAAGGCAACGCAGCGAACTTCAACGTCAGCCTGGACAAGGCGGTTGATGCCGAAACCACGCTGACCTTCAAGCTCGGCGGCGAGATCACCGCGGCTGACCATGGCGTCCCCACTGTCAGCATCGGCGGCCAGTCCGTCACCGTCACTGCCAACGCCGACGGCACCTACAGCTTCAAGGTGCCCGCGGGCACCACCGGCGGCATCGTCGTCACGGTTCCGACCACGCCCGATGGCGTTTACGAAGGCCGTGAGAGCATGACCTTGACGGCGACGCTGACCGGCGCCACCGCCAGCGGCACCGCGCTGCCCCCGGGCATCACCGACAGCGGCAATGCTGCAATCGTCGACATCAACAAGCCGCCTGTCGTGGGAGGTGGAAACACTGCCGTCTCCGAAGAAGGCCTGGCTGGTGGCATCAAAGACAGCAACGGCACATCGGATACGACCGATTCGCCCCAGGCGAACGGCCAACTGTCGATCACCGACGACAACAACGCCGCCTACAACATTACGCTGGTTGCGCCCGCCAATGGCGCCCTGACGTCCCACGGCACGCCCATAGTCTGGACGCTGTCCGACAATGGCCACACGCTGACGGGCCGCGCGGGCGGCACGGACGCCATCGTCATCAAGATCGACGATAACGGCGCCTACAACGTGAAGCTGCTGGCTCCGGTTGACCACCCCGACACCTCGCGTGAAGACACGCTGGGCCTGTCGATCGGCGTCAAGGTGTCGGATGGCGTCAATCCGACGGTGTCTACCAACATCAACATCACGATCGAGGACGACTCGCCGGTGGTGCAGCCGAACGCCCCCGTCTCGGTGCAAACCACCAACATCCCTGATGTCTACACGGGCAAGGTGAGCTTCGCTGGCACCCAGACCAGCGACAGCCAGATGAAGATGACCTTCGGCAATGGCGCGATTGAAGTCACGGCCAAGGGCTTCACGTCCAAATCCGACGTCACGCTGATCGATGCCATGGTCAACCAGAGCAAGTCTGGCCTGGGCGTCGCAAGCACGGACGCGCCGTACCACAACATCGCCAATGAAATCGACTATCGCAAGACGTCCGACGGCAAGGGTGCGTCCGAAGAACTGACCATCCACCTGACCGGCGGCAAGGTCGCCTACGGCGCCACCATCGACTTCGGTGCGATGTATGGCGGCGAGCTGGAAAGCGGTGTTGCGAAGTTCTACCGCAATGGCGTGCTGATTGCAGAACGCACCTTCACCTCCGACCAGAATGGCGGCGACTATGCGGCAAACTTCCGCGTCGAGGAAGGTGGCTTCGACACGATTGTGATTTCGGCCACGGACAACCACAAGAACTCGTCCAGCGACAACAGCGACTTCACCGTCACCGGCATCACCTTCCTGGGCAGCGATTCGGTCCAGGCCATCGCCTACGGCGAAGGCACGCTGAACTACGGCTACGGCGCCGACGGTGCAGGCCGTCTGGAGCTGACGGGCGCGGAAGGCGGCCTGAAGACGCGCGACGGCGCAAACATTACGGTCAAGCTGAGCAATGGCAACCTGATCGAAGGCCGCGACCCGTCGGGCAACCTCGTCTTCGAGATGCGCCTGACGCCGGCCACCGGCAAGTGGGAGTTCTATCAGTACCAGCCCATGCAAGGCACCGCGGATGGCAAGCTCGACTTCACCTACAAGGTGACGGATGCCGACGGCGACTACACCAATGGCCACTTCGAAGTGGCGGGCGTGGAGCCTCCTGGCCCCAGCCTCAGCATCGACGACTACAACCTCGATGCGCCGGGCGCGATCAGCGTGTCGGAAGCCTTGGCATCCAACGGCGGAACATTCACGATCACGGCGGGCGCTGGTCTGAAGTCGCTGACGCTCGATGGCCCGGGTAACGCCGACGCCACCCTGACGCTGGACCGTCTGGCCGACCTGGCGAACAACCCGCTTACCCTGCCGACCAGCAAGGGCACGCTGACGCTGACCGGCTACGACCCGTCGACCGGCAAGGTCAGCTACACATACCAGAGCAGCGGCCAACAGTCGCACACCGGTGACGACACCAACGTGCAGGATCACTTCCAGATTACGGTGGAAGACAAGTTCGGCGGCAAGGCGACGGGCGACCTGGGTGTGCTGATCACCGACACGGCTCCCAGCCTCAAGCCGATCGCCGAAAGCTCGGCGTTGTCTTCGCACGGCACCAACATCATGCTGACGCTGGATACGTCTGGCAGCATGAATTACGGTAGCGGTGTCTACAACGGTTGGACGCAGTTGTCGCGCCTGGCGGTACTGAAGTCCTCGGTCAACAACCTGCTCGACAAGTACGGCGAAGCCGGCGACGTGCGCGTGATGATCGTCGAATTCAATACCTCTGCCTCGCAGAAGGGCGGCGGTTGGATGTCCCTGGCGGAAGCCAAGGCGCTGGTGAGCGGCCTTGGTTATGGCGGCGGCACCAACTACCAGACCGCGCTGGACACTGCCATGAATGCCTGGAACAACTCCGGCACGGGCAAGCTGGAGGGTGGCAACGTCCAGAACATCTCCTACTTCTTCACCGACGGAGAACCCGATTCGAACCGTTCCGTCAGTTCCACCCAGCAGACGACGTGGGAAAAATTCCTCACGGACAACCATATCAACTCTTATGGCATCGGCCTGGGTACTGGCGCGACCGGCGGCTACATCGATCCGATCTCCTATAACCCTGACCGGCCCGCAGACAGCAACACGATCCTCGTGAAGGACCTTAATGGTCTCGACACAGCGATTGAAGGCACCATTGCTCCCCCGATCATCGGTGATATCGCCGCGGGCGGCACATTGGGCGCCGATTTGAGCGGCGCGCGCATCACGCAACTGGTCATCGAAGGCAAGACGTACAGCTACAACGTGGCAACCAACAAGGTGACCGCCACCTCGGGCGCTACATACAGCTTCGACGCCGCCACGTCCGAACTGACCGTGACCACCGCGCACGGCAAGTTCACGCTGGATCTGGCCGGTGACAACCTGGGCGACTACCGCTACGTGCCGAAGACGGCTGGCACCGACACCATCCAGTTCACGGTGCAGGACGGCGACGGCGACACGGCAAGCTCCAGCATCACGGTCAACGTGACGGCGCCGGTGTACCAGGCTCCGGACGCGGTGAATGACAAGATCATCACCAACATCATGGGCACGCAGCTCACGGTGCAGTCCGGATCGTTGCTGGCCAACGACGTTCGGGGCACGGGTGCGCTGACGATGGGGCCGCTGACGGTGAATACCGGTTGGGATCAGGGTAAAGACTTCACGCGTAGTACATTGAAGACCTATGAAATCACCGGCAAGAACACTAAGGAACTGTCAATCGCGCGCAGTGAATTCACGAAAACCGGCGCGGGTACGGACAAGGCCCAATTGGTGGTGAAGGGCTATCTGGACAAAGTTGGCGCTAATAATGGCAACGATCAAGACACGCTGTTCATTGCGCTGATCGCCGGTGAAGTGTTGACCTTGGATCACAACTTCACCAACCCCAACTGGATCAGGATGGAGTACCGCCTGGCCGGCTCGACTGGACCATACACCGTCGTTGCCGACGGCGGCACGATCCCGGTGACACAGTCAGGCAACTACGAGATCCACATCGTCAACATTCCCGACAATGGAAACGGCACTGGCTCCACTGCGGAGGAGAACTACACGCTCACAATGAAGGTCGACTACAGCAACGTCACTCTGGACGTCGCTACCGCCAACAGCTCGTACACCATCCAGACAGCCGACGGCCACAGCGACACTGCCAACGTCTCGGTGAGCTACCAGTCGGGCAACCACCTGGCTGGTACCAACGACAGTGAAATTCTGTTGGCGGGCAACGGCAACGACACGCTGGACGGCGGCAAGGGCAATGACGTACTCATCGGCGGCAAGGGCCACGACGTCCTGACCGGCGGCGAGGGCTCGGATACCTTCCGCTGGGAGCTCAACGATCAGGGCACGATCGCGAATCCGGCGGTTGACCGGATCACGGACTTCTCCATGGACAAGCCGGCCGACGGCGGTGACATCCTGGACCTGAAGGACCTGCTCGTGGGCGAGAAGGACGGCAACCTGTCGCAGTACCTGAACTTCACGGAGGATCCGGCCAACGCCAACAACACGCTTGTCGAGATCAACACCCAGGGCAAGCTTGGCACCCAGGGCGCGGATCAGAAGATCGTGCTGGAAAACGTCGACCTGACGCACAATGGTCAGATGGACAATCAGGCCATCATCAACGACCTGCTGCAGAAGGGTAAGCTGAACGTCGACCACAGCTAAGCAGCAAGCCCCGGGAAGGCCGGCAACGGCCTTCCCGGCGGTGCACTCTTCATCAAGCATCTGCATTGCTGCTTGACGCTATCAATGTTGCCAGTATCGAACGCCGGCAACGCCATCTAGTATCTGGCCACCTTGGATAACGCCCTGAAAAGGGAACCGACATGGCCAATACGTCTCCCGCAATCGTCAACGAAATCTCCGGCCGCGCGTGGCTGCGCCATGGCGACGGGTCCCTGACCGAACTCCATCAGGGCAGCAAGATACCCGTCGGCAGCGACGTCGTCACAGCCTCGGGCAGCACGGTTTCCCTTCAGATTGAAAACGGCATGCCGATCATCATCGGCGAGAGCCGCGAGGTCGCGCTGACCGCCGAAATGACCGGCACTCTGGACGACTCATCCGAAGCCGCGGTAGCTCCGCCCATGGGCACCGATTCCGAACGCTTGTTGGCAGTCCTGCGCGACGGCCACGACTTGTCCGACGAGCTCGACCCCACCGCAGCTGCCATGGCCGGCGGCGGTGGGGCTGGCGGCAGCAGTTTCGTCCGCCTGGCCCGCCTGCTGGAAACCACCAACCCGCTTGACCTGAGCTACTCAAATCCCAACCGTGGCGACGATGACTTGCCTCGCATGTCCAGTACTGGCTCCGTCAGCGACGACGAAGAAGCGCCCACACCGCTCAGCGTCAACAACGCGCCCGGCGCGCGGGACGATGCGGGCCACGGCGATCAAAACAGCCTGGTACGGGGCAACCTGCTCGCGAACGACGCGGACCCAGACGGCGACCCACTGGCGATAACGTCGGTCGGTGGCCGGGCCATGACCTCGGACGGCGTTACGGTTGCGGGCAGCAATGGCGGCACGTTCACTGTCCTGCCGGACGGCAGCTATGTCTTCACGCCGGGAAACGCCTTTGAGCGCCTGGCCGCGGGCGAAACCGCTGTCAGCACCATTTCGTACACCATCATGGATCCCAGCGGCGCCACCTCCACGGCTACCGCCGTCGTGACGATCACCGGCACCAACGACGGCCCGGTCTCCATCGCCATTTCAGACACCTCCAGCCTGGATGCCCAGACCCATGTGAGCTATGACATCTCTGGCCGCTTCTCGGACCCCGACGCGAGCGACAAGCTCATCTACACCGCAACCGGCTTGCCGCCTGGCCTGAGCATCGATCCGCACACCGGCATCATTACCGGCGACATCGATCCCTCGGCCTCGCAAGGCGGCAGTCTCGGCGTCTACAACATCACCATTACCGCCACGGATCCCTCTGGCGCGACAACTTCACAGAAGTTCGACTGGGCCATCGCCAATCCCGCACCCATCGCGGTTGGCGACTCGGGTGCTGCCAGCGACGACTCAGCCCTTGACGTCAGCGCCCAAGACGGCGTGCTGGCAAACGACAGGGATCCAGACGGCGACGGGCTTACCGTCTCGCAAGTCAACGGCAACGCAGCCAATGTGGGCGCCGCCATCGCGGGCTCCCATGGCGGCACGTTCACGCTGAACGCGGACGGCTCCTACAGTTTCGACCCAGGCTCCGCCTTTCAATACCTCGGCGCCGGCGAAAAAATCTACAGTTCGATCACTTACACCGTCTCCGACGGCGAGGGAGGTACAAGCACGGCGACCCTCACGGTCGAAATTACCGGTACCAACCAGACGCCGGTAATCCTGCCCCATGCCGACCAGGTCCTGGAAGACCACTCGGCCTCTGGCAACGTGCTCAGCGGCGCGGCCGATGCCGACAACGATGCGCTGAGCGTTGTCACATACACCGTCGACGGCGCGAAGTACCTCGCGGGCAACACGGCATACATAGCGGGCGTGGGCTCGATCCTCATCAATGCCGACGGCAGCTATACATTCACGCCGGACGCGGATTGGAACGGCGCAGTGCCGCAGGTCACCTATACCGTGACGGATGGCTCTGTCACGACGTCATCCACCTTGGACATTGGCGTCCTGTCCGTCAACGAGGCGCCGCTGTCGCGGGACAACCCCGACAATGCGGTAGCCGGCGACCGCTACGTATTTGGCCTGAATGACTTCCCGTTCTCCGATCCGCAGGAGGGCCATTCGCTAAAGTCGGTGATCATAGATTCTCTCCCCTCACTCGGTACGCTGCTCCTGAACGGCGAAGCGATCGCGCCAGGACGTGAAATCAGCCTGGAAGACCTGGCCAACGGCAAACTGACGTTTCAACCCGACGGCCAAAACTTCCGCCGCAGCGACGGTTCGTCCTTCGAATTCCGTGTCAAGGATACCGGCGGCACCGCCAACGGCGGCCAGGACACCTCACATCAGCAGACGTTCAAGCTGAGTACTGGCGAGCTTATCGCCGGCAACAACTACTTCGGCGACAACAGCACTCCGGATAACAACATCTACTATTGGATGGGCGGCAACGGTAATGACGTAATACTGGGCGACAAAGGCGGCGTACTGGGAATTCCTCCTCCCGAACCACATTCTCTCAGCGGATTGTTTTTGCCGGACCCTTCCGAGTTGGAGGTCCACGCAAAGAGCAGCTTGGACCATGTGCTGGCTCCGCTGAGCAACGACGAGCTCTTCGGCAGGGGCGGTTCAGACATTCTTTTCGGCGACGCCATCAACACGGACTTCCTGCCCTGGGGCGTTGATGGCAACCCGGCCAGGCCTGAGGGCCTGCTGGATGGATCTGGTCTGTGGGCGCTCAAGGAATTCTTGCTTCTCAAGAATGGCGTGCCACCTACAGATGCCGATCTTTACCGGTTCATCTCGAACAACCACGACATGCTCGACGTGCACGGCGATACACGTGGTGGACAGGACTTCCTTGCTGGCAATGAAGGCGATGACATCCTCTACGGCCAAGGCGGCAACGACGAGCTCTCAGGCGGCCGTGGCCAAGACATCCTGTCGGGCGGCACTGGCAACGACATTCTGGAAGGCAACGGAGGAAGCGATGTCCTGATTGGCGGCATGGGCAATGACATCGTGATCGGTGATGGCTTTGACTTCTATAGACGGGACGGCAGCGGGTATAGCGTCGACAGCGACACGTTCAAGTGGGAATTCAACGATCAGGGCACAATCACCGCCCCGGCAGTGGATACAATCCGGGACTTCTCGATCCTGAAACCTGTCGAAGATGGCGACATCCTGGATCTGCAGGAATTGCTGGTCGGCGAAAGCGACAGCACACTGACCAAGTACCTGGACTTCCGCAAGGAAGGCTATAACACGGTCATCGACGTGAATACCCAGGGCAAGCTTGGCACCCAGGGCGCGGATCAGAAGATCGTGCTAGAAAACGTCGACCTCACCCACGATGCCTACGGCCAGTTCATGAACAACCAGGCCATCATCAACGACCTGCTGCAGAAGGGAAAGCTGAACGTTGACCACAGCTAAGCAGTAAGCCCAAGCAGGGTCCGCAATGGCCTTCTTGGCGTGATGCACTTTCCGTCATTGCGCTACCTAAATGCTTAGCACTATCAGTATTGCCAGTATCGAGCGGCAGCAGCGCCATCTAGCATCAAGCCATCTTGGACAACACTCTGAAACGAGACCGACATGGCCAACACTTCTGCCGCAATCGTCAACGAAATCTCCGGTCGCGCGTGGCTGCGCCATACCGACGGCTCCCTGACCGAACTGCACGTGGGCAGCAAGGTCCCCGCCGGTAGCGATGTCGTCACGGCCTCGGGCGCCACGGTTTCTCTTCAGGTTGAAAACGGCACGCCCATTATCATCGGCGAGGGCCGCCAAGTTGCGCTGACCAGCGAAATGACCGGCATGCTGGATGATGCGTCCGAAGCAGCGGTAGCGCCGCCCACAGGCACCGACTCCGACCGATTGTTGGCCGCCCTGCGCGACGGCCGCGACCTGTTCGACGAACTCGATCCCACCGCCGCCGTCCTGGCTGGCGGTGGCGGCGGTGGCGGCAGCAGCTTTGTCCGCCTGACCCGCCTTCTTGAAACCACCAGCCCGCTTGACCTGGCCTACTCGAATCCCGCTCGCGGTGACGCAGTCTTGCCACGCATGTCCGGCATTGGCCCCGCCTCCGACGACGACGAAGTACCCACGGCAGTCAGCGTCAACCACGCGCCCGCTGCACGGGACGATGCAGGACAAGGCAATCAAAACGGCCAGGTGCGCGGCAACCTGCTCGCGAACGACATGGACCCGGACGGCGATCCCCTGACGATAGCGTCGGTAGGTAGCCGGCCCATGACCTCGGGTGGCATTGCGGTCGCGGGCAGCAATGGCGGCACGTTCACCGTCCTGCCTGACGGCAGCTATGTCTTCACGCCAGGAAACGCGTTTGCGCGCCTGGCGGCGGGCGAAACCGCTACCAGCACCATTTCGTACACCATCACGGATCCCAGCGGCGCCACCTCCACGGCAACCGCTGTCGTGACGATCACCGGCACCAATGACGGCCCGGTCTCCACCGCCATTTCCGACACCTCCAGCCTGGATGCCCAGACCCATGTGAGCTATGACATCTCTGGCCACTTCTCGGATCCGGACGCGGGCGACACGCTCACCTACACCGCGACCGGCTTGCCGCCCGGCCTGAGCATCGATCCGCACACCGGCATCATCACCGGCGACATCGATCCCTCGGCCTCGCAAGGCGGCAGTCTCGGCGTCTACAACATCACCATTACCGCCACGGATCCCTCTGGCGCGACAACTTCACAGAAGTTCGACTGGGCCATCGCCAATCCCGCGCCCGTCGCAGTTGGCGACTCGGGCGCTGCCAGCGAGGACTCGCCCCTCGACGTCAGCGCTCAGAACGGCGTGCTGGCAAACGACAGGGATCCAGACGGCGATGCGCTTACCGTCTCGCAAGTCAACGGTAACGCAGCCAACGTAGGCGCCGCCATCGCGGGCTCCCATGGAGGCACGTTCACGCTGAACGCCGATGGCTCCTACAGCTTCGACCCAGGCTCTGCATTCCAGCGCCTCGGCGCCGGCGAAAAAATCTACAGCTCGATCACTTACACCGTCTCCGACGGCGAGGGCGGTACAAGCACGGCCACCCTTACGGTAGAAATCACCGGCGCCAACGACGGCCCGGTCTCCACCGCCATTTCTGGCACCTCCAGCCTCGATGCCCAGACCCATGTGAGCTATGACATCTCTGGCCACTTCTCGGATCCGGACGCGGGCGATACGCTCACCTACACCGCAACCGGCTTGCCGCCCGGCCTGAGCATCGATCCGCACACCGGCATCATTACCGGCGACATCGATCCCTCGGCGTCGCAAGGCGGCAGTGTCGGCGTCTACAACATCACCATCACCGCCACGGATCCCTCTGGCGCAACAACTTCGCAGAAGTTCGACTGGGCCATCGCCAATCCCGCGCCCGTCGCGGTTGGCGACTCGGGCGCTGCCATCGAAGACTCGACCCTCGACATCAGTGCCCAGGACGGCGTATTGGCAAACGACAGGGATCCAGACGGCGATGCGCTTACTGTCTCGCAAGTCAACGGCAACGCAACCAATGTGGGCGCCGCCATCGGGGGCTCCCATGGCGGCACGTTCGCGCTGAACGCCGATGGTTCCTACAGTTTCGACCCAGGCTCCGCCTTTCAACACCTCGGCGCCGGCGAAAAAATCTACAGTTCGATCACGTACACCGTCTCCGACGGTGAGGGTGGTACTAGCACGGCTGTCCTGACAGTCGAAATCACGGGCGCCAACGACGCACCTATCCTCCAGGCACACGGCAATCAGGTGTTGGAGGACCATGTGGCATCTGGCAACGTGCTCATCGGAGCGGTCGATGTCGACAACGACGCGCTGACTGTCACAACCGTCACCCTCAACGGCACAACATACGCGGCCGGCATCACTGCGTACATGGAAGGCGTAGGTTCAATTCTCGTCAAAGCCGACGGCAACTATGTGTTCACACCGGACGCAAACTGGAACGGAAACCTACCCCAGATCACATATACCGTGACGGACGGCACGGTCACGACCTCGTCCACCTTGGACATTGGAGTTCTGTCGGTCAACGACGCCCCGATATCGCAAGACGCCTCCGGCAACGTCATGGCTGGCGGCCGTTATACGTTCAGTCTGAATGACTTCCCATTCTCTGATCCAGAGGAAGGCCATTCGATGAAGTCATTGATCATCGACTCTCTGCCTCAACACGGTACGCTGCTCCTGAATGGCAAAGCGATTGTGCAAGGACAAGAAATCAGCGTAGAGGATCTGGCCAACGGCAAATTGGTGTTCCAACCCGGTGCGGTGAACTCCGGCGACAACGATACTTCGTCGTCCTTCGAATTTCGCATCAGAGATAGCGGCGGCGTTTCCCACGGTGGCCTGGATATTTCCCATCAGCAAACATTCAAAATGAATGTAGATCAGTTCATCGTCGGTGACGACGACACTGGCGACCGGTCCAGGCTCATGGACGATTGGAACGGTGGCGACGGCAATGACGTCATACTGGGCGACCACGGAGGCGTGCTGAGCCTCCCCCCTCCTCCCCCAAAACCTGCTAACTGGGAACTCTCTCGGGACCGGGAAGCTGAAGCCGGCGACCGATCAGACCATGTACTGGCTACGCCGGACACCGACAGGCTCTACGGCGGCGACGGTTCGGACATCCTGTTTGGCGATGCGATCAACACAGATCAGCTGCCCTGGGGCATCAACGGCAATCCCGCCAGACCTGAAGGTCTGCACGACGGGTCCGGCCTGCGGGCGCTTACGCAGTTCTTGTTTCTGAAGAACGGCGTGCCACCGACGGATGCAGATCTGTACAAGTTCGTCTCGGAAAACCATGAGGTCCTCGAGGTACATGGCGATACGCGCGGTCGCTTCGACACGATGTACGGCGGCAATGGCAACGACATCCTCTACGGCCAAGGCGGCAACGACGAGCTGCAAGGCGGCTATGGCAACGACATCCTGTCGGGCGGCACAGGTAATGACTGTCTGGAAGGCGACGCTGGCAGTGATGTCCTGATCGGCGGCATGGGCAATGACTTGCTGCATGGCGACGGCAATGGCATCCGGTACGACAACAACAGCGACACGTTCAAATGGACGCTCAACGACCAAGGCACCACAGACGCCCCAGCAGTGGATAGGGTCATGGATTTCTCGATTCAGAGACCGGCCGACGGCGGCGATATCCTGGATCTGCAGGAACTGCTGGTCGGCGAGAACGACGGCACCCTGACCGACTACCTCGCGTTCAGCAAGGACGGCAACCATACGGTCATCGACGTGAACACCCAGGGCAAGCTGGGCACCCAGGGCGCGGACCAGCAAATCGTGCTGGAAAACGTGGACCTCACGCACGATGCCTACGGCCAATCCCTGAGCAACCAGGCCATCATCAATGACCTGCTGCAGAAAGGGAAGCTGACCGTCGATCATGCCTGAGCAATAGCTCCTGGGAAGATCCGCAACGGGTCTTCCCGCCTCCGGATGAGACATTTTTCCCAAGGCGCATCTAAGATGCCCGGAAAAATGTGAAAATCCGTTTCATGCCATCGTCCCGCCGTTTCCGCCGCACGCTGAATCTGTGCCGATTGGCTTTGCTATGCCTGGCTTGCGGCTGGGGCGGAAGTTCCGCCCTGGAAGTCAATGCCGACCGGCTGCAAAGCCTGTCGGCCAGCCGCTATGGCGCAAAAGGCTCCAAGGCGGTGTCGGAATGGCTGCAATTGATGCGCAACCCCGCCCCAGCCCAGGAAAGAGGCGCGCTGACGCAGGCCAATGACTTCTGGAATCGCTCCCTGATGTCCGGCGAGGACATCACCATCTGGAAGCAGGCGGATTATTGGGCCACGCCGTTAGAATCGCTGGGCAGAGGCGCGGGCGATTGTGAAGACTACGTCATCGGCAAATACTTCACGCTGCTGGCGCTGGGCGTGCCGGCCAACAAGCTGCGCTTCATCTATGTCCGCGCGCGCATCGGCGGAGCGGCCAGCAGTACCCAGATCGCCCACATGGTGCTGGGCTACTACGAAACCCCCAATGCCGTGCCGCTGGTGCTGGACAACCTGATCTCGACCATTTTGCCCGCCACGCAGCGCCGCGACCTGACGCCGGTATTCAGTTTCAATGCCGACGGCGTTTATGTGGACGGCAAACCCGCCGCGCCGGTTGACCGTCTCAGCCGCTGGCGTGATCTACTTCAACGCATGGAACGGGAAGGCGTGCGCCCCTGATGTCCGGAAATAAGACTATGTCCATACTTCGACAGTTGTTGCTCAGCGTTACCCTCGCCATCGGCGTCATCCTGCTGGGCACGCTCGCGCTCAGCGTGAATACAGCCAGAGAGTACCTGTCCGGCCAACTACAGGTGCAGAGCACCGATGCCGCCGTATCGCTGGCGCTGTCGCTCTCGCAGCCGGCGAACAATGACCCGGTCGTGCAGGAGTTGCTGGTATCGGCGCTGTACGACGGCGGGCACTTCTCGCTGGTGCGCTTGAGCGATCCGGAAGGCAAGGTTCTGATCGAACGGAAATCCACGGCCACTGCGGCGTCGGTTCCCGCCTGGTTCCAGGCGCTGGCGCCCCTGACAACGCAATCGGCCAGCCACGCTGTCAGCGACGGCTGGCGCCAGATCGGCGAAGTCACGCTGATCGCCAACGACGCCTATGCCTGGGAAGCCCTGTGGCGCAGCAGCCTCAAGATGATCGCCCTGGTGGTGGGCGCCGGCATTCTGTGGGCGGTGTTCGCCTTCATGCTGGTAGGCTGGATCAAGAACCGCCTGCTGCGCGAAATCAGCGACCACGTGCGCAGCATCGGCCAGGAATCCCCGACGGCCCAGGTCGAAGCACGCGTGCCTGAATTGTCTGGCGTAGTGCAGGCCCTGAACCAGACCCGCGAGCGCATCCATGCCAGCGTCGAGGAACAGAACGCCAAGATCGAATCGCTGGAGCTGGAACTGAACCAGGATCCGGTCACCGGCCTGCCGAACCGCAAGTACTTCGTCAACGAATTCCGCCGCGCGCTGGAGACCCCCACCGTCACGACCGGACGCGGCATCGACGGCGGCCACGTCCTGGTATTCCGCCAGCGCGACCTGGCCGACCTGAACCGCCACATGCCGCGCGAGTTTATCGACCAATGGCTGCGCACTGTCTGCGAACGCATCCGCGGCACGCTCAAGAGCATGCATGTGGCGTCGCCGCTGCTGGCCCGCCTGAATGGCTCGGATTTCGCCTTGCTGCTGCCGGGCTGCGCGGCGCCCCAGGCCATGATGGTCGCCGAGCAGGTGCGCGCCGACCTGCACGCGTCCCGCATTCCCGTGGGTGAAGGGCATTTGTGCCGCTGGGCGCAGGCCATGACCGACTACGGCCACGGCAGCCAGGCCGGCCCGGTGCTCGCGCGCCTGGACTTCGGCCTGATGCGGGCGGAAAGCGCCGGCAACGATCAGGTCGTGATCGCGGGCGCGACCGACATGCAGTCGCCTTCGGAATCGGGTGAACGCGCCTGGAAGGACGCAATTCAATCCGCCCTGGAAGAACATCGCTTCGAATTGGCCACGGAAAACCTGCAAGCCACCGACGGCAGCACCGTCCGTACCGAGGCGATGCTGATGCTGCGCACCGCCGCCGACCAGGTGCCGATCCCCGCCACGCTGTTCATTCCGCCTGCCGTGCGTCTGGACCTGGTGGCCGATTGCGACCTGGAAGCCGTGAGCCTGGGGCTGGATTGGCTGGCAGCCAACCCCGGTGAACTCGCCGTGCGGGTGGCCTTGCCCTCGTTGCGAGGCCAGAAGTTCTTCCGACAGTTGGCCCTGTTGCTGACCGAGCACCGGCCTTTGGCACGCCGCTTGTACCTCGAAATCGACGCGCACGGCCTGGTGGAGTGCCACGAACAGATCGCCACGCTGGCCCGTGTTGCCTCGGAGTTTGGCGCGCATATCGGCGTGCGCCGCCTGGCGCAGCAATTCGGCGCGATTGCGCAACTGCACACCCTGCCCTTGTCGTACGTGAAATTGGGCGGCGGCTTCGTCGGCGGCATGTCCCAAAGCCCCGGCAGCCAGCAGTTGACGGCTTCGGTGTTGGAAACCGCACGCGGCCTGAAGATAGCGGTCTATGCCGAAGACGTGCCGGACGCCGAAACGCAGCGCATCTTGGCCAAGCTGGGCATCGGCATCATGCGCGGTCCCGGCGTCAGGACGGCCGCGGCATAAGGCGGCCGGTCAAGGCGACCGGCCTTCTTGACCGACCAGGGCGGCCGGTCAAAGTGGCCCACAATCGAGGTGGCCGTGTCCGCTGCAGCCGCCACGGCGGCCTCAGCGGGAGGCTTTGCCCTTGGACTGTTCGTACAGCGGCAGCACCTGCTGCGCAGCGGCCTGCAGATCGCTGATGCGCGATGCGGCCGACGGGTGGGTCGACAGGATTTCGGGTGGGGCGCTGCCCTGGTCGGCCGCGCCCATCTTCTGCCACAGCGTCACGGCGGCGCGCGGGTCGTAGCCCGCCCTGGCCGCCAGCTCCACGCCCATGCGATCGGCTTCGGTTTCGTGCGTACGGCTATTGGGCAGCGTGAACATGACGCTGGTGAACTGTTCGCCCAGATCGGACGCAGCTGACGACCCCGTGGCGATCGCCAGCACGGACAATCCCAGGTTGGTGGCCATCTGCTGGGATACACGCTCGCGCGCATGTTCCCGCAAGGCATGTGAAATCTCGTGCCCCAGCACCGCCGCCAGCTCATCATCCGAGGGCTTGATCTTGGCGAGCAGCCCCGTGTAGACGGCTATCTTGCCGCCCGGCATGCACCAGGCGTTGATCTCGTTGCTGGACAGCACATGCACTTCCCATTTCCAGCTGGCGGCGTCAGGGCGGAAGACGCCCGCCTGAGCGATCAAGCGCTGGGAAATGGCGCGGACCCGCGCCACCTGCTGGGCATCGCGGTCCAACAGGCCCTTGGCCTGCGCCTGCTTGAGTATGTCGGCGTACTGCTGGGTCGCTTCCTGTTCCAGCGCCTGCGAAGGCACCATGCTGGACATGTACTGGGTCCGGTTGACGCCGATGGCGCCGGATTGCGTGGTGTTCATGCCGGTGCAGCCCGCCAGGGCGGCCAGCGCGAGCGCCGCGCCCGCATTGCGCAGCAGATGACGTTTCCGGTTCATGGCGGGCCTCTCAGGTAAATCGAAGAACGGCAGCGTATCAGACTGCCGGATCGCCACACTGGCCGCGGTGGCGCAGGGCATGGTCGATCAAGACCAGCGCCAGCATCGCTTCGGCGATGGGCGTGGCGCGGATGCCGACGCAAGGATCATGGCGGCCCAGGGTCTGCACCATGACCGGGTCGTTGGCGCGGTTCACGGAGCGGCGCTCGACCCGGATGCTGGAGGTCGGCTTGATGGCCAGCGACACGGTGACCGGTTGGCCGGTGGAAATGCCGCCCAATACCCCGCCTGCGTTATTGGTCAGGAAACCATCCGGCGTGATTTCATCGCCGTGCTCCGAGCCGCGCTGCGCGATGCTGTCGAAGCCCGCGCCGATCGAAACGCCCTTCACGGCATTCAGGCCCATCATCACGTGTGCGATGTCGGCGTCCAGGCGATCGTAGATCGGTTCGCCCCAGCCCGCAGGCAGGTTCTCGGCCACGACCTCGATACGGGCGCCCACGGAGTCGCCGTCGCGGCGCAACTGGTCCATGTAGGCTTCCAGTTCCGGCACGACCGCTGCGTTGGGCGCGTAGAACGGATTATTGGGAACGTCGTCCCAGGAAACGAAGGGGATGGCGACGGGGCCAAGCTGGCTCATGTAGCCGCGCACCTTGACGCCGTACTGCTCGGCCAGCCATTTCTTGGCGATGGCGCCCGCCGCGACGGTCGGCGCCGTCAGACGCGCCGAGGAACGGCCGCCCCCGCGCGGGTCGCGCACGCCGAACTTGCGCCAGTACGCGTAGTCGGCATGGCCCGGACGGAAGGTGTCCGCAATATTGGAGTAGTCCTTGCTGCGCGCATCGGTGTTGCGAATGAGCAGGCCGATAGGCGTGCCCGTCGTCACTCCCTCGTATACGCCCGACAGGATTTCCACCTGATCGGCTTCCTGGCGCTGCGTGACGTGGCGGGATGTGCCAGGGCGGCGACGGTCCAGTTCGAGCTGGATGTCGGAGACATCCAGTGGCAGCCCCGGAGGACAGCCATCCACGATGCAACCGATGGCCGGCCCGTGGGATTCGCCGAAATTGGTGACGGTAAAGAGGGTACCTAGGGTATTGCCGGGCATAGGGAGTCAACAGGTCGGGTTTGCAAGCAACCCCGATTATGACACCGCCGAAGCCAAAGCCTGGATTTCGGACGCCGGCGCAGGCCGTCCCAACAGGAAACCCTGCATCACCCGGCATCCCAGGGACTTCAGGATCTCGCGCTGGCCTTCGGTTTCGACGCCTTCAGCCACCACCGGCAGATGCATCGCCTGGCACAGGCCGAACAGCGCCGAGACCACCTCGCGGCTGCCGGCGTCGGATTCCAGCGCGGAGATGAAGCTGCGGTCGATCTTGACCCAGTCGATGGGCAGGCAGCGCAGGTGGTTCAGGCTGGAATAGCCGCAGCCGAAATCGTCCAACGCCACGCCGATGCCCATCGCCCGCAGCGTGTTCAGGATCTTCACATGCCGTTCATAGTGCAGGATGAAGAGGGATTCCGTGATCTCCAGCACCAGCTTGCGTGGCGCCAGATTCGCGACCGCCAACGCATTCGACACGAGTTCGACCAGGCCGTCCTCGTTCATCTGCTTGACCGAGAGGTTCACATGCACGCGCCAAGTCGCCGGCCACAGCGCCGCCTGCGTACATGCCCGCTCGAGGATCCAGGCTCCCAGCGGCACGATCAGGCCGCTGCGCTCAGCCAGTTCGATAGTCACGGCCGGCGATACGCTGCCGAGCACGGGATGATGCCAGCGCAGCAGCGCCTCGCATCCCTGCACCATGCCCGTGCCGCTGTCGCAGACCGGCTGGTAATACAGTTCGAACTGCTCCATGGCCGGCGTGGTCAACGCCAGCCGCAGGTCGTTTTCCAGGCCCTGCTGGTCGCGCTGGCGCGCCAGCATGCGGAAATCGAACAGATTCCAGCCCGGCCCGCCGCGCTCCTTCAGCGGCAGCAGAGCCACTTGCACACAGCGCTGCAGCTCTTCCACGCTGCGGCCATGCTCGGGATACAAGGCCGCGCCGACGCGGAACATGGCCATCAGCGGACGCCCCCCCAACTCGTAAGGTGCGCTCAGGGCTTCCAGCAGCTTGGCCGACACTTGCGCCGCCCCCGCTTCGTCCACATCGGGTGCGCAGACCGTGAACGCATCCGCCCCGGTGCGCGCCACCATGCCGCCCATGGACCGGCAGATCAGGCCCAGGCGGTTGGCCACCTGTACCAGCAGGGCTTGGTCTTCGCCCGCGCGCAACATGGCGCTGATCTCGGCATATTGCTCGAAGCTCACCAGGAAAAAAGCGCCGCGGCGCGAATGGCCCTCGGCCTGGTTGAGCCAGGCACGGACGCGCCGGTGCAATTCCTGTTGGCTCAGGACACCGGTCAGTTCATCGCGCGTCAGGCGTTGACGCAACAGGCGTTCCCTGCGCACGAAGACCCAGCACATCGCTACAAGTGCGCCCGCTAGCGTCAGGCACAGTGCGAGCAGATAACTCTCACGCACGAAGCCCCCTATCCATAAGCCCCTGGCGTTGCGGTTCGACGGGGAACCCAAGGACTGTAACATTTTTTAAGATATGCATTATTTTCGCAAAAAACGCCACACTTCAGAGGCAACGCACCTCTTTTCCCTGTATTCCTACGATTACTCTGGTTGCTCGCGGAGGGGCTGGATGGCCACGAAAGGCTAGAGCCGACCCTTTGCGCCATGCTCGCCCTACTACTTACGACAGCTACACCCGAAAAATTAATACACCGTGTCTCGATAGTTGTCATTCAAAATCGGACAGCATCGAAATAATTGCACAGCTTGACCCCGTATGGCATGAATTTAGTAATATTCGGCACGTTCTGTGACATGTAGAATTGCTGTACCACTGATGTATTAGTGATTCGTATCACACCCTTATCCAGGCCTTCCAGCGCTGATCGAGATCCGACGCCACTCCAACCGGACACCTGGCAGTCCTCAGTTCAGGCCGCGCAGCGGCCAGGAAGGGAACCTCCAAATACATGTCCACATTCCGCCGGCTACTTTTCTTCACCGCTCTCCTGATCGGCCTCGTTCTGCTGGGCGCGCAGGCCGTGGGAATGCTGGCCGCGCACCGCTATCTGACCTCGCAGTTGGCGCAACGAAGCGACGACGGCGCCAACGCGCTCGCCTGGGCGCTGTCGCATGCCGCCGGCGGCCCCAGCGAGCTGGCCGCGCTGGCGGATGAACTGTACGCGCAAGGCGGTTACGCGCTGGTGCGCATCACCACCGAAAACGGCATCCCCGCCATCGAGCGCCGAACGCAGCACACTGACCTTCAGCCCCGTGAACACGATTGGCGCGACACCTGGCTGAACATGGAAGCGCCCGCCGTGTCGCGGCCTTACACGGCTCCGGACGGCAGCTCGCGAGGCGCCGTTACCGTGCAGGCGGATTCGCGGACTGCCCGCGACACCCTGTGGCAAGGCGGCGTGCGAGTTCTGGGGCTGGTGCTGGCCGCAGGTCTGCTGTGGATCCTGTTCTCCCTGAACCTGGCGCGGCGGATAGAAGCGCGCACCTCGCGCGACATCTGCGAACGCGTGCGTGCGCTGGCCCCGGGCAACCGCAAGACATTGAACGGCACGTGCGAACTGGCGGGCGTCGATCAGGCGCTGGTGGATGCGCAACGCATGGTCGCCGCCACCGTGCAGGAACAGAATGCCCGGATCGAATCGCTTCAGAGCGAGATCTACAAGGATCCCATTACCCGACTGCACAACCGCAAGTACTTTGTCGATCAGTTCAGGCAGGCGCTGGCGGACAAGGATCCCGAAGCAGGCGGCCATCTGCTGATGTTCCGCCAACGCGATCTGGCGCAAATCAACCGGCACCTCTCGCGCGCCTTCACGGACCAGTGGCTGCGCTCATCCTCCGACCGGCTGCGCAAGCTGGTGGCTGAATTCGGCGGCCCGGCAGCCATGCTCGCGCGCATCAGCGGTTCGGACTTTGCGCTGCTGCTGCCACGCACCTCGGCGCCGCAAGCCAGCCTGCTGGCCGAGCGGGTGCGGCGCGAACTGCGCTCGCTGCGGGTACCCATGGACAAGCACGAGTCCTGCCGCTGGGCCCTGGCGCTGGCCTCCTACGCGCCAGGAGATGGCATGAGCGATACGCTGGCGCGGCTGGACCACGCCCTGATGTGCGCCGAAAGCGCCGACGACGACCAGATCGCGCCGGCCAGCCGCGCGCCGGACAGCACGCGCATCGGCGAGTACAGCTGGCACGACGCGCTGGTTACGGCGCTCGAACAGCATAGGTTCTCCTTGTCCGTGCAGCCCCTGCACGACCTTTCCGGCGCCCTGCTGCACCAGGAAGCCAGCCTGACCCTGCATGACACCAGCGGCGCCGACCCCGTGCCGGCCTCGATCTTCATGCCCCCCGCCGTCCGTCTCGGCCTCTCCGCCGAATGCGACATACAAGCCATCCGCCTGGGGCTGGACTGGCTGTTCGCGCGCCCCGGCGCGCTGGCGGTGGCGATTTCACTGGCATCGATCGCCCAGCCTTCGTTCCAGTCCAGGCTGCAACGCATGCTGGCCGACCGCCCCGCCCTGAGCGCGCGCCTGATCGTGGAAATCGACGCGGCGGCCCTGGCCGTGCAAGGGGCGGACCTGCACCCGCTTTGCGATATCATCGTGGCCGCCGGCGCCCGAGTCGGCGTGAGCCGGCTGTCGTACCAGTTCGGCGCCATCGAGCATCTGCACGAGTTCCCCTTGTCGTACCTGAAGCTCTGTGGCGGCTTCATCACCGGGCTGCTCCACAGCCCGGGCAGCCAGCACCTCGCGGCCACAGCGGTGGCCACAGCCTCGGCGCTGGATATCGCGGTCTATGCCGAAGACGTGCCTGACATCGCCACGCAGAACGTCCTGGCGGGCCTCGGCGTCCACGCCATGCGCGGGCCTGTCGTAAACTCCGCCCAGACGCACGACCTCGCTCCTGATCATCCATGGGTTTCCAGTTGACGGAAGGCATGCTGCTTCGCATCTGTTGGCTTTTGCGCGTCCGCAGGCCTTTGCACCCGCGCCGCACTGGTGACGCCTCCGCGGTTCGGCAAACCATGCTGCCCCGCCTGGGGCTGTTGTTGTGCGCCCTGCTCGGTCCCGGCGCCGCCCTGGCGTACAGCCCGGGCGCTTCCTATGAAGACCTGCATCTGGGCCTGACAGCCGGTGTCGCCACCGCCTGCGGCGTGGCCTGTGCCGTCGCGTGGGCGGCCACCCGCAATGCCATTTACGGCGCGGGTCTGGCTTTCATGCTGCTCGAAGGCGTGTTCCGCTCCATGCCCACACTGCTACCCCCCGCATCGCTGCAAGCCGGTTCCTATGCGGCCTTGCTGGCGCTCACCACGCCCATTCTTGCGGCAGCGTGCGCCACCAAGCTGGCGACGGCCTGCCGCTGGGCCAGCGCGGCGTTGGCGATAGTGTCGATACTGGCGCTGATCATCGCCTACGACCCAGGCAACGGCATCGCGTCCGCCACGATCGCCGGCGCCTGCGCCATCGCCAGCCTGCCGCTGGCCATCTGGTTCCTGATCCGCGCCGCAGGCAGGACACCGGCACGCGCGGCCTCGCTGGCCTTGGCTGGCGCATACAGCGTCTCGGCCTGGTTGCTTGGGCACGACGCCTGGTTACCCCAGAGCGGAGCCGGCGCGATCGTCGAGCTGGCGCGACTGCTGCTGGTGTCGAGCGCCTTGACCTTGCTTGCAACCGATCAACACGGCCGCCCGCAGCAGGGATCGAAAAGCGCAGGCCACGAGCACACCGATGCGGAACACCTTGCCCAAGGCGAGCTGAGGCTAGCGGAACTGGCCGGCGCGCTCGACACGCAGCGCCAGATGAATGCGCTGATCTCGCACGAATTGCGCGCGCCGCTAGCCACCGTCAGCGCGGCAGCCCAGTCCTTGGACATGATACTTGCCGAGAGCGGCGAGGCCGTGGACAACCGCCTGGCGCGCATTCATCGCTCGGTCACCCGGATGACCGAACTCATGGATCAGCTGCTGAGTCAGGACAGGCTGGGCGAGCAGGCATGGACGCCTCGCGGCGAACAAACCGACATGGCGGACCTGGTGCGCGATGTGGTCACGGCGATGCAGCCCGATACGGCGCATGCGCTGATGCTGCAAGCCGGCGCATCCCTGCCGGTCTATTGCGACCGCCCCCTGACCAGCGTGGTGGTGCGCAACCTGATCCACAACGCCATCAAATATTCACCGGCGAATGAGCCTGTCCGCATAGAGACCGGCGAAACCCGAGTGGGGGCCATTCCGATGGCTTGGGTGGCGGTCACCGACCGCGGTCCGGGCATCGGCGTGGAGGAGCAAACCAGAATCTTCGAACCGCATTTCCGGCGCTCGGCGCACCGGGAGACGCAAGGCATGGGCATCGGCCTCTATCTGGCCCGGCGCATCTGCCAGAACCAGGGCGGCTCACTGACCATGGAAAGCGAAGTGGGCGTAGGCACGCGCTTCGTCGTCACCCTACCGGCAAGCGCTCCGGCGGCTTGACCGCCGCGGGCGTGTTCAGGCCGCGAACACGTAACCCTGGCCGCGCACCGACAGCACGGGCAGCTTCAGGCCCGCGCTTTGCGCCTTGGCGCGCAAACGGCTGACCAGCACATCGATACGGCGCAATTCAAAACCGCCCGGGCTGTCCGGCAGGAATAACTCCGCCAGGACCTGGCGGCTGACCGCGCTGCCAGCGGCATCCATCAGGGCGACCAGAAAGGTGCGCTCCTGGGCGCTGAGGTGCAGCGAAGCGCCGTCGGGCGCAACTAGAATCCACCCGCCGTCCTGCAGGGACCAAGACGTATCCGCGGCGGCGCGCGTTTCCGCATCCACGGGACGCGGCGCCTTGGCCAGACGCATCCGGCGAGCCAGGCTGCGGATGACGGAACTTAGTTCCAGCAGATCCACGGGCTTGGTCATATAGACATCGGCGCCGCCCTCCAGGCCACGCACCCGGTCTTCCAGCGCGCTGCGGCCAGTCAGCATGACGATACCGACCGGACTGAGGGCGCGCAGGCGGGTCGCCACGGAGAAACCGTCTTCTCCGGGCAGGTGGGCGTCAAGAATGACGATATCGCAGGGTTGCTCCTGCAACCGGCGATAAAACGCCGCGGCATTATCACAGGCAAACGCCACCCGGAAACCATAGCCACCCAAGCCTAACGCCAACTCCTCCCGGAAATCGGCGTCATCCTCAAGCAGACCGATACACAGCAAACCATCTGCGCCAGCCATATTTAGAGTGCTTTATTTTGAAGATTATCGACAAATGCCCCGCGGACGCAGGGTCCCGGGTATTCCGTTGGCGACAATCTTACGTCTTTTACAATGGAAACGAATGATTGCAGTGAAAAAAACTGCGATATTCCTTGTCCAAATGGTTATTTTCCCGTAAATCCCGGGAAAATCACTTTCGCCTCTCTCCGGTTTGTACGGCTGGCGGCCAATATCAAGACGAGCAACTGACTTCCAGGCTGCCCGCCCAATCCGGCGGCAATGCCGCATGGCGCTCGTGCCCCGGCTGGGCCTCGTAGGGATTGCGCAACAGCTTCATCAAGGTGTCGATCTCGCCGACATCGCCCGTTTTGGCCGCCCGGATCGCCTCTTCCGCCAGGTGATTGCGCAGCACATAGAGCGGATTGACGCGATTCATGCCCGCGGTGACATCCTGCACCGGCCGTCCGTCCTGCGCATGCCGCTCCACCAGCCGATCCAGCCAGGCCCCCGCCGCCGGCCGGTCGATGAACAGGTCTTCGAACGCGCTGCGCTGGCCCGACAAGGCGTCGGCAAGGCGCCGCCAGGTCAGGGTAAAGTCAGCCTGATTGGCGTCCATCAGCTTGAGCAGGTCGTCCAGCAGCGCTTCGTCGGCCGGCCGCCATGCGGCCAAACCCAGTTTGGCGCCCATGCGGTCATGGAAAGCCCGCGTGAAAACCGGCTCGAATTCGTCCAGAACGGCCCGCAGGCCTTCCACGTCCTGCACCAGCGCGTGCAGGCTGCCGCCCAGGCGATAAAGGTTCCAGAGGGCCACGGACGGCTGGCGGTTCCAGGAATAGCGCCCTTCCGAGTCAGAGTGATTACAGATATGGCCCAGGCGGAAACCATCCATGAAACCGTAGGGGCCATAGTCCAGCGTCAGCCCCAATATGGACATATTGTCGGTATTCATCACGCCGTGGCAGAAACCCACCGCCTGCCAGTCCGCCATCAGCAGCGCGGTGCGCCGCGTGACGGCACGCAACAGGTTGATATAGGGCGCCATCTCGTTCGAGGGATCTCCCGTCCCCGCCTCCCGGCATTCCGGGTAAAAACGGTCTATGACGTAGTCTGCCAGCGTCTTCAGCATATCGGGCTGGCGGCGCGACGACCAATGCTCGAAAGAGCCGAAACGCACGAAACTGGGGGACATGCGTGTCACGATGGCCGCAGTCTCCACGGTTTCCCTCATGACAGGATCGTCGGAAACCACCAGCGCCAGCGCGCGTGTCGTGGGCACGCCCAGCCCGTGCATGGCCTCGCTGGCCAGGTACTCGCGCACCGACGAGCGCAGCACCGCGCGGCCGTCGCCCATGCGCGAGTACGGCGTCATGCCCGAGCCCTTGAGCTGCAGTTCCCAATTGCCCCGCGGCCCCTCGACCTCGCCCAATAGATGGGCGCGGCCGTCGCCCAACTGGCCGGCCCAGACGCCGAACTGATGGCCGCTGTAGACCGCCGCCAGCGTGTCGCCGCCCGGCAGCGGCTGGGCGCCGGAAAACACGCTCAGGAATTCGGGCGTGGACATGACGGATGGGTCCAGGCCGATCAGTTCGGCCGCCTCCGCATTGCCATGCAGCAGACGCGGATTATTCAAAGCCTGGGGCGCAAGCCGGGTGTAGAACGCCCCCGGCAAGGCGGCAAAGGAATTGACGACGCGCAGATCGCGTAGCGTATGGGCGCTCATGCGCGTTGCCTCCTGGCCGCCCGCTTGGCGGGCCGCACGTAGAAAATGGCGCTAAGGAAGAAAATGGTCGACAGCAGGATCTCGCCCCAGGCCATCAGCACGGACAGCGGCGCAGGATCCGACATGGCCCGCACCACGCCCTCCATCAGGTAGAGCAGCGACAGCATCGAGGCCCACTGGTAGGTATAGAGATTGCCGCGCAGGATGCCGCGCAGGGGAAACGCCAGCGGCAGGGCCTTGAGCAGCATCCAGGAACCGCCCGGCCGCACCGGCGCCACCACGGTTTCCCAGGTGACGCAAAGCACGATCAGGGCGAACAGCGAAACCGAGGCCAACAGGCGCAAACGGGGGTTGAGTTCAGGGTTCATGCTGCTATTATCGCCTGATGAATCGCCCCGCCGAGCCTGCCGCCACCACGCCGGCGGCCACCGAGCATTCGACCCCGCGCTCTTCATGGATCGCGAGGACCGGACGCGTCATGCGCTTCAGCGCCGAACGCGCCGGCGAAGAAAAACTGCTGCAAGTCGCATCCAGCCTCACCTTCACGACCGTCCTGGCCATCGTACCCATGCTGGCCGTGGTCCTGTCGCTGTTCACCGCTTTTCCGGTGTTCCAGGAATTCCGCGTCGCGCTCGAGGATTTCCTCACCAACAGCCTGATGCCGCCGTCCGTGTCGGACAACATCATGGACTACCTGAACCAGTTCGCGCGCCAGGCTTCGCGCCTGACCGCCATCGGCGGCGTGTTCCTGCTGATCACCTCGTTGTTGCTGATCATGACGATCGACAAGGCGTTCAACGACATCTGGCACGTGACGCGCCAGCGCCCGCTGCGGCAGCGCGCGCTGGTGTACTGGGCCATCATCACGCTGGGACCGGTCGTGGCCGGCGCCAGCCTTTGGGCGACCTCGTTCGTGGCGCGCGAATCGCTGGGCCTGGTGCGGGACGTGCCGGAGGCCGTCAGCATCGCGGTGTCGTTCATCCCGCTGGTACTGACCGCTCTCGGTTTCGCCGCGCTGTTCGTCATGGTCCCCAACCGCGAGGTCCTCTGGCGCGATGCCCTGGTTGGCGGCTGCGTGACGGCCATCGTGCTGGAAATCATGAAGTCGGCGTTCGCCTACTACCTGACGCGTTTTCCCACCTACACCGTCATCTACGGCGCATTCGCCACCCTGCCGATCTTCCTGCTCTGGATCTACCTGTCGTGGCTGGCCGTGCTGCTGGGAGCCATCCTGGCATCCAGCGCGCCGCTGATCCGCCTGGGCCGCTGGGAAATCAACCGCTATCCGGGCGCGCCCTTCGTGGACGCGGTGGACGCGCTGCGCGCGCTGCGCCAGGCGCAGACGGCCAATCCGCCGGGACTGCCCGCCAATCTCCTGGCCGCGCAATTGCGGCTGCACCAGGACGAACTGAACGGAGTCCTGGAAACGCTGGCTGAAATGGGGCTGGCGACGCGCAGCCCCGAAGGCCTTTGGGTTCTGACCTGCGACGCCCGCAAAACCTCGATGGCGCCGGTGGTGGACCATTTTCTGCTGGATCGCGGCCAGCCCAGGGTCCGCAATGACCCGGAAATATTGCGAGTCGCCTCGGCCGTGATTTCCCAGCAAAATGCGCCCACGCTGGAAGAAGTCTGCGGAGAAGCGCAAAATACTGAAAATGGAATCGCTCCCGTACTGCAGCTGGAAGCGAAAAAGAATTAGCAAATAGCATTAGGGCGTATTCCGCCCAGGAGGAACCGATGTTGAAGGTCAGCGAGATTTTGCGCGTCAAGGGCGATACGCTCTATACGGCGTCGCCTGATATGCCTGTGTCCCAGGCCGTCCAAACAATGAGCGAGCAGGACATAGGCTCGCTGGTGATCATGGAGTTCGGGACGCTGACCGGCATGCTCACGTTCCGCGAGATCATCCGCCACATGCATGCGCATGGCGGCGCCGGCGACACCACCATCCGCTCGATCATGGACGACGCCCCGGTCAGCGTGTCGCCCAACACCAGCGCCGACGAAGTGCAACGCCTGATGCTCGAAAAGCACGCGCGCTACATCCCGGTCATGGACGGCCCCACCCTGATGGGCGTCATTTCGTTCTACGACATGGCCCAGGCCATCGTGGCGGCCCAGCAGTTCGAAAACAACATGCTGAAGGCCTACATCCGCGACTGGCCCACGGAAAGCGCCGAACCGGCCAAGTCCTGAGTCCACGGCCAGCCTCGGCTGGCCTCGCCACACCTCACACCCCAGCCGGCGCCGCTTCGATCGCGGCGCCGCGCATTTCCGGCGCATGCCGCTGGCTGCGCCAGGCGTCGTAGATCAGTTCAGGGTTGTTCGCGGCCAGCAGGGCCGGATCGGACAGCATGCGGCGCCAGCGGCGCGCACCGGACTGGCCATTCACCAGCCCCAACATGGGCCGTGTCATCACTCGCAAGGGCACCCCTCGCGCGACCTGCCGCCCCGCATATTCCATCATGGCGTCCACCACCTGCGCATCGCTGGGCAGCCGCAGCGACGGCCACAGTTGGAGGGAAACTTCGGACAGCACCCGCGGCGTGTGCCAGGCGGCCCGGCCCAGCATGACGCCATCGAAATCGCCCGCGGCGCACACGGACTGCTCGGCGTCCGCCAGACCGCCATTGAGCACGAAGGTGCAATCCGGGAAGTCGCGCTTCAATTGCCGCACCACGTCATAGCGCAGGGGCGGAATCTCGCGGTTGTCCTTGGGCGTCAGGCCCTTGAGCACCGCGTTGCGGGCATGGGCGATGAACACCCGGCAGCCCGTGTCGTAGATCTTGCCGACGAAGTCACGGACAAACTCATAGGATTCGTCGTAATCCAGGCCTAGCCGGTGCTTGACGGTCACCGGGATGTCCACGGCGTCCTGCATGGCCTTCATGCAATCGGCCACCAGGGCCGGCTCCGCCATCAGGCAAGCGCCGAACGCGCCCTTCTGCACCCGCTCCGACGGGCAACCGCAATTCAGGTTGATCTCGTCGTAACCCCACTTTTTGCCCAGGCGGGCCGAATGCGCCAGCGCGTCGGGCTCGCTGCCGCCAAGCTGCAGGGCCACGGGATGCTCGGCTTCGTCAAAGTCCAGGTGGCGCTCGACACTGCCGTGCAGCAACGCGCCGGTGGTGATCATTTCCGTGTACAAGCGTGCGCGCGGCGCCAGCAGCCGATGGAAAAAGCGGCAATGGCGGTCGGTCACATCTATCATCGGGGCGACGCACAGCCGCCAGTCGGGGGAGTCCAAGAATCACTCTACAAAACAAGGGGATGCGGTATTTTACGGTGCTTGGCGGCTTTGTGTCCGCCCGCCCGCTCCGGCCGCTGTACCGAACGGCGGCCAGGTCTGCCCGCCATGTGGTCTAAAATTGCGCCGCCGCAGCCGAAACAGGCATGCCCGCGCGCCCGTCAACCCCTAGATTCCGCACATCAATGGCCGTATTCACCCCTGTCTCCGAAGACGACGCTCGCGCCCTATTGGCGCATTTCGATCTGGGCGAGTTTGTCTCGCTTCGGGGGATTACGGCGGGTATCGAGAATACCAACTACTTCCTGTACACGACCCGCGACGAATACGTGCTGACGCTGTTCGAGGTGCTGACGCAGGCCCAGTTGCCGTTCTATATCGAGCTGATGTACCACCTGGCCGAGCGCGGCATTCCCGTGCCCCGGCCCCAGACCCTGCGTGACGGCACCCGCCTGACTACCCTGCACGGCAAGCCCTGCGCCATCGTTTCGCGCCTGCCCGGAGGTTACGAACCCGCACCGGGCGTGGCGCATTGCGCCCTGGCCGGCGCCACTCTGGCCCGCGCCCACTTGGCGGCGCACGACTTCCCGCTGCACCAGCCCAATCTGCGCGGGCTGTCCTGGTGGCTGGAAACGGCTCCCAAGGTCATGCCCTTCCTGGAGCCGGCCCAGGCCCAGCTGCTGTCGTCGGAACTGGCCGACCAACAGGCTGCCGCCGCGACACCGGCCTGGCTGGCGCTGCAGGCCGGCCCGGCCCACTGCGACCTGTTCCGGGACAACGTCCTGTTCGCCGGCACCTTCGAGGATCCGCTCATGGGCGGCATCATCGACTTCTACTTCGCCGGCTGCGACACCTGGCTGTTCGACGTGGCGGTAAGCGTCAATGACTGGTGCATCGAGCGTGAGACGGGCGAGTTCGTGCCTGAACTGGTCGATTCCTGGCTGGCTGCCTACGCGGCCGTGCGCCCCTTCACTGACGCCGAACGCGAGGTCTGGCCGCAGATGTTGCGCGCCGCCGCGCTGCGCTTCTGGATATCGCGCCTGTACGACTTTTTCCTGCCCCGGCCGGCGCAAACCCTCAAACCGCACGACCCCCGGCATTTCGAAAGAGTGTTGCAAGCGCGCCACCGCCCGGGCCTGCCAATATTGCCGTAACCGTTGCTCCCCCCATAATGGGGATAGCGCGTCCCCTTTTGAGAGATCACCCCCTTTAAATAGCCATGCAAGCAGCATTCCTACCCGCGTCATCCGGCTGGCAATGGGTCCGAGACGGCTTCCGTCTGTTCCGCAAGCAACCACTGGCCATGTTCACCTGGGCCATGGCCATCAGCCTCCTGGTCATCTTCGCCACCGCGACGCCACCGGTCGGACCCATACTGGTGGTGGCGCTGATGCCCATCATCACGCTGATGACACTATCGGCGTGCAAGCATGTCGAAGCCGACCGCGTCATGCTGCCCTCGATGTGGGCCAAGCCGCTCAAGCAGCCCGGCGTGTTCAGGAAGCTGTTCCTGATGGGGCTGCTGTACGCCGCGCTGTGCATCGCTTGCGGCCTGATCATCTTCCTGCCATTCACCGACGCAATGGTCGAAGGCATGCGCATCGCCTCCGTGGAAAAATCCATGGAGCCCATCCTGTCCGCCATGGCCGTTCCGCTGACCTTGTTCGCGATCGTGTACGTCGTGATCGCGGCGCTGTTCTGGCACGCCCCCGTGCTGGTCGCCTGGCATGGGCTGCGGCTGGTCCAGGCGCTGTTTTTCTCCGGCATCGCCTGCTGGCGCAACAAGCTGCCTTTCCTGGTCTACGGCGCCACCTGGATCCTGGTGTTTCTCTTCATCGATCTCTGCGCCGGCCTCCTGGTCGCCATCGGCCTGTCGCCGCAGCTCGCCGGCACACTGCAGATTCCCTTCAATATCGCCGCGGGCGGCGTGCTGTACTGCAGCTTCTATCCTGCCTATACCTCCGTGTTCGGTATCGAGAACGCCGGCGCGCATCTCGACGACGGCAACGGCGCCCAGGCATAGCGCCACGCGGCAGGGCGCCAGCGCCCTGCGCACCGCGATCACCCGCCCCCGCCGCGATATGAACGCCACGTCGATGGCATAACGCATCCCAAAGGTATGCACCGCGGCACAAGGCATCAACAGGATGCCGGACCGCGGTCCGGGCGGCTTGCGTCCCAGCAAGCCCCGCGCGCGGCCGCAGAGGCTGGCGACCTTGAGTAGCCTGATCCTGTCCTGCGGCGGCGCTGGCTGGCCGCTCTTCATTGCACGCTCTGCAGCAATTGCACCATCACCGGAAAGGCCAGCACGATGAACGTGCAGGGAAAGATGCAGCCGATCAGCGGCAGCAGCATCTTCACGGGAGCCTGCATTGCCTGTTGTTCCGCCCGCAAGTGGCGATCGCTGCGGCTTTGCGCGGCCTGCGCGCGCAGCACGGGCCCCAGGCTGATCCCGAGCGCCTCGGCCTGCGCCAAGGCTGCGGCCCAGTTGCGCGCAAGCGGACTGTTGCTGCGCTCCGCCAGGGCCTTGATCGCCGCGGTCCTCGAGACGCCCGCGCGCATCTCCGCCAATGCATCGGCGAGCGCGTCGCGCAACACGCCGGGCGGCCCGCTTTGCGCCGCCATCTGCAAGGCCCCGTGCACGCTCAGCCCCGCCTCCACGCATAAGGTCATCATGTCGAACACGAAGGGCAGGTCGCGTTCGATGCTGCGCCGCCGCTTGGTGCTCAAACTGCGCAGCCAGAGTCCTGGCGCGACGCCGGCCGTCAGGGCAGACCCTAGCGTCCAAGGGATCCATCCCCAGGGCTGCGCCTGCGCCAGCACGATGGCCGCCGTCGCCGTCAGCCCGCCGGCGGCCACCGCCGCGCTCCAGCACAGCGCCGCCACATGCGCGTAGCTGATGCCCGCAGGAAGTGCCGCCCGCTCGATCGCGCGAGTCAGCCGGATGCGCCAACGCCAGGTACACAATGGTCCCGCCAAGGGCGCCACCGCCGAAATCCAGGGCCAGGCCGCCCGCCACCACCACGGCAAGGCGGACGACGCGCCCTGACGGTCCAGCAGCAAGGGCTTCAAGACCACCCACGCCAGCCACCCCGCGGCCAGTGCAGCCATCGACAGACTCAAGTACAGCCACATCGCGCCCGCTCCCCTCAGATATCGATCCGGATGATGCGCCGGATCAGCAGCATGCCCACGGTTTCCAGTACCGCCACGATGGCCAGCACGCCCCAACCCACGGGCGTATGCCACAACAACCCCATGATGTCCGGCTCCAGGCGATCCAGCACGGCAAGCAGCAGGAGAGGCAATGCCCCTACGATCCATGCCTGCAATCGCCCCTGTGAGGTCAGCGCCAGCAGCTTCGCCTGCAACTGCAGCCGGGCGCGCAGGGTTTGTGCGATGCTCTCCAGCGCCTCTGCCAGATTGCCGCCCGTCTGCGCCGCGATACGCATGGCCGCCACGACGAGCGCGGTCGAATCGGCCGGCATGCGGTCGCGCAGGTTCTCAAGCGCGGCATCCCAGGGCACTCCCATGCGCTGCTCGCGCAGCATCAAGCCGAACTCCTGGGCCAAGGGCGCGCCGCTCTGCTCGACAACATGGCGCAGGCCGGTCGTCAATGCCACGCCCGCTCGCAGGGCGGAGGCAAGCATCAACAGCGCCATCGGCAATTGCTGCTCAAACCGCCTGGCGCGTCGGCGCCGCAGCGCGTTCACAAGCGCCCGAGGCAAGCGCGAAGCGAACGCCGCAGCCAAGGCGGCGACGAGGCCGCTGCCCGTTGCGGCAAAAGCCAGTCCTGCCGCCATCGAGGCGCAAGCCACGGCGCCTGCCCACAACTGGGCCGGGTCTATGAACAGGAACACCTCGCTCAGGCGCAGGCCCGCCTCCTGGGTGTAGACCTCGCGGTAGCGGCGCAGCGCCGGCGCAAACCAGCTCTGGGCGCGCCACGCCAGCAGCAGCACGGAGATCATGGCGGCCCCCGCCGCCAGCCAGATCATGGCGTTCCTTGCGAAAAAACGGCAATTCCCGGTCCCGCCTTCTCTGTGTTGGAGAACCAGGCGGGATCGATGGCCTCCCCGGCCTGTGACCCCTCGCGCGCGAAGCCGGGCAAGGCGCCACAGCCCGTAAAGCCCCGGACGCGGTCGTATCGGAAAAGATCCTGGAGCTGTATGCGCCCGCTTTCCATGCCTGCGATCTCCGCGATCGATGTCACCACGCGCCGCCCGTCAGCCAGCCTGGCTTGCTGCACCACGATGTCCACGCTGGCCGCGATGTGTTCGCGCACGGCCGCCAGAGGAAGGTCGAGGCCAGCCATCAGGATCATCGATTCCAGGCGCCCCAATGCATCGCGAGGCGAGTTGGCGTGCAGTGTCGTCAGGGATCCCTCGTGGCCGGTGTTCATGGCGGTCAGCATGTCGAACGCCTCCGGCCCACGGCACTCGCCCACCACGATCCGGTCTGGCCGCATGCGCAGCGCGTTGCGCACGAGTTCGCGGATGTCGATGCGCCCGCGCCCCTCCTGGTTGGCGGGCCGCGCCTCCAGCGCCACCAGATGATCGTGGTTCAGGCGCAGTTCCGCCGCGTCTTCGATGGTGACCACGCGTTCGCCATCGGGAATCTCGTTGGACAGGATGTTGAGCAACGTCGTCTTGCCGGCCCCGGTGCCTCCGGATACCACCAGGTTCCTGCGCACCCTCACGCAGAGCGCCAGGAATTGCGCCATGGCGCCGCTCAGCGAACCGGCCGCGATCAGATCGGACATTCCGGGCCGACGCAGCGGAAACTTGCGTATGGTCAGGCTCGCCCCCCTCAGGGCCACCGGTGGAATGATGGCGTGCACCCGGGATCCGTCAGCCAGGCGGGCATCCACCATTGGGGAGCTTTCGTCAATGCGCCGCCCCAAAGGCGTGACGATGCGCTCGATGGCCCAGCGCAGCGATTGCTCGCTGGTGAAGGCCGCCTGATGGCGCGACAAGCGGCCGGCACGCTCGACGTAGATCTCGTCATGGCGGTTGACCATGATCTCCGTGATGTCCGCGGCGGCGAGCAAGGGTTCCAGAGGTCCCAGGCCAACCGCTTCGTCCAGCACCTCGCGGCAAAGCGCGGCCCGATCAGCGCCCGGAGGCAAGTCGGCGTCGGTAGCGACGATGTGCGTCAGCAGCCGCTCGGCCTCGGCTCGCAGCATGACGTCGCTCATGCCCGCCACGTCACGGCGGCGCAGATCCAGCGCCGCCAGCAGCGCTGCATGCAGGCGCCGGCGGTCCTGCAACTGATGTTGCGGCGAGCGTAACGGTAACGGCGTCGGCGGCGCGGGTAGCATCGGCGGTTCCTGCGCTGCTGCGCTATCGCTGGCAACGCCGTCAGACGCCCGGTCGTCCGATCGTCCGGCCTGCTCGGGAATGAACGCCAGCGACACCCGCAGTCGACAAGGCCCGATCAGTATTTCGTCGTCAGGCAGTACTGGCGCGTGGCGCACGATCCTCTCGCCGTTCACCAGGGTTCCCCCCAGCGTGCCCAGGTCTTCGAGAACGATCCCTGATTCCTCCCGCGACAGCCGCGCATGCTGACGCCCCACCCGCCAATTCACGATGCGCAGCCCGCAATGGGCCCCGCGCCCGATGAGTACGGGAGGGGCTATCGTCGATCGGTGCACGGTGGCGTCCTCGAACATCATTTCTATGTCGATCATGGCCTCGCTTCCGGTAGAAAAATCGGGGCATCGCCTTGTGGCGCCCCCCACTGCGAACCCGCGCCCGAGTAGGCATCCCATCCTGCCGCGGCAGGCACGGCGGTTCCAAGGCGCGGCGGCACGGGAAAAGCCGCCTCCAGCACGCCCCGCCCCCGCCGCACACGGTCCGCCATGGCAGGCTCGGCCTGCGTAATGAGCTTGGGCGTCACGAATATGGCGAGTTCGGTTTCCCGCAACTGATAGCGCCGCGAAGAAAACAAGGCGCCCAGAACCGGAATGTCCTTCAGCCATGGCAGGCCATCGGTTTCTTCGTCCCGCTCGCGCGACAGGAAGCCACCGATGACCAGCGTATCGCCGGACCGCACGTTGAACTCGGTGGATGCGCGGCGCGTGCGCAACGCCGGCCCGCCGGGCACGCTCAGCGCGTTGTCCACCGAACTCGCCTCTACCTCGATCAGGGATCGGATGACTCCGTTGCGGTCGATGCGAGGGGTAATCCTGAGCATGACGCCGTAGGGCTTGAACAAGGTGGTCGAATTGCCGCGCGTATCGGTCGATGAGTAAGGGACCTCTCCACCGGCCAGGAAGGTGGCGCTGGCGCCGCTGCGCGCAAGCAATTGCGGTTGGGCCAGCATGACGGCCTCGCCGCTTTGAGCCAGCATCGCGATGCGGGACGACAACAGGGCGTTGACGCCGAAGTAGCCGGCCGCCGATGAGGCCGGGCCCACCGTTTCTATGATCCCTTCTCCCGGGCGGCTCATGCGCCCCCGTGACCCTGCGTCCCAGGCCAGACCAGCATTGATGCCCCCCTGGGACAGCCCGTCCCAGCGCACGCCCAGATCTCTCAGCCTTGAGGTGGGGATCTCCACGACCTGCACGTCCAGCTGCACCATGCGGTCCCAGCCCACTTGCCCGGTAAAGTCCAGCACGGCGGGATAGCGGTCCGCCAGCGCGGTGATGCGCAAACGGTCATCGTCGGAAAGGTCGTCGCCCTCGATCAGGATGCGGCCGCCCACCTCCGTACTGCGCGCACCGGGGATGCGGGCAAGCAAGGCCTCGACTTCCGCCCGCAGGCGCGGCGCCCCGGCCGGCACGACCCTCAGTTCATAGGCCTTGGCACGGCCGCCATTCGCCCAGACATGCATGGACGACACGCCCTCGGCGCGGGCGAACACCACGACCTCGCGCCCTTCGGTCTCGATGGCGCCGATTACCTGGCCATTGCCTATCGCCACGCGCTTGACTCCAGGGTGCGACAGGATCCGCGTTTCGCCCACCTGAAGTTCGATCACTTCGTCCTGCGGCCTCGCTGCCGGGCTGAACAGGCAGAGCGCCAGGGCAAACAGGCTGACGACGGCATGCTTCATGGCCGTTCCTTCTTGAATTCGGTCTCCCGGACTGCCGCTGCCAGATCCGGCGCGCCCTCGCCCATCCTGGACTCCAGCCGATCGCCGTACAGGATGGTCACGCCGGACGCGGTTGACGGCCCCGAGTCCAACCCTATCAACGAAGCAAGGTCGCCTTGGGCTGCGCCGCTGACGACTGCGGCATCGTCGCGATGACGCAGCATGGCGGTCAGCGCCCCGCTCTGCCGCGCCGCCACGAATCGCATCGCCTCATCGGGCGTGGCAGCCAAGGTGATGTTGCCACCCTTGCCTACGCCGTCGGCTTCGCCCCCTACCATCAGCACGCGCATGCCTTGCAGAAGAGGTACCGTCAGTTCTCGCTGGCGATGGGCAAAACTCACGTAGATATCAATGGCATCGCCCACGCGCAGCACATCCGCCAGGCCGCCCAGGTCCGCCGCCGCCACCGTCAACGCGCGTTGCCCCCTATGCAGGCGGGACGCCAAGGCCGGAACCGGCGCAGTGAACGTCAGATGCCCCCGAAGCAAAGGTTCACCATTGGCGACATCGGCCAGCAAGGTGGCGCCTAGCAGGCTGGAAAGATCCAGGGGGTCGATGCTGGCCCGCGAAGCCCATGGCTGCGGGATCTCGCGCACGGCGAGATGCACCTCTTCGAGCTGCGTGCCGGCAGGCAGGTCATACGCCGCGACCAGCCGGCTGACCATGGGCGTTCGCGCCTCGGCCTCCAGCGCCTGGACCCGCTGCTGCACATGCTCTCGCACCGCCCACGCGGACACAAGGCCCGCAATCAGCGCGATGGCATACACGCCCGTTCTGCGCAGGCGCTGCAAGACATGGGTAAGCCAGTTCATCATGGCGTTCTGCCGCTGACCAGAAGCCCGCTGCCGCCTTCCAGCGGCACCAGCGACAACCGCATGCGCGCGCCCGGGCGGACCCACCAAGGTGCCGATTCCTCGGATGCCGGCATGCGGCGCCAGCCATGCTGGGACAAACGCTCCTCCAACAGCGGAGCCAACTGCCCGGGCGGCAAAGCGTATTGCCAGATGCTCTCGGAAACCCGCACGCCGTCCTCCATCACCGCTATGTCCAGCCTCAGACGCGCGCCGAGCGGGAGCCAGGCAGGCGACGGGCTGTCCGGCGCAGCCAGGAGGCTGACCGCCGAAACGCTGCCAGCGGTTCGGCGTGCGCCCAGTCCTTCCATTTGGACGACCCATCGCTCCTGCCCCACCTGGCCGGACAGAATGGCCTGGCCGGACAACACATTGAGGTCGGCCAGCGCAGGCTGCTGGGCGGACAGATGGCGGATCAGTTCGGGCGTGGTGAGCGGCGTGTCAAATATCAGCACCCGCGCCGGGATTCCATGCAGCCAGATGCTCTCCGCCAGCAGGCCGCGCTGCGAACCTGCAGGAAAACGCAAGGCCTCCAGCGCGGTGACGCCGGGCGTGGTCCTGCCGGTTGTCCCCGCTTTCCCGCCCTCGGTCGCGAGATCCTGTCCGGCGGCGACGTTGCGCCAGCCCACGGCCGCCACAGCCAGAGCGCCAGCCAGCAAGAGGCGCAGGGTCCGTGCCATGGCGAGCGTCCGCCAACCGCGCCCCCACGGCGCAGCCAGACCGGCAGAAGTTGCCGACAAGCACAGTCCGGTCATTTTCCCGCTCCCTTGCGGCTGGCGAGCCGGTCCGCGGGTACCACATCCGCCCATTCGGACAGCCAGTCCAGCGACAGGCCAGGCCTGCGCCATGGCCCGTCCAGGCGATCGATGACAGGCTTCAAGCGCCGAGCCTCAGCCAGCGAGGCGCTTTCCGCCTTGCGCCAGGACGTAGGCGCCCGGGCGATGCGGCGCTGCGTATCGGCATCGCCGTGCGCATATCCGGCGCCGCTTGCCACCTGCGTTCGGCGGGTGATGTGCAGCCAAGCCGCATTGTCCCGGTCATGGCGGACGGTGCTTGCGGTCGCTGACAGCAGCCTCAGGTCCACGCCGAACCATTCGTCCTGCAAGGCAGAGACCCGCGCCGGCGCGATACCGGGCAGCGGCGCGGTCTTGCCCGACAGCGCCATGCCCCGAGGCGCGTGCTGGTTCTGCATGGGTTGCCCCAACGCGCCAGCCATGGCGGCTTTGCGGCTGGCCTGTGCCATTTCCAGCGCCGTGAACTGCAATCCGCCTATCCAGGACCCCGCCCAAAGCAGCAGGGCGAGCAGCGGCAGCATCAGCAACGCTTCGATCAGGGCCTGCCCTCGCTGCCAGGTGCGTATCCGGTTCATGGCGCCCGCCTTGCCTGCGCGGCCTCGCCGGCCGTAATGGCGGACAAGCGCGCTTGCCAGTAAGGACGGAACAGCGTGGCAAGCTCATCCCGGCCATCGGCACGGCGTTCCGGCCGAGCAAAGTAGGTCTCTGCCGCCGAGGTCACCGTGACAGCATCCTCCGGACCCAGGGCGGCATAGCGGAATCGCCCCACGGGCGCCCGGACCGCGCTGTCCGCATCCGTGGTTTTCAAGGAAGAACCGGCAAGCCGGACGGCCACCGCGAAGCGCAGGGGCTCGCCGCTGCGCGGCAAGGCGATGTCGCGATAGGCCGGCAGGCCCCGGCCCGGCCAGCGCTGGGCGGCAGCCATGGCGTACGAATTGGCCATGGGATTGCTGATGTCCTTGAGCAGATCCCAATTCGTCGACAGCTCCACCCAGCGCCAGAAATCCTGGTCGGAAAAATCGAGAGGCGGCTCATCGACGTACTCAAGACCTTCGGGAGCCTTGATCTTCTGGCCCTGCGCCGTGCCCCAGCCCATGGCGTATTCGCGAAAGTAGCAGCCCCGCCAGCGGTTGAAGCGCAGCGCATGATATGACTGGGTATCGAGTGCGCCCCAGCGTCCGTCCGGCCCCAACCACGTGTAGCCGCGGCGCCGCAGCTCATGGCGATGCAAGGGGCATAACGGGTGGACCATCCAAGGATTGCGGCGCGTGGCGTTGCGGCGGTTGAGAAAACCATAGCGTTGCGCCGCCTGCTCGACCGCGGGCCGCAGGCCGGCCTGCCGCGTGGCCAGCTGGCGCCCCACGTAGCCCGGCCAGCCATCGGTCAGCAGCCGCAGGCTCGCGCCGCGGCCAGGCGCGGCATCGGCGCCGGACGCAGGGGCGCCGTCCGACAGATTGGCGGACAACACCTTGTTCATGATGCGCTCGCGCGAGGCCGCCAGACCGGCGACAGCGGACGCCGCGCTTGCTTCCAGGACCTGGTGGACCACTCGGTCGTGCTCGCCAAACGCCGATGCGAGCCTCTGTTCGGCATCGGGCACGGCCCGCGCCGTTTGATAGGCGGCCCCCACATCAGGGCCAAACAGCATGGCGATCAGGCCGGCGGGCGGATTGCCACGGTTGCGCTGTGCCTGCATGGCGCGGGCATACTGCGCGGACGCAGCCAGCGTGACCAGATGCGCCATGGCGACCTGATGCGCGATCTGTGTCCGGTTGATGTAGGCCAGGGCATTGAGCGCGCGGGCTTGTTCCAGCGCTCCGCTATACGCCGCCGCGTCCGCGGCATGCGTCAGCCGTTGGCGCGCACCCACGGTCTGCCCCAGGTTGTACAGGAAGACCAGGGAGATGCCCCCCGCCGCCGCCATCAGCAGACCCAGGACCAGCGCCTGGCCCCGCTGTTGGACCAGCGATGCGCAAACACGCGTAGTCACTTCGCGTCCGTGGCGTTGCCGGTGAAGGATTTGAGCGTACGAGCCTTGGTCTGGGCCGCCGCTTTCTGCGCTGCCTGTTGCGCCGCGCGGCTCTGTGCGCCGCCGTCCTCGCCGGCGAGTTCGCGCGCCATGGCGGCGGTCTGCGACCGCACCACCTGGCCGAAGTACTGATACACCGCAATGGCGGCCACCGCGACCAAGGCCACGACCACGATGTATTCGGTCATGCCCTGTCCCAACTGACGCTTCCGTAACCCTGACATATCCGTTCTCCGGCACTGTGAAGACAGGCGTCAGTGTCGGCGTCCGGCCCCGGCGTCGCCATTCGCGGATGCCGAGGCGGCTAAAGTGGTCACGGGTCCGTTGACAGCTCACGGACTGCAGCGGCCGCCGCGCAAGCGGCACGAATCTTGTAACCCTTTAATATTCAAGGGTTTTCCCTATTGCCGGGCGTATGACTCAGCAGTAGATTTGAGTTGCCGGGCTGTCTGACACCCATCGCGTGCGAAGCCGGGCAGGAGCGCCTCAGACTCACCTTGAGCTGGGGCGCTCTTCCATTTTGCAACGCGCAAATGCGCGCCGCCCTCAAGGATGCGGCCCGGCCCGCCATGCCCCGCAGCCATCCCCGCCCTAAGCGACCCGCAGCATCCCGTTGTCGATGACGGCCGCGTCGCGTTCCACGGCCTTCGCCCGGAAGGACCCGTCCCGCCAGATGTCCACACTCAGCGTCTCGCCGGGATACATCGGCCCCGAAAAACGCAGCGACACGGCACGCACCGTCCCCTGCGCCGCAGGCTGCAAGCATCGGGCGACGGCGTGCGACACCATGCCGAACGTGCACAGGCCATGCAGTATGGGCCGAGGAAATCCCGCGGCCTGGGCAACCTCGGGATCGCTGTGCAGCGGGTTGTAGTCGCCATTGAGCCGATACACCAACGCCTGCTCCCGCCGGGTGCGCGCCAACACGGTCCAGTCCGGCGGGCTGTCCGGCATGGCGTGCGCCGGGCGCGCCTGCTTGCCGGCATTCGCCATGCCGCCATCGCCCCTGAGCACATGGGTCGCGGAAGTCCGCGCGATGAGCCGTCCCGTGGCGGCATCCATCAACGTTTTCTCGGAATACAGCAACAGTCCCTTTTCGCCCTTGTCCACCGCCTCGACGACGCGGGTCTTGCCTATCAGTTCGCCCGCGGTAGGAATGGGGTGGAAGAGTTCCATCCCCTGTTCGCCATGCAGCAGCCGCACCGTATCGGCCCCGATATCGGGCGCGTTCAGCCAGAAGCCCGGATAGCCCAGGACCACGGCCATGTAGGGCAGCACAAGCGGATCGTGCTGCCTGCCCACGTAGGCCAGGTCGGACGCGTCGAGGGGATCCTGTCCCAGGCCCACCGATAGCGCGTACAACATGGCGTCTCGCGCCGTACAGCGTTGCCTGATCTCAGGCAATTCATAGTTCAACAGTTGCTCATAGCTCAAGCGCATGGCGCTCCTCCGCTTTGCCTCGACGACACATCCATGACCCGGGCCCGCGGGTCAGATCGGATCCCAGCTCATCACGTCGGGCGAGCGCTCCAGGGGATAGAAGTGCTTCCGCATCGCCGGAATGGCGACCTCGGCGATGCGCTGCGGTGTCCAGCCTTCGCTGAAATGGACGGAGCGCAAGGGACGCGGCTGGCTCATCAGCATGATTTCATTGGCACGCACCGCGAATATCTGGCCGCTGACTTCGCGCGCGGCATCGCTGAGCAAATACACGGCCATCGGCGCTATCTTGCCCGCCTCCATCTTCTTGAGCTTTTCCACGCGGTCGCGCTGCTGCGGCGTATCGGTGGGGATGGAGCTGGTCATGCGGCTCCAGGCCGACGGAGCGATGCAGTTGGAGCGCACCCCATACCGCCCCATGTCCAGCGCGATCATCTTGGACAAGGCCACGATGCCCAGCTTGGCCGCCCCGTAATTGGCCTGGCCATAGTTGCCGATCAGCCCGGAGGTCGAGGTCATGTGCACCATCGCGCCGCCCTCCTGTTCGCGGAAGTGCGTGGCCGCGGCCCGGCTGACGAAGAAGGTGCCATCCAGATGCACCGCGATGACCGCGCGCCATTCTTCCTCGCTCATCTTGTGGAACGAGCGGTCGCGCAGGTTGCCCGCGTTGTTGACCACGCCATCGATGCGTCCGAACTGGTCCATGGCGCACTGGACGATGGCGTTGGCGGACGCGTGCGTCGCAACCGAATCGAAATTGGCGACGGCCACGCCACCCGCGGCGCGGATCTCGGCCACGACGGCGTCCGCGGGCGCCACTGCGGTGGACAGATCGTCGCCATTGAGCGCAACCCCGATGTCGTTGACCACGACCTTGGCGCCCTCGGCCGCCAACTGCAACGCCACCTCGCGACCGATGCCGCCGCCCGCCCCGGTCACCACAACCACCTTGCCTTCCATCATGCGTTCCATGCCTGTGTCTCCTCAAAACGGGCCGGCCGGCTTCGTCCGACGGGCCCGGTGCTGTCGATTGCCTACTCGGTCGTCACGTTGGCGCGGCGCACCACCTCGGCCCACTTCCTGCCTTCGCTGCCGATGAAGGCGGCGAACTCCGCGGGCGTGTCGGGATTGGGCACCGCTCCCTGGTCCCGGATCTGTTTTTGCATGTCGGGCGTCTGAATGATGGCGACCACCTGCTTGTTGATCTCCGCCACGATGTTTTCTGGCGTCCTGGCGGGAGCCCACAGGCCGAACCACGACACGACCTCGTAGCCGGGCACGCCGGCTTCCGCCACGGTGGGCACGTCGGGCAGTTGGTCGCTGCGCTGGGCCGAAGTCACCGCCAGCACCTTCAGCCGGCCCGCCTTGATGTGCGGCAGCGCCGAGGGCAGGTTGTCGAAAATCATCGAGATCTGGCCGCCCAGCAGGTCCGTCACCGCCGGCGTGCTGCCCTTGTAGGGCACATGCACCATGTCGACCCCGGTCATCATCTTGAACGTCTCGCCGGACATGTGCAGCGTGCTGCCATGTCCGGAAGAGCCGAAGGTGAGTTTCCCCGGATGAGCCTTGCCATAGGCGATCAGCTCCTTCACGGTGTCGTATGGCGCGTTCTTGGGCACCACCAGGGCGTTGGGCACCATGGCGGTACGCGTGATCGGCGCGAAGTCCTTGATCGCGTCGTAGGGCATGGATTTGTACAAGCTGGGATTGATGGCGTGCGTGCCTATCGTGCCCATCACCAGCGTGTAGCCATCCGGCGCGGCGCGAGCCACCTGCGCGGTGCCGATGTTGCCGCCCGCGCCGGGCTTGTTCTCGACCACCACGGACACGCCCCAGCGCTCGCTCAGGCGTTGGCCTATCACGCGCGCCAGGATGTCGGTGGTGCCGCCCGCCGAGAACGGCACGTTTATCGTCACCGGCTTGTTGGGAAAGCCCTGCGCCGTCTGCGCGCCCGCCGCGCCTGCGCCCAGCAGGACTGCCCATCCCAGCAATGCCAGGACCTTCAGGGGACGCTTGCGCGCAGAAGCTGCGGGCGCGTCTTTTTTGATTGTCTTGAACATAGTCTCCTCGCTTTTTTATCCAGGTTCAGAGGCGGTGCGCCTCAATCCAGCACAGCAAGATCCTGCCCTTCCTCCACTTCATCACCGACCGCCACCAGCACCTTGGCGATACGGCCTGCTGCCTCGCTTTCAACGGGGATCTCCATCTTCATGGACTCGACCTTGAACGCCTCGTCGCCCGCCTGAATCCGTGCACCCTCTTCCACGCAACACGCGACCACTCGGCCCGCCACGTTGGAGACGATTTTTTTCATGCCAGCTCCTTTACCGACTCTGTTGAAATCACTTCCTGCAAGCCGTCGACGGTCATCACGCCGGCCTGGAACCGCTCCGACGCGAGCACCTGAAGAATCATCGGAATGTTGCTCTTGATGCCCTCTATCCGCATGCCACCCAGCGCGCCGCTCAACTCGCGGATCGCGGCAGCACGATCGGCCGCATGCGCGATGACCTTCGCCACCATGGGGTCGTAGTGGCTGGAAATTCGGTTGCCCTGAGCGTAGCCCGTCTCTATCCGCAGGCCGGGACGCGGCTGCGGCAGCTCGAACGTCTTCAGCACACCCGGCGAAGGCAGGAAGCGCACGGGATCCTCGGCATACACGCGCGCCTCGATCGCATGCCCCGCCACGGCGGGCTGCCCGCTGATCACCGAGGACAGCTTTTCGCCCGCGGCCAGGCGGATCTGCGCCTGCACGATGTCCACGCCGGTGACCGCTTCCGAGATGGCGTGCTCGACCTGCAGGCGCGTGTTGACCTCGAGGAACGAAAAGCCGCTGTCCGGCGTGTACAGCATCTCGACCGTGCCGATGACGTCGTAGCCGATCTCTCCCAGGATCGCCGACAGCCGCTCGGCCATGCCGGCCACCGCCTGGCGGTCGATGGCCGGCGCCGGCGCTTCCTCGATCACCTTCTGGTATCTGCGCTGGGTGGAGCAATCCCGTTCGAACAGGGACAGGACATTGCCAAACCTGTCCGCCAGGAACTGGAATTCGATATGCCGTGGCGACGGCACGAATCGCTCCAGGTACAGGGCGGGATTGGCAAACGCCTTTTCGGCCATGCCGCTGGCGCGTTCCCAGCAACCGGACAGCGATTGGGGATCATGGACGGGGATCATGCCTATGCCCCCGCCGCCGCCCGCAGGCTTGATCAACACCGGATACCCGAGCGCCTGGGCCGCCTGGCGTACCGTCGCCATGTCATCCCGGGGCAGGATGCCCGTGCTGCCGCCTGCCTGCAGGCCATGCCGTTGCATCAACTCGCGCGCGCTGGCCTTGTTGCCCAGCACGTCGATCCATTTGGACGAAGGTCCGATGAAGCAATGCCCCGCCTCTTCGACTCTGCGCGCGAACTGCGCGTTCTCGGACAGGAATCCGTAACCCGGATGCAGCGCGTCGGCGCCGCAACGCGCCATGACCTCGAGCAACAGGTCCTGGTTGAGATAGCTGGCCCGCGCCGGCGCCGGCCCGATGCAGAAACTCTCATCGGCCTGGCCCACGTACGGCAGGTCGGCATCGGCCTCGGAGTACACCGCCACGGACCGCAGGCCCAGCGCCTGCGCGGCGCGCAGGATACGCGCGGCGGCGGCGCCCCGGTTGGCAATCAGGATCTTCTTCATCTGCATCCCCTCAGGGCCGGTAACCGGTGGCCACCACGCCGGGCTGGCGCAGCGGCGCGGCCAGATTGGCGAACTCGACCAAGCGCGCACGCGTGCAGGCCGGATCGATGATGTCCTCGATAACGAAGGCCTCCGCGCTGCGGAAAGGGGACGTCAGGGCGCGCACTCTTTCCTCGATCTCCGCGCGCTTGGCTTCGGGGTCGGAGGCCGCCTCGATCTCGGACCGGTACGCCACCTCCAGACCGCCCTCGATCGGCAGCGAGCCCCATTGCGCCGATGGCCAGGCATAGCGGAAATTGAAACGGCTGGAATTCTGATGGCCGCCCGCGGCCACGCCGAAAGCCCGCCGCATGATCAGCGAGAACCACGGCACCGTCGACTGCGCGACCGCCGTCAGCGCCCTCACGCCGGCGCGCATCACGCCGTCCTTCTCGGCTTCCAGGCCGATCTGGAAACCCGCGATGTCGACCAAGTTCACCACTGGCAGGTGGAAGGTTTCGGCCAGGTCGACCAGGCGGGTGAATTTCTCGGCGGTGTGCCGGTCCCAGCCGCCGCCATAGTGGTAGGGATTGCTGGCGACGAACAGCACGGGCCAGCCATCCACCCGGGCCAGTCCGCCCACGATCGCCTTGCCCCAATGCCGGCCGATTTCGAACACGCTGCCCGGATCGAACAAGGTGTCCAGTATCGGCCGGATCTTGTAGACCTTGCGCGTGTCCTTCGGAATGGCCGTGCGCAGCCAATCCTGATCAGCCGCCGCGGCCGGAACCTCGCCCCTGGGCGCAAGCTCGTGCACGGACGCAGGCAGATACGACAGGAAGCGCCTGACCGCGGCGAAGGCCTCGTCCTCGGAATCCACCTCGTCGTCCACCACGCCATTGCGCGTGTGGATGGCACTGCCGCCGAGCTCGTTCTTGCTCAGATTCTGGCCTATCTTGGCCACCACCGGGGGCCCCGCGATGAACAGCTGCGACGTGTTCTTGACCATGACGCAGTAGTGGCTACCCGCCACGCGCGCCGCTCCTTGGCCCGCCACCGATCCGAGGGCCAGCGACACCACAGGCACCTGGGCCAGATTGCGCGCCACATAGGCCCAGATCTTCATCTTCGGCAGCAGCGCATGGCCCATCTTTTCGATGTTCTTGACCGAGCCCCCTCCGCCCGTGCCGTCGATCAGGCGCACCAGCGGAAGGCGCAGGTCGAACGCCATCTGTTCAGCGTAAATCATCTTGTCGCCCACGGCGCCATCGTTGGCGCCGCCGCGCACGGTGAAGTCGTCGCCCACGACCACGACGGGTTTGCTGTCCAGCGCCGCGCGCCCCATGATCACGTTCGAGGGCATCACATGGACCAGGCGGCCCTGTTCGTCATACTCGCCGCTGCCGGCCAGCCCTCCCACCTCGACGAACGAACCGCCATCGACCAGCCGTTCGATCCGCTGGCGGATGTCCAGCTTGCCCGCGTCATGCTGACGCTTCACCTTCTCCACGCCCCCCATGCGCAGGGAAAATTCCTTGCGGCGTGCCAGTTCGTCCAACTCCTGCGTCCAGCTCATTACTTCCTCCCTTGACGGCGCCGACCTGAAATTCAGGGCGCCAGTTCGATCCACGCATCGTCCAGTTTCAAGTCCACTGCGGTCCGCGCCTGCAGCGCCGCGAAATCCAGACCCCGCACCATCGCCCGCACCTGCATTCCGTCCGGTGTGATGTCCATGATTGCCAGGTCGCTATAGATGCGATCGACCACGGCCTTGCCGGTAAGGGGATAGGAGCATTCAGGCACGATCTTCGGCCGGCCGTCGCGGTCCACGTGCTGCATCATCACGAAGATGCGCTTCGCGCCCGCCACCAAGTCCATGGCCCCGCCCACGGCCGGGATCGAGTCTGCGCGCCCCGTGTCCCAATTGGCCAGATCGCCCTCGGCCGATACCTGGAAGGCGCCCAGCACGGTGAGGTCGATATGGCCGCCGCGCATCATCGAAAAGGACACTACGTGGTCGGTGATCGAGGCCCCGATGTCCAGCGCGACGGGCTCCTTGCTGGCATTGAGCAGATCCCTGTCGACCGCGGCGCCCGGCGGCAGGCCCTTCATGCCCAGGATGCCGTTTTCGCTGTGCAGCACCACGCCGCGCTCGGGCTTCAGATAGTCGGCCACCGAGGTGGGCATGCCTATGCCCAGATTGACGTAGGAGGCGGGCGGAATGTCGTCTGCGACGAGCTGCGCCATGCGCGCGCGGGACAGGCTATTGATGCTCATTGGGGCACTCGACGATGCGTTGAACGAAGATTCCGGGCGTCATGACCTGCTCCGGCGCCAACGCCCCCAGAGGCACCACCTGGTCGACCTGAGCCACCGTCAATCGCGCGGCCATGCACATCACGGGTCCGAAATTGCGGCTGGCGTAGCGATAGGTCAGGTTTCCCACGCTATCTCCGTACCGGGCCTTCACGAAAGCCACATCGCCTGGCAGCGGCTCTTCCAGCACATAACCTCGGCCATTGATGGAGCGTGTTTCCTTGCCTTGCGCCAACCGCGTTCCATAGGCCGTGGGCGTAAAGAACGGCCCCATGCCCGCGCCGGCGGCGCGCAGGCGTTCTGCCAGCGTGCCTTGCGGCACGACCTCCAGTTCTATCCTGCCCGCCGCATACCATTCGCCGAACGCGGCGGCATTGGGCTTCTTGGGATTCGAGGAGCGTGCGAAGGAGCAAATCACTTTGCGCACCCTGCCCGCGCGGATCAGCTGGCTCAGACCCGGCTCGCCATTGCCCGCATTGTTGTTGACGACGGTCAGTTCCCGCGCCCCCGTCTCCAGCAAGGCCTGCAGCAATTCCGTCGGTACCCCGGACGCGCCGAACCCGCCTATCATCAACGTAGCGCCATCCGCCACGCCGGCCACGGCCTCCTCCAGGGAAGGCACGATCTTGTTCAACATTGCATACCCCATGGCGGTGGACGCGGTTGTCGCGCCTGCACCGCAGTCTTGTTGGACGGTTAGAGCACCGGCTGCGCGCTGAGGATCGCGGTCGACTGGCTGGACAAGGTGCCGCCGTTGCCGTGCACCAGGGCCAGATTCGGATCCTTCAACTGACGCGCGCCGCACTCGCCGCGCAACTGCCTGACGGCCTCCACCATGAGGAACACGCCGTACATGCCCGGATGCACGCAGGACAGGCCGCCGCCATTGGTATTGACCGCCAGCCGCCCGCCCGGCGCGATCGCGCCGTCGTCCACGAACGCGCCGCCCTCGCCCTTCCGGCAGAAGCCCAGGTCTTCCAGAAACAGGATGGTGTTGATGGTGAAGGCGTCGTACAGCATGGCCAGATCCATGTCCTTCGCGGATACGCCGGCCATCTCGTAGCAGCGCTTGCCCGATTCAAGCGCCGCGGTCACCGTCAGGTCGTGCATGGACGAAACCTGCCGGTTCCACACCGCGGTCGCGTTGCCCAGGACGTACACCGGCGGCTTGGCGCAATCGCGGGCCCGGTCCGCGCGCGTCAGCACGAAGGCGCCGGCGCCGTCGCTGACCATGCAGCAGTCGCGCACCGTAAAGGGCTCGCAGACCGGACGCGCCGCCTCGACGTCCGCCAGCGACAGCGGTTCGCGCATGGTGGCTTCCGGATTCAATTGCGCCCATTTCCGCGCGGCCACGGCCACTTCCGACAATTGCTTGCGCGTGGTGCCGTACTGATGCATGTGGCGGCTCGCGGCCAAGGCGTAGGCCGCCGCCGGCAAGGGCGGGTCATAAGGTGTTTCGTAGGGCTGCGGGTCGATCGATTTCCGCACGCGCGTCAGATCGGCGCGGTTGAATTTGGCGGTGCGCTGGGTGCTGCCGTAGCAGACCAGGACCGCATTGCATTGCCCGGACGACAGCGCGTGCATCGCCGGCAGCAGATGCGCCACGTAACTGGAGCCGCCTATCATGGTGCTGTCCAGAAAGGTTGGGCGTATGCCTAGATACTCGACGACCGACATCGCCCACATGGGTGACAGGGAACTGCAGGTCGTGATGCCGTCTATGTCCTTGAGGCTCAGGCCGGCGTCCGCGATCGCGGCCATCGCGGCCTGCGCCAGCACTTCCTGCTCGCTAAAGCCGCGCGCCTGTCCCAGCCCGGCCTGCCCCACGCCGACCACGGCAGTCTTGCCTCTCAAGTCGCGCAGCGTCATAGCCCAGCTCCCGAAGGCACGAAGACCACTTGCGCGGCCTCGCCGTCGCCGACGATCCTGGCGCTGACGCGCATGCCGATCCGCACCTGCGCCGGCGCGATCTGCGCGACGCGACTCATCATCCGCGCGCCTTCCTGCAGGTCCACGAGACAGACGTTGTAATCGCCGCCCTGCTCCGCGTTGCGATACACGGTGGTGCTGGCGTACACCACGCCCTCGCCCGTGGGGCTGAACCAATCCAATGCCGCGCCGCCGCAATGGGGACATACGCAGCGCGGATAAAACACCGCCTGGCTGCAATCGGCGCAGCGTTGGATCTGAAACCGGCCCGCCGCCAGGCCATCCAGATAAATCTGCTCGGGTCCGCCCGCTGCCTTCGCACTGCTCTGGATCTCCACCCATGCCTCCTGTCGTGTCGTCTTCTGAACCTGCCAACGTTGCGGCTCAGTGTAGGGACAGGCATGCGGCGGATAAACGGGTCCGAGGGCAAATCACCTTTAACTTTGCGCGCGGGAATGGCTAAGATGGCGTGCACCCATCAGCTCGACCGCCATGTACATCCTGATAGACCATCTCAAGCATGTTCTGAATTTCGTGCGCGTCGCGGACAGCGGCAGCTTCACGGCCGCGGCGCACCGGCTCGACATTTCAACCGCATCGGTAAGCAAGAGCGTGTCGCTGCTTGAAGCCAAGCTGGGCGTGAAGCTGCTCAACCGCACCACGCGCAACCTGTCGCTGACCGACGATGGCGAATTGCTGCTGCAGCGTTGCCGCCACATCCTGCTGGAAGTCGAAGCCGCCGAGGCCGAGGTAACCGGAGCCAGCCTGATTCCGCGCGGCAAGCTGCGCGTGCATGCGCCGGTAGGCTTGGGCAGAAAGGTCATCATGCCCGCGCTGCTGTCGCTGACCGCGCGCTATCCGGAACTCTCGATCAACGCGGATTTCAGCGACCGCATGCCCAATCTGGCCGAAGAAGGGCTGGACGCCACCATACGGATCGGCGTCACGGCGGATTCGCGTGTCATCGCCAAGACCCTGTCCCGGCTGCGCTACGTCACCTGCGCCAGCCCCGCCTATCTGGCCGCGCATGGCACGCCCGCCACGCCCAACGAGCTGGAACGGCACAACTGCCTGGCCTACGTCCAATGGCAGACCGGCCGATATCACGAATGGGATTTCCAGAAAGGCGATGAGCGCTACACGATCACGCCCGGCGGCAACCTGAATGTGAACCATCCGGAAGCCATCCTGGACGCCGTGGTGGCCGGCGCGGGCATCGCCCGCATGGCCAGCTTCATCGCGGAGTCTGCCGTGCTGGACGGACGCCTGAAACTGATCCTGACCGACTGGATCGCGCCTGGCGCGCCGGTCCAGCTGGTCTATCTGCCGAACCGGCACCTGTCGCCGCGCATCCGGGCCTTCGTGGATGCGATGACAGAGGCGCTGCCGCCCCAATTGCCTTGGGAAAAGGCGATGGGGCTGTAAGGATGCGCGCGCCGCTTACAGCAGCAGTGGTGAAATCTTGCTGCCGTCGACCGACACCCCGGCCATGAGGCCGCCGTTGTTCAACACGAAGCCGACGATGGGCTGCTGCGCGGTGTAGGTATCGATGCTGCCGTTGACGCCCACATTGGCCACCGCAACCGTCGCGTCCGCCCCCATCGTCCAGCCGCTGCTGGCGCGGAACTTGGCCAGGGCGCCGTCCGTCATGAACAGCACCACCATCGCCTTGGACTGCGCGCCAGCCTGCAGACCGATGGAGCCGCCCGTGATGCTGTAGTAGCCGGTATCCGAGCCGCCCACGCGCAACACGCCGCTTCCATGCTGGGCTCCCACGATGAAGCTCGCGCTCAACACGCCCGGAAACACCAGCACGCCGCGTGCGCGTTCCACCAGTTGCTTGGCCTGGGACGAGGACTGATAGAGCTTGGTCAGCGTCGCGTCGGCTGCGGTATCGAGTTCCTGCCGCTTTTCCGCGGCCGTGGCCGAGGATTGGGCGGTGGTCGTGGTGCAACCGGTGAACACCAGGCTGGCCACACCGAGCATCGCGGCGATCACGCCGGCCCGGCCTGCCTTGGGGAAAGTATCAAGCATCTAGCGCTCCTTCTTGTTGTTGGATGCTCCGTCGGGTGCTCCCGGCAGGAACGTCACCATCCTACCTGGGATTTTCCGGCCCTGGCGCCATGCAACCAGGTCTGCGTTACGTCCTGTTCCAAGACGAGCAAGTGTCATTACACTTGACCAACATTTCCCCACTTATTGGCATGGAGACGCACAGCAGAATGCCGCCTTCGCCATGCATCGCGCACATTTTCTTCAGATGGAAATCCGCGTCTGAACATAATCGACATCGACGCCGCGGGACACCGCCAGCCCTTGATCAGGCTGAACCTTGATCAATCATTTTCGAGCACGACCAATGAAGTGGATTTTGATTTCAACACTATGCCTATTCGCGTCCGGTTGCGGTGTCGTTGCCGCCCCTTGCCGTATTGCATCTGCCGCCATCAAGATCGTGCCGATCGTCGGCGATGTCGCTGCGGCGCCGACGGATGCTTGCGCGGAAGTCATCGACTGATGCAGCGACGACACGGCGGATCAGAAAAATCGGGAGCGTGAGGATTTTTGTGTGCAGGCCTATCACACAGCCAAATCACCCTCGGTGTGGCAGGCGAAGGTTGACGCCAGGAAGGCTGGTTGGATAAGCAAAAAGGAGCCAAGTCATCCACCGCCAAGCGCGAAGAACGCGCTTATGAATCCGCGAAATGAACGCTCTGGACCATTTGAAACACCCTAGCAATATGACGTTTTAGATATGAGTGCCAGATGGCGCGACCAACAATGTACAATTTAAATAATAATTAAATAATAGAGACAAGAAAATGATCCGGAACATCCCCGCCCTCACCGGCGTGCGCGGGTATGCTGCGCTTTGGGTGGTGTTGATGCACTATACGTGGGGAGCGGGCATAAAAGGCGATGGGCTTTTCATGCACATCTTGTTGTATGGATTTTCTGGGGTCATTGTTTTCCTGGTCCTGAGCGGGTTCGTAATGGCCCACGTCTATCCAGAATTTAGAAAATCGGTGAATCCAGCTCCATACCGAGCCTACTTCTACAAACGCATAGCCCGCATTTACCCTATGCACTTGGTAACGTTATTCGCGTTTCTAGCACTGATGAAAGCTGGCTACCCGATCGAGACTCCCAATGAAACGGCATACACGTTTGGTCTCAATTTGCTCTTGATACAAGCCTGGGGATTCGTGAACCAGTTTTCATGGAATGCGCTGTCATGGACCATTAGCGTCGAGATGTTCGCCTATATCTGGTTCCCATTCACCGCTCTTGTGATGTTCAAGCTTCCAAGGTTTTTTGCGGCCGCGGTGATGGCTGGAGTGGTCTGGATTCTCATCGAAATGCCGCACGTCAGACTGCTTCAATCGGCCGGGATAGACGTTAACGGCATCGTACTCGCTCACGGGAATTTCCTGATTCAGTTCTCATCTGTTTTTGTTGCTGGGGTAGCTCTTTATCGAGTCGTCGAAGGTATCGACAAGCTCCCCGCGGCAGTTTCTGATGGGCTGATCATCGCAGGTATTGCCGTATTCGCCTATGCATGCGCCACCCCCTTCCACTCCTGGATCATGACCTGCGGTGCACTGCTGCTGATCGCCGGCCTACTGTGCGACAAAGGGCTGGGGCGCCTGCTTTTCGGAAACCGAGTCTCAGTGTTCCTGGGGGAGATTTCCTACTCCCTTTATCTGACGCACTTCCTGCTCAACGTGGTGCTGTCGATCGAAATCGCAGGATTGCGCCTGGCCGATAAGATATCCTTGGCGATTTGCACGGCAACGATTTCCTACTATCTGATCGAGCGGCCTTCTCGTAGAATCCTGCGCAAACTGGGCACCAGAAGGAAAATGGTCGCCCAGGCAGATGTTGTACCGGCCACGACGTAGGAGCAATGGATTTTGCCCACGCAGCAGCCATCGGCCTTAATCCGGCGATGGCTGCTTAGGCATCTCTTGCCTGCGCTGGTGTACCCGCGGAGATTGCTCCAAACTAGGGGCTACTCTGCAGCACTTCAGCTAACTCCGCCGTAACCACCTTTCCGCACTCGATTAAGGATTGCGAGAGAACAGCTCGATCATGAGCTCGTCGAGCGCCCGGCGTCGCAGAGTCTCCATCCTGAAGCGACTCGCTGGATTTAGAGCCCGACACAGGCAACAGGAACCCTTCGTCACTTGCGAGGAGGCCACCTGCCGGCCAAACTGCAAGAACAGTAGGCGAAGGTCGTTCGGGCGGTCGACGCGACCGGCAAGGCCGGGAATCGACAGGACGGAGGCTGCCGGCGACATCTGCCAGGCACCAGGGCAACTCTGCCATGGTTCGGCGACGACCACCGAGAAGGATGCCCAGTACCCAAAGGCGACAAGGCGGCGCCCACGCAATAAGCCAAATTGCGGAAAAGGCCAAGGATTGCGGAAAAGAAAGCGGGCCTTGGATTGCTCCAAGACCCGCATATCTACTGGTAGGCCCCCCGAGAGTCGAACTCGGCACCAACGGATTATGAGTCCGCTGCTCTAACCAGGCATGAGCTAGAGGCCCTAAAAACGATTACTGCCCTTCCAGGAAGCTCTTCAGCTTATCGGCCCGGCTGGGGTGACGCAGCTTGCGCAGCGCTTTCGCCTCTATTTGACGGATGCGCTCGCGCGTGACGTCGAACTGCTTGCCCACTTCTTCCAGGGTCTGGTCGGTGCTCATTTCTATGCCGAAACGCATGCGCAGGACCTTGGCTTCACGCGGGGTGAGAGAGTCTAGCACTTCCTTGACCACATCGCGCATGGAGCCATGCAAAGCCGCATCGGAAGGCGCCAGCGTGGACGTGTCTTCGATGAAATCGCCCAGGTGCGAATCGTCGTCGTCACCGATGGGCGTTTCCATGGAGATCGGTTCCTTGGCGATCTTCAGGATCTTGCGGATCTTGTCCTCGGGCATGTCCATCTTCTGCGCCAGGGTCGCGGGATCCGGCTCGGCGCCGGTTTCCTGCAGGATCTGGCGGCTGATCCGGTTCATCTTGTTGATCGTTTCGATCATGTGAACCGGAATACGGATGGTGCGCGCCTGGTCGGCGATGGAACGCGTGATGGCCTGACGGATCCACCAAGTCGCGTAGGTCGAGAACTTGTAGCCGCGGCGATACTCGAACTTGTCCACGGCCTTCATCAGGCCGATGTTGCCTTCCTGGATCAGGTCCAGGAACTGCAAGCCGCGGTTCGTGTACTTCTTGGCGATCGAGATCACCAGGCGCAGGTTGGCCTCGGTCATTTCGCGCTTGGCCTTGCGGGCCTTGGCTTCGCCGGTGGCCATGCGCTTGTTGACGTCCTTCAGGTCCTTCAGCGGCAGCACGACGCGCGTTTGCAGGTCGATGAGCTTTTGCTGCAGTTCCTGCACGGCGGGAATCTGGCGCTCCAGCGTTTCGGCGTACGGGTGGCCGGCAGCCACTTCATCGACGACCCACTGCATGTTGGTTTCGTTGCCCGGGAACACCTTGATGAAGTGCGTGCGCGGCATGCCGGCACGGTCCACACACGTGTGCAGGACAGCGCGCTCGAGCTGGCGCACTTCCTCGACCTGCTGGCGCAGGGTGTCCGCCAGCTTCTCGACCATCTTGGCCGTGAAGCGGATGCCCATCAGTTCGTTCTGGATGGATTCCTGGGCGCGCACGTAGATGTCCGACTTGTAGCCGTCCTTCTCGTACGAGTGGCGCATCTTTTCGAACTGCTTGCCGACTTCGTCGAACTTGGCCAGAGCCTTCACGCGCAGGTCTTCCAGCTGCTTGCTGGACATGCCGCCGGCGGGGCCGTCATCGCCTTCGTCTTCCTCGGCGGTGACGCCGGCGCCGGCGTATTCCTCGCCGTCTTCCGGATCGACCAGACCGTCGACCACTTCGTCGATCTGGGCCTGGCCTTCACGCACGCGCAGAATGTGGGCCAGGATCTCGTTGATCGTGGTCGGGCAGGCCGAGATGGCCATGACCATGTGCTTCAGGCCGTCTTCGATGCGCTTGGCGATTTCGATTTCGCCTTCGCGCGTCAGCAGTTCCACCGAGCCCATTTCGCGCATGTACATGCGCACGGGGTCCGTGGTGCGGCCGAAGTCGGAATCCACCGTGGTCAGCGCGGCTTCGGCTTCGTCTTCGACGTCGTCGTCGTTGGAGGCCACCGGCGCGTTTTCGCTCATCAGCAGCGTTTCGGCATCGGGCGCCTGGTCGTAGACCGCAATGCCCATGTCGCTGAACGTGCTGATGATGCCGTCGATCGCTTCGGCGTCGACCAGGTCGTCAGGCAGATGGTCGTTGATTTCGCCGTAGGTCAGGTAGCCGCGGTCCTTGCCCAGCTTGATCAGCTGCTTCAGGCGGTTGCGGCGCGCTTCGTATTCTTCGGGCGTCACGGGACCGCGGGCGATCAGATCCTTGGGATCGGCCTTGCCGCGCTTGCCGCCGCGCTTCGGCGGCTTCAGATCGGGCAGGACTTCGCCCTCGCCGTCCATCGTGTCGTCGAAGCCGTCGGAATCATTGTTCGCGTTCTTGGCGGGGCGTCCCGGGCGGCGACCGCTGGGCACGACGGGGCGCGCGCTCCCGACCAAGTCGGCGAGTTTGTCTTCGGCCTTCTTGGCGCGAGCCTTCGTCACCTTCTCGGGCTTGTCACCTGCGGCAGCCTTGGTCGCCTTCTTGGCGGCCGTTTTGGCTGCGGGCTTGGCGACCTTCACCGCCGTCTTGGCGGGCGCCTTTTCCGCTGCCATGCTTACGACGCGCTTGGCCGTGGTGGCCTTGGTTTCGGCCGCATCAATTGCAGAGGAGGATTTGCCGGTGGATTTGGTCATAGTCGCTTCCGTGGTCGTCGCAACCCGTTCGGGCATGTTGCACCGCATGAAGCCGCTTTGGACGGCAGCCCAACGCGGCGGTGTATACGGGTAAATCTGGTGAATCAGCGGAGGCCACACGGCTGCGTTGTTCGCAGCGCCGGCTCTTGCGAGCCCGCTTGGCGCCGTTCCGGTGCAATACCGGACTTGCGTCTTGCGTGCATGGCCTCATCCTGCGGGGGCTTCCGGACGTCGGGGGGGCTGCCTGCCTATAAATAGGCTTTGCTTGCTTATCGGGCATTTGCCCCAAGCAGCTGAGTAGACACAGCACCCAAACCACTAACGCTACGCGGAAATGACCGCCGCCGAACTGCTTGATTCACCGCTCAGCTATATTAATTAACTATGTAACAAATTTGACGCGCGCATCCGCTTTTATTTCTGCCGTTGCGCGCCCGACGTTCCATTTTCTGGAAACCGTCCGCCGCGTCCGGATCGCAGGTCCCGCGTCAAACCCATACATCCATTAGATTCCGGCAGCCGGAATAGATTCCACCCGCCGAATGCATTTCTTGTCGCCCACGCACCGTGGCACGAGGATTTCCGCCAAATTCAGCAAGAATCGAGTAGAAATCAACCGCAAACACCACAATCCGTGTACACCAGACAGGTCACTAGGCTGGTTTTGCTGGCTTCGTGTACAACGACACCACAAAACCGCCTCCGCCCGTCCTGCCTCGCCGGCCCAAAACAGCTTCCGCCGGCGGACAACCTTTGATTTTAGCGCATTTAGCGCACGCCAGCACCTTTCAGCACAGCCATGCGGCTGGAAAGCTCCAGATAGCGCTTGCGCGCTTCTTCCGTGACCAGACCCGCCGCGGCGAGCTTGGCAATCTCCAGTTTGGCCGAATCGAATTCGATGCGCCTCAAGGCATCGTCCCATTCGGTTTGCGGGTCCGGCAGGTCTTCCTTGGACAGGAGGTCGGCCCGCAGCCCTTTCAGTACCGTGGCCAGATCCGAATCAGGTTCCGCCGCCTCCAACAGGGCGCCGACATGGCGCGCGCCGCTAGATTGCGCCAGCATGATCAAATCTCTTACAAGACCTAGATGGGGGCCGTGGTCGATGACTTCAAGCTGCTGGTCACCCATGGAGTCAACCAGTTCAGGGTGCGCAAGCAACAGGCCCAGCAGGCGCTTGGCCAACGACGGCATGGTGCGGCGGCCTTCAAACCCGCCGACGTCGTTGTCGCGCTTGCCTTTCCAGTTGCCTTTGCCGCCCTTCCAGTCGCCCTTGCCTTTCCAGTCGCCTTTACCCTTCCATTCCTGCTTGGCGCCGCTGCGCTGACCGCCGCCACCGCCACCGCCACCAAAATCGGAACCTTGGGACGGTAGATGGACTTGGTCCGCGTAGTCGGACTCATCGACCGGGATGTCTTGAAAGTCATGCCCGGCGAAGTCATAGCCCGTGTCCGGATAGCCCGGATCATGCTCCCGCGCCGGCGCCGCGGTCGCGCCCGCATCCCCGCCTACCGCGCCGGACTTGGGCGCGGGCGCGAAGGGCTTGGTGGGTTGCTGAGCCAGCACCTGAGCCATTTCTTCCGGCGTCAGCTGCACCAGCTTGGCCATTTCCCGCTCGATCTGCACGCGCAGCGCGCATTCGGGAATGGCGGCCAGCAAGGGCTTGGCCTCGTGCAGGCAACTGGCCCGCCCTTCGGCTTCCTCCATGTTGTGCCGCGAAGCCAGCTCATCCAGCAGGAAGCGGGACAGCGCCACGGCCTCACCCAGGCATGCCCGGAAGGCTTCGGCGCCCAGTTCGCGCACATACGAGTCGGGATCGTGTTCCGAGGGCAGGAACAGGAAGCGGATCGCGATATCGTCGCGCAGCACCGGCAGACAGGCCTGCAATGCGCGCCACGCGGCGCGCCGGCCCGCCCCATCGCCATCGAAGCTGAAGATGACCTTGTCGCTGGTGCGCAGCAGTTTCTTGACATGGTCCGGCGTGGTGGCCGTGCCCAGCGTCGCGACCGCATTGGCGATGCCTTGCTGCGCCAGGCCGACCACGTCCATGTAGCCTTCGACCACGATGACCTGGCCTTCCTGGCGTATGGCCAGGCGCGCCTCCCACAATCCGTAGAGTTCATGCCCCTTGGAGAACAGCGGGGTTTCGGGCGAATTCAGGTACTTGGGTTCGCCCTTGCCGATGATGCGGCCGCCGAAGCCGATGAGACTGCCCCGCGCATTGCGGATCGGGAACATCACCCGTTCCCGGAAGCGGTCGTAGCGGCGTCCGTCCTCGGATTCGATGACCAGCCCGGACTCGACCAGGACGGGGTCCTCGTAGTTCGGGAAGACTTGCGACAGGCCGTGGCGGTCGGTGCCCGACCAACCCAGGCCGAAATGCGCCGCGATTTCACCCGTCAGGCCGCGCTGCTTCAAATAACGGATCGCTGCGGGCGATGCCCGCAACTGCTTGAGGTAATGCGCCTGAGCGGCATCCAGCACCTGCGTGTGGCGGGATTCCTCGGCCTTGCGGCGCGCGGATTCCTGCTGCTGGCGTGGACTGCGATTTTCTTCGGGGACCGTCATTCCCGCCGATGCCGCGAGCGTGCGCACGGCATCGGGGAAACTGGCGCCCGTGTGTTCCATCAGAAAGGTGATGGCGCTGCCATGCGCTCCACAACCGAAGCAGTGATAGAACTGCTTGGTGGGGCTGACAGTGAACGAGGGACTTTTTTCGTTATGAAAAGGGCACAGGCCAAGCAAGTTGGCCCCGCCCTTTCTCAACTGCACGTATCGCCCGACTACGTCGACGACGTCGACTCGGGCGAGCAAATCCTGGATGAATGATTCTGGAATCAATAGATTCGGGAATCAAAAATCAATACAGGCGCGGGGGCAGTTGTTGGCTACGGATGCGCTTGTAGTGGCGCTTCACAGCGGCGGCGTGCTTGCGCTTGCGCTCAGCCGTGGGCTTCTCATAGAACTCGCGCGAACGCAGCTCGGTGAGCAAACCGGTCTTTTCGATGGTGCGCTTGAAGCGGCGCAGAGCGGCTTCAAACGGTTCGTTTTCCTTCAGTCGAACGATAGGCATAAAGTGATTGGCCTGCTTGTAGGGTAACAAAAGTTGATGACAAACCTGGCTTGCTTACCAGCAACGCTGCGCGGGTCCAGGTACGCGTAAACGGCCTCGTCGATACCAAATCATACCAACAGAGGCAGATACCGCGAACGGGGAACCTTGAAAGCGCAATCCAGCGCCCCGGACTCCGATTGCAGTGCTAGCAGCACTGAACCACAGACCCATCCCGGATTTCCGCTGGCTGTTTCCGTTACCCAAAGACTACCCAAAGAGTAACAAGCCAAGTTCGGTTTAGCGATAACCAGCGATTCTAGCATGGTCATGGCTGTTTTGACTACTAGAGGGACAGTCTGGCGCCCTGGGCGGCCAGAATGCCCTCTCCTGCCGAACCGCCATGCTCAGCTCTTGGAGCCCTTGCGGATCCAGGCCTCGAGCTGATGCGGACGCAAGCTGTCGTAGTCTTCGAACGGCTGGTGGATCCAGGGATTCGTCGGCAGCTTGTCGACATAGTAGTCCGGCGTCGCCAGGGAATGCCCCTTCCACCACAGCACCGCGCTGCGCAGCTCGGTGATGTCGGCAAATTGGCTCTTCAGGTGATCGTAGACCTTGCTGAAGGTCTTACCGGTATCGACCATGTCGTCCACCAGCAACACCCGCCCGGACAAGGTGCCGCGCGTAATGGTGATGAACTGGGCGATATCCATGTCGCCCTGCTTGGTGCCGGCCGCTTCGCGATAGCTGCTCGTGGCCAGAATGCCCAGCGGCACATCAAAAATACGGGACATAACATCACCGACGCGCATACCGCCGCGCGCCAGGCAAAGAATCTTGTCGAACTTCCAACCCGATTGATGCACCTGCAAGGTAAGGCGCTCGATCAGGCGGTTGTAGTCGTCCCACGTCACCCACAGATGGCTGTCATCATTGGTCGGCGTGCTCATAGGCAAGCATCTCCTGCTTAATAAATACGAAAAGGCCGCCGCCGGTATGAGACCGGCGGCGGCCTTGCGAATAATAACCCGATGTCAGCCCTTCAGGGGATGACGCAGCACAATGGTTTCATTGCGGTCGGGGCCGGTCGACACCAGGTCGATGGGCACGCCGCAGACTTCGGCCACGCGCTCCAGGTAGCGACGGGCGGCCTGGGGCAGCTTGTCGTACTCGGTGATGCCGACGGTGGACTCGCTCCAGCCGGGCAGCTCTTCCAGCACCGGTTGCGCCTGCGCCACGGCATGCGCGCCATAGGGCAGCACGTCGCGGAACTCGCCGTTGACACGGTAGCCGACGCCCAGCTGGATGGTTTCCAGGCCGTCCAGCACGTCCAGCTTGGTGATGCACAGGCCGGAGATGCCGTTCAGGCGGACCGAGCGCTTGAGCGCGGCGCCGTCGAACCAGCCGCAGCGGCGCGGACGGCCCGTGACGGAACCGAATTCCTTGCCGATCGTGGCCAGGCGGGTGCCAATTTCGTCGACCAGCTCCGTGGGGAACGGGCCCGACCCGACACGGGTCGTGTAGGCCTTGGTGATGCCCAGGACGTAGTCCAGCTGCTGCGGACCGACACCTGCGCCGGCCGAGGCCGCGCCAGCAACGCAGTTGCTGCTGGTGACGAAGGGATAGGTGCCGTGGTCGACATCCAGCAAGGCGCCCTGCGCGCCTTCGAACAGCAGGCGCTTGCCTTCCTGTTGCATGGCGTACAGGTTGCTCGACACGTCCTTGACCATCGGGGCGATGGCCGGAGCCAGCGCCATGGCCTGGTCGCGCACTTCATTGGCGGAAACCGCCTCGGCGCCCAGGTACTTGGTCAGCACGAAGTTGTGGTAATCCAGCACTTCGGCGAGCTTTTCGTCGAACAGCGCGGGATTGAACAGGTCCTGCACGCGCAGCGCGCGGCGGGCAACCTTGTCTTCGTACGCGGGGCCGATGCCGCGACCGGTCGTACCGATCTTGCCGTCGCCCTTGCGCGCTTCGCGCGCCTTGTCGATGGCAACGTGGTACGGCAGGATCAGCGGGCAGATTTCGGAAATCTGCAGGCGCGAGCGCACGTCCAGACCGGCGGCCTCAAGCTCTTCGATTTCCTTGAGCAGGGCTTCGGGGGACAGCACGACGCCGTTGCCGATGAAGCAGGTGACGCCGGGATGCATGATGCCCGACGGGATCAGGCGGAGAATCGTCTTCTTGCCGTTGATCCACAGCGTATGGCCGGCATTGTGACCGCCTTGGAAGCGGACCACGCCCTGGACGGATTCCGCCAGCCAGTCGACGATCTTGCCCTTGCCCTCGTCACCCCACTGGGTGCCGATTACGACTACGTTCTTGCTCATGTTACGAATCAATATCGAGTTTCTCGGGAAATCCGGAAATCTCCCCGCGGCCCTCTCGTTACCGAGAGGGAGTTAGTCACAGCGTTCTGACCGTCCAGGCGCCATCCTGCAGCGCCAGCTCGCGATCGCAAACGAATTCGTCCTGATCCTGCTCGTGACCGGGCAATACCTGAACGACAATTTCCCCCGACCGGCGCAGGCGGCGCACCGCCTCGGTCAGGGCGGGGGCTTGCCCCCAGGGCGCACGTACCGCACGCGCCCTTTCCGCCGGCGGCAAACCCGCCGCCAGCTTGCGTAAATCAAGACTGAAGCCGGTGGCGGGGCGGGCCCGGCCAAACGCACGGCTGACATCGTCATAACGGCCACCGCTGACCAGCGCATCGCGCCAGCCCTCGGCGTACAGCGCGAACTTCACGCCGGAATGGTAGCCATAGCCGCCCACGTCGGCCAGATCCACGCCGAACGCCACATCAGGCATGGCGTCGACCACCAACTGCAGCGCGTCCAATGCGGCCACGACACCCGGCAGCAGAGGCAATTCACGGCGCGCTTCCTTCAGCACTTCCGGTCCGCCGTACAGCTTGGGCAGCAATTGCAGGGCCTTCAGGGTCTCAGCACGCAAACCAGAAGCCCGTTCTGCCAATTCGCCCAGCCCCGGAACGTCCTTCTCGCGCATCAGCAGGATGACGTCCTGCGACAGCGCCGCTGCTCCCGGATCGGATTCCAGGAGGGCGCGCAGCACGCCCGGATGGCACAGATCCAACCTCGGGTTGCGCACGCCGGCGATCGCCACCGTTTCCAGCACCAGCTGGATGATCTCCAGGTCGGCCTCGAAGCCGGCATGGCCGTAGATCTCGGCGCCGATCTGCAACAGCTCGCGGCTGGACAGCAGGTCCGCCGGGCGGGCGTGCAGCACGTTGCCGCAATAGCACAGGCGGGTAACGCCAGCACGGTTCAACAAGTGTGCGTCAATGCGCGTGACCTGAGGCGTCATGTCCGCGCGCACGCCCAAGGTGCGGCCGGACAGTTGGTCAACCAGCTTGCAGGTACGCAGATCCAGATCGCTGCCGGTGCCGGACAGCAATGAATCAATGTATTCGACCAGGGGCGGCGCGACCAGCTCGAAACCGTAAGTGCGATACAGATCGAGAAGTTCGCGGCGCAATTCCTCGATGCGCCGGGCCTCTGCCGGAAGTACGTCGGCAAGGCTCTCGGGCAGCAACCAGTTACCCATGAATGTTTACCTGAAGAACGCCAAGTGATGCGTGGGCGTCGCCCAAACGAAAAAGCGGCTGAGGGGGCGTAAGCCCGCTCAGCCGCTGCGGAATGTTTTCTAGCTTACGGGGTATTGTACATGGTTCGGCGGCCAACGCCAGCCGGGGCTGCCGCGGGCGCGAAACTGTCCCCTATTGCGCAGATTTCAGGATGCCGCCGCCCCGGCAAGCAAAAAGCCCCTTGGATTTCCAAGGGGCTTTTTGTTCCGCATCACCGCCGCCGCATCACTTGGCCGGCACGGTGACCGGCGCCAGGGCGTCGCCGGCGGGGTCCTTCATGAACTGGAAGAAGCTGGAGCTGGGGTCGACAACCAGCACGTCGCCCGGCTTCGAGAACGAAGCGCGATAGGCTTCCAGGCTCTTGTAGTACGTGTAGAACTGCGGGTTCTTGCCGTAGGCCTGCGAATAGATCGCGGCGGCCGCGGCATCGCCCTCACCCATGATGCCCTGGGCCTTGGCGTAGGCCTGGGCCACGATGACTTCGCGTTGGCGGTCGGCTTCGGCGCGGATCTTTTCGCCCTCGGCGGCGCCGATGGAGCGCAGCTCGTTGGCGACGCGCGTACGCTCCGCTTCCATGCGGCGATACACCGATTCCGAAATTTCCGGCGCGAACTCGATGCGGCGCAGACGCACGTCGACGATCTGCACGCCCAAAGGCTCGGCGCGCTTGGCGACGTTGGTCAGGATTTCGGCCATGATCTTGTCGCGTTCGGTCGAAACCACGTCGCGCACCGTGCGCACGTTGACCGAGGCGTTCAGAGCGTCGCGGATCAGCGCCTGCAGGCGCTCCTGCGCCACGCGCTCGTTGCCGCCGGTGGAAACGTAGTACTGACGCGGATCCAGGATGCGCCACTTGACGTACGAGTCGATCAGCAGGTTCTTCTTTTCGGAAGTCTGGATGCGTTCGGCTTCGTTGGTTTCGATGGTCAGAATGCGCTTGTCGAGCGTCACGACATTCTGGAACGGAGGCGGCGCCTTGAAGTAAAGGCCGGGTTCGTTGATGGTCCTGCGAACTTCACCCAGCGAGAACACCAGGGCGTAGTCGCGCTCGCGCACGACGAAGACGCAGGAAGAAAGGGCGGCCAGCACGATGAGCAGGCCGACCAGGATGGGCATGAGACGTTGCATGATCAGGACTCCTCCGGGTTAGCGCGACGTACGGTCGCGGGGCAGCGTGTTGCTATTGCTGCTGCCGGAAGGCTGAGGCGCCGGCGCGGCGCTGCCGCGAGCCGGCGACTGCGCGGGCGGAGCCAGTGTGGGCGAACCCGAACCGGCGACACCGGACTTGCTGGCGTCCTGAGCGGCCAGATGCATGATCTTGTCCAAGGGCAGGTACAACATATTGTTGTTGCTCTTGGTGTCGACCATGACCTTGCTGGCGCGCGTGAAGATCTCCTGCATGCTTTCCAGGTACATGCGCTGGCGCATGACTTGCGGCGACTTCTCGTATTCGCCGAGGACGCTGGTGAAGCGCGAGGAATTACCCTGCGCATCGCCGACGACCTTGGCCTTGTAGCCTTCGGCCTGTTCGGTCATGCGCGACGCCTGGCCGCTGGCCAGCGGCACGACCTGGTTGGCGTAGGCCTGCCCTTCGTTGATCTGGCGCTCGCGGTCCTGGCCTGCCTTGACGGCGTCATCGAACGCGGCCTGCACCTGTTCCGGCGGCTGCACGTTCTGGATGGCGACAGTGCTGACCTGCACGCCGGTCTGGTAGCGGTCCAGGATCTGCTGCATCAGGGTCTGCACTTGCGTGGCCACCGTGGTGCGGCCTTCGTAGAGCACGAAGTCCATCGACTGCTTGCCCACGACTTCGCGCATGGCCGTCTCCGACGCCTGGCGGACGGATTCATCGGGATCACGCGTCATGAAGAGGTAATCGGGCGCACCGTCGGCACGCAGGCGATACTGGACGACGAACTGCATGTCGACGATGTTCTCGTCCGTCGTGAGCATCAGCGCTTCAGGCAAGACCTTGTTGCGCGCGCCGCCACGGAAACCGACCTCAAACGTGCGCAGCTGCGACACGTTGACCATTTCGTGGCTCTGGATGGGATACGGCATGCGCCATTGGAAACCGGCTTGCGACGTCGACTTGTACTTGCCGAACTGTGTCACGACCGCGACCTGGCCTTCCTGCACGATGTAGAAACCGCTGGCCAGCCAGATGCCGGCCGCGACCAGGGCGATGACGCCCAGGCCGATGCGCGCACCGCGCGGCGACGGCGGCTTCATGCCGCCGCGGTTGCCCGGGCGGTTATTGCCGCCCCCGCCCTTGCGCCCGAACAGGGATCCGATGCGATTGTTGAAATCGCGCCAGACCTCGTCCAGGTCGGGTGGGCCGTCTCCGTTGCCTTGAGGCCGCTTGGGCGGCGGCTCGGAGCCATTGTTGTTCCCACGACCCCAGCCGGGGTCATTCAGATTGAAGAGTTTGATAATTCGCGGCATTGTTTCCCACAATCTGTCCGGTTTCCGCAATTGCCCCGCGCAACGCATCCAAACCGGCGCGCTCGGTGGCGCTTACAAATACTCGCGCAATCGTACCATGTGCGTCGCGTTCCACCCGCGGTTCCAATCCGGCCAGATCTATCTTGTTGTATACGAGAATGGTGGGAATGGCGGCCGCGCCGATCTCTGCCAGAACCTTGTTGACCTCGAAGATCTGTTCGTCGCGCTGCGGGCTGGCGGCATCGACCACGTGCAGCAGCAGGTCGGCGTGCACGGTTTCTTCCAGGGTGGCGCGGAACGCCGCAATCAGGCCGTGAGGCAGGTCGCGGATGAAGCCGACCGTGTCGGACACCACCACCGAGCCAGCCCCTTCGATCCAGATGCGGCGCGTGGTCGTGTCCAGGGTGGCGAACAACTGGTCGGCGGCATAGGCGTCGGCGCGCGTCAGGGCGTTGAACAAGGTGGACTTGCCGGCGTTGGTATAGCCGACCAGCGACACCGACAGCACGCCGCCGCGGGCGCGCGCCCGGCGCTGGGTCACGCGCTGGCGCTCTACCCTGTCCAGCCGCTCGCGCAGCAGCTTGACCTTGGCGCCGATCATGCGGCGGTCCATTTCGAGCTGGGATTCGCCCGGCCCGCGCATGCCGATGCCGCCGCGTTGACGCTCCAAGTGGCTCCACATGCGGGTCAGGCGCGTGGCCAGATGCTGCAGCTGCGCCAGTTCGACCTGCAGCTTGCCTTCATGGCTTTTCGCCCGCAGGGCGAAGATGTCGAGGATAAGCGCGACGCGATCCACCACGCGCAAGTTGAAGGCGCGCTCCAGGTTGCGTTGCTGGGCGGGGGACAGCGGCTGGTCGAACAGGACGATATCCGCCAGCAGCGCCTGGGCCATCGCCACGCCTTCATCGGCCTTGCCTGAACCGATGAAGAATTTGGCGTCGGGCCGGTCGCGCCGAGCCGTCAAGGTGCCGACGACTTCCGCGCCAGCGCCCTTGGCCAGCATGGTGAATTCCTCGGCATGGGCCGCGAAGTCCGGATCTCCCAGATCCACGCTGATAATCAAAGCGCGCATACATGCACCATATTGGAGCCAAAGCGAAAATGCCCGCCGACGAGGACCGTCCGGCGGGCAATAAAAGGTAAAGCTGGAGCGAGATTACTCAGCAGGGACTTCCACCTGAAAATTCACGGCGCGCGCGGGAACGACGGTCGAAATGGCGTGCTTGTAGACCATTTGCGTGACCGTATTGCGCAGCAGCACCACGTACTGGTCGAAGGATTCGATTTGCCCTTGAAGCTTGATACCGTTCACCAGGTAGATCGACACGGGCACATGGTCCTTGCGCAGCGTGTTCAGGAACGGATCTTGCAGAGTTTGCCCTTTATTGCTCATTGGCCAGGCTCCATTGTTTGTTATTGAGTGGTGGCGTACTTCTGTACTGGTGGCGTACGCCGAAACTTGTACTCTACAGGGTTTTCCCGGCCCGTGCTACTTGGCCGGAATGCAAAAGTGACACCAGAGTTTTCCAACGGGAAAGCCCCGGCCGCTCACGCCTGCAGAACCTCCGCAAGCGCCTTCAGAAGCAGCTCGCACTGCTCGTCGGTGCCCACGGTAATGCGCAGAAACTGGTCGATGCGTTCATGGCGGAAATGGCGCACGATGATGCTGCGTTCTCGCAAGGAGGCAGCCAGGCCCGCAGCATCCCTGGAGGGGTGCCGCGCGAACACGAAATTCGCAGCCGACGGCAGCACCTCGAAACCCAGGGACTCCAGGCCCGCCGTCATCCGCGACCGGGTTTCGATCACAGCCTGGCGAGTCCGTTCAAAGTACTCCGCATCTTCCAGGGCCGCTACCGCGCCGGCGGATGCCAGACGATCGATGGGATAGGAGTTGAAACTGTTCTTTACACGCTCCAGCCCGTCGATAAGCTCGGCGCTGCCCACGGCGAAACCGACGCGCAGCCCCGCCAGCGAACGCGACTTGGACAGCGTCTGCACAACCAGCAGGTTGTCGTAGCTGTCGACCAAAGGAATGACGGACTCTCCGCCAAAATCCACATAGGCTTCATCCACCACGACGACCGCGTCGGGGTTGCCGGCCACGATGCGCTCGACCTCCGCCGCGCTGAGCGCGCGGCCGGTGGGCGCATTGGGATTCGGGAAGATGATGGCGCCTGCCTGCCCCTTGCTGCCGGGCAGATAATCGTCGACGTCGATACGGAAATCGGACGTCAGCGGTACCGTTTCGTACTGGATGCCGTACAGGCCGCAATAGACCGGATAGAAGCTGTAGGTGATGTCCGGGAAACGCAGCGGCCGCTCATGCTTCAACAGCGCCAGGAACACGTGCGCCAGTACCTCGTCGGAACCGTTGCCCACGAAGACCTGGCCCGGTTGCACGCCGACCGTGCCGGCGATGGCCTGCCGCAGGCGGTCGGACGAAGGGTCCGGATAGAGCTTGAGCGTGTCGTCGCAGGCCGAGCGGATCGCGTCGAGCACCCTGGGCGACGGGCCGTAGGGATGCTCGTTGGTGTTCAACTTGACCAGGTTCTGAAGCTTGGGCTGCTCGCCCGGGACATACGGACTGAGCGTCCCGACCACGGGACTCCAGAAGCGGCTCATGGATCAGCTTTCCTGCGCGTAGGGGTTGTGCGAAGACTTGAATTCGATGCGCAGCGGCGTGCCGGCCAGATCGAACGCGTTACGGAAGCGCGTTTCCAGGTAGCGGCGGTAGGAATCCGGAATGGCGTCCAGCGCGTTGCCGTGAATGACGACCAGCGGGGGGTTCTGTCCGCCCTGGTGCGCATAGCGCATCTTCGGCCGGAAGATGCCCTTGCGGGGCGGCGGCTGCTGCTCGACGGCGGTCTGCAGCTCGCGCGTCAGCTTGGGGGTGGACAGCTTGGCGAAGGCCGCGGCATGCGCCGCGTTGATGGACTTGAGCAGAGGCTTCACGCCCTGCCCCCGCAAAGCCGAAATGGTGTGCATGCGCGCGAACGACAGGAAGCGCAGCTTGCGCTCGAACTCGCGTTCGATACGCTCCTTGGCTTCACCGTCCAGGCCGTCCCACTTGTTGATGGCCACGACCACGGCGCGCCCCGTTTCCAGCACGAAGCCGGCGATATGGGCGTCCTGCTCCGAAATTTCGGTTTGCGCGTCCAGCATCAGCAGCACCACGTTGCTGGCCTCGATGGCCTGCAGCGTCTTGATGACGGAGAACTTTTCGACCGCCTCGAACACCTTGCCGCGCTTGCGCAGGCCCGCGGTGTCGATCAGCGTGTAGCGGCGGCCGTCGCGTTCGAAGTCGATCTCGATGGCGTCGCGGGTCGTGCCCGGCATGTCGAACGCGATCACGCGCTCTTCGCCCATCAGGGTATTGATGAGCGTGGACTTGCCGACGTTGGGACGGCCGACGATGGCCAGCTTGATACGGTGATCGTGCTCGCCCTCTTCGGGCGCGCCCTCTTCGGCCGGCGGTTCGGCCAAGTCCTGGAGGGCCAGCTCGATCAGGTCGACGATGCCGTCGCCGTGCGCCGCCGAAATCGGATAGGGCTGCCCCAGTCCGAGTTCATGGAATTCGGAGATGGCCGAACCGGCGCCCATGCCTTCCGCCTTGTTCACCGCCAGCAGCACGCGCTGCTGGCCGGATTTTCGCAGCAGCTGGGCGATTTCGTGGTCATGGGCATTGATGCCCGCGCGGGCATCCACCAGGAACACCACGACGTCGGCCTCGGCAATGGCCTGCCGGGTCTGGCGGGCCATCTCCAGCAGGATGCCGTCCTTGGCGACGGGTTCGAAACCACCGGTATCGATGGCGATGAAGGGGATCTCGCCTACCCTGCCCTCGCCGTAATGGCGATCGCGGGTCAGGCCGGAATAATCGGCCACCAGCGCGGCGCGCGATCGCGTCAGGCGGTTGAATAGGGTCGACTTTCCCACGTTGGGACGGCCGACCAGGGCGACGACAGGCTTGAAAGACACGGTGTAAGGCTTTGTTCTATAGGTTTTAGTTGGCGCCGATCAGGACGAGGTTGCCATTACCCGTCTGAACCAGCACTCCCTGGGAAGTCGTCTGCGGCGGCGAAACCACGGGACCACCGCCCACCGACAGGCGCGCCATCAGGCTGCCGTCGCTGCGCGACAGGAAATGCACGTAGCCGTCCAGGTCGCCGACTGCCAACGCACCGCCCAACAGGGCGGGCGCGGTGACCTGGCGGTTCTTCAATGCTGCCTGTTTCCATACATTCCCGCCATTATCCAACGCAAATGCGTTGACCACGCTGTTCTGGTCCGCCGCATAGGCGAAGCGCTCGTCCAGCGACAGGCCGCTGACGCTGGAGTAGTCCTTGGCCCACAACGGGCGGCCGCCGGCCGTGACGTCAAAGCAGACGATACGTCCCTGGTAGGCCACGCCGCAAAGCAGATTGCCCGCGATACGGGGCGCGCCGACCACGTCGGTCAGGCGCTCCAGGTCGCTGGCGCCGCGCGGCGTCGCGACAGTGCCTTCCCATTGCACGTTACCACTATTGGACGCGATGGCCATCAGCTTGCCGCCCGGCAGGCCGGTAATGACCAGGCCTTCGGCCAGGACCATCTGCGACACGCTGCGCAGGGCCAGCGAGGGGCCGGGACGCTGCACGTTCCAGACGCGCTCGCCGCTGTTGGCGTCGAAGGCCTGGATGCGGTAGTCGCCGCTGCGGACCACGACGATGCCATAGCCCACGACGGGCGGAATGGTCACGTCGCTGGTGGCCCGGACCTTCCACTTCACCTTGCCGGTGTCGTCGAAGGCGATGACATCGCCGTTCGGCGCGGCCACGGCGGTGGTGGTGCCGTCGCTGCCGGCGCCGGCAGACAACTTGCCGTCGACCTTGGCCTTCCAGATGGCGCGGCCGCTCTGCAGGTCGAACTTGCCGAGCGAGCCGTCGGGCGTGGCGGCGTAGACGGCGTCGCCCAGCACGGTGGGCGCGAAGCCCAGTCCCGAACCGCTGCCGACCGAGACGCTCCAGACCTGGCGCACGGACATGCCGGCCTTGTATTCGGTCAGAGGCGCGGGATCGTAGCGGCCGTCATCATTGGAAAACATGCCGCATCCGCCCAGGGCGAGCAAGCCCGCCAGGCAAACGGCGCCACGCCACGTACGACCAGGTGCAAATTTACGCATTACAGTCACGCTCCGCTCAGGGCATCCAGTTTCAGTTGCACAACCTGGGTCAGGGGATTTGCCGTACCCAGGCCATCAATGGCGCTTTGCCATGCGGCGCGCGCTTCCTCGCGCTTGCCTTGCGCGGCGAGGATATCGCCGCGGCGATCCGCGAACAAGGCAGCGAAGGCTGCCGGCGGATTGTTCAGTTGTGCCAAGGCCGGATCGTATTGCTTCTGGTCCAGCAACATGCCGGCCAGGCGCAGGCGCGCGACGGCCTGCATGGACGGGTTCTTGCCCTGGGCGGCCAGCCATTCCAGCTGCTCGCGGGCGCCGGCGTCGTCCTTCTGGGCCTGCAGCGCCTGGGCCGCCACCAGCGCACCCCGCGCAGCGTAGCCGGTGGACGGATATTGCTCGCGCAGCGTGGCCGCGGCGGTCTTGATGCGCACCGACGAGTCGGCGCCGCCCAGGCGGGCCGCGTCTTCCAGCGCTTCGAAGTAACCCATGGCCTGGTTGGCGCGGTGCGATTGATAGGCCTTCCAGCCCCACCAGCCGCCCCAGGCCAGCGCAACCGCCGCCACCAGCGTGACCATCAGGGTGCCGTAGCGCGCCCACCACGCCTTGATTGCGTCGAGTTTTTCCTGTTCTTCGAGATCGTATGCCATGCATTAACCCTTGTTATTCAATACGTCGGCCAATCCCGCCAACGGGACTTGCTGCTGGGCCGCTTCGCCCTGCGCATCGGCGCGCAGGAACTTGACGCTGGCGGTCTGCGCGGCCACTTCGTCGGCGCCAAGAATAACCGCAACCCGGGCGCCGCTGGCGTCGGCGCGCTTGAATTGCGACTTGAAGCCTGCGGAACCCGCGTGCACGATGACCGACAGGCCGGCATCGCGCAGGTCTTCACCGACCCGGGCGGCGAGGCGCTGCGCGTCTTCGCCCTGGTGCACGACGTAGACGTCGCACTCGGCTGGCGGGTCGACCTGCACGCTCTGCTCCCAGAGGTCCAGCAGGCGCTCCATGCCGATCGCAAAGCCCACGGCGGGCGCGGGCTTGCCGCCCAGCAGCTCGATCAGGCCGTCGTAGCGGCCGCCGCCGCACACGGTGCCCTGGGAGCCGAGGCGGTCGGTGACCCACTCGAACACCGTGAGGTTGTAGTAGTCCAGCCCGCGCACCAGGCGCGGATTCAGGCGGTACTCGATGCCGGCGTCGGCCAGGCGCTGGCACACGCCGTCGAAGTGCGCGCGCGACTCCTCGCCGAGGAAGTCGAACAGGCGCGGCGCGCTGTCGGCCATTTCCTGCATGGCGGGATTCTTGGTGTCCAGGACGCGCAGCGGGTTGCTGTACAGGCGGCGCTGGCCGTCTTCGTCCAGGATCTCGCGGTGCTTTTCCAGGTGCTCGATCAGGGCGGCGCGGTGGGCGGCGCGCTCGGCCGGCTGGCCCAGCGAATTCAGCTCCAGGCGCACGTCGGTCAGGCCCAAGAGCTTCCAGAGGCGCGCCAGCATGACGATGAGTTCGGCGTCCACGTCGGGACCGGCAAAGCCCAGGGCCTCGACGTCGATCTGGTGGAACTGGCGGTAGCGGCCGCGCTGCGGGCGCTCGTGGCGGAACACGGGGCCAATGGAATAGACGCGCTGCGGGCGGTCATAGAGCAGGTTGTGCTCGATGGACGCGCGCACGATGCCGGCGGTCATTTCCGGACGCATGGTCAGCGATTCGCCGTTGAGCGCATCGGTGAAGGTGTACATCTCTTTTTCGACGATGTCGGTCACTTCGCCGATGCCGCGCGCGAACAGGCGCGTATGCTCAAGCACGGGCGTGCGCGCATTGCGATAGCCGTAGCCGCGCAGCCAGCCGCGCACGATTTCCTCGAATTGTTCCCAGCGGGCGCTGGCCCCTGGCAACAGATCATTCATGCCGCGTATGGCGGCGACTTTCTGGAAAGCTTGAGTCATCTTGATCATGCCGCATCGCGCGCCGGCAAGCGCGCTAGCGGCCACACCCTTACTTTAATGAGAGGCGGGCGCGCCATAGCGGCGCGCAACGTAGTCTTCGACAATGGCCTGGAACTCTTCGGCAATATGGTCGCCCTTGAGCGTGACCGTGCGTTCGCCGTCGACGAAAACCGGCGCCGCCGGCACTTCGCCGGTGCCCGGCAGGCTGATGCCGATATCGGCATGGCGGCTTTCGCCCGGCCCGTTGACGACACAGCCCATGACCGCGACGTTCATGCTTTCGACACCGGGGTACTGAGCGCGCCAGAGCGGCATCTGACGCCGCAGGTAGGTCTGGATGCTGTCGGCCAGTTCCTGGAAGAACGTGCTGCTGGTGCGGCCGCAGCCGGGGCAGGCAACGACCATGGGCGTGAACGCACGCAGGCCCATGGTCTGCAGGATTTCCTGCGCCACGATCGCTTCGCGGCTGCGGTCGCCGCCGGGTTCGGGCGTGAGCGAAATGCGGATGGTGTCGCCGATGCCTTGCTGCAGCAGCACGGCCAGCGCGGCGGTGGAGGCCACGATGCCCTTGCTGCCCATGCCGGCTTCGGTGAGGCCCAGATGCAGCGGGTAGTCGCAACGCGCGGACAGGTCGCGATAGACCGCGATCAGGTCCTGCACGTGGCTGACCTTGCAGGACAGGATGATGGCGTCGCGCCGCAGGCCGAGTTCTTCGGCGCGCTGCGCATTGCTGATGGCGGACACGACCAGCGCGTCGCGCATCACGGCCTGCGCTTCCCAGGGCTGGGCGCGCTGGTTGTTTTCGTCCATTTTGCGCGCCATCAGCTCGTGATCCAGGCTGCCCCAATTCACGCCGATGCGCACCGGCTTGTCGTAGCGGCAGGCCACTTCGATCATCTGCGCGAAGTTGTCATCGCGCCGCTTGCCCCCGCCCATGTTGCCGGGGTTGATGCGGTACTTGGACAGCGCTTGCGCGCAGTCCGGAAACTGGGTCAGCAGCTTATGGCCGTTGTAGTGGAAATCGCCGACCAGCGGCACATTTACGCCCATGCGATCGAGCTGTTCGCGGATGGCGATGACCTCGCGCGCGGCTTCGGGGGTGTTCACCGTGATCCGCACCAGCTCGGAGCCGGCCTGGGCCAGCTCCTTGACCTGGATCGCGGTGGCAATGGCGTCCGCCGTGTCGGTGTTGGTCATGGACTGGACCACGACCGGGGCGTCGCCGCCGATCTTCACGACACGGTCGTCCCACTTCACCGTCACCGAACGCGTGGCACGGCGCTCGGCCGCCCCCACGGAGGGAGGCGGAGCGTCCTGGCAAGGCAGAGAAGATTCTTGCATCGGTGGAACCGGGTTGTTACTTGGCCGACTTCGGCAGCCAGTCCGACGGCAGCCAGTGCTGCGGCAACCAGCCTTGCCAGAAGGCATACGCCACGCCGGCGACCAGCACCAGCACGATGGCAATGAGCCAGCCCCAGGAGGTCGAGGACGAGCGGTCGTCGTCGGCGCCGGACTGGGGAATGGAATGCGCCGAATGCAGGGCGCCCGGGCTGAGCTTCACCGGGCCGGTGACGCGCGCCTTGGGATCGAGCGAATCGACGATGGCCTGCGAGTCCGCGCCCAGCAGACGCGCATAGTTGCGCACCAGGCCGCGCAGCGAAACGCCGGTGGGCAGGTTGGCCCACTGCTCGTTTTCCAGGGCTTCGATCTGCTTCGTGGAAAACTTGATGCGGCTAGACACTTCGTCGAGCGACCAGCCCTTGGACTGGCGCAGCGCGCGCAATGCCGAGCCGATGCCGCCCACAGCGCCAGCGGGCGTTTCTGAAACTGCAGAAGCGAAATCCTGCGTCATGCGTGCACCTGTTTAATTGGTATGGTCTGGCGCTGTGCGGCGTTCCGTTCGGTGATCCGGGTACGGTCGCGCACTTCTCCGGCCAGTTGGCCACAGGCCGCATCGATATCGTCGCCCCGGGTCTTGCGCACGGTGGTGATGATGCCGGCGTCCATCAGACGCTGGGCAAACACCTTCACCCGCGCCGAGTTCGAGCGCTTCAGGCCGGACTCGGGAAAGGGGTTGAACGGAATCAGATTGAGCTTGCAGCGCAGCTGGCGTGCAATTTGGATCAGTTCCTTGGCGTGCTGGTCGGTGTCGTTGATACCGTCCAGCATGCAGTATTCAAAAGTGATGAAGTCGCGCGGGGCGAACGCCAGATAGCGTTCGCAAGCAGCCAGCAGCTCCTTCAACGGGTACTTCTTGTTCAGCGGCACCAGCTCGTCGCGCAGCGCATCGTTGGGTGCGTGCAGCGAAACAGCCAGCGCCACGGGACAGTCCTGCGACAGCCGGTCCATCATGGGAACCACGCCGGAGGTGGAGACAGTGACGCGACGGCGCGACAGGCCATAGGCGTTGTCGTCCAGCATCAGGCGCAAGGCGGGCAGAACCTGGTCGTAGTTGAGCAGGGGTTCGCCCATGCCCATCATGACCACGTTGCTGATGACGCGGGTATCTTCGGTGGCGCGGGCGCTTTCCAGGCGGGCGGTGCCGATGTCGGCCTCCAGCACGCGCTTGGCCCACCACAGCTGGCCGATGATTTCGCTGGTCTTCAGATTGCGGTTGAAGCCTTGGTGTCCGGTCGAGCAGAAGCGGCAGTTCACCACGCATCCGGCCTGGCTGGAAATGCACAGCGTGCCGCGGTCGTCCTCGGGGATGAAGACGGTCTCGATGGCATTGCCCTGCCCGACGTCGAACAGCCACTTGCGGGTGCCGTCGGTCGAGCGCTGCTCGATGTTGACGGGCAGTGCCTCGATGCGGCAATGCTGCGCAAGCTGGCCGCGGAAATCGCGGGCCAGGTCGGTCATGGCGTCGAACGAATCGGCGCCGCGCTGGTGCATCCAGCGCTGCAACTGGCGAGCCCGAAACGGCTTGCCGCCCCACTTTCCGACCAGTTCGGACAGGGCGGAGCCGTCAAGCCCCAGTAGATTGATTCGTTCGACGGATTCCATGACCTGGGTAAAACTCAAAAGCTAGAACAGATGTTCCGCGAAAATCAACGGCTGTGGATGTTGATTTCGGGGAAGAAGAAGGCGATTTCGACAGCGGCCGTTTCCGGAGCGTCCGAGCCGTGCACGGCGTTGGCGTCGATGCTGTCGGCGAAGTCAGCGCGGATGGTGCCGGGAGCCGCCTTCTTGGGGTCCGTGGCGCCCATCAGGTCGCGGTTCTTCAGGATGGCGTCTTCGCCTTCCAGCGCTTGCACGAACACCGGGCCCGAGATCATGAAGTCGACCAGGTCCTTGAAGAAGGGGCGTTCCTTGTGCACGGCGTAGAAACGCTCGGCGTCGGCGCGCGACAGCTGGACCAGACGGGCGGCGATGACCTTCAGGCCGGCTTGCTCGAAACGGCCGACGATCTGGCCGATGACGTTCTTGGCGACGGCGTCGGGCTTGATGATCGAGAGGGTGCGTTGAATGGACATAAGAACTCCGAAAACTGATTTCTGACTGGTTTCTGATGAATTGCCTGGCGTGGCTCTGCGCTTGTCGGTATCACCCTTGAAGCGTCATCGCGCCGTTGGCGCACGGGCGGTCCGAAACGAATGCATGTTTCGGGCCGTCCCGAACCACTGGACCAAGGCAGGGATTCGACACTGCCTACCTGTCGGACTCACCCGGAATCCTCAATGAATTCAGGGACTTCTAAAAGGTTTACAGTAACCCGGTATTCTAACACGCTGAGAAGACCGCAATACATCTTAAAATGTGCGGTTTGCCGCCCGCACCCCTAGCCCGGGCGCCCCTGTTTGCCGGAACCCTGCAATGACTCAAGCTGCTCCCCCGAACGCCGCGAATGCCGCGAGCGACACCCAGGAACTCTCCAAGAGCTTCGAACCCTCCGAACTGGAATCCCGCTGGTACGCCGAGTGGGACAAGCGCGGGTACTTCCAGGCGGGCCAGCATGTAAAAACGGGGACCGAAAGCCAGCCCTACGTCATCCAGCTCCCGCCTCCCAACGTGACGGGCACCCTGCACATGGGCCACGCCTTCAACCAGACCATCATGGACGGCCTGGTGCGCTACCACCGGATGCTGGGCGACGACACCGTATTCATCCCGGGCACCGACCACGCCGGCATCGCCACGCAGATCGTGGTTGAAAGACAACTGGACGCCGAGAAGGTTTCCCGCCACGACCTGGGCCGCGAAAAATTCGTGGAAAAGGTGTGGGAATGGAAGGAAAAGTCCGGCAACGCCATTACCGGCCAGGTCCGCCGCCTGGGCGCCTCGGCCGACTGGCCGCGCGAATATTTCACCATGGACGACCGCATGTCGCGCGGCGTGGTGGAAACCTTCGTGCGCCTGCATAAACAGGGACTGATCTACCGCGGCAAGCGCCTGGTCAACTGGGACCCGAAGCTGCTGACCGCCGTATCCGACCTGGAAGTCCAGTCCGAGGAAACCGACGGCCACATGTGGCACATCCTCTACCCCTTCGTCGACGGCCCGCAAACCATCGTCGACAAGGACGGCCAGACGGTCACGCTGCGCGGCCTGACCATCGCCACCACCCGCCCGGAAACCATGCTGGCCGACGGCGCGCTGTGCGTGCACCCCGAGGACCCGCGCTACAAGCACCTGGTCGGCAAGGAAGTGGAGCTGCCGCTGTGCGACCGCAACATCCCCATCATCGCGGATGATTTCGTCGACCCGGACTTCGGCACGGGCTGCGTGAAGATCACCGGCGCCCACGACTTCAACGACTATGCCTGCGCGATGCGCCACGATCTGCCCCTGATCGTGATCTTCACGCTGGACGCCCACATCAACGAGAACGGCCCCAAGCAGTTCCAGGGCATGGAACGCTACCAGGCCCGCAAGGCCGTGGTGGCGCAGCTGGAAGCCGAGGGCTATCTGGTCAAGGTCGAGCCGCACAAGATGATGCAGCCCAAGGGCGACCGCACCGGCGTCGTGCTGGAGCCGATGCTGACGGACCAGTGGTTCGTGGCGATGAGCAAGCCCGCACCCGAAGGCACGCTGAACCCGGGCAAGAGCATTACCGAGGTCGCACTGGAAGTGGTGGCCGACGGCCGCATCCAGTTCTACCCGGACAACTGGACCACCATCTACAACCAGTGGCTCAACAACATCCAGGACTGGTGCATTTCGCGCCAGCTCTGGTGGGGCCATCAGATTCCCGCTTGGTACTCCGAGGACGGCCAGATCTTCGTGGCGCACGACGAAGCCGACGCCACGGCCCAGGCCCGCGCGGCCGGCGTGACCGGCGAACTCAAGCGCGACCCGGACGTGCTGGACACCTGGTTCTCGTCGGGCCTGGTGCCCTTCACCACGCTGGGCTGGCCGGAAAACACGCCGGACTTGCAGCGCTACCTGCCGTCCAGCGTGCTGGTCACGGGCTTTGACATCATTTTCTTCTGGGTGGCCCGCATGGTCATGCTGACCACCCACCTGACCGGCCAGATCCCGTTCAAGCACGTCTACGTGCACGGCCTGATCCGCGACGCGGACGGCCAGAAGATGAGCAAGTCCAAGGGCAATACGCTGGATCCGGTCGACCTGATCGACGGCATCGACCTGGACGGACTGGTGGTCAAGCGCACCTACGGCCTGATGAATCCCAAGCAGGCCGGCGCCATCGAGAAAGCCACGCGCCGCCAGTACCCGGACGGCATCCCGGCCTTCGGCACCGACGCGCTGCGCTTCACCATGGCCGCCTACGCCACGCTGGGCCGCAACATCAACTTCGACCTGAAACGCTGCGAGGGCTACCGCAACTTCTGCAACAAGCTGTGGAACGCCACGCGCTTCGTGCTGATGAACACCGAAGGCCACGACCTGACCGGCCCGGAAACTGGCGAAACATCCTTCGTGGACCGCTGGATCGTCAGCCAGCTGCAGGCGCTGGAGGCCGACGTGGCGCGCGGCTTTGCCGACTACCGCTTCGATAATGTCGCCAATTCGCTCTACCGCTACGTGTGGGACGAGTACTGCGACTGGTATCTGGAACTGGCCAAGGTCCAGATCCAGACCGGCACGCCGGCCCAGCAGCTGGGCACGCGCCGCACGCTGATCCGCGTGCTGGAAGGCGTGCTGCGCCTGGCGCACCCGATCATTCCGTTCATCACGGAAGAGCTGTGGCAAAAGGTGTCGCTGGTGGCCGGCAAGCGCAAGGAAGGCGTCGCTGACAGCGTCAGCGTCCAGCCCTACCCGCAGGCCAACCCCGCCGCGGTCGACACTGCCGCCGAAGCCGACGTCGCCGAACTGAAAGCCCAGGTCGAAGCCGTGCGCGCACTACGCGGCGAGATGAACCTGTCGCCCGCCCAGAAGGTCCCGCTGTGCGCCCAGGGCGATGCGCCCACCCTGACCCGCAACGCGCCATACCTGGCCGCCCTGGCCAAGCTGAGCCAGGTCGACGTGCTCGACGCCCTGCCCGACGCCGGCGCGCCGGTCCAGGTCGTGGGCGCAAGCCGCCTGATGCTGCACGTCGAAGTCGACGTGGCGGCGGAACGCGTGCGCCTGGACAAGGAAATCGCGCGCCTGGAAGGCGAGATCGCCAAGGCCAACGGCAAGCTGTCGAACGCCAGCTTCGTCGAACGCGCGCCGGCCGCCGTGGTCGAACAGGAAAAGGCGCGCATGGCGCAATTCGGCGAGACGCTGGAAAAGGTACGCGAACAGCGCACCAAACTGGGCAACTGAACCCAATCGCTGAGCTGAAAGCAAAAAAACCCCGGACGCTGTTCCGGGGTTTTTGTTTGCCTGTCACGGCAAGACATGCCCGGCGCAGGGATCGCCGGCAAACATGCGGTCAAAGAAGTTTCAGGAAGCCTTGGGCGGCTTGGGCCGGGACGGCCGGCGCCGCTTGGCCGGCTCGGGCAAAGGAGTACCCGCCAGCTCGGCCAGATAGCGCTCATCGGCCAGGGTCAACACCCCTTTTTCGCGGGCAGCCTCGATCAGCTCGGGACGCCGGGTAACAGTCAGCTCGAGCGAACGCTCACGCCGCCAGCGGGAGATGTTCGCGTGATGCCCGCTAAGCAGGGGCGCTGGCACAGACTCGCCCTCATAGACCTCGGGCCGCGTGTAGTGCGGACTGTCCAGCAGGCCCGACAACGCGTCGTTGAATGAGTCCTGCAGCGCGGATTCGCCATCGTTGAGCACGCCGGGCAACAGCCGCACGGCGGCGTCGATCACGGCGAGCGCGGCGATCTCGCCGCCCGACAGCACGAAATCGCCCAGCGAGATTTCCTGCGTGACGCAGCGCGCAATGAAACGCTGGTCCACGCCTTCGTAGCGGCCGCAAATGAGGATCAGACCCTCGCTTGCAGCCAGGGATTCGGCGCCCGCCTGATCGTAGCGCCGGCCGACCGGAGCCAGCAGCGCGACAGGGGCGCGGCCCAGGCCCAGCGCGGCGCGCGCTTCCTGGGCGGCATTGACGGCGGCTTCCAGAGGGCCCGCCATCATCACCATGCCGGGGCCGCCGCCGTAGGGGCGATCGTCCACGGTACGGTGCACGTCGTGCGTGAAATCGCGGGGATTCCAGGCATGCAGGGACCACCGGCCCTGGGCATGCGCCCGGCCGGTGACACCCAGGTCCCGCACCACCCCGAACATTTCGGGAAAGAGCGTAACGACGTCTATACGCATCAAATATCCGCCGGCCAGTCGCTGTCTATGCGACGAGCGGCCAGATCGACGGCGTGTATGTGCGCGCGCACGAACGGAACAAGCATTTCGGCGGGCCGGCCCTTGGCGTTCAGGACGGGCTCGGGGCCTTCAGCCCCAGCCTTTTGGCACAAGACCCTCAGAACGGCATGGGCGCCGTTATCGAGGACCTCGTCGACCACGCCCAGCAGCGCTGGCTCACCGTTGGCGCTGGTGTACAGCGCGCAACCAATGAGATCGACCCAGTAGTATTCGTCTTCCTCGGGCGCGGGGAAGGATCCCCGCGGCGCCTGCACGGAACAACCGCGCAGGGCTTCGGCCTGATCGCGATCCGCAATGCCCGCCAGCTGAGCCACCACGGTGGCCCCTTGCGAACGGGCTTGCACGACCTTGTATGCGACAGGCGCAGACGCGACAACGCCCCGCGCCAATTCAGGCACAGGGCGAGTCAACCACCATTGAGATGCTGAGAGCAGCACTTCGGCATTGGCCGAATGTGGCTGCACCTTGACCCAGCCTTTCACACCGTAGGCCGCACTGATGCGGCCCAGCTCGATCAAATCCGTCGGCGCCGCGTTGGAGGTTGCGGCATCAGGCATGTATCGTGCTCTTGGTAACTATGAAGCAGCTATGAATGGCAGCTGTTAAAGCGTAGAGCCAGGTATGCGACGCAGGCAATTAAGCCGCGGCGGAAACCTTGGCCGAGTACTCTTTGACCAGGCGCTCGACAGCGGGCGACAGTTGGGCGCCGTTGCCGGTCCAGTGCTGCACGCGGTCCAGCGCAATGCGCAGGTTTTCCGAGCCTTCGCTGGCTACGGGGTTGTAGAAACCCACGCGCTCGATGAAACGGCCGTCGCGACGGTTACGCGAATCGGTGGCCACCAGGTTGTAAAACGGACGCTTCTTGGACCCACCGCGGGCCAGGCGAATCACCACCATAGGTAATCCCTTGAATTAGTTGTGAAAAACGGGAAATTCTAGCACTTAAACAAGCCTGCTGGCAAATGGCCGTGCTGAATTGTGCGTAACGGCGCGATTTGTATCCTAAAACACCACATCCGGGTATTCTACAAACACCAAATACGGGCCGGGGCCCGCGCCGCAGTTCGAAGTGTAGCCGCCCTCCCCCTCCCGTGCCTGTCTTAGTGCGTAAGAACTCAGTGCGTGTGAAGAAATAACCCGATTGAGGAGATCGGTTTTATGTCGACCTACGCAAGGCCCCGCGCTTCGATCCTCCCTGCCGCCTGTCCACGGCGCCGCCACCGCACCTGCTTCAAGCCATCCTCCTGACGGCGGCCCGACCGCCGCCCGACTCTGCTTTTTTCAACGATTTTCCCCCAACTTCCTCTAACCGGAGGGTGCACCACCATGAAGAACCAGAAATCAGTCTTCACCCCTGTTGCGCGCCTGGCCCTGGCGGGCTTGCTGGCGGGTACGCTGGCCATGCCGCTCGCGGCCTCGGCCCGTGTCGTCGGCGCCGCCCTGACGACCGCCACCGGCAAGGTCACTGCGGTGGACCCCGCCACCCGAACCATCACGCTGCAGGGCGAAAACGGCAATAACGTGGACATCCAGGCCGGCCCCAACATCCGCAACTTCCAGCAGATCAAGCCCGGCGACACGCTGACGCTCGACTACTACGAGTCGGTGGCGGTGGACGTGCGCCCGGCCGGGTCCGGCATTCCTGAGGTCAAGACCGAAACCGCAACCACCCGCAGCGCCAAGGGAGCCATGCCAGCCGGCGCGGTCGGACGCCAGACCACCATCACTGCCGAGATTTGGCACATCAACAAGAGCGCCAATCTGGTTACCTTGAAAGGTCCGCAAGGCGGCAAGCGCACCATCCAGGTGCAGGATCCCGCCCTGCAAGCGCGCCTGCAGCAATTGAAGGAAGGCGATCTCGTGGATTTCACTATCACCCGGGCGGTCGCCGCAGCCATCCGCAAATAACGGACAGCACCATACAAACAGAAGGGCCCGCCTTGTGGCGGGCCCTTCTGCATTCCGTGCACGGCCGGCAGGCCGGTCAGCGCCGCCGCAGGAAATGCACGCCGCGGCCGTCAATCTCTTGTTGCGCGACCAGCACATTGCCGGTCTGGCGGGCGAACGCCTGGAAGTCACGGATCGCGTTGCGGTCCGTGGTGATGACGCGCAGCACCTCGCCGCTGGCCATCTGCGCCAGCGCCTTCTTGGCGCGCAGGATAGGCAAAGGGCAGGTCAGGCCGCTGGCATCGACTTCCTGCTCGAAGGACGGCGCCTGCGCGCCGCCATCAAGACCGGTATCCCCCCCGCTCATCACAGACGCTCGTCCACCCATTTCTGCACGCTGGCGATCGCCGCGGGCAAGGCTGCCAGGTCCGTGCCGCCGCCCATGGCCATGTCGGGACGGCCGCCGCCCTTGCCGCCCACCTGGGCCGCGACGAAGCCGACCAGGTCGCCTGCCTTGACGCGGTTGGTCAGGTCGGCGGTGACACCGCCCACCACGCTGATCTTGCCGTCGGCCGAACCCGTGGCCAGCAGCACGACTGCGGGCTTCAGACGGTCCTTCAGATTGTCGACCATGCCGCGCAAGGCCTTGGGATCCACGTCGCCGATGCTGGCGGCCAGGACCTTGATGCCCTTGACCTCAACCGCGGCGCTGGTCGCCAGGTCGTTGCCGGCGCTGGCGGCAAGCTTGTTGCGCGACTGTTCCAGATCCTTTTCGAGGCTCTTGACCTGTTCCTGCACCTGCGCGATGCGCGCCGGCAGATCCGCCGGCGTGCTGCGCAGCATGCCCGCAACCTGGGTCAGCAAGGCGTTCTGGTTCTGCACCCAGACCAGCGCGTTGTCGCCGGTGATGGCTTCGATGCGGCGCACGCCCGCGGCCACGCCGCCTTCGGACACGATCTTGAACAGGCCGATGTCGCCCGTGCGGCTGACGTGCGTGCCGCCGCAGAGTTCGCGCGAGAAACCGATGTCGAGCACGCGGACGGTATCGCCGTATTTTTCGCCGAACAGCGCCATGGCGCCGCCCTTGACGGCGTCGTCGTAGGCCATGACCTGGGCCACGGTGGGCTGGTTGGCCAGGATCTCGGCGTTGACGATGGCTTCGACGCGAACGATCTGCTCTGCCGTCAGCGGCGCATCCTGGGCGAAATCGAAGCGGGTCTTGTCGGGATCCACCAGCGAGCCGCGCTGCTGCACGTGCGCGCCCAGCACCTGGCGCAGCGCCTTGTGCATCAGGTGGGTAGCCGAGTGGTTGCGCACCGTGCGGGCGCGGCGGACCGCGTCCACGCGCGCAAGCAGCGTGTCGCCCACGGACAGCGTGCCGGACTCCAGCTCGCCGTGGTGGCCGAAGACGCCGGCCTGGATCTTCAGGGTATCGGCCACGGCGAAACGCACGCCGTCGGCTTCCAGCAGACCGGTATCGCCGACCTGGCCGCCCGACTCGGCGTAGAACGGAGTGGCGTCCAGCACGACGACCGCGCTCTGGCCTGCCTTGACCTGCTGGACCTGCGTGCCGTCCACGTACAGGGCCGTGACCTTGACGCCAGCCAGCTCCAGTTTTTCGTAGCCTTCGAAGCGCGTGTCCGCGCCTTCATAGCTCAGGCCTTCGGCCATCTTGAACTTGCCGGCGGCGCGAGCCTGGTCGCGCTGGCGTTCCATGGCGACCTCGAAGCCGGCCATGTCCACGTCCAGTTCGCGTTCGCGGCAAATGTCGGCCGTCAGGTCCACCGGGAACCCGTAGGTGTCGTACAGCGTGAACAGGGTCGTGCCGTCCAGTTGGCCGCCCTTGGGCACGTTGGCCAGGGCGGAATCCAGAATGCGCATGCCGTGTTCCAGCGTTTCGCCAAAGCGCTCTTCTTCCTGCTTGAGCACCTGGGCGACGCGGTCGGCCGTGGCGGCCAGTTCCGGATAGGCCTCGCCCATTTCGGCGACCAGGTCCGGCACCAGGCGGTGGAAGAACGGCTTGGTCTGGCCCAGCTTGTAGCCGTGGCGCAGCGCGCGGCGGACGATGCGGCGCAGCACGTAGCCGCGGCCTTCGTTGCTGGGGATCACGCCGTCGACGATCAGGAACGAGCAGGCGCGGATATGGTCGGCGATGACCTTGAGCGAGTTGTCTTCCAGGTTCTTGATGCCGGTTTCGCGCGCGGCGGCGGCGATCAGGTGCTGGAACAGATCGATTTCGTAGTTGGAATGCACGTCTTGCAGCACGGCTGCGATGCGCTCCAGGCCCATGCCGGTATCGACACAGGGACGCGGCAGGCGCGGCATGTTGCCGGCGGCATCGCGTTCGAACTGCATGAACACCAGGTTCCAGATCTCGATGTAGCGGTCGCCGTCTTCCTCGGGCGATCCCGGGGGGCCGCCCCAGATCTCGGGACCGTGGTCATAGAAGATTTCCGAGCACGGGCCGCAAGGACCGGTGTCGGCCATCTGCCAGAAGTTGTCCGACGCGTAGCGCGCGCCCTTGTTGTCACCGATGCGGATGATGCGCTCGGCCGGCACGCCGACTTCCTTGGCCCAGATGTCGTAGGCTTCGTCGTCTTCCTGGTAGACCGTGACCCAGAGCTTCTCGGCGGGCAGCTTGTAGACCTGCGTCAGCAGCTCCCAGGCGTACTGGATGGCGTCGCGCTTGAAATAGTCGCCGAAGCTGAAATTGCCCAGCATTTCGAAGAACGTATGGTGGCGGGCCGTATAGCCCACGTTCTCCAGGTCGTTGTGCTTGCCGCCGGCGCGCACGCTGCGCTGCGACGAGGTGGCACGCGTATAGGACCGCGATTCCTTGCCCGTGAAGACGTCCTTGAACTGGACCATGCCCGAATTGGTGAAGAGCAAGGTCGGGTCGTTGCCCGGGACGAGCGACGACGAGGGAACAATGGTGTGTCCCTTGGACTTGAAGAATTGCAGAAACTGCTGGCGAATCTCGGAGGATTTCATCGTGGGCGAAGCAGAATTTAGGCGAATCTTTGATTATAGAGGGTTGGCGGGCATCCCAGGAAAAGAGGCCTCGCGGCAGCCTCAGCGCACGCAGACGTAGCCCGTGGTCCAGCCTTCCATCTCGGTCCATTTGCCGCCGGCGGAAACAATCACGGCCTGGTAGCCGGCAGGACACGAGCACGCGCCAGTCCGAGGATTCGCAGTGGAGGTGCCGCTGAAATGGTAGCAACCCAGCGGGTAGTTGACGCTGTAAGCCCCGCCGAAACCACCGCTTGCCGGTCCCCACATCTGGGATTGGCACGTCAGCAGCTCTCCCTGCTCCGAGGTGGCCATGGTGCCGTTCGCAAAGCCGCATTGCTGCCCCGCGCTAGCACGCGCGCCGACCTTGAGGTAGGAACCCACCTGCGCCGAGGATGCAACGCTCAGATCCCCCTGCAGCTGCGGATCGCGCGTATCCCGGATCCTGACGTAGCGGTCCGGATCCAGCCCGCCAGCCCCGGCTCCCGCCCACAGGGCGAGCGTACCCGGCGCGTAGGCCGGCCCGCCAGACGCCAGGGGATTGGCGAAACTGAAGGCCGCGCCGCGCACCAGGCCCGGCGACGCCGGCCACACCGCCCCGCCATAACCACCGGCGGCCTCGATCACGGCGGCGATGCCGGTCAGATCCGGCGATTGCGTCCCCGTTTTCACCAACGGCGTGTCGCTATAGAGCAGCCCATCCACCCGGCAGCGTTCACCGGGGCACGCCTGCGGCCTGACAATCCTGATTTGCGCGGCGAAGCCCATGGCGGAACGGTCGGGAAAATCGGCAGGCAACAGCCCCACGCCGCGCAGTTCGCCCACGGTGGGCGCGAGCGGGTCCGCGAACAGCGGGTCCCCCTTTTCGCTGCGAGGTGCCTCCCCCTTGGCGAGGACTGCGGCATGCCGCGCCAGCAACTCGACTACCGCCAGGCGGATCTGCGTCATCCATGCGCCGGTGGCGCGGGCTGCGGCGTCCTCGATCCGCTGCACCACCTGGCCAGACGCCCAGATGGCCGCCATGGCGCTCAAGGCCAGCGCCACCACCAGACCCGGCAAAGAGAATCCGAGCTGAGGCAGCCGCGCCGCGGCGGCACGCGACCGAGCAGTCATGACACGCGCGAGCCCCCTCATTTTGCGACGAACACAAAGGTATTGACGTCGCCCGGACTGCACTGGGCCTGAGCCAAGGCCGCGCGGTAAGGCACGCTGGGCGTTGCGAACGCATCCTTCACGATCCTGAGGCCGCCTCCCCCGCCACCGATCGAGATGGTCTCCGACATCCGCTGCAGCACCGAGGCCAGCGACGGACATGCGGCCTGGCTGACATTGCTCAGCTTGATGGAGAATGCTGAACCCTGCCCCGCGCTGCCGAACGAGGCGGCCGCGACCTCGACCACCCCGTTGCCTCCGACGCCGCTGCCGCCCAGGCCATGGGCGATGCGCGCCGCGCCCCCAGTCCCGTCGACGGCCAGGACGCTGGATTCCCGCAGGGCATTGGCCATGGCGCCTGTGTCCAGGCCCGCGTAGGGCGTGACCCCGCCGCCTTGCGCATTGGTCTTCATGCTGGCGATGAAACGCTGCAATTCCTCGCCTACCTTGGGAACCTTGTTCTCAATCACGTAGGCGCCGATGGCCGGAATGCCGACGATCGCGATCAACAGAACGATGGCGGTGACAATGGACACTTCCATCAACGAAAAGCCGAGCTGCCGGCTTGCTCGGAATTGGACTGCATGAACATGGTGCATGGTTGCTTTCCTCGTGAGATAAGGCGAGCGGGCTGCCAAGCGCCGCTTGCCTGACGTAGCCACTATTGGCTGGCATAAAAATTGGTCAGCGCATGGCGCAGTTCGTCGATCACGCCGTAATGCCAGAGCGTGATGCCGAGCACGGCGGCCAGGGATGAGAGCAGCAGCGACCAGCGCAACGCCGATGCCTGCCGACGCACCCGCGCCAGCAGGCGCGACTCGATGCGCAGCCGCACCTGCGCAAGCCCGGCCTCCATGCCCAGGGCATCCATCATGTCGGCCATGTACCACCAGGTGTCCGCATCGAGCAGGCCTGTGCCGAAGATCTCCGGACCGGTCTGGCCGCCGTCTATCCGTCCCAGCATGTCCTGCAGATGCGCATGCATCCAGGGCGCGGCATCCCGGGCCTGCACGGCCAGCGCGCGCCGCAGGCGGGTGTCGGCCGCGCCATGCTGCCTGACCAGCACGGCCAGCAGTGCAAGAAAGCGGATGGCGTGGAAATCCCGGTAGAGCCGCCACAACAGCCAGCGGTCCAGCCGCGGCCGCAGGGCTCCGATATAGCGGGGCAGCGACCACAAGCTCAACAAGGCCAGACCCAGCAGCAATACCAGCCACAGGGCCAGCCATTGCCTCAGGCCCTGGGCCAGCGCAAACAGCGCGCGGGTCAGGCGGCCGTAGTCTTCCACCGGAACGGCCTGGAACACCTGCTGCAAACGAGGGGCGCTGAAAAAAGGGATGGCGCATAGCAAGGCGATTGCGACGGCGGCGGCCGCGACGCCGGCGGCCGCCGCCGAAACCAGCGCCAGCCACGCATCCGCGGCCAGACGAGCGGCCCGCGCCACATCGCGCAACGCGGCGGACAGATCGCCGCCCTCTTCCTGCACGCAGCTAAGCAACAGGCATTCGCTGGATGGCAGCGTGTCCGTCCAGGCTGCGCCCAGATCGCCGCCGGCCTCCAGGTACATGGCCGCCCAATGCCTCGACAGCCGGCCGCGCACGGTATCCTCGCCATGACGGCGCGCGTCATCCTCGAAGACGTCGCGCAGGTTCTTGCGGCCTTGGGTTCCTTCGACCAGGTCCGCCAGATACTCGTAGTAGTCTGCGCGTCCTGCCCGAAAGCGCAATGCGTCCAGGCGCAGCCACAGGGATCGGCCAGACGACTCGCTCCAGAAAGTACGCAGCGACAGCGGTCTAGCCATGGCTGCCCCCGCCGGATCCGGCGCCCGGCACGGGCAAGGCCGCGGGAACATCGAAGCGGCGCAACAGAGCCCGGGGATCGACTTCTCCGCGGCTGACCTTGTACAGGGCGCAGTCCCGCGCCAGCGCGCCGCGCGTGGCATCGCTGCGCCAGGCAACGGGCCCGGCGGCCTCGGCCTGGCGCTTGAGCCCCACGTTGTCGCGCGCACGCACGCGCTCGAGAAAGCCCTCGATGCGCTCGGGTTCGAGCATTTCAGCCGCCACGCTGCGGCCCGCGATGCCGTTCAATTCAGGCAATTGCGCCCGTCTGCAAGCGCTGCAACCCGCCGCATTCCTGACCCTGAGCGTGGTGGAATCCAGCAGGAACTCCTGCTGCATCCGTTTCAACCATGCCCGCCAATCGGGGCGCTTGCCACCCCCGGCGGATCTCGACCAAAGACTGTCCACGGGCAGCGAGCAATGGCTGCACAGGCGCGGCAGCAAGGTCTGGTAGACCAAGAGCTTGAGAATGCCGGGCGTGGCCAGAAAATCGCGCGACACGCCGATCGCGTCCGACGCCAGGCGTTCGGGTATCAGCACGGCGCCAGCGGCGTGGGTGGTGGTGTACAGGCTGACGCCAGAACCTGCCAGGTCCATGAACGCGCGGCCGGTATCGATGTCCCGGATCTCGCCGATGAGCAGATCGTTCATCGCCGAGCGCTTGATGGTCTTGAGCTTGGCATCGAACGCCGGCCAGGCCGATTCGGCCAGAGCGCCGCTCAGTGTGTTCTGCAAGGCATTGTCGATGATGTACTCGACCGGATCTTCCAGGGTGATGGCCTTGCGGGTGGCAGCGATGCCACGCATCAGCGTCGCGATGGTGGTCGATTTGCCGGAACCGACCACGCCCGCCAACACGATGGCCCCACCTTCGCGCTCGCGCGCCCGGGCAAGGATTTCGACCTGTGCGGGCAGATAGCCCAGCGCGAGCAGGTCGGCGTTGGCGGTCGCGTCCAGCCGCAAGATGCGCAGGCAGACCGAAGGCCCGGCATCGGTGGCCAGCGAAGCCCAGCGCAGCACGATGGATACGCCATCGATGTCCAGCCCGATGCGTCCTTGCTGCTCCAGCGCCGGGTCGAACACCGCGCCGTTGCCTCCCCTGACATCCATCCAGGCCACCGCCAGGACCTCCAGCAGCGTCGCGTTGGACAAGCCTGCAAAGCGTTCCGTGGCGACGTATTCCCCGCCGATGGTGTAGCGGATCTCGCAGGATTCACGCCGACGGTTGACGTTGATGTGCACGTCGCTCGCCCCCTGGCCCACGCCCCAGCGCACGATGTCCAGGAACAGCGCGGCCAGGGCCGAGACCCGCTCCTCCCGCCGATCCTTGCCGCGGCCAGCCAGCCCAGGCGCCGCCAACTGCCCGCGGGCGATCATCAGCAGCAGCGGCGCGGGCAATTGGTAGCGCGGCACTTGCGCCAGCCGGTAACCCTGCGCCTGCACCATGCGCTCGACTTCGTCGATCTGGTCGCCCAGCGTGTAGTCCTTTACCGCGAACACCGCGACCTCGCCGCTTTCGAGCAGCACGGGGCACAACCTGCCGGCGAGCGCCGCGAGGTCGAAATCGCGACCAAGCGGCCGCACCAATGCGGGTTGCAGGCGGGCGATGTCTGCGGGTGTCTGAAGCTGGGGCGGTTCCCAAGTTGCCGCGGTGGGATACGCCACGACGGGCTGGACCGCGACGGATTGCAAAGCATGCACCGTCATGGCTGGCCCCTGCCCGCATCAACGCAGGCGGTGCGTTCGGTATCGCCGCGACGCAGCCTCACGCAGCTGTCGTCGATGGCCAGCAACTGGTAGGCGCGGGCGTCGGCGCCTCCCGCGACGGGTTCTCCCCTGCCCGCCTGATAGCGCAGCACGGCGCCATTGACGGCAATATCGGCGCTCAAGCGCCGCGCGAGGCCGAAGATGGCCATCACCCGGATGTTGTCGGATGCCCTGGCGGGCGGCGCCGCCTGTGTCGCGGGCTCGGGTCCCGGATGGCACAGGCCGGGGACCCGGCAGTCCGCCAAGGCGGCCGCGGCGTCCGCGCGCAGCAAGGCGCGCACGGTTTCCGTCTCTGGCCAGGGCCGCGGCTCCTCGGCGCCTTGCTGTGATGGTTGGCCATGAGCGGCCGGCACCAAGGCGGCCGACAAGAGCAAACGTCCGATGAATCCTGCCGCGGCATTCGGATGCGCAACGGCGCCCCTATTCCTGTTCATAAAGTTCTCCCTGTAGTTCGGCGACCAGCGTGCTGGAAACCAGCGTGGGCCTGGGTTGCGCCTGGAGGTCCAGCGACAGGCGGGACCATCTGGCCGCCGCGACGGCGCCATCCAGCAACACGAAGGAACGCAACGGCCCCCGCAACGTGATGGCGCGGCTGCGAATGGCGGGCCGCGCCGCAATCATGGCGCCGGCCTGACCAGCGGCGGGCTGGGGCTGTGGCGGCAAGGACAGCGGCAACGCCGACGCAAGGATCACGGAAGTAAAAGCCGCCCGCATGCGCTGCAACGCGGCGATCAGCCCGGTATCGACCTGCAGCGCAGTGGGCAGGACCAGGTCCGCCAGCGTCACCGGCGAGGACCCCATGCGCCATGACAGCGTGGCTTCTTCCAGCGGCTGGAATGTCACCTGCCAGCCAGCGGGCCGCAGCGCATGCAGAACGTCGTTAGCGGCCAGCGGGTGGGCACGGACATAGACCGCCGAGCAATTCCAAGCCTGCTCCACGGCCAGGCAGCGCGCGCGGCTCAGCGCCCAACCGCGCACTTGGATGGGCAGCCTGCCCAAGCCGTCCAGCAAGCGGGTGACCTCGGCGGGGGCGTGGACCACCGTGTTTCGCAGCAGGGTCAGAGTCGGATCCGGCTGCGAGGGAATATCTTCTGGACCGGCATGACTGGACGAGTCGCGGCCCGACCATGGCGCGATCACGCGCTCCCATAACGGCGGAGCAATGGCGGCAAGCCCCGCGCAGGCCAGAAACAGACGGAATGCGAGCGGCAGTTCGGCCCAGCGCGAGGACAACGCGACCAGGCGGGCAGCCGGGTCCGCCGCCTGCATCAGCAAGGCCCAGGCTTCATCGGCGGCCTGCGCCGGCAATGCAGGCCGCTGGGCGCGCAACAGCGCCTGCTCGCGCAAGGCCTCGTCGAGCGTGGCGAACACCCTGTCCGCCAGCGACAGCACGGTGCCGCGCTGCACCGCCACCAGCCAATGGCCGCCACTGGGCAAGCGGATCAGGCTGTGGCCTCCATCCGGGTACAACAGGGCGTACAACTGGGCGGCGGCCTGGATGTGCCCATGTCTGCGCCGCCCCGCCCGCGCGCCGCTGCGCCACGACGTACGCACACGGCCATAGCCCGCCACCATGGCCGGCGCCCCGCCCACGACATAGTGACTGGCCCGCAAGCGGCGCCCTCGCGAGCGGGCCAGCGCGGGAATATTGGAACCGATGAGGGCGAACCAGCGCAGGCCGAAGGCCAAGGTGCGGCCGGTGTCGGGGACATCAAGCAACAAGGTGGGAGGAAGGCGTTCCATGCCTAGTACCCTTCCTCGACCTGGGCGGTCACCAGCACCAGGGTCGTCATGCGTTCCGATGCGGCGCTGTCCAGGCCGCCCGCGATGAGCGGCAGCCCCGGCGCGAGCCGTTGGCGGTCATGCTGTTCCTGGCTGCGGTCGAAACCGGAAACGATGATGGGCTGACCGGGACGCAGCTCGACCTGCTGCACCGTGCCGTTGCCGTCGATCGTGACCTGCTGGACCTGCACCTGATTGCCGCGTTCGCCGAACGTGATGGTCTTCAAGGGTTGGGCGACCGCGTTGTCATAGGCGAGCGACAACAGGATCTGACCGTCCTCCTGGATGTCCGGCAACAGCGTCAGGAACGAACCTACCGTTTCTTCCTTTTGGCTTATGGACACTGCGGGCAGCGAACCGTTTGCGCCCCCCGCCGTAGTACCGGGGACCGCAGTGCTCTGCACCCGGTCGATGTAGCTGAACGTAGTTCTTACCGCATGAGTAACCGGACGACGGTTCAAGGTCAGGATGGGAACCTTGTTGTGCCGCACGACGGCGCCCATCGTGCTGAGCGCGGAGATGATGGCCTGCGAGCCTTGGAATGGACCCCTGGCCATGGAAGCGTCCAGGCTGCCCCCGCCCGATGCGGCGCCGGGCAGCGCCAGCCGCGCCGCCGCTCCCGCCGCCGCGTAGATGATGTTCCAGTCGATGCCGCCTGAAACGGCGTCGTTGGCGACGACCGTGATTTCCTCGAACACCAGCCGCACCCGGCGGGTCAGCGCCTTGTTCTCGCGTTCGAGGTAGCGGGCGACGCGCTCCAGCGCCTCGGGCGTATCCGTGACGACGATCGAGGTGGCGCCCTCCACCGCTTCCGCGACCACGCCGGAACGCGTCAGGAACGGCGCGACGTTGGCGCGCAGGACCGCCATCGCGTCGTGCTGTCCCGCCGACAAGGATGTGTTGGAGGTGCTTTCAAAGCCTTCGCCCTCCGGGCTGCCCTCGCGGCCAAGGCGCACATCCACTTTGCTGGTCAGCGACAAGGCGCGCAAATCGAACACGCGGGTCTCGGTGCGGTAGAACTCGAGCGCGTTATGTTCGTAGCGCCAATGCACCGAGAAACGCGCAGCCAGCGTATCCAGCAAATCGGCCAGCGGCTGCCCGCCAGCGCGGATCTCCAGGCTGGCCGGCGCTGGAACCGACAAGGCGCCGTTGACGGCCAGCCGGGGCAAGAACATTTCCAGCGGCAGCAAGGCGTCCGGCCGCACCCGCACCGCAATGCCGGTGGCCGCGGTCAGGCGCTGGGCCAGCATCGGCAGGTCGGCGTCGTCGGCCAGTATCAAGGTGGTTCTTACGTTCTCCCGCAATGCGGGCGGCAGCGCCACTTCTCGCGCCAGCGGCTGCGGCTTGCCGGCAAGCCAGGGCGCGGCGACATCCTGGGCCGCGACGCGCGCGGCGCGGTCCGACAGCCCTTCGGCAAAGGTCTGGTGAATGTCGGCCACCTTGGCCTGCCGCGTGTGCGCGGCACGACGCTGATCGGCAACCTGCTGCGACACCGCGCAGCCGCCCAAGACGCCGCAGGCAGCCACGCACAAGAACAGTCTGCGCATCATGCCGCGGCTCCTCTTGGTGCGGCCATGCGCGTGCAGGACTGCGCCAACGGCACCACGCGCAACACCCGATTGCCGTAGAAGCATGGCTGCAGCGGCTTTTCAGCGAGTTCCGTGGCGCCCAGCAGTTCGCGCACGGCCGATTTGAAATCGCCGGAGAACTCGGCCGTGGCCGACAGGGGAATGTCCACGTCAACGGCCCAGTGCTGCGGCTGGAAGGTCCAACCCGCCAGGTCTGCCCAGCGCGCGAGAACGGCCCGCAGCGTGGCGTCCGGCGGCGCCGCGCGGTAGACCGGCTGCGGCGCGGCTGCCGACGCCGATGCGCCCCCAACGGCTGGCGCCGGGCCTGCCAAGGGGCCGGCGGCCTGCAACGCACCGATGGCGGGCGGCGCCGACTCGGCCGGCCTCGCCGGGCCGATGCGTTGCGCCGCCGCGACGGGCGCCAGCGGCGCTGGCTCATCTGGCGGCCGGGTCCCTGCCCCGGCCGCCGTTCTGGCATCGGCAACCGCCGGCAGGCGCTGCGCGCGGGCGGTCAGCCGCCCGCCGCGAAACAGCAGGCCGCTCCACCCTCCGGCCAGCACGACATAGGGGTCGCGCCTTAAGTAAGGCAAGGCGCGTTCGCCGTCGCTACCTATGCCGAAAATCGCCGGCAGCGGCTGGCCCGGCGCGAACTGCAGCCAGGTTTCCTTGCCGTCGTCGAATACCTGCATCGGTGCAACAGCGGGATCGCCGGACAACTGCCAGTCGAAGCGGAAGCCTTGGGCAGCCTGCCGCGAGGTTTCCCATGACGCTGCAGCCGGACTCTTGCCGGCCCCGGTGCAGCCCCCCAGGCAGGACAGCCCTGCCGCCAGAAAGAAGAAACGAACCATGCCTCACCGCGAGCGTAAGGCGCACCGGAATCGATACGCATGAGAGGCATGGTGGACGAGCGGCCACCGCGTCACCAGACTGGCATGTACGCAGGGATGGTTTGGTCGCGCAGCGTCCGGACAAAAAAAACCCGGTCCAGAGACCGGGTTTGCATCAGGGCGTGGCGGCGTTTGCGCCGCCCGCCTGGGATCAGCGTTGCGCCGCGATGCTGCGCGCCTGCGTGGCGGCGTTGTTCAGCGCCGCGACCGGCGGCACCTTGCCTTCGAAGGCCTCGTTGAGCTGCTGGTTCAACACCGGCTCGATGCGCTCGTAGTTGGCCATGCGGAAGCCGCGGCTGTTCGCCGTGGGGTTGGTACGCATGGAGGCGATCAGTGCCTGGACGCCCGGAATGCGGTCATAGAACGACACGTCCGAAGCGCGGAAAGCGGCCTCGGTCAGCGGCAGGTAGCCCGTGCGCTGATGCCATTCCGCCGCGATGACGGGCTTGGACAGCCAGGCCAGGAACTGGGCGGTGGCCTTTTCCTCGGCTTGGGGATGGCCTTCCAGCGCCCACAGCGCCGAACCGCTCACGAAAGGCTTGCCGCCGTCCTTGGTGACCTGGTCGTAGTAAGGCAGCGGCGCCACGCCGAAGGACAGCGACTTGGTGCTGAGGAACTGGCCGAACGCGCCGGTGTTCGCCGTCAGCACGGCGCATTCGCCCTTGGCGAACAGCTTGTCGCTGGCGTTGTCGCCCGAATGCGCCATGAACAGCAGCGAACGCTTCCAGCTCACCATCAGCGAGATGTGGCGCATGTAGAGCGTGTCGAACTGCATGGCCGGCGCGGCCGACTTCTTGGTGACCGCGTCCAGCCCGTTGTTGTTGCTGGTGAACTGCTGGTTGTTGATCGGCGCCAGGTTCTCCAGATGGACCGTGACCTGGTCGCTGGAGGCGTACGGGCAGTCGATGTCGGCCACGTCGCGCAGCTTCAGCAGTTCGGCCTGCAGGCCAGTCCAAGTACGCGCGGGCTTGTTGGGATCCAGGCCGGCCTTCTTGTAGGCGGCGGTGTTGTAGAACATCACCGGCACTTCGGCCATCCAGGGGAAGGCCAGCAGGCGGCCCTTGCTGTCGCGCGTGAAGCTGCTGGTGGCGGGCACGAACCAGGTCAGGTCCTTGATCGGGTACTTGGCCAGCAGTTCGTACAGCGGCAGCACGGCCTTGTGCTGGGCAACGACTTCAGGCGAGTGGTTGTCGGTCAGCTGCAGCAGGTTCGGACCCTTCTTGGCCTTGACCGCCGTGACGGCTTCCTGTTCCAGCGCGCTGGACGAGGCGAAGCCGCGCAGCGTCACGCGGACCTGGTCCTGCTCTTTGTTGTATTGCTTGGCGAGCTTTTCGAACTCGGCCTTGTTTGCGTCGGTCAGCGTGTGCCAGACCTGGATCTCGACCGCGGCAGCATTCGCCGCGCCGGCCATCGCCATGGCGGCGCCGAACAACCATGCGCGCCGGCTGGCGAACATCGCGCGGGCAACGCCCGCCAATTGCAGATTCTTCATAGGTTCACAGACCAAGAAAAGGAAACTCCGGTTCCGGCCGCCTTCCGCTGAGCAGATCGGCCAATGCCCGGCCCGAGCCAACGCCCATCGTCCAACCGAGCGTACCGTGTCCTGTGTTGACGTACAGGTTGGGGATACGGCTGCGGCCGATGATGGGCACGTTCGAGGGAGTGGACGGGCGCAAGCCCGACCAGTAACTGACGCGCTCGAAATCGAGCGCATCGGGAAAAAGTTCGCGCGCCAGGCGGGTCATGGCTTCGCAGCGTCCGGTGTTCAGGCTGCGGGAATAGCCCGACAGCTCGGCGGTTCCAGCCATGCGCAGCCGGTCGCCCAGGCGCGAGAAAACGACTTTGTGGCTGCTGTCCGTGAGGCTGACCGTGGGCGTGGCATCCGGCTTGATCACCGGGAAAGTCGCGGAATAGCCCTTGGCCGGATAGACATTGCAGGGCACGCCCAGCGGCCGCAGCAGGTACGGGCTGAAACTGCCCATCGCCACGACGTAGGCATCGGCCGACAAGACGCCGTAGCGGCCGTCGGGTTCGATGATTTCGACGCTCTGCACCGTGCCGCCGGCGGTCAGCAGGCGCGTGGCGCGCGTGCTGTAGCGGAACTCGACGCCGGCCTGGGCGCAACGCTCGGCCAGGGCCACGGTGAACAGGTGCACGTCGCCGCTTTCGTCCTCGGGCGTGTAATCGCCGCCGACGATGGTCTGGCGGTGCGGCGCCAGCGCAGGCTCGATGGCGATGACCTCATCGGCCGACACCACGCGGCGTTCCACGCCGAAATCGCGCATCAGGCCCGCAGCGCGCTGCGAATTCTCGAATTCGTGGGGATCGCGGTAGAAATTCAGGATGCCGCGTTCCAGGTGGTCGTACTGGATGCCGAGTTCCGTGCGCATGCCGCGCAGGGTCGCCCGGCTGTATTCCGCCATGCGCACCATGGCGCGGATATTGGGAGCCAGGCGGCCGGGCAGGCACTCGCGCAGAAACGCCAGGCCCCACATCCATTGCCGCCAGTCCAGCTGCGGACGGAACAGCAGCGGAGCGTCATCCTGGAACATCCACTTGAGGAGCTTGAGCGGGGCCTGCGGATTGGCCCAGGGCTCGGCGTAGGACACCGAGATCTGGGCGCCATTGGCCAGGCTGGTTTCCTGGGCGGGACCGGTGCAGCGATCTATGACCACGACGTCATGGCCGGCCTGGTTCAGCCACCAGGCGCTGGAGATTCCGATGATGCCGCCACCCAATACCGCTACTTTCATGCCCGCATTGCTCCTTGCGTGCCAGCTCGGTTCGCCGACCCTATGTCCACGATCCATGGCAAGCTGCTGCCACGGCAGTTTACCCTGGCGCCTTGCCCGCGCCTACGGAATAAAAAGGGGCGGAAGTCACAAACCTTTCCAGGCCCGCTCGCTCCACCCCTGTTCGCTCATGCCCTGTTACTCAAGACTGGGCCGCGGCCCGGGCCAGGTCCGCTTCGGACGTGAAGGCGTCGGCGTAGAACTCTTCCGGCGGCAGCCCGTTCTGGACGCTGAATTCGCGCCTTGCCGCATCCACCATCAGCGGCGTGCCGCAGGCGTAGACCTGATGGCCCGACAGGTCGGCGATGTCCTGCATGACGGCTTCGTGGACGAAGCCGGTGCGCCCGGTCCAGCCGTCTTCCTGCAAGGCATTGGACACCACCGGCACGTAGCGGAAGCCGGGCAGCATGCCGGCCCACGATTGCGCCAGCGCGTCCATGTAGAGGTCGCGCGGACGGCGGCCACCCCAATACAGCGCCACCGGGCGCTTGATGTTGCTGTGGATCATGTGCTCAACGATGGCCTTGACCGGGGCGAAGCCCGTGCCGCTGGCCAGGAGCACGACGGGCTTGTCGCTATCTTCACGCAGGAAGAAGGAGCCGAACGGCCCTTCCAGGCGCAGGATTTCGCGCTCTTTCATCTGCGTGTCCCCGGCACCGAACACGTGGTCGGTGAACACGCCGCCCGGCATGTGCCGGACGTGCAGCTCCAGCGGGCTGCCGGTGTGCGGCGCGCCCGCCATCGAATAGCTGCGCCGAAGGCCGTCCTTCAGGATGACTTCGATGTACTGGCCGGCGTAGTAGCGGAACTGCTCGGAAGCGGGCAGCTGCAGCTTGATCACCGTGACATCCGGGGCCACGCGTTCCAGCGCCTGTACGCGCGAAGGTAGCTTGCGGATCTGGATGTCGCTGGCCAGGCGGACTTCGGTGGATTCGACCACCATGTCGGATTCAGGCCGAGCCTGGCAGAACAGCGTGTAGCCGTCGGCCAGTTCCTCGGGCGAAAGAATCTGCGCGGGGTACTGCCCGGCATCGAACTCCCCGGACACCACGCGGCCCTTGCAGGTGGAGCAGGCGCCGTTGCGGCAGCTATACGGCAGGACGATGCCAGCGGCCAGCGCGGCATCGAGCACGGTCTGGCCGGGTTCGGCCGGAAATTGGTGCTGGCTGGGTTGGATGATGACCTGGAAGCTCATGATGAAACGGTTCAGGGTTTTGGCGGAGCGCCGCGCGTGGGGCGCTCCGCCCGGCCCGGCCTCAGGCCGGGAACTTGCGGATTTCCTTGACGCGGTTGGCGTCGTCCAGCAGGACCACCTGCGGCTTGTGCGTGGCCGAATCGACTTCGGACATCGGGCCATAGGTGCAGATGATCAGCAGATCGCCGACCTGGGCGCGGCGCGCGGCGGCGCCGTTCAAGGAGATGGCGCCGCTGCCGCGGGCCGCCTTGATGATGTAGGTGTCGAAGCGTTCGCCGTTGGTGACGTTGTAGAGCTCGATGCGTTCGAACTCGCGCATGCCGGCGGCGTCGAGCAAGTCTTCGTCGATGCCGCAAGATCCTTCGTAGTGAAGGTCGGCTTCGGTGACCGTGGCGCGGTGCAGTTTTGCCCGCAGCATGATGCGTTGCATGATAAATATCCTGGTTTCGCGCCCGGAACGCGAAGTGTTGCAAGAGTGATGCCCGGCACCCGGTTTTGCCGTATGAACCCGGTATTCTATAATTTTTGCCGCAGCGGGACGGCCCGTTGCCGCGCGCGGCCGGACGGCCGGTGCGTATGATTCTGGGGACGGCCCCTCGCGCCGGCGGCACGCCGGCAGCACAAGCGTAGGAGTCGTAATGACCTGGATCATCCTGGTTCTCGCAGGCCTGTTTGAAATCGTCTGGGCCGTAGGCCTGAAATACACCCACGGATTTACCCGCCTCTGGCCGTCGGTCATCACCGCCGGGGGCATGGCCATCAGCGTCTGGCTGTTGGCGGTGGCGATGAAATCCCTGCCCCTGGGCACCGCCTATGCGGTATGGGTGGGCATAGGCACCATCGGCGCCTTCGTGGCCGGCATCGTGCTGTTCGGCGAGTCCACCAGCTGGATGCGCATCGCCAGCGTCGCCCTCATCGTGCTCGGCCTGGTAGGCCTGAAGCTGTCCTCGGCTTAAGACCCCTGCGGCGGGCTGCGCGATCCCGGCCGCCCGCCAGCCCCGTTTCTTCCCGGCGACACGAATGTGCGCACGGCGCACATGTCGCCGCGGATCGCCCCCTTCCCCTCGTTGAACCGCCCCTTCCCAGGAGGAAGGGCGCGGGTGGCACGGTACTTGCATACCAGACCGGCACCACATCAATGGGAGTAAGAAACGTGAGCCTGCCCGACGATTACCAACTGACCGAGTTTCAGCGCATGATCCGCGCCAGCGTGCTGCCCCTGCTTGAACAGGCGCTGCCCCGGGAGAAGATCCGCGAACTCGACGATGCGAGCGAATTCCCTTTCGAAGCCTACGACGCGTTGGCGCGGGCCGGCTGGATGGGCCTGCCCTATGGCGCGGACTTCGGCGGCAGCGGCAGCTCCTTCAAGGATCTGGCGATCTTCATCGAGACGGTCGCCTATCACAATGCGCAGATGGCGTCGGCGTACCTGGCGACCGTGGTCTACGGCGGCATGCAGATCAGCCATGGCGCATCGGAAGCGGTAAAGCACAGGATCCTGCCCCGCATCATCAGCGGCAAGACGCGCATGGCCCTATGCCTGACGGAACCCGAGGCGGGATCCGATGTCAGCGCCATCCGCACGAGAGCGGTGCAGGACGCGGACGACTACGTCATCGACGGCCAGAAGGTATTCATCACCTGCGCGCATGTCGCCCACCAATTGGTGGTTGCAACCAAGACAGACCGCGATGCGGGACGCCATGGCATCACCCTGTTCATGGTCGACGCCGACTCGCCGGGGGTGACGATACGGCCGCTCAAGGCCCTGGGCCGGCGGATGATCCATACCAACGAAGTGTTTTTCGACAATGTCCGGGTGCCCGCCGCGCACATGCTCGGGACCCTGAATGGCGGCTGGAACGGCCTGATGCGCGGGCTGAATCTCGAACGCCTCTGCCTGTCGGCCGCCGCCAGCGGCAACATCCAGCGCATCATCGACTCCGCCAAGGAATACGCGGACACCCGGACGCAATTCGGCAAACCGATAGGCCAATACCAGGCGGTAGCGCACAAGTTCTCCGACATGCAGATCATGGCGGAGACCACGCGGGTGCTGACCTACCGGGTGGCCGACATGCTCGACGCCGGCCTGCAGCCCACCTCCGAGACCGCGATCGCCAAGGTCGTCGCGACCGAAAACAACTGCAAGTGCGCCGACATGGGCATCCAGATCATGGGCGGCGCGGGCTACATGATGGAGAACGAAATGCAGATGTACTTCCGCGATGCCCGGGTAGGCCCGATAGGCGGCGGCACGAGCGAGATCATGCGCAGCATCATCGCCAAGCAAATGGGCGTGTAGCCTCCCCGGCGCGCCGGGTCCGGGATCAGAAATCCAGTTCGATCCCGACCCCGTCACCCACCTTCAGGCGCGCGCCTTCGGGCGCGTCCAGGATGGCGTTCTGACCGAACACCACGCCGATTTCCAGGTTGCGGTAACCCGCCAGCGTGCGGCCAGGCTCTTCATACTGCTGGGCGGTGTTCTGGTCGATATCGGGAATCGAGCAACGGGTGCAAGGCTTGACGAAAGCCATCTTCACGCCCGCGGCCTCGATCATGGCGGTGTGGTCTTCCTCGAAGGCTTCCCATTCGCCCTCGACCACGATATTGGGCCGGAAGCGGTCCATCGGCACCGGCGCCACGCCCTTGGCCCGCAGGCGGGCGTTCAGGTCGTCCAGCGACGCCTGGTTCGCCACCAACAGCGGAAAGCCGTCGGCGAAGCCGAAATGATGGTCGCCCGAAAAGCTGTCCGCCAGATCCGGATGCGCCTCGATCCAGCGCCCCACCCAATCGAGTTTGGCCGGTCGCCGCGCGGCCGCGTCCACCTTATACAGCCGGCACGGCGTCTTGAGAAAATCCGACAGCCACTGCCCCGCAGCCGCGCTTTCTCGCCGCGCGGCGATGCTGTCCTTCCAGACTGTCACGCTTTCGGCCTCAGGCGAAAGTTCCGAGCCATCGAGCGGCACGTCCAGATCGGGCATGCCCGGCGCGGTCAGGCGCAAGGCCTGCCCGGTCAGCGCCGTGCGGATCAGCGCCATCGCCGGCCACTGCCGCTGCGTCATGAATTGGCCGTCGGCGCCGATCAGCATCCAGCGGCGGTCATGGGCCAGCCCCGCGCGGTCGATGGGCGATTCGTTCAGCGCGATGCCTGCGCAGGATTTGACCGGGTAGATGTGCAGGCTGAGTATGCGGGCGGACATGGCGTGCGGAGCCTCAATGTGGCGAAGTGCGCAGAGAATAGCAGACGCCCACAAGAAAAAAGCCCAGGCAGCGCCTGGGCTTTCTCACAGGAGGCTCAGCCTCCGACCAGCTTCAAGGTATCCAGCGGCGTGACCGCCTTGAATCCCTTGCGCGTCGCGATGTGCTCGGGACGCGGCGTAAGCCCATACTTGGGCGGATTCAAGGTGTTCTCCATGCTGTTGTAGACCATGAACACATTGGCGCGCGGCCACGGCGAAATGTTGCTGTTGGAGCCGTGCATCGTATTGCAATCGAAGAACACCACCGAGCCGGCCTTGGCCGTCATGGAGCGGATGCCGCCCTGCTCCACCAGCAGCTGCAGGCTGACCGGATCCGGCACGCCGTATTCCTGCTTCTTCAGCGACTGCTTGTAGTGTTCATTCGGCGTTTCGCCCACGCACGAGATGAACTGGCGATGCGATCCGGGCACCAGCATCAGGGGTCCGTTGCACTCGTTGTTGTCGGTCAGCAGCACCGAGCAGCTGAGCGCGCGCATCGCCGGCATGCCGTCTTCGACGTGCCAGGTCTCGAAGTCGGAGTGCCAGTAGAACTCCTTGCCCTTGAAGCCGGGCTTCATGTTGGCGCGCGACTGGTGGATGTACACCTCGGAACCCAGGATCTGCCGCGCCACGTTGACCAGCCGCGGATCGCGCACCAGGCGCGACAGGATGGGGTTGAGCACGTGCACCATGAAGATCGAGCGCACCGCATTGCTGCCGGGCTCGGTGATGGACTCTTCGCGGCGGACGATCGAGGGGTCGCGCGTCATGCGCTCTACCTCGGTGGACAGCGCGCGGATTTCATCGTCGGAGAACAGGTTTTCCAACAGGATGAAGCCGTCGCGCTCGTACTGCTCGACCTGGCCGGCGTTCAATGCGCCGGCGTACTGGCCGTTTTCATAGACCACCGGATCCTGGCGGGCGATGATGGCGGAACTTCGATCCGTACGGGAGGCGTACGGATCCTGTGCAGGTGAGATCATGCGAACCTCCTTGTATTTCAGGCCGCTTGGGCTTCGGCTTCAGGCAAGGCGTAGACGCCTTCTTTGTCGTGCACTTCCTGGCCAGTCAGCGGCGGGTTGAAGACGCAGATGACCCGCAGCGGCTCCTTGCCGCCGCACAGCCAGTGCTCGTCGTGTTCGTTCAGGGCATAGACCACGCCGGGTCCGAGTTCGTACTTCTTGCCGTCGGCGATGGTCTCGATGGAACCATCGCCTTCGATGCACCACACCGCTTCAAGATGGTTCTTGTAGTGGATGTGGGTGCGGCCGCCCGGAAAGATGGTGGTTTCGTGAAAGGAGAAGCCCATGCCGTCCTTCTTCAGCAGCACGCGGCGGCTGACCCAGGTATCGGTGCGGACTTCATCGGCGGTGCCGATCACATCTTTGACATTGCGCACGATCATTGACGTTTTCCTCCAAATTTCAGGATGCGGGCGGACTGTCCTTCTTCGGCAAGCGCTTCTGCGACGCTGGCTTCGATCACATCCAGGCCCTTGCCCAGCAGCTCTTCCTCGATGGTCAGGGCGGGCAGCAGCTTCAGCACTTCATCGTGCGCGCCCGAGGTTTCGATCACGACGCCCTTCTTGAAGGCGTTCTGCGCGATGCGGTTGGCCAGCGCGGGCGTGGCGTTGCACACCAGCCCCTGGATCAGGCCGCGGCCGCGCACCGACAGGCCGGCGTTGGGATAGCTGTGCACCAGGTTCTCCAGCCAGTCGCGCACCTGGCGCTCCTTGCGCTGGATCTCGGTGGTGAAGGCGGTGTTGGCCCAGTAGGTTTCCAGCGCCTGGGTCGCCGTGACGAAAGCCAGGTTGTTGCCGCGGAAGGTGCCGCTGTGGGCGCCGGGCTTCCAGATGTCCAGCTCGGGCTTCATCAGCACCAGCGACATCGGCAGGCCGAAGCCGGACAGCGATTTCGACAGGGTGATGATGTCGGGCCGGATGCCGGCGGCCTCGAAGCTGAAGAAGGTGCCGGTGCGGCCGCAGCCGACCTGGATGTCGTCCACGATCAGCAGCATGTCGTGGCGCTTGCATAGCTTGTCCAGTTCCTTCAGCCAGCGCAGCGTCGCCACGTTGACGCCGCCCTCGCCCTGCACCGTTTCCACAATGACGGCGGCAGGCTTGTCCATGCCGCTGCTGGGATCTTCCAGCATGCGTTCAAGATAGGCCATGGTGTCCACGTCCGGACCGAAGTAGCCGTCGTAGGGCATGAAGGTGGTGTTGCCCAGCGCATAGCCGGACGCCTCGCGGAACTTCATGTTGGCCGTCACCGCCAGCGAGCCGCCGCTCACGCCGTGAAAACCGTGGGTGAAAGAGATGACGTTGGGACGCCCCTTCACCTGGCGCGCGATCTTCAGCGCCGCTTCCACTGCATTGGTGCCGGTCGGGCCGGTGAACTGCAAGGTGTATTGCCAGTTGCGCGGCTTGAGCAGCACGCGGTCCACCGTCTCCAGGAAACGCTTCTTCGCGCTGGTGGCCATGTCCAGGCCGTGCACCACGCCGTCCGATTGGACGTACTCCAGCAGCTTTTCCTTCAGAACAGGATTGTTGTGGCCATAGTTCAGCGTGCCGGCGCCGCTGAAGAAATCGATGTACTCGGTGCCGTCCTCATCGATCAGGGTCGAGCCCCGGGCCTGGCTGAATATCACGGGGAACGACCGGATGTAGCCCCGTACCTCCGACTCCATCCGGTCAAAGATCTTCAAGTCCATGATTAATCCTCCCTTTTCATCTCATAAGTGGACGGGCGGCCAGAACCCCTCCGGGTGCGCGAGCGCATCCGGATCGGCCAACCATCCCGGTAATTCGATAAGACCGCTGGGCTTGCGCCGCCCCTAGGGCGCCGGCAAGGCGAACGGACCTATCCTCAACAACATCTCGTCGTCATGGTCCGCGCCGCCGAAAAGCTGCCGGTCGAAGAACGGCTGTTCGGAGACGTGGGCGCCAAGCTCGCCGGCCAGGCCGGCAAAGCTGCGGCGCGATGCCTGGTTGTCAGGCCCCACCGTGGTTTCGAGATAGCGGACATGCTCGAGACCCTTGCGGCGCAAGAGCTCGCGAAGCATGGCGCGGCCCAGTCGATGGCCGCGTGCGCGGGTGTGCACCGCGACCTGCCAGACAAACAAGGTGTCGGGCCGGTCCGGGATCACGTATGCGGAGATAAAACCGTCGATGCGTCCGCCGGCGCTTTCGGCCAGGACGCAGGTGTCGCGGAAGTGCTCAGCAAGGAGCAGGTACGCGTAGAGGGAATTCAGGTCGAGCGGCGGGCACTCGGAAATGAGGCGGTGGATGGCGGCGCCGTCTTTGCGGTCGGGCAGACGCATGGTATGGGTCTGCGCGCTGACCGCCGGCGCCACGGCACTTGAGAGGGTTGGGGTATCCAGTTCGTTTTTTCTCATGCAACGATTCCTGATTCAGGGGGCGCCCCGCCCGTGGGCACTTCAAGAATGGGCGATGACACGTCGCCATGCGTGTCGACGGCGGCCTGGCCGTCCTGTTCCATGAGCGCCACGATGCGCTCCAGGGACAGCGTGATGGTGGCCTGTTCAAGTTCGGGCAAGGCGTTGAGCGCGTCGGCCAGGTGCTTTTGCAGCGGCGACGGCGCGCCTTGCGCCAGCTCGCGGCCCGCGTCCGTGGCCGTGACGAATACGATGCGGCGGTCTTCGCGGCCGCGTTCGCGGCGGATCAAGCCCTTGTCCTCCAGGCGATCCAGGATCCCGACCACGGTGCTGGGACTGACGTGCATTTCGCGGCTGATGGCGGTGGCTGTCATCGGGCCATTGGCGATCACGGTGCGTAGGCACATCAGCTGCGGCGCCGTGATGTGGCTGACGGCGGACAACTGGCGCGAATGCAAGGCGATGGAACGCGTGATGCGGCGCAGCGCCCGCAAGATGCGCAAATCGTATTGCTGTGAGGGATCGGATTTCGCGGCGTCAGTCATGGGAAGAAGGTTCGGTCAAATTCATTTCTACACAAATGATATGCGCACGACTCATTCCCGTCAAACAAAAATCCCGTTGCACGATGTAAGTAAATGGGCGCCAATTTGCGGAGGATGACAGCTAATTTCAAGGACTTACCTGCGCGGCACTTCATCGGCCCTATTCTTTGCACTAGGTGGAAATCCTTAGAAAAACAGATGTTTTTTTATTTATCACGGATCTATCATCTGTTTTTTACAGGAACCTGCTGCCGTACATGACGCTGCCATCCGACCTTCTTCTAACCCTCCAGGAAAAACTGGAACAGCTGCCGCCGGAACTGCAACGGGCGGCGCACTGGGTCGTGGCGCATCCCGCCGAAGTCGGCCTGTGGTCCATGCGGCGCCAGGCGCAGACCCTGGGGGTGGCGCCGGCAACCATGTTGCGGCTGGCGCGGGCCGTCGGCTTTTCCAGCTACGAGGATTTCCGCCAGCCGTTCCAGCAGGCCTTGGCGGGGCAAGCCACGCCGGGGCTGCGCGAGCGCGCGGCCGCCCTGCAGGCCGCGGCGGGAGACCCCGCCGCGCCAGGGCACGACGTGCTCACCGACTACCAGATACAGGCCATGAGTTCCGTCTGCGCGCTGAATCCTCCGTCCGCCTTCGATGCCGCCGTGCAGACCCTGCTGCAAGCCCGGCAGGTCGGCTTCCTGGGTACGCGCTCGGCCTTCGGCATTGCCTTTCAGATGCGCTACGCCTACCAGCTGGTGCGGCGCAACAGCGTGCTCATAGATGGCCTGGGCGGCGCGCCCGCCGAGCAGGCCGACAATCTGGGAACCGGCGACGCGCTGATCGTTATCTCCCAGGCGCCCTATCCCACCGCCACCGTGCAGCTGGCCCGCCAGGCCGCGCAGCGCGGCGTGGCGCTCATCGCGCTGACCGATGATCCCTTGTCGCCGCTGGCCGTCGACGCCCGCCATGTGCTGCGCTTCGCGCCCCCGGACCGCGAAGGCGTGCGGGCCCGCCCGGCGCGCCAGGGACCCGGTTCGTTCTTCCACACCACGGCTGGCCTGCTGGGCCTGGCCGAGCACCTGATCGCGCGTTTGACCGCGCGCGGCGGCGACGAGGTGCTGAACCGCCTGACAGAAGTGGAACAACGCCTGCTCAACGACAACGTTTATTGGAGCAGCGCCCCGCCGCGCCGCCCCGCCTGACACCCCGCCCGACGTCGCCTTCAACCTCCTGCATTGCGGAATTGCCCCATGAGCCACACCCACGTCATGCATCGTTCATTGCGCCAGACGCCCCCCGTCGCGGTACGCGGCCAGGGCGTGTGGGTTTATGACAGCGCCGGCCGCTCCTACCTCGACGGTTCGGGCGGCGCGGCGGTCTCCTGCCTGGGGCACAACCACCCTGACGTCCAGGCCGCCATGCACGCGCAGATCGACGCGCTGGCCTATGCCCACACCAGCTTCTTCACGACCGAGGTCGCGGAACAGTTGGCCGAGCGCCTGGTGGCCGACGCGCCGCCAGGCATTTCCCACGCCTACTTCGTCTCCGGCGGGTCGGAAGCCGTCGAAGCCGCGCTGAAAATGGCGCGCCAGTACTTCGTGGAAATCGGCCAGCCGGAACGCCGCCACATCGTGGCGCGGCGCCAGAGCTATCACGGCAACACGTTGGGCGCGCTGGCGGTGGGCGGCAACGCCTGGCGCCGCGCGCAATTCGCGCCGCTGCTGATCGAAGTCGAGCACGTCTCGCCCTGCTACGCCTACCGCGACCAGCGCGAGGACGAAAGCGCCGAGCAATACGGCGAGCGCCTGGCGCAGGAGCTGGAACAGACCTTCGAGCGCCTGGGCCCCGGTACGGTCATGGCTTTCGTGGCCGAACCCGTGGTCGGCGCCACCGCCGGCGCCGTCACGGCGGTGCCGGGCTATTTCCGCCGCATCCGCGAAGTCTGCGACCGCCACGGCGTGCTCCTGATCGCCGACGAAGTCATGTGCGGCATGGGCCGCACCGGCACGCTGTACGCGGTGGAGCAGGAAGGCGTCACGCCCGACCTGATCACCATCGCCAAGGGCTTGGGCGGCGGCTATCAACCCATCGGGGCGGTGATGGTGCAGCAGCGCATCGTCGCTGCCATGCAGCAAGGCAGTGGCTTCTTCCAGCACGGCCACACCTACCTGGGCCATGCGATCGCTTGCGCGGCCTCGCTTGCCGTGCAGGACGTGATCCGGCGCGACGGCCTGCTGGCGCGCGTGCAAGCGCAGGGCGCAGGCTTGCGCCAGCGGCTGGACAGCGCGCTGGGCGCGCATCCGCATGTCGGCGACATCCGCGGCCGCGGCCTGTTCATGGGCGTCGAGCTGGTGCAGGACCGCGCCAGCAAGCAGACCTTCGACCCCGCGTTGTCGTTGCACGCGCGCATCAAGCGCGAGGCCATGGCGCGCGGCCTGATGGTCTATCCGATGGGCGGCACCATCGACGGCCGCCAAGGCGACCACGTGCTGCTCGCCCCGCCCTTCATCATCTCCGACGATGAGCTGGACCAACTGACCGAACGTCTGACCGGCGCCATCGACGCCGCGATTGCGCAGGCGCGCGCCTAGCCGCCGCCTGCAAGCGCGGCGCAGGGGATTGCGCCGCGCCGCCCGCCTGGCGCGGGCTCGTGATGATACGCACAGGGTGCTCCGCGGCTCGCGGGGCGCGCCAACCGCCGGCCAAGACCGGCTATATCACGGGGAAAAACCCCAAAAGGAGTTTGCATGACCACGTCCGTCAAACACCCCTTGGGCCATCGCAACGCCTGGACGCTCGCAGCCGCGGGCCTCGCCACGGCTTTGCTGTCCACGGCGCCGGCGCCCGCCGCCGCCCAACAGAAGTTCGTCAGTATCGGCACGGGCGGCGTCACCGGCGTCTACTATGCCGCCGGCGGCGCCATCTGCCGCCTGGTCAACAAGGATCGCGCCAATCACGGCATCCGCTGCTCGGTCGAATCGACCGGCGGCTCGGTCTTCAACGCCAACACCATCAAGGCCGGCGAGTTGGACCTGGGCGTGGTGCAATCCGACGTGGGCTTCAACGCCTACAAGGGCGAAGGCCCATTCAAACAAGCCGGGCCGTACACCAAGCTGCGCTCGGTGTTCTCCATCCACCCGGAGCCCTTCACCGTCGTGACGCGCAAGGAAGCCAACATCAAGAGCTTTGAAGAGCTGAAAGGCAAGCGCTTCAACGTCGGCAATCCCGGCTCGGGCACGCGATCCTCGATGGAGGAATTGCTGAGCACCATGGGCTGGACGCTCAAGGATTTTTCGCTGGCATCCGAGCTGCGCCCCGACGAGCACGGCTCGGCGTTGTGCGACGGCAAGATCGACGGCTTCTTCTACGGCGTGGGCCACCCCTCGGCCAACATCCAGGACCCCACCACCAGCTGCGGCGCCAAGCTCGTGTCGCTGACCGGCCCCGCCGTGGACAAGCTGGTCGAAAAGTACCCGTACTACGCCCACGCCTCGATTCCGGCCGGGCTGTATCCGAACAACCCGGCAGAGACCAAGACCTACGGCGTGACCGCCACCTTCGTCACCTCGGCCGACGTGCCCGATGCCACGGTCTACACCGTGGTCAAGGCAGTGTTCGACAACTTCGACGACTTCAAGAAGCTGCACCCCGCGTTCGCCAACCTGAAGGCGGCGGACATGGTGAAGAACGGGCTGTCGGCGCCGCTGCATCCGGGCGCCGAGAAGTACTTCAAGGAAAAGGGCCTGCTCTGAGGCCCGGGCCCCAGGGCCGCTGAAACGGCACGCCTGCGGGGCCGCGGCCCCGCAGGCTGCCGTCCCTGGCGCAACGCAGGCGCGCGCCAGGACTCAACGCGCGCCGCGCCGCCGACGCGCGCCATGACACGTAGGGGAATTTCATGAATAAAGAGCCGCACACGCCGGCCCCGGACTTGGAACAACTGGTCGCCGACGCCGACCGCGGAGGCCGCAATGTGCGCGGCCTGGCGGGCGCCACGCTGGCCGCGGGCGCGCTGGCCTGGTCCGTCTTCCAGCTTTGGTACGCATCGCCGCTGCCGTTCTCGCTGAACTGGGGCATCTTCAACGATACCGAGGCGCGCGCCCTGCACCTGGGCATCGCGATGTTCCTGGGCTACCTGGCCTACCCCGCCAGCAAGCGTTCGGCGCGCGACCGCATGCCCTGGTACGACTGGGGGCTGGCGCTGATGGCGGGCTTTTGCGGCAGTTATCTGTGCCTCTTCTACAACGAGCTGGCGGGCCGCCCCGGCCAGCCCACCACCATGGACGTGGCCACCGCCGTCATTGGCCTGGCGCTGCTGCTGGAAGTGACGCGCCGCGCGCTCGGCCTGCCCATGACCGTACTGGGCCTGGTGTTCGTCGCCTATGCCCTGGCCGGCCCCTGGCTGCCCGACGTGCTGGCGCACCGCGGCGCTTCGCTGGAACGCCTGATGTCGCACATGTGGCTGACGACGGAAGGCGTCTATGGCGTGGCGCTGGGCGTGTCGGTGTCGTACATCTTCATCTTCGTGCTGCTGGGCTCCATGCTGGACAAGTGCGGCGCCGGCAACTACATGATGCAGGTGTCGTTCGCGCTGCTGGGGCACCTGCGCGGCGGGCCGGCCAAGGTGGCCGTGGTGTCCTCGGCCGTCAATGGCCTGGTGTCGGCATCTTCCGTGGCCAACGTGGTGACGGGCGGCATCTTCACGATTCCGCTCATGAAGAAGGCCGGATACGGCGGCGTGCGCGCCGGCGCCATCGAAACCGCATCGTCCGTCAACGGCCAGATCATGCCGCCCGTGATGGGCGCGGCTGCCTTCCTGATGATCGAGTATGTCGGCATCCCCTATACCGACATCATCCGCCACGCGATCCTGCCGGCCGCGATCTCCTACATCGCGCTGTTCTACATCGTCCACCTGGAAGCCCTGAAACTGGGCATCCAGCCCATGATGGCCTCCGGCCCCGCCCGCACGCCGCTGCAGAAGCTGGCCGGCTGGGGCATGGGCATCAGCGGCACCTTGCTGGTGATGGGCGCGGTCTACTGGATAGGCACGGGCGTGCAGGCGGTGGCCGGCGCCGCGGCCATCTGGGTGCTGCTGGCCATGCTGGCCGTGCTCTATCTCTGGCTGCTGCGCGTGGCGGCGCGCCATCCCGACCTGCCGCAGGACATCGACATCAATCATCCCGTGCGCCCGCAGCCCTGGCCCACGGTGCGCGCCGGGCTCTATTTCCTGATTCCCATCGGCATCCTGGTCTGGTGCCTGAGCGTGGAAGAACTGTCGGCCGGGCTGTCGGCGTTCTGGGCGGCGATGGCGATGCTGTTCCAGATGGTGACGCAGCGTCCGCTGATCGCCTGGTTCCGCAAGCAGCCGCTGCCCGCGGCCTGGCGCCAGGGCTGGCGCGACGCCATCGGCGGCCTGGAAGACGGCGCCCGCAACATGATAGGCATCGCCATCGCCTGCGGCACTGCGGGACTGATCGTGGGCGCCATCACCCTCACCGGCCTGGGCCTGCGCATGACCGCCTTCGTCGAGTTGGTGTCGATGGGCAACGTGCTGTTGATGCTGATCTTCACGGCGGTGGTGTGCCTGATCCTGGGCCTGGGCATGCCGACCACGGCCAACTACATCCTGATGGCGACGCTGATGGCGCCCGTGGTGGTGGAGCTGGGCGCGCAGAGCGGCCTGGTGATCCCGCTGATCGCGGTGCACATGTTCGTTTTCTACTACGGAATCATGGCCGACATCACGCCGCCCGTCGGCCTGGCCACGTTCGCGGCCGCGGCCATCTCGGGCGAGGATCCGATCAAGACCGGCATCCAGGGCGTGACCTACGCGGCGCGCACGGCCATCCTGCCGTTCATGTTCGTGTTCAATCCCATGCTGCTGCTGATCGACGTCACCTATGGCTGGGAACTGGCCCTGGTCGTGGCCGGCGCCACGCTGGCCTCGCTGACCTTCGCCGCCGCCACCATGCGCTGGTTCCGCTTGCGCTGCACCCTGGCCGAAGTCGGCGTGCTGCTGCTGGTCACGTTCATGCTGTTCCGCCCGGACTGGTTCATGGACCATTTCGCGCCGCGCCATGAAAGCCGCCCGGCGTCCGAGATGCAGGCCATCGCGGCAGCGCTCCCCGACAACGGGCGGCTCACCGTGGTGCTGCGCGGCATCAACCTGGAAGGCGACGAGCTGACCAAGACCGTGGCGGTCGCCCTGCCCGAATTGACCGACAACCCTGCCGGGCAGGACTCGGGCCGCAAACGCCTGGCCGAGGCCGGACTGACGCTGATGAGCCTGGGCGACCAGACGCAGATCGGCGGCGTGCGCTTCGGCAGCCGCGCCCAGCGCGCGGGCTGGGAACAAGGCTGGGACGTGCTGGAAGTGAAGGCGCCCAACCCGCGGCGCTGGTCCGACTTCTGGGTGTACGTGCCGGCGCTGCTGTTGCTGGCGGGCATGTGGACGCGCCAGGGCCGGCGCGACGGCGGCGCCGCCGTCGGCCAACTGCGCGCCAAGCCGGTCTGATCAGTCCGCCCGCGCGCGCCGCCAGGCCGGCCATGCGCCGATGGTGAGCGCGCGCAGAAACCACTCCACCGGACCGTAGGCGTGGCGCCGCAGCCACCAGGCGGACAGCAGCAACTGCGCCGCGAAAATCGCCACGGCGATGCCGAATGCCGCCAGCGGCGAGACCGAGGCAAACAGGCGCAGGCCCCAGGCGGTGAACAAGAAGGCGCAGACGACCGATTGCATCAGGTAGTTGCTCAACGCCATCCGCCCGGCCGGCGCCAGCCAGCCCGCGAGCCGTGCGCCGGGCCCCGTGCGCATGGCCAGCAGCAAGGCCGCCGCGTATGACATGCTGAGCAGCGGCGCGGTCAGCAGGTCCGCCGCCAGCCCCGGCAATTCCCAGGCCACGCCCGCCGACGGCAGCGACGTGAAGGCATACAGCGCGGAACCGGCCAGGCCCGGTATCAGGCCCAACGCGCACAGCAGCCACAGCGCCCGCGGCTCGCGCCAGGGATCGGCCAAGGCATCGCGACGGCCCAGCGCATAGCCCGCCAGGAACATGGCGAACACGAACGGCCCCTGCACGAACAGCACCGTAAACCACACGCCCCCGGTGAGTTCCTTCACATGCTGCGCGATGGTCGTGCCTATGGTTCCGCGGTACGCGTCGATCGCCGCCAGGGCATCCGCGTGGTACTGCGCCTCGTACCCGGGCGGCACCGGGTCCAGATAGCTCAGCGCGCCCAGGATGGCCCACAACGAGGCCGTCAGCACGATGAGCCATAGCGAAATGCGCAGCGCCCGCCGCGGTTCCATGCGCCGGCACAGCAGCAGTGCCAGCCCCAGCAGCGCGTAGGTCAGGAGTATGTCGCCCTGGTAGAACAGCACGGCGTGCGCCAGCCCCAGCAAAGCCAGGCCCGTCAGGCGCCGCAGGAAACGCGGCGCGAAAGCCGCCTGGCTGCGTTCGGCCGCGGCCATCTGCAAGGTGAAGCTGTAGCCGAACAGGAACGAGAACAGCAGGTAGAACTTGGTTTCGAACAACCAGGCGATCAGCCAGCGCACGGTCAGGTCCAGCGGCTGCGAATAGGCCGGGTCGGCGATGCCCGCGCCGTAGAACGGCGAGGAGAACACGCCGATGTTGACCACCAGGATGCCGAACAGCGCGAAGCCGCGCAGCGCGTCGACCTGCTCCAGCCGCTTGTGGTTTGCCATCGCGCTCATGCCTGCCTCCCTGCGGCTGCGCCCGGCTCCGCATCGCCGGGCAGGCAGCGCAACAAAGCCTGCTCCAGGAGCCGGCTGCCCGCCGCCGCGCCGCGTGTGGGGTCGACCACCGAACGGCTGTAGACGCCGTCCAGCAGCAGCAACAGCGTGTCGGCCATCTCAATCGCGGGCTGCGGCGGCGCCCGTTGCGCCCAGATCGTTTCCAGCAACCCCACCAGGCCGGCCTTGCGCGCCGCCTCGTTTTCCATCACCAGCGCATGCACGCGAGGGTTGCGCACGGCCTCGGCCAGGATTTCCATGCCCAGTCTGACGTAGGCCGGGTCCTGATGCAGTGCCAACTGCGCGGCGACCCAATCCGCCAGCGCCCGCCTCGCGTCCAGCGCGGCGCACGCCGTCCGCATCAGTGCACTCGCGGACTCCGTGTCCGAGGCGATCAGCGCTTCGATGATCTCGGCCTTGCTGCCGTAGTAATGGAACAGATTGCCGGGACTCATGCCGGCACGAGCGCAGATCTGCGCCGTCGAGGTCGAATGGAAACCCTGCTCGGCAAAGCAATCCGCTGCCGCCGCCAATATCTGGTTTCGCCGTTCCTGCTGCTTGATGGGGTCGATCTTGCGCATTTTATTAATAGATCAATTGGTCTATCTATTAAATACCGAGATATCAGGAACGGTCAAGAAGCGAAAAAAACGGCGGACCGAAGCCCGCCGTTCCCTTGCGTACCCGCTGGATGCCTAGCCCAGCACGGGCGACAACACCGGCTGCTTGGGCCGCACGTCCAGCGCCCGACCCTTGCGGGCGCGTTTGCCGATATACGGAGCCAGCGCATCGCCCACCAGGATGTCCTCGGTGTGCTTGTTGCGGTAGATGCCCGCGGCGCGCAGGCCGCCCGCGCCAATGGGCACGGTCTGGTCCAGCTTGTCGGTGCCGTCCAGCCCCATCAGGATGGTGCCGCGGCCACCGCCGGACAGCGTCTTGACCTCGTCCAGGCCGAAGACCAGGAACTTGCCCTTGTGCGACAACAGCGCCAATTGCTTGGCGCCGTCGAACAGCGGCACCGGACGCAGAAGTTCGTCGCCCTCTTCCAGGGTGATGAACTGCTTGCCGGCGCGCTGGCGGCTGACCATGTCGGACAGCTTGGCGGCAAAGCCATAGCCGCCGCGCGTGGCCAGCAGCCAGCGGCTGTCGGCCGCGGCCGCGATCGTGTGGACGATGCGCGTGCCGCTGCCCAGGTCGATCATGGTGGTGACCGGCTGGCCGTCGCCGCGGGCCGAAGGCAGCCCGGCTACCGGCACCGAATAGACGCGCCCGTTGTCGCCCACCGCGATCAGCGTATCGGTGGTGCGGCACTCGAAGGCGCCGTACATATCGTCGCCCTGCTTGAAGCCGAATTGCGCGGCGTCGTGGCCGTGGCCCTGGCGAGCGCGCAGCCAGCCCTTTTGCGACACGATCACGGTGACCGGCTCGTCCAGAACCTTGGTTTCGAGCACGGCGCGCTCGGCGGTCTCGATCAGCGTGCGGCGGTCGTCGCCGTATTGCTTGGCGTCGGTCTCGATCTCCTTGATCAAGAGGCGCTTGAGCGTGGCGGGATTGTCCAGCAGTTCCTGCAGGCGCACCTGGTCTTCGCGCTTGTCGGCCAGTTCCTGTTCGATCTTGAAGCCTTCCAGGCGGGCCAGCTGGCGCAGGCGCATTTCCAGGATGTCCTCGGCCTGCCGTTCGGACAGCTTGAAGCGTTCCATCAGCGCGGCGCGCGGCTCGTCGGATTCACGGATCGTCTGGATGACTTCGTCCACGTTCAGGTAGACGACCATGCGGCCTTCCAGCACGTGGATGCGGTCGATGACCTTGTCCAGGCGGAAGCGCGTGCGGCGCACCACGGTGTTGGTGCGGAACGCCACCCATTCGACCAGGACGTCGCGCAGGCCCTTCTGGCGCGGGCGGCCGTCAGTGCCTATGCACACCAGGTTGATGGACGCGCTGCTTTCCATGCTGGTTTGCGCCAGCAGCGTGTTGACGAATTCGTCGCGGTCCACGCGCGAGGTCTTGGGTTCGAAGACCAGGCGCACGGCGGCGTCCTTGCCCGACTCGTCGCGCACGGCGTCCAGCAGGTTCAGCATCACGGCCTTGGCCTGCGTCTGCTCGGGCGTCAGGCTCTTCTTGCCGGTCTTGACCTTGGGGTTGGTGATTTCCTCGATCTCTTCCAGCACCTTCTGGCCCGAGGCGCCGGGCGGCAGCTCGGTGACCACCAACTGCCACTGGCCGCGCGCCATTTCCTCGAACTGCCAGCGCGCACGCACCTTGAGCGAACCGCGGCCGCCCGCATAGATCTGGGCGATGTCCGCGGCCGGCGTGATGATCTGCCCGCCGCCCGCGAAGTCCGGACCCGGGATCAGGGCATGCAGCTCGGCGTCCGGCAGCTGCGGATGCTTGATCAGCGCCACGCAGGCCTGCGCCACTTCGCGCAGGTTGTGCGGCGGGATCTCGGTGGCCATGCCGACCGCGATGCCCGAGGCGCCGTTGAGCAGCATCACGGGCAAGCGCGCCGGCAGCATCTGCGGTTCCTGCTGGCTGCCGTCGTAGTTGGGCACGAAGTCCACGGTGCCCTCGTCCAGCTCGTCCAGCAGCAGCTTGGCGATGGGCGTCAGGCGGGCTTCGGTGTATCGCATGGCGGCGGCGTTGTCGCCGTCGCGCGAACCGAAGTTGCCCTGGCCGTCGATCAGCGGATAGCGCAGGGAGAAGTCCTGCGCCATCCGCACCATCGCGTCATAGGCGGCCTGGTCGCCATGAGGATGGTATTTGCCCAGCACGTCGCCCACGACGCGCGCGGACTTCACGGGCTTGGCGCCGGCGGCCAGCCCCATCGCCTGCATGGCGTACAGGATGCGGCGCTGCACGGGTTTCTGCCCGTCGCCCACGTCCGGCAGGGCGCGGCCGCGCACCACGGAAACCGCGTAGTCCAGGTAGGCCTGCTCCGCGTAGCGCGCCAGGGTGATGGCGGCGTCGCCATCGCCGCCGCCATCGCCGCCAGGCGGGTTGGAATCGAACAAACCGGGTTGATTGCTGTCGGTCATGATGTATTCAGGTAGACAATTTCATCGAAACGGCGTCAAAGCGCCTGCGCGGACGACATCAACTGCGTGTCCGCGACATGCGCGCGCAACTGGGCCCGCACCGCATCCAGCGTGGCGGCATCCTGCCCGCGCTTGGGGATGATCACGCCTTGCAAGGTGCCGAGAATGACATAGAGATGCTCCGGGGTTTCCTCGACCCGCCGCACATCGGACCAGTCCATGCGTCCGGAGGCGGTGGAAGTGGTATCCGTGATGCCCTCAGCGCCGAAATCCAGCTGATGGCGGCCCAGGAACAACTCGTCGGGCTGCCTTTTCAGCATGCGGCGCGTGTTCATCCTGACCAGCGACGGCAGGACGTACTCGTAGGCCAGCGCCAGCAGCGCCAGGATGCCCAGGCCCACCGCCAGCCCCTGGAAGTACACGGGCAGGATCCGCCCCCAGTTCGGCATATTGCCGTCCCAGGTCTGCCAGATCAGGTAGGCCAGCAAGGCCACGATCATCAGGACCGCGAAACGCAGATGCGAGCGATAGCGGCGGCGGCGCAGCTCCGGCCGCCTGTACACATAAGCGGCGAAATCGGCGTAGTCGTCGGCCGTCATCTGGACGTCCATGCGGGCCGAGCCGGGCGCGGACGCGGCCATCAGATGTCCAGCTCCGCCAGATTGCCCTTCTCTTCGATCCAGGCGCGGCGCTGCGAGGACTCGCCCTTGCCCATCAGCATGTCGAACATGCGGGTGGTGTCTTCGGGCGTCTGGTCGCCGTAGCCCACGGGCAGCAGGCGGCGCGTATCCGGGTTCATGGTGGTTTCCCAGAGCTGCTCGGGATTCATTTCACCCAGGCCCTTGAAGCGGCTGACGGCCCATGCGCCTTCACGCGCGCCTTCCTTGCGCAACTTGTCTTGCGCGGCCTCGAGCTCGCCTTCGTCCAGGCAGTAGATCTTGCGCGCCGGACGCTTGCCCTGCGCCGGCACGTCCAGGCGAAACAGCGGCGGCTTGGCCACGAACACGTTGCCGGCCTCGACCAGCTTGGGGAAGTGCTTGTAGAACAGCGTCAGCAGCAGCACCTGGATATGCGAGCCGTCGACGTCGGCGTCGGACAGGATGCAGATGCGGCCGTAGCGCAGGCCCGACAGGTCCGGCGTGTCGCCGGGGCCGTGCGGGTCCACGCCGATGGCGACGGAAATGTCATGGATCTCGTTGTTGGCGAAGAGCCGGTCGCGGTCCACTTCCCAGGAATTGAGCACCTTGCCGCGCAGCGGCAGGATGGCCTGGAATTCCTTGTCGCGGCCCATCTTGGCGGAACCGCCCGCGGAGTCGCCCTCGACCAGGAAGACTTCGGTGCGGGTCGCGTCGCTGGACTCGCAATCGGTCAGCTTGCCCGGCAGCACGGCCACGCCCGAGCTCTTGCGCTTTTCGACCTTCTGGGCCGAGCGCTGGCGCGCCTGGGCCTGGCGGATGGCCAGTTCGGCCAGCTTCTTGCCGTACTCGACGTTGCTGTGCAGCCACAGGTCCAGCGCGCTCTTGGAAAAGCCGCCGACCAGGCGCACCGCATCGCGGCTGTTGAGCCGTTCCTTGATCTGGCCCTGGAATTGCGGGTCCAGCACCTTGGCCGACAGCACGAAGCTGGCGCGCGCGAACACGTCTTCGGGCAGCAGCTTGACGCCCTTGGGCAGCAGGCTGTGCAGCTCGGCGAAGCCCTTGACCGCGCCGAACAGGCCTTCGCGCAGGCCGGATTCATGAGTGCCGCCAGCAGGCGTTGGAATCAGGTTTACGTACGACTCGCGCATCGCGTTGCCGTCTTCAGTCCAGGCCACCACCCACTGGGCGCCCTCGCCTTCGGCGAAGTTCTCGTGGTCGGCGCCCGCGTATTGCGCACCCTCGAAGAACGGCACCATCAGCTCCGCCCCCGACAGCGCTTCCGACAGGTAGCCGCGCAGGCCGTCCTGATACTGCCAGGTCTTGGTGTCGCCCGTTTTTTCATTGACCAGGGACACCTTCGCCCCGGGCAGCAGCACGGCCTTGCTGCGCAAGAGGTGCGTCAACTCGCCCAGCGGAATATTGGGGCTGTCGAAATACTTGGGATCCGGCCAGACACGCACGCGGGTGCCGGACTTCTTGCGGCCGCCCTGATCGTAGGGCGCCAGGGGCTCGGCCACGTCGCCGCCCTTGAAAACCAGACGGTTTACCGCGCCATCGCGCCACACCACCACCTCGAGCCGCGTGGCCAGGGCGTTGGTGACGGACACGCCGACGCCGTGCAGGCCGCCGGAGAAGGCGTAGGCGCCGCCGCCCGCCTTGTCGAACTTGCCGCCGGCGTGCAGGCGGGTGAACACCAGCTCCACCACGGGAGCGTGCTCTTCGGGATGCAGGCCGACGGGAATGCCGCGGCCGTCATCCTCGACGGAAACGCTGCCGTCGATATGCAGCGTGACCTGGATCTGCTTGCAGTAACCGGCCAAGGCCTCGTCTGCGGCGTTATCAATGACCTCCTGCACGACGTGCAGGGGGTTTTCGGTTCGGGTGTACATGCCCGGGCGCTGGCGCACGGGCTCCAGTCCCTTCAGGACGCGAATGGACGCCTCGGTGTAACGTGGAGTGGCCAAGTTATCCCCAACATCTGTGGAAAAAAACCGACATTTTACGGATAAGCCTAGATTCTGCGCGGCTCCCAGTGGGATGAGCACGACCTGAGCAGCTCCAAATTCGGTAGGATGATGACAGTCACAGCCAGCGCATCGGGGCGGAACGGCCCGGATCGCGACAACTGCGCCGCAACATCCTACACAAATCCTGCAACTCCTGTTGTTATTAACAGTGGTATGCCTGGTGTTATTGACAGTGGTATGCTTGAGGCCGTCCACAAACAAGAACAACGGCAAGGCGCGTCCCTTTTTACGCGCCTTTTGCTGCCGAACCGAGAATCACCATCATGAGCGACCAAATCAAGAACGTCAGTGACGCCAGCTTCGATGCCGATGTGTTGAAATCCGGCCAGCCGGTGCTGGTGGACTACTGGGCTGCCTGGTGTGGCCCCTGCAAGATGATTGCCCCGATCCTGGAAGAAGTCGCCACGGAGTACGCTGGCCGCCTGACGATCGCCAAGCTGAACGTCGACGAAAACCAGGGCACCGCCACCAAGTACGGCATCCGCGGCATTCCCACCCTTATGCTCTTTAAAGACGGCCAAGCCGCCGCCACCAAAGTTGGCGCGCTGTCGAAGTCGCAACTGACCGCATTCCTGGACGGCGCGCTGTAAGCCGCGTGCCGTGAACGAAGGCGCCGCCCTCGGGGCGGCGCTCATTCAATACCGCGTGTGCCCGTCCGTGGCGCGCCGCCAGAACTCTCCTTCACTCTCCCCCAAAATCCCACCGCGATGCACCTCAACGAACTGAAGGCGCTGCACGTCTCGCAGCTGCTGGAAATGGCCGCCGGCCTGGAAATCGAGAACGCCAACCGCCTGCGCAAGCAGGAGCTGATGTTCGCCATCATGAAACGGCGCGCCAAGCAAGGCGAGCAGATCTTCGGCGACGGCGTCCTCGAAGTCCTGCCTGACGGCTTTGGCTTCCTGCGCTCGCCCGAGACCTCGTATCTGGCCAGCACGGACGACATCTACATCTCGCCCTCGCAGATCCGCCGCTTCAACCTGCACACCGGCGATTCGATCGAAGGCGAAGTGCGCACGCCCAAGGACGGCGAGCGCTATTTCGCCCTGGTGAAGGTGGACAAGGTCAACGGCGTGGCGCCGGAAGCGATCAAGCATCGCATCATGTTCGAAAACCTGACGCCGCTGCACCCGAACCGCAACATGCGCCTGGAACGCGACATCAAGAGCGAGGAAAACCTCACGGGCCGCATTCTCGACGTCTTCGCCCCCATCGGCATGGGCCAGCGCGGCCTGATCGTCGCCAGCCCGAAGTCCGGCAAGACGGTGATGATGCAGCACATCGCGCACGCCATCACCACCAACTATCCCGACGCGGTCATGATCGTCCTGCTGGTGGACGAGCGCCCCGAGGAAGTGACTGAAATGCAGCGCACGGTGCGCGGCGAAGTGGTGGCCTCGACCTTCGACGAACCCGCCACCCGCCACGTGCAGGTCGCGGAAATGGTCATCGAAAAGGCCAAGCGCCTGGTCGAAATGAAGAAGGACGTCGTGATCCTGCTGGACTCGATCACCCGTCTGGCCCGCGCCTACAACACCGTGGTGCCGGCCTCCGGCAAGGTGCTGACCGGCGGCGTGGACGCCAACGCGCTGCAACGCCCCAAGCGCTTCTTCGGCGCCGCCCGCAACCTGGAAGAAGGCGGTTCGCTGACCATCCTGGGCACGGCGCTGATCGAAACCGGCAGCCGCATGGATGAAGTCATCTATGAAGAATTCAAGGGCACCGGCAACTCCGAAGTCCACCTCGAGCGTCGCCTGGCTGAAAAGCGCGTCTACCCGTCGATCAACCTGAACAAGTCCGGCACCCGCCGCGAAGAGCTGCTGATCGCCCCGGACCTGCTGCAGAAGGTCTGGGTGCTGCGCAAGTTCATCCACGACATGGACGAAGTCCAGTCCATGGAATTCATCCTGGACAAGATGCGCGCCACCAAGACCAACGCCGAATTCTTCGACATGATGAAGAAGAAGTAAGCCGTGTCGCGGTCCGCGGCGCCTGCGCCTCGGACCCGGCCATGAAAAACGCCCTGGGCGCCAAGCGCGCTCCAGGGCGTTTTTCATGGAACGAACGGGCCGCCTGCGCGGCTCACTGCCCCCCCATGAACTCCTCCAGAGTGCCGGGCTGCGGCGCCGGGCGCGGCGTCTGCTTGTCGCCCACCGGCTTGCCGGACGCGTCTATCGGCTCGATCTTGGGATCGTCCCAGCTACCGGTGACGGCGTATTCCATGGTCATGGCCCGCGCCAGCGGCTGCTTCAGCAGCCATTGCGTCACGAAGGCCCCCAGGCCGATCAGCGGATTGACCGCCAGCGCCGTCACCATGGCCGCGCCGCTGGCGTCCAGGTTGGGAATCACCACCGCCTTCATGTCCCAGCGCTCGCGGATGATGTTCACGCCGCCCGCCAGCACGATCGTCGCCACCGGTCCGTTGATCTTGTAGCCCTCGGTCGAGATCGTGCCGTCGGCTACCTTGACCTTGCCGCGGATGGTGTCGAAGGGGAAGCCATCGCGCAGCAGATTGGTGGGATTCACGTCCAGCCGCGCCAGCCGCTGCAGCGATTGCAGGGACAGCAGCTCCAGCAGCCGCGCGGTGCGGGAGTTCACGTGCATGAAGCGACCCTTGTCCAGGCTGACATCGACCTCGCCCGTCAGGTCTTCGATCTTGTGGGTCCAGGGCAGATTGCGCCAGGCGGCCTTGCCTTGCATCGTGCCGTTGCCGCCCGAGACCACCTTCTCGAAGCCGATGCGGTCCAGGAACTTGCCCACGTCTTCGAACTTGACCAAGGCATCCACGGTCAGGCCGCGGCTCTGACCCTCCAGGTTCCAGTTGCCGGTGGCGTTGAGCGAGGCCGCCTCGTTGACGATGGACAGCTTGTCCAGGCGCCATTGGCGGCCGCGCTGCAGGTTCGTGCCCTGCACCTGGAGTTCGCCCACATTCTTGCCGTACAGCAGGAATTCCTTGGCCTGCAGGTCGATCGCCGGGATGTCGGACAGGTCGTTGCTCGAGGACAGCGCCTCGTCGGCCTTGTTCGTATCACCCTCGCCGCCCAGCGACAGGTGCTTCAGGCGCGCGGTGATCTGGCCGGCGATGGCGCCCGAGGCCTCGCGCCATTCCAGCGACCCCGTCGCCTGCTTGGATTGCAGGTCCACGCGCCATTGGGCGGGCCCCGGCCGGGTTGCGTACAGCGTCAGGTCGTTCAGGGTAAAGCCGCCAGTCCGCAATACACCGGCCGCCAGGCTGATGCGTTCGGCCGGGGGCAGCATCGGCTTGGCCGCGGCACGGCCCTTGCCGGCAGGCGCGCTGAAGCCGTCGGACACTTTTTCCCAGGCATCCATGTCCAGCTCCGGCAGGCTGGCGTTCAGGCTGAAACCGCGTTCCGGCAGGCTCGCGGGGCGGTTGATGCCCAGCGCGCCGCGCGCGAAATAGGAGGGCGCCCCTTCGGACGGCGCCCGCTCGAACAGCGCGTTGACGCCATCCCCCAGGCTGGCGGTCAGCCAGCGCCGGTTCTGCGCCCCGCGGTCCTGGGCCGGCGACCATTGCACCTTCAGCAACTGGGACGCCTGGGCCGGCTTGCCTACCGGGGCGGGCATGTCGATCGCCATGCCCACCAGATCGGATTCCACGGAGATGTCCACCGCGCCGCCGCGCTGATAACCCACCCTGCCCTTGTAGGCGGCCTTGCCCGAAAAGCGCGACATGGACGGCGTGTTGCTCAACTGGCTCAGCGCCGGCCCGGCCAGCGTGCCCTCGAAGCGCAACGCGTCCGTGCTCTGCGCCAGGCGTCCGTATATCCGCGCCGGGCCGCCCAGGAATTGAGCCCGCAGGTCCTTGGCCTCGACGCCCTTCTCTGAAAATGCCAGGTCGCCGTGCATCTGGCTGAGCAGCGGCATCTCCGGCATGAAGGTGAAGGTGTTGCCCCCGAACAGGATATTCCCCTGGACCTCGGTGTCATCGGTGTTCAGCAGGGGCACCTTGAGCTTGAGTCTCACCCGCCAGTCGCCGGTGCCGCGCGCCTCGTCCAGGGCGCCGTCCAGCAACTCGCCCAAGGGCGAGTTGGCCGCCAGCGCCAGATAGGCCGGCACGGTGCCGGACGTCTCGCCGGTCAGCAGCAGTTCGGAGTTCTCTTCCATGTTGGGAATGGTTGCGGCAACCGCTCCCAGCGTCACGGTATGCCCCGACCCGGTATGAGCGACCGCGCCGCCCGCGCTGTCCAGCGCCAGGCTGACCTTGTCGATGCGGAAATTGCCGGACAGGTTCTCCAGCATCGGCCAGCCCTTGCGGCGCTCGCGGGCCGGCGCGTAATCGACCTTGGCGCCGGTGAATCCGCCGGCGATCACGAATTCGCCCTGGGACGCCGGCGCGCCAAACGGAAACTCGTCGAGATCGCCCTTGAGCGTGATGGAGGCGGACTGCATTTCGCCTGCCGGCAAGCCGATGGCCAGCCATTCGCGGGCGTCGGCGTTGACCTCCAGGGGCAGGTAGCGATGGATGGCGGACATGGAGCCGCGCGCCATCACGCCGCGCATGTCGACGCTGCCCGCCGCGGTCTTGCCCTCGCGCCGCCACTGCCCTTGCAGGCGCACGTCGAGATCGTCGTTGACCAGTTGCAGCTGGCCCACGTCCACGAACCAGTGATCGGCGTCCGGCCCCTTGATGGCGGCCTCCAGCGCCGCTTCGCGCACCGCCAAGTCGGGTTGCTCGAAGACGCCCGGCAAGCTCAGGCCCAGCTGTTCGACCTTGCCGTTGACCGATACCGCCGGCGCGCCAGGGCTGCGCGCCAGGGGCACGCTGTCCAGTTGCATGAAGTCGCCCGGCAGGCCATGGATGCGGGCCTGGACGTAGCCAGCCTTGAAGCCGGGAGCGTCAGCGCCTTGCGGGGTCTGCGTCCATTGCAGGCCGCGCGCCGCGGCGTCCGCGGTCAGATCGGTGAACTTGCCGCGTTCCAGCTGCAGCCATGCCCGCCCGCTCAAGCGCCCCGCCACCGCCGGGACCTCGAGCCACGGCCGCCACGCCAGCGGCTCGGCGTCGTCCAGCTGCACATACAGCTGGCCGCCCCAGTTGCCGGGATTGGCCGCGCTCACCGAGAACAGGCTGCGGTTGAATTCGCCGCGCAGCTCCACGTTGCGCGCCAACGCGTCGCCCGCCGCGGCCTTGAGCACGAAGCGGTGGGACAGGCTGCCGTTGCGCGCCAGCAGGTCGACGCCCGTCAGGGTCAGCTCGGGCGCGCGGCGCAATTCGTCCTGCCAGCGTATGGTGGCGCCGCGGATGCGCAGCTCGCGCTGCGCGCCCAGCCAGCGCAGGGCCGGATGGTCCAGGTCGGAACGCTGGTCGCCGCCATTGAGGTCGATGTCCTGGCCCGCGACCCACAAATGATTGGCGGGATCCCGCCGCAAGATGAGTTCGGGCCGTTCGAGCTGCAGACGCAACAGCTTGGGCGACAAGACCAGGATGCTGCGCCAGGCCAGCACCGCCGAAACGGAAGGCAGGGACAGCACGGGGTCGACCTCGTCGTCGTAGACTTGGACGGAGGTGAGATCGAGCTTGGGGTTCAGGCCTTGCCAGTTCGCCTGGATGGCGCCGATGGTCACTCGGGAACCCAGCGCCTTGCTGGCGTAGGCTTCGATCTGGGGACGCCATTGGTCCACGCGGGGCAGGACCCAATAGCGTACGCCCAGCAGTCCGAGGGCCACGACGCCATAGACGGTCAGCACGGCCCAAAAGACCCAGCAGAGCACTTTTTTTGAAACAGACACGGATCGGTGGGCAGAAAAATAGGTCTTGCGGTATCGTCCCCACTTATACCTGAAACGCGCCTATTCTGCCGCCCCTTTCGCCATGTCCACGCCCTCTACGCTCGCCCCCGCCCTCGCCTGGTCCGGCCATCTGCGCCGCCGACTGGATGCCCACCCGGATCTGGCCGCCTGGCTGGACGATGCCGTGCGCCAACCCGTCACGCCCGTGCAGATCGCGCGCTGGCAGGCCGAGCTGGCCGGACCGCAGGCAGGCGACACGCTCCCCGTGGATGTCTGCCGCATGGTGCTGCGCAAGCTGCGCGAACGGGTCTTCAACGCGCTGATCGTGCGCGACCTGACTGGCCAGGCCGATCTGGAAGAAGTCGTCGGCGCCATGACCACGCTGGCCGACACCGCGGTGGCCGCGGCCTATCGCAGCGTGGCCGCGGACCTCGCCGCGGTGCATGGCGTGCCGCGCGATCCGGCCACCGGCAAGCCGCAGGAAATGCTGATCGTGGGCATGGGCAAGCTGGGCGGCTGCGAGCTGAATGTCTCGTCCGACATCGACCTGATCATGCTGTACGGCGAAGAAGGTGAAACCGATGGCCCGCGCCGCATCAGCCATCATGAGTTCTACGGCCGCCTGACGCGGCGCATGATGCCGGTGCTGTCCGAAGTCGACGCCAACGGCCAGGTGTTCCGCACCGACCTGCGCCTGCGCCCCGACGGCGACGCCGGCCCCCTGGCCTGGAGCCTGGACGCGCTGGAACACTACCTGATCGGCCAGGGCCGCGAATGGGAACGCTACGCCTGGCTCAAGGCCCGGCTGATCCCGGCCCAGGCCTTCGAAGGCAGCGACAGCGCCGCCCAGGCGCGCCAGCTGGAAAGCCTGCGCGTACCCTTCGTCTACCGCAAGTACTTCGACTTCGACGCTCTCTCGGCCCTGCGCGCCCTGCGCGAACGCATCCGCCAGGACTGGCAGCGGCGCGCCAGCGCGCGCAACGGTATCGACAGCGCCAACAATATCAAGCTGGGCGACGGCGGCATCCGCGAGATCGAATTCGTGGTGCAGCTTGCCCAACTGATCCGCGGCGGCCGCATGCCCGCGCTGCAAAAGCGCGGCCTGCTGGAAGCGCTGCACGCGGAAAGCGCGGCTGGGCTGGTGCCCGAGGAAGACGCGCGCCGGCTGGAAGAGGCCTACCGCTACCTGCGCCGCACCGAGCATGCCCTGCAATACCGCGAGGACGCCCAGACCCATCTGCTGCCGGGCGACCCTGAACAGCGCGCCGCGCTGGCCGCAGCGCTGGGCATGAGTCCCGCGGACTTCGAAAGTACGCTGGCCGCGCACCGCCAATTCGTCTCGCAGACCTTCCGTAACGTGTTCCGCCTGGTGGGCATGGGCGACGCCGAAGTGCCGGCGCCCGCGCCTGGCGCCGCCGACGCTGGGTCCGGCCAGGACGAGCCCGACAGCAGCAGCGAACTGGCCGAGCAGATCCGCCAGGCCTTCGGCGACGACGCGCAGGACCTGCTGCGCCGTACCGAAACCCTGCTGGGCAGCCACCGGGTGCGCAGCCTGCCCGAGAGCAGCCGCAAGCGCATGGACGCCCTGCTGCCCGCCGCCCTGCGCGCCGCCTTGCAGACCCCCGCTCCGCTGCAAGCCACGGTGCGACTGTTCGACCTGATCGAAAAAATCGTCCAGCGCAGCGCCTACCTGGCCCTGCTGGCCGAGTATCCGGACACCCTGGCCCGCGTGGCGCGCATGGTCGCCGCCAGCCCCTGGGCCGCGCAATACCTGACCCAGCACCCCTTGCTGCTGGACAGCCTGATCGACTGGCGCACACTGTTCGAACCACTGGACTTCACCCAGATCGGGCGCCAGCTGACCGCGGACCTGGACGCCTGCCGGCTGCCCGACGGCGATCCGGACATCGAGCGCCAGATGAACCTGATGCGCGACATGCAGCGCCAGGCCAGTTTCCAATTGCTGGCGCAGGACCTGGAAGGCGAACTCACCGTGGAAAAACTGGCTGACCAGCTGTCCGCGCTGGCCGACCTGCTGCTGACCGAGGCCATCCGCCGCACCTGGCCGCTGGTGAACAAGACCGAGGGCGCCGAACCGCGCTTCGCCGTCATCGCCTACGGCAAGCTCGGCGGCAAGGAACTGGGCTATGCCTCCGACCTGGACCTGGTGTTCCTGTTCGACGATCCGCGCGACGACGCCGCCGAGGTCTACGCCAAGCTGGGCCGGCGCATGACGTCGTGGCTGTCGACCATGACGTCTTCCGGACGGCTATACGAGGTGGACCTGCGCCTGCGGCCGGACGGCGACGCCGGCCTGCTGGCGGTGTCCGTGGAAGCTTTCGAGCAATACCAGCACAAGCATGCCTGGGCCTGGGAACACCAGGCACTGACCCGCGCCCGCTACGCCTCGGGCGACGCCGGCGTCGGCGCCCGCTTCGAGCAGATCCGGGAGGACATGCTGGTGCTGCCCCGCGACGCCGCCAAGCTGCGCGAGGAAGTGCTGGCGATGCGCGAAAAAATCAATGCGGGCCATCCCAACAGCAGCCCGCTGTTCGACCTGAAGCACGATCGCGGCGGCATGGTCGACGTGGAATTCGTCACGCAGTACCTGGTGCTGTGCCACTCGGGCACGCATCCGGTGCTGGTGCGCAACCTGGGCAATATCGCGTTGCTGCGCCTGTCGGGCGAGGCGGGCCTGATTTCTCCCGAGCTGGCCGCGCGCGCCGGCGACGCCTACCGCACCCTGCGCCGCGCGCAGCACCAGTTGCGCCTGCAGGGCGTGGAGAAGGCGCGCGTCCCGCAGGACCAGCTGCAGGAGGAACGCGCCGCCGTGCGCGAACTCTGGGACGCCGTGCTGGGCTGAAGGGCACAGGGGGGACGGGGCGCCCCCCCTTCAGCGGCAACTCAGCGTAAAATAAGGGGTTTTCCGTTATCTTTGCCTGCAAGCCATGTCCGAACTCGTGCGCCCCAAACTCGACCTGCCCGCCGGCCGCCGCAAGGTGCTGATGCACTCATGCTGCGCGCCCTGTTCCGGCGAAGTCATGGAAGCGATGACCGCCTCGGGCATCGACTACGCCATCTACTTCTACAACCCGAACATCCATCCGGTCAAAGAGTACGAAATCCGCAAGCAGGAAAACATCCGCTTCGCCGAACAGCACGGCATCGAGTTCATCGACGCCGACTACGACATGGACAACTGGTTCGACCGCGTCAAGGGCATGGAAGACGCCCCCGAGCGCGGCGAACGCTGCACGGCCTGCTTCGACATGCGCTTCGAACGCACGGCGCTCTACGCGCACGAGCATGGTTTCGACACTATCACCAGCTCGCTGGGCATTTCGCGCTGGAAGGACATGAACCAGATCAACGGCTGCGGCGAACGCGCCGCGGCGCGCTACGACGATCTGATCTACTGGACCTACAACTGGCGCAAAGGCGGCGGCTCGGCCCGCATGATCGAAATCAGCAAGCGCGAAAACTTCTACCAGCAGGAATATTGCGGCTGCGTCTATTCGCTGCGTGACACCAACCGCCACCGCCGCTCGCAGGGCCGCGAACGCATCCACATCGGCGTGAAGTTCTACGGCAAGGAAGACCTGATCAACGAGGAACAGCTCTGATCAGGACGGGCTCTCCCCGCCTGCGCGGGGTTCAGTTCTTGCCGCGCAAACCCAGTTGTTCGACCACCGGCCGCCACTTGCTGATTTCGTCACGGATCAGCTGATCGAACTCCGAGGGCGTTCCAACCCTGATGATCATTCCCCTCTCGCCTAACTGCCTGGCGATATCAGGGGTGGTCATGGCGGTGCGGATATCGGCGTTGATCTGGCGGACCTGGGCGGAATCCATGCCTTTGGGGCCCAGAATGCCAAACCAGGTGCTGACGTCATAGCCTGGCACGCCGGACTCGGCGATGGTCGGCACGCTACTCAGCACAGGCACTCGCGTACCGGACGTCACGGCGATAGCCCGGACATTGCCGCCATCAATCTGCTCCTTCGCGCCAGGAACCGTATTGAAACTGAGGGGCACGTGCCCGCCGATGACATTGGTGAGAGACTCCGCACCCCCCTTGAAGAAAACAGCCTCCAGGTTTGCGCCGCTCATCGACTTGAACAGTTCGCCCGACAGATGCACCGACGTTCCCATGCCGGAGGTGCCATAGGACAACAGCTTTGGATCGGCTTTCGATGCGGCCACCAGCTCCATGACGTTCCCGTAGGGACTGTTCTTCGGAACCAACAGCACATTCGGCACGTCGACCACTTGCGCGACAGCCGTAAAGTCCTCGACCGTCCGATACGGAAGCTTCTCATGCACCAGTTCATTGATCGCATGCCCGCTGGCCACGATCAGCAGCGTGCGGCCATCGGGCGGCGCTGCCGCCACCTGCCGCGCCCCGATGGTGCCCGCCGCGCCCGGCTTGTTCTCCACGACTACCGGCTGATTCCAGATCTGGGAGAGCCGGGAAGCCAGGCTGCGCGCGACGGTGTCGGTCGCCCCTCCCGCCGCGAACGGCACGATGATGCGGGTCGAAGCGTTCTGCGCGCCCGCGGCAAACGGCAGCATGGCGGCGGTCAATGTTGCAAGAATGGTCCTGATCTTCATGCTTGTCTCCTGTGGACGTGAATTTCCTCCGTGCTCATCCCCAGCACTTCGCGCAGCACTTCATCGGTGTGCTGTCCGCAAGTGGGAGGCGCGGTGTAGCGATCGAGCGGCGTGGCGGACATGCGCATCGGCGTCGCCACGAGAGGCACGCTGCCGCCGCTGACGTGCTTGACGTGCCTCACGATTTCCCGGGCGCTCGCCTGCGGGTCCGCCAGCGCCTCGGCCAGCGTGTTGATGGGGCCGGCCACAAGGCCGGCGCGTTCCAGCTCCGCCAGCCAATAGGCTTTGGTGTTGGTACGCAACCTGGTCTCGATCGCCTCCAGCAGCGGGGCGCGATTGACGACCCGGGCACTATTGCTCCGGTAGCGCTCGTCGTCCGCCAGGTCCGTCAAGTCCAGCACTTCGCACAGACGGCGGAACTGCATGTCGTTCCCGGTCACGATCACGATGCGGGCGTCCGAGCAGGCGAACGCATTGGAGGGCGATACCGAGGGAGCGCCATTGCCGAAGCGTTCCGGCACCTCCTGTGAAACGAGATAGTGGCTGGCTTGATGCGACATGGCAGCCAACTGCGCATCGAACATGGAGATGTCGATGTACTGGCCTTCCGCGCCGCGAACATCCCGCGCATAGAGCGCGGCCTGGATCGCCATGGCGGCATAGGTCCCGGCCATCATGTCGGACATCACCAGCCCGACCTTCAACGGTCCGCCGCCGGGTTCGGCGTCCGGCCTGCCCGTAACGCTCATTAGGCCGCACATCGCCTGCATCACCGTGTCGTAGCCCATCTGATGGCGGCGCGGACCGGTCTGGCCGAAGCCGCTGATCGAGCAGTAGATGATGCGAGGATTGAGGGCCGCAATGCTGGCGTAGTCCAGGCCATACTTGGCGAGATTTCCCGCCTTGAAGTTCTCGACGAACACGTCGCACTTCTGCGCAAGCCGCCGAATAGTCGCCTGCCCTTCGGGCGTCTTGATGTCCAGCGCGACCGATCGCTTATTGCGATTGACGCTAAGGTAATAGCTGGACTCGCTGGTGGGCGCCCCCTGGCCGTCCATGAGAAAAGGAGGACCCAGGCGCCGCTGATCGTCGCCTCTGCCGGGCTGTTCGATCTTGATGACGTCCGCGCCCAGGTCGCCAAGAATCTGTGTTCCCCATGGGCCGGAGAACACGCGGGTCATATCCAGCACGCGTATGCCCGCAAGCGGGCGCTTGTCGGCTCCCGCGTCCTTCCTGTTTGTGTCGGCTGACATTTGCACCTCATTGATCAATGAAATGCAAAGTCATAAGCAAACCATGTGCCAGCGCGCTGACCGCGGCTGAATCCAGGTACTGCGGCACGCGCCGCGTATTCAAGCCGTTCTGAATGGCTACACCGTTGTTTTCCGCAGCGACATTGGACATGCCATCGCCCCGCAAGGCAGGCCTGGCCGTTCCGGCCGGCGGGGCCAGCAAGAAACCCGCCTGTGCGCGTACCAAGCCGCCAAATGAGCACCTCGCCTGCGCAATAAAAAAACCCGGCACCGCGCTCAGCGCGGTGCCGGGCCTGGCGCGGCGCCCCTGCGGGCCCCGCGCATCGCCGACCTGGGATCAGTCCAGCATCAGCACCGTGGCGCCAGTGGTCTTGCGCGCGGCCAGCGCGGTCTGGGCTTCGCCAGCCTGCTCCAGCGTGTAGCGCTGGTCGATGCGGACCTTGATCTTCTTCTTCAGGACCAGGTCGAACAGCTCTTCGGAGGCGGCTTGCAGCTTGGCCAGCGTATTGACGTGCAGGCCCAGCGACGGGCGCGTCACGTACAGGCAGCCCTTCTGGTTCAGCGTCGCCAGGTTGACGCCCGACACGGGGCCGGACGCGTTGCCGAAGCTGACCATCAGGCCGCGCGGCTCGATGCAGTCCAGCGAGGTTTCCCAGGTGTCCTTGCCCACGCCGTCATAAACCACCGGCACCTTCTTGCCGCCGGTCAGCTCGAGCACGCGCTCGGCCACGTTCTCGCGCGAGTAGTCGATGGTTTCCCAGGCGCCGTTGGCGCGGGCCAGCTCGGCCTTCTCGGGGCTGGAAACGGTGCCGATCAGCTTCACGCCCAGGGCCTTGGCCCATTGGCAGGCGATCAGGCCCACGCCGCCGGCGGCCGCGTGGAACAGGATGGTCTCGCCGCCTTGCAGGCGGTAGGTCTGGCGGAACAGGTACTGCACCGTCAGGCCCTTGAGCATCAGGGCCGCGGCCTCGTCAAAGCCGATGCCCTTGGGCACCTTGACGACCTGCGCGGCCGGCACGTTGCGCGCCTTGGCGTAGGCGCCGATCGGGCTCTGACCGTAGGCGACGCGGTCGCCCTTCTTCAGATGCGTGACCTCGGCGCCGACGGCGGTCACCACGCCCGCGCCCTCGAAGCCCAGGCCGTGCGGCAGCGCATGGGGATACAAGCCCGTGCGGTAATAGATATCGATGAAGTTCAGGCCGGCGGCGTGCTGCTCGATCGTGACTTCATTGGCGGCGGGCGGAGGCACTTCCACCTCGACCAGCTTCAGGACTTCAGGACCACCGTGCTGCTCGATACGAATTGCCTTGACGAGATTGCTGGCCATGCTGGCCTCCTTTCATTGGAAAAAATGCTAACGAGAGCCTGTCTGCGGCCCCTGAACGAGAAAAACCAGATTCAACGCGATGGCCGGGTCTCGCCCTGCCTGGCGGTCGCCAGCCTGCCGGCCCCGCCCCCCATCAGCACGAACACCCCAGCCAGCACCAACGCAGTTCCCGCCATCTGCCACACCGTGATGGGCTCCTGCAGGAACCACGACGCCAGAAACAGCACCGACACCGGCCCGATCATGCCCAGCAGCGATGCGGTGGGCGCGCCGATCAACGCCACCGCCCACATCAGCATGAACACCGGAACCACGGTATTCAGCGTGGCGTGGATCACCGAATACCCGTAGACCCCGGCAGGCTGGATCAGCATGGACGGGGGATGCACGACAAAGAACTGGATGATGCAGGCCACGCAGGACACCAGCATGGCATACGCCACCAGGCGGGTCGCACCCAAGCGCTTGACCAGTTCCCCCGAACAGATCAGGTACACAGAATAGCTTGCGGCCGACCCGAAAACGAACAAAGACCCTAACAGCACCTCGCCGCCGCCAAAGGACAGGTCGTGGGCAAACACCAGCACCACGCCGGCATAGGACAGCACCATGGCCATCCACTGGCGGCGCTCGACCGGACGCTTGAACCAGAACGCCGACAGCAGCACCACCAGCGAAGGCGACAGGAACAGGATCAGGCGCTCCAGGCTGGCGGTGATATAGCGCAGTCCCAGAAAGTCCAGGAAGCTGGACAGGTAGTAGCCCAGCAGGCCCAGCACGCAGACCTGCGCGCGTTCCTTCCAGGTCATGACGGGGATTTCTCCGCGCGCCGCGCGACGCGACTGATGCCAGGCCACCGCCGCGAAGAACGGCATGGCGAACAGCATGCGGAAAGCGATGAGGGTAACTGCGTCGATGCCGTAGCGATAGGTGAACTTCACCACGATGGCCTTGGCCGAGAACAGGACTGCGCCCAGGGTCGCCAGGAAGAAGCCGGCTGCGCGGCTGGAAGGGTGGAAGGACGGCGAAAACTTGGCAAGGCGATTCATGCGATGATTTTATGTTCAGTGCAATAACACCGCACGCCTTTACCCACGCTTACCCGGCCATATTTTTATCTCACGCATGACCCGACACCGCGCCCTCACCTACATCCACGTTGCCGCCGTGCTTTTTGGCCTGACCGGCGTATTCGGCGAACTGATCCAGGCCAGCGCCGCCGTGATCACGCTGGGCCGGGCCGTCTTCGCGGTGCTCTCGCTGGGGCTGTTCGCCCGCATGCGCCGCAAGCCGCTTCTGGGCGCCCTGACGCCCGCGCAGCTATTCGTGCTGGTGGTGTCGGGCGCCCTGCTGGCGGGACACTGGGTAACCTTCTTCATTGCCGTGAAGGTCGGCGGCATCGCCATCGCCACCCTGGGTTTCGCCAGCTTCCCCGCCTTCATCACCCTGTTCGAGGGCCTGCTCTTCCGGGAGCGCATCCGTCCGACCGAATGGCTGCTGCTGGGCTTGGTGACGGCCGGGCTGGTGCTGGTCACGCCCGCGTTCGACCTGGCCGACCAGGGCACCATCGGCCTGGCCTGGGGCCTGCTGTCGGGCCTGAGCTTCGCCCTGCTGGCGCTGAGCAACCGCCGCTCGGCCTCGGGCATGGACCCGATGCAGGTGGCCTGCTGGCAGAACCTGGTGGTGGCGCTGGTAATGCTGCCCTTCGCCGTGTCCCAGCTGCCCGCGCTGCCTGCGCTGGACTGGTTCTGGCTGGCGCTGCTGGGCATCTTCTGCACGGGCCTGTCGCACTATCTGTTCGTGTCCAGCCTGACGCAGCTGAACGCGCGCAGCGCCGGACTGGTCATCGCGCTGGAACCGGTCTACGCCATCGCTTTCGCCTGGGCGCTGTTCAGCCAGGAGCCCACGCCGCGCATGATGGCGGGCGCCGCCCTGATCGTGGCCGCCATCGTCTGGTCGGGCTTGCGCAAGCAGGCGCCCGCCGCGCAGCCGGACATGGCGGCGAAATCACAGCCTTGACAATAACTGACTAGGCAGTAAAATTCGGCACATATGACTGCCGCGCCTCCCCATTCCCCGTCCGACGGCCCCGTCCATTACCGCGCAGACGCCAGCTGCGTGATGGATGAAAACGCCGGTTTCCTGATCAAACTGGTCTCCAATTCCTTGAACCGGATGCTAGACCAGGAAATGGCCCCGCTGGACCTCACGGCCATGCAATGGCGTCCCATCGCCCTGGTTTTCCAGGGCCGCGCCGATACGCCCGCGGAACTGGCCAGGCTTACGGGCATGGACACGGGCGCCATGACCCGCGCGCTGGACCGGCTGGAAGCCAAGGGCCTGCTGCGCCGCAACCGATGCCAGGCGGACCGCCGCGTCGTCAAGATCGAACTCACCGAGCTCGGCGAGGCCAAGGCGCGCGAAATCCCGCCCAATATCGCTCGGGTGCTGAATTACCACCTGCGCGGATTCTCCAGCGACGAAGTGGCGCAGCTCAAGCACCTGCTGCGCCGGATGATCGCCAACGGCTCCGCCTCGTCAGCCACCCAAAACCGCTAAGGACCGCCAGCGAACCCCGGGTTTCGGGGTTTTATTTGGCATAATAGCTGCCTAGGCAAATACAGATTAATCAACTACTTTCAGCAAACAGTCAGGATGAAACGCCTTCTCACTACCGTATTGGTGCTGGCCCTGAGCGGTTGCGCATTGATGGAACCCGGCTCCGAGCCCGTGGCTGCACTGGATGGCGCCAAGCTGGGACTGACCAATCAGGACACGGCCTGGCCTGAAACTCAATGGTGGCTGCGCTATGGCGACCCGCAGCTCAATGCCTTGCTGGACGAAGCCCTGGCCAACAACCCGTCGATGAGCGCCGCGCAGGCCCGCCTCGCCAAGGCCAACGCCGCCGTCGGCATCGCGCGCGCGCCGCTGCTGCCGCGCGTGGACGCGAACTACGCGCTGACCCGCGAGCACCTGTCCAAGGACTACATCTACCCCGCGCCCATGGGCGGCTCGGTCGTCAGCGACAACCGGCTGGCCCTGGACTTCAGCTATGAGCTGGATTTCTGGGGCAAGAACCGCTCGCGCCTGCAGGCGGCGGTATCGCAACAGGCCGCCGCCGCGGCCGACGCGCAGGCGGCGCGCAATCTGCTGGCAAGCGCGACGGTCCGCGCCTACCTGAACCTGCAGAACGCGTTTGCCCAGCGCGACGTGCTCGAGCGCGTGCTGGCCCAACGCGCCGATGTGCTGTCGCTGACCCAGGGCCGCTATAAGGCTGGGCTGGACACGCAGGTCGAAGTCAAGCAGGCGGAATCTTCGCTCGCCGCCGGCAAGGTGGAACTGACCCAGACCGACACCACGCTGGCGCAGTTGCGCAATCAGGTCGCCGCGCTGGCCGGCGCCGGCCCGCAGCGCGGACAACCCCTGCAACCGGTGGCGCTGACTGCGCCCGCCGGCGGCGTGCCCGCCAGCGTGCCGCTGGACCTGCTCGGCCACCGCCCCGACGTCGCCGCCGCGAAATGGCGCGCCGAGGCTGCCGGCCATGCCATCGACAGCGCCCGCGCCGAGTTCTACCCCAACGTGAACCTGGCTGCGTTCGTCGGTTTCCAAGCCATGGGCACCGGCAACCTGCTGGGCGCGGATGCCCGCATGGCCGGTTTCGGCCCGGCGGTCACGCTGCCGATCTTCCACGGCGGCGAACTCAACGCGAACCTGGCGGGCCGCCGCGCCGACGCCGACCTCGCGGTATCGGACTACAACCAGACCGTGCTGGACGCCGTGCACCAGGTGGCCGACGCGCTCGACGGACTGCGCCTGCTGGATCAGGAAAAGGCCCAGCAACGCCAGGCCCGCGAAGCCATCGACGCCGCCTATGACCTGGCGGTCAAGCGCTACAAGGCCGGCATGGGCAACTACATCTCCGTGCTCATCGCGCAGACCGGCGTGCTGACCCAGGCACGGCTGGACACCGATCTGCGCATCCGCGCCTATCAGTTGGACGCCAGCCTCGCCACTGCGCTGGGCGGCGGCTACGCCCCCGCGGCCGAGTCGGCCCCCGCCACGAACCCCACCCATTGAACGCTCCCCGGACTCAGACGTCATGACCGCAGCCACACCCGCCGCCAACCCCGCCCGCAAACGCCTGCTGCTGCTGGCCACCGGGGCCTTCACTCTCATCGCGATCGCCTACGGCATCTGGTGGGCGCTGTTCGGCGCCCACTTCGAAAGCACGGATGATGCCTACGTGCACGGCAACCTGGTGCAGATCACGCCGCAAGTGCCTGGCACGGTCGTAGCCATCGAGGCCGACGACACGGAAACCGTCGCCGCCGGCCAGCCGCTGGTGCGCCTGGATCCGGCCGACACCGACGTGGCCTTGCAGCAAGCCCAGGCCAAGCTCGCGCAAACGGTGCGCCAGGTGCGCACCATCTATGTTCAGAACGACGCCCTGGCTGCCGACGTCGACCTGCGCAACGCCGACATCCTGCGCGCCCAGGCAGAATTGACCCGCGCGCAAAGCGACGTCAACCGCCGCCAACAATTGGCCAAGTCCGGCGGCGTCAGCGGCGAAGAAATCCTGCACGCCGAAGCAGCGCTGAAGTCCGCCCAGTCCGGCCTGGCGCAAGCCCGCGCCGCGCTGGCCGCCTCGCGCGCCAAGCTGGCCACCAATCAGGCGCTGACCCAGGGAACCACGGTCGCCGACCATCCCGACGTGCAGCAGGCCGCGGCCGGCCTGCGCAACGCCTGGCTGGCGCAGTCGCGCACCGTGCTGCCCGCCCCCGTGGGCGGCGTGGTGGCGCGCCGCAGCGTGCAGGTCGGCCAGCGTGTCGCGCCCGGCTCGGCGCTGATGACGGTCGTGCCGCTGGACCAAGTGTGGATCGAAGCCAACTTCAAGGAAGGCCAGTTGCGCAAGATGCGCATCGGCCAGCCGGCCAAGATGGTGGCCGACCTGTACGGCAGCGCGGTCACCTACCACGGCACCATCGCCGGACTGGACGCCGGCACGGGCAGCGCCTTCGCCCTGCTGCCCGCCCAGAACGCCACCGGCAACTGGATCAAGGTGGTGCAGCGCGTGCCGGTGCGCATCACGCTGGATCCCGAAGACCTGAAGAAGCACCCGCTGCGCGTGGGCCTGTCGATGGACGTGGAAGTGGACGTGGGCAAGCAGGAAGGAGAACCGCTGACGCAGGCCGAACGCAAGGAGCCGGTCTGGTCGACGCGCGCCTTCGAGCCTGCCCACGATGAAGTCGACGCCATGATCAGCAAGATCATCGAGGCCAACCTCGCATCATGAGCGCAGCCAAGCAGCCCGCCGCCCCGCCGGCGCCCCCGCCTGGCGGTCACGCGCCGCTGGAAGGCGCGACCCGCATCATCGGGTCCATCGCGCTGTCCACGGCGGTGTTCATGAATGTGCTGGACACGTCGATCGCGAACGTGTCCATCCCGACCATTTCGGGCGATCTGGGCGTCAGCACCAGCCAGGGCACCTGGGTCATCACCTCGTTCGCCGTGGCCAACGCGATCACGGTGCCGCTCACGGGCTGGCTCACGCAACGCTTTGGACAGGTGCGGCTGTTCCTGATCTCCACGCTGCTGTTCGTGCTGGCTTCATGGCTGTGCGGCTTTGCGCCCTCGCTCGAAGCGCTAATCGCATTCCGCGTGCTGCAAGGCGCGGTCGCCGGCCCCATGATCCCGCTGTCGCAAGCGCTGATGCTGGCGAGCTTCCCCAAGTCCAAGGCGGGCATGGCGCTGGCGGTCTGGTCCATGACCACGCTGGTGGCGCCCGTCGCCGGGCCCTTGCTGGGCGGCTGGATCTCCGACAACTACACCTGGCCGTGGATCTTCTACATCAACGTGCCAGTGGGCCTGCTGGCCGCGTGGATCAGCTGGCGCATCTATGGCGACCGGGAATCGGTCACGCGCAAGCTGCCGATCGACAAGGTCGGCCTGGCGCTGCTGGTGGTGTGGGTAGGCGCGCTGCAGATCATGCTGGACAAGGGCAAGGAGCTGGACTGGTTCGCCAGCGGCACCATCATCGCGCTGGCCGCGACCGCCTTCGTGGCCTTCGTCTTCTTCCTGATCTGGGAACTGACCGACGCGCACCCCGTGGTCGACCTGCGCCTGTTCAAGATCCGCAATTTCACGGTCGGCGCGCTGACGCTGGCGGTGGCCTATGGCGTTTTCTTCGGCAACGTGGTGCTGCTGCCGCTGTGGCTGCAGAGCAATATGGGCTACACCGCGACCTACGCGGGACTGGTCACCGCGCCGGTGGGTCTGCTGGCCATCCTGCTGACGCCCATCGTCGGCAAGATGCTGGCCACGCGCGACCCGCGTCAGATCGCGACGGTGGCGTTCCTGATCTTCGCGCTGGTGTGCTTCATGCGCTCGGGCTTCAACACGCAGACCGATGTGCGCACGCTGATGGTCCCGACCATCATCCAGGGCGCGGCCATGGCGACGTTCTTCGTGCCGCTCACCTCGATCACGCTGTCCAGCATCGAACCGTGGCGCATTCCCGCGGCCTCTGGCCTGTCGAACTTCCTGCGCCTGACGGCGGGCGCATTCGGCACATCCATCGCCACCACGCTGTGGGAAAACCGCGCGACCATGCACCACTCGCAGCTGACCGAAGTGGCCAAGCCCGGCCAGCAGGCGTTCGACCAGACCATGGCGACGCTGCAGAACGGGCTGGGCATGACGCATCAGCAGGCCCTGACCATGGTGGACGGACTGATCAATACGCAAGCCTTCACCATGTCGGCGGTGGACGTGTTCTACGCGTCCGCCATCATCTTCCTGGCCCTGACCGGCCTGGTCTGGTTCGCCCGCCCCCGGTCGACCAAGGCGGGCGGCGGCGGAGCCGCCGAAGCGGCAGCCGGCGCCCACTGAGGCGCGGCTGGCCCGATCTCGGACGCAGCCGTCCGGGATCGGGCCGCAAAGCGCCTTATTGCTTCAGCAGGACCTGCCAGTCGGCGCGCTCCATGATGTCGGCCGGCAAGGCGCTGACAGGCGACAGGTTGAACACAGAGATGCCGCGAGCGCGCCATTGCGCGGCGGCGAAGCGGAACGACGGTTCGATCAGCTGAGAAAACTTGCGCGCCAACCTGCTCGACTGGGACGAGGTCCCTTCATCGTAGAAGCGCAAGCCATTTTGCAGCGTCAGGTCCAGCCCGTGCGCATAGACCTTGCGGGCGCCGCTGGACACCAGCACCTGCAAGGCGGCATAGGCCACGGTATCGGCGTCGAACACGCCCAACGCCACGTTGAAGCTGAATCCCATGGCCTGCTTTGCGTCCAGCAGTTGCACGTCGGGCGAGGCCGCCGCCATCCGCTGGAGCACGGCCGGCGCGGAGATGCGCTGGTAGGCCCGTTCGGAGATCAGTTCAATGACGCAAATGCGGCAGCGGATCGACTCCTGCGGGAGCCCCTGCATGATGTAGCGCAGAACCTCGGGCAAGACGTACAGGGTCAGGTCGCGCGACACGACCTCGCGCACCAGGTCGATACGCTCGCGCACGAAGTTCTGGTCGATGATGCAGTAATACTTGAACGGCAGGTCGAACTTGCGCGCCAGCATGATGGCGCCATTCACGCCCATCGCCGCCCGGATGTCGAGCCGGTCGTAAGGTATCTGCGCGACCGACGGGCCGCTCAGGATCAGATGTACTTCCTGGTCGGCAGAATCGTACCCTTGGGCCAGCGGCGTGACTGGCTGCGGCCGACCAAAGGCGCGAAAGCCGCAGATGGCGCCTGACCTATCCCTGCGGATCCGGACGAAAGGCCACAAGTGCTGGTTATGTCTCTGCGTGCGCGACCGGAGCACCCGGAACAGCTTGCGCGCGAATCGGTCGGCCCGCCCGCTACCCACGTGGGCAGCGGGGAAGGAGAAGCCAGATTCGTCCATTGACTAGCCGAAGGTCTGGCGAGGACTGGCCTCAGCCCGCGGCGATCAGCGCGGCTATCGCGCTGCCGACGTCGGCGGTGGAGGCGGTGCCCTTCATGTCCCGGGTACGCGGACCTTCCGCCAGGACGGTTTCGATGGCCTTGACGACCGCCGCCGAAGCGTCCGGATAGCCCAGGAAATCCAGCATCAGCGCGCCGCTCCAGATCTGGCCGATCGGGTTGGCGATGCCCTTGCCGTAGATGTCCGGCGCCGAACCGTGCACCGGTTCGAACAGCGACGGGAACTTGCGCTCGGGGTTCAGGTTGGCCGAAGGCGCGATGCCGATCGTGCCGGTGCAGGCCGGCCCCAGGTCGGACAGGATATCGCCGAACAGGTTGGAAGCCACCACCACATCGAACCAGTCGGGATGCTGCACGAAATGGGCGCACAGGATGTCGATGTGATACTTGTCCCAGCGCACGTCCGGGTACTTTTCGCCCATCTCGGCCACGCGTTCGTCCCACCAGGGCATCGAAATCGAAATACCGTTGGACTTGGTGGCCGCCGTCAGGTGCTTGCCGCGCTTCTGCGCCAGTTCGAAGGCGAACTTGAGGACGCGGTCGGCGCCGATGCGCGTGAAGACGCTTTCCTGGATGACCACTTCGCGCTCGGTGCCCGCGAACAGGCGGCCGCCGCTATTGGAGTATTCGCCTTCGGTGTTCTCGCGCACGATGAAGAAGTCGATCTCGCCGGGCTGGCGGTCCTTCAGCGGGGAAGGCACGCCAGGCATCAGGCGCACCGGGCGCAGGTTGATGTACTGATCGAACTCGCGGCGGAACTTGAACAGCGAGCCCCACAGCGCTTCGTGGTCAGGCACCGTGGCGGGCCAGCCGATGGAACCGAAGAAAATCGCTTCGTGCTGGCCGATCTGCGCCTGCCAGTCGTCCGGCATCATCTTGCCGTGCTTGGCGTAATAGTCGCAGCTCCAGTCGAAATGGTCCCACTGAAAATCGATGCCGAATCGCGTTGCGACCGCGTCCAGCACCTTCAAGCCCTCGGGCACGACTTCCTTGCCGATGCCGTCTCCAGGAATCACCGCAATCTTGTGTTTCTTTGCCACCACGTCTTCCTCTGTTTTGCTTTGATATACCGCCCGGCATCGCAGGCAGGAATGCCGCGGCGCAGTAATTGGATCGTTGCAGAAATATACGCGCCGCTGCTCGTGTTGCCAAAGAGCAGGACGAGCCGCCACCTAGCGGCCGGACTCCATGAAACTCAGCGCCTGCCCTTGGACCCCAGCAGGGATCCCAGGATGCCCCGGGTCAATTCGCGCGCGATCGACCGGACCGTGCTCTTGGCCATGGTCTGTACCACGCCGTCGCGCTTGCCGCCGCGCGGGCCCGTCGACCCGAACAGGACTTCATTCAGGCTGTCCATGAGACCGCCACCCGACTCTTCCGCGGCGCCCTTGCCTTCAGGCTGCGCGGAACCGTTCTTCGCCGCGCCGGCCTGGTCCACAGGCTTGGCCGCGCGCCCGGCCAGCACTTCATAGGCGGATTCGCGGTCGATGGATTTCTCATACTTCGGCGCCAGCGGACTGCCCTGGCGCAGCGCTTGCCGCTCGGCATCGGTCGCCGGGCCGATCCGGCTGGCCGGCGGCACGATGTAGGCGCGCTCGGTCGGCATCGGCCGTCCCTTGGCATCCAGCAAGGAAATCAGCGCCTCGCCCACGCCCAGCTCGGTGATGGCGGCCTCGATGTCCAGCCCGGGATTGGGACGCATCGTCTGGGCCGCCGTCTTCACGGCCTTCTGGTCGCGCGGCGTGAACGCCCGCAAGGCGTGCTGGACGCGGTTGCCCAACTGCCCCAGCACGGTGTCGGGAATATCCAGCGGATTCTGGGTCACGAAATAGACGCCCACGCCCTTGGAGCGGACCAGGCGCACCACCTGCTCGATCTTGTTCAGCAGCGCAGGCGGTGCGTCATTGAACAGCAAGTGGGCTTCGTCGAAGAAAAACACCAGCTTGGGCTGGTCCATGTCGCCGACTTCGGGCAGCTTCTCGTACAGGTCCGCCAGCAGCCACAACAGGAAGATGGCATACAGGCGCGGCGCCTGCATCAGCTTGTCGGCGGCCAGCACGTTGACCATGCCGCGGCCCTGCGCGTCCGTGCGCATCAGGTCGGCCACGTCGAGCATGGGTTCGCCGAAGAATTTCTCCGCGCCCTGCGACTCCAGCGCCAGCAGTCCGCGCTGGATGGCGCCGATGCTGGCGGAAGACACGTTGCCATATCGCGTCTTCAGTTCCGAGGCGCGGTCGGCAACGTTCTGCAGCATGGCGCGCAGGTCCTTCAGGTCCAGCAGCAGCTGGCCTTCGTCGTCGGCGACCTTGAAGACCAGCGTCAGCACGCCTTCCTGCGTGTCGTTCAATTCCAGGATGCGGGACAGCAGCAGCGGCCCCATGTCCGACACGGTGGCCCGCACCGGCAGCCCCTGCTCGGCAAACACGTCCCACAGCGTGACGGGGCTGGCCGCCCAGGCCGGTTCGCTCAGGCCCAGGTTCTTCAGGCGTTCCAGCAGCTTGGGCGTGGCCGCGCCAGCCTGGGAAATGCCGGTAAGGTCGCCCTTGACGTCGGCCATGAACACCGGCGTGCCGATACGGGAGAAGGATTCAGCCAGGACCTGCAGGGTGACGGTCTTGCCGGTACCCGTGGCCCCGGTAATGCAGCCGTGGCGATTGGCCAGGGCAGGCAGCAACGCCAACTCGGTCTGTGCATTCTTGGCGACGACGATGGGGTTGGGCATGTGCAGCTCTCCGGACCAGGGAATCAGATGGATGCCCAAGTGTAGAGCCTGCCGCGCCGCTTGTGCGCGTGGCAATATGGACACATGCGGTCCGCCCCCGGGCGCGCCGGGCGCCGGCACGGTAAAATGCCATCTTTGCAGACAATTTACCCTGGGAAGCCATGGCCGGACACAGCAAATGGGCCAATATTCAGCACCGCAAAGGGCGCCAAGACGCCAAGCGCGGAAAGCTGTGGACCAAGATCATTCGTGAAATCACCGTGGCGGCGCGTGCCGGCGGCCCTGACCCGGACAGCAACCCGCGCTTGCGCATGGCCTGGGACAAGGCCACCGACGCCAACATGCCCAAGGACAACATCCAGCGCGCCATCCAGCGCGGCGCGGGTGGCGCCGACGGCGACGCCTACGAGGAAGTCCGCTACGAAGGCTACGGCATCGGCGGCGCGGCCGTGATCGTCGACTGCATGACCGACAACCGCACCCGCACCGTGGCCGAAGTGCGCCACGCCTTCGCCAAGAACGGCGGCAACCTGGGCCAGGAAGGCTCGGTCGCCTTCATGTTCAAGCACTGCGGCCAGTTCGTGTTCGCCCCCGGCACCTCCGAAGACAAGGTCATGGAAACCGCCCTTGAAGCCGGCGCCGAAGACGTGACGACCGACGAGGAAGGCGTGGTCGAAGTGGTCTGCGCGCCGGCCGACTACGCCGCCGTGCGCAGCGCCTTCGACGCCGCCGGCCTGAAGGCCGAAGTGGACGGCATCGTCATGAAGGCCCTGAACGAAACCGAACTCGCCGGCGAAGACGCCATCAAGATGCAGAAGCTGCTCGACGCCCTGGAAGGCCTGGACGACGTGCAGGAAGTCTATACGAACGTCGTTTTCGACGAAGCGCAGTAATCCCATTACCCCGGCGCCGAGCGGGCCTTGCCTGCCCGGCGCCACGCTGTCACCGGATCCGGGTCCGCCCGGATCCTGGCCTACTCCACGGGCTGGCGCCTTGCGGCGCTCGACTGGCAACCTTAAGAACCACGCAACATGAAACTCCTGGTAATTGGCTCTGGCGGCCGTGAACACGCCCTCGCCTGGCGCTTGGCCCGCTCCCCGCGCGTCCACAAGGTATATGTCGCTCCGGGCAACGGCGGCACCCAGCGCGCCGAACAGATCGAGAACGTCCCGTTCACCAATGCCGAGGAATTGGCTGATTTCGTGCAACGCGAAGGCGTCGCCCTGACCGTGGTCGGCCCCGAAGCCCCGCTGGCCGCCGGCGTCGTTGATGTATTCCGCGCCCGCGGCCTGAAGATCTTCGGCCCCACCAAGGACGCGGCGCAGCTGGAAAGCTCGAAGGACTACGCCAAGGCCTTCATGGTCCGGCACAACATCCCGACCGCCCGCTACGCAACCTTCACCGATCCGGCCCAGGCCCACGCCTACATCGACCAGGAAGGCGCTCCCATCGTGATCAAGGCCGACGGACTGGCCGCGGGCAAGGGCGTCGTGGTCGCCGCCACGCTCGAAGAAGCGCATGCCGCCGTGGACGCCATGCTGGGCGACGGCTCCATGGGCGCTGCCGGCGCGCGCGTCGTCATCGAGGAATGCCTGGTGGGCGAGGAAGCCAGCTTCATCGTCATGTGCGACGGCCGCAATGTGCTGGCCCTGGCCACCAGCCAGGACCACAAGCGCCTGCAGGACGGCGACCAAGGCCCCAACACCGGCGGCATGGGCGCGTATTCGCCCGCCCCCATCGTCACCCCGGAACTGCACCACCGCATCATGCGCGAAATCATCCTGCCGACCGTGCAGGGCATGACGCGCGACGGCATCCCGTACACGGGCTTCCTGTACGCCGGCCTGATGATCGCCCCGGGCGACGATCCCGACCGCGAGATCAAGACCCTGGAATTCAACTGCCGCATGGGCGACCCCGAAACGCAGCCCATCATGATGCGCGTCAAGAGCGACCTGCTGGACGCCCTGGAGCATGCCGTCGACGGCACGCTCGACCAGGCCGACATCGTCTGGGACCGCCGCACCGCGCTGGGCGCCGTGCTGGCCGCGCACAACTACCCCAACACGCCGCGCACCGGCGACGTCATCCGCGGACTGCCCGCCGACGCCGAGGACTGCATGGTGTTCCACGCCGCCACCAAGCTCGACGGCGAGGAAGTCAAGACCACCGGCGGGCGCGTGCTGTGCGTCACGGCGCTGGGCGACTCCGTCAAGATGGCCCGCGACCGCGTCTACGAAGCGATCGACGGCATCCACTTCGACGGCCGTCAGTACCGCAGCGACATCGGCTGGCGCGCGCTCAAGCCGTCGCAGCAGAAGCCCAAGCCCAACGCCTAGCCGGAACCGCAATGAACGCCTTGCCCGTCTCCTCCGTCCGGGACTACCTCACCGGCCTGCAGGCCCGCATCGTCGGCGCCCTGGAAGCCGCCGAGGGCGCGGCCTTCCGCAGCGACGAATGGGTGCGGCCCGAGGGCGGCGGCGGGCTGTCGCGCCTGCTGGAAGGCGGCTCGCTGTTCGAACGGGCCGGCGTGCTGTTCAGCCACGTCCAGGGCAACAAGCTGCCGCCGTCAGCCAGCGCGCACCGCCCCGAACTGGCCGGCCGCTCATGGGAAGCCATGGGCGTGTCCATGGTGCTGCACCCGCGCAATCCCCATGTGCCCACCACGCACATGAACGTGCGCATGTTCCTGGCGGCCGCCCGGCCGGGCCACGACGAAGCCAACGTCTTCTGGTTCGGCGGCGGCATCGACCTCACGCCCTACTATCCCTACGAGGAAGACGCCCGCCATTTCCACGCCGCCTGCCGCGACGCGCTGGCCGGCCACGGCGCCGACTACTACCCCCGCTACAAGCGCTGGTGCGACGAGTATTTTTTCCTCAAGCACCGCAATGAAACGCGCGGCGTCGGCGGCATCTTCTACGACGACCTGAATACGCCCGGCTTCGAGGCCTCGTTCGCCCTGACCCGCTCGGTGGGCGATGCCTTCCTGCCGGCCTACATGCCCATCGTGGAACGCCGCCGCGGCCTGGCCTACGGTGAACGCGAACGCGATTTCCAGGCCTACCGCCGCGGCCGCTACGTCGAATTCAACCTGGTCTTCGACCGCGGCACGCTGTTCGGCCTGCAGTCCGGCGGACGCACGGAATCGATCCTGCTGTCCATGCCGCCGCTGGCGCAGTGGCGCTACGACTGGCAACCCGAAGCCGGCACGCCCGAGGCCGAACTGGCGGCCTACCTGAAACCGCGGGACTGGGCTTGAAGCGCATCGGTCTCCTGGGCGGCAGTTTCGACCCCGTCCACGTCGCACATATCGCCTTGGCGCAAAACGCCTTGCAGACGCTAGGCCTGGCCGAGGTGCAGCTCATTCCCGCCGCCAATCCCTGGCAGCGCGCCGCGCTGCACGCCACGGCCGGCCAGCGTCGCGACATGCTGCAACTGGCTATTGCCGGCCACGCAGGCCTGACCGTCAACCCCATCGAAATCGAACGCGGCGGCCCAACCTACACCATGGACACGCTGCGCGCCCTGCCCCAGGACGCGCGCTATGTCTGGCTGTTGGGCGCCGACCAACTGGCCAATTTCTGCACCTGGCGCGAATGGCAGGACATCGCCAGCCTGGTGGACCTGGCCGTCGCCACCCGCCCGGGCACCGCGCTCAGCGCGCCGCCGGCGCTGGCCGAACACCTGCGCAGCCAGGGACGCGAACTGCAGGAATTGCCTTTCGCTCCCATGCCGGTTTCGGCCTCGCAGGTCCGCCAGCGGCTGGCGCAAGGCGAATCAACCGAAGGCCTGCTTGCCGCGCCGGTTGCCGCCTATATTGCGGCGCACCATCTTTACCGATAAACCCTCACCCGCCGGGCGTCTGAAAACGCCACGGGGCCAGCATCCGCTGTCCACGCGCGGGTTATATTTGCAGCTATGGATATACAAAAACTCCAACGCGCCGTCATCGACGCCCTCGAAGACGTCAAGGCGCAAGACATCAAGGTCTACAACACCACGCATCTGACCAGCCTGTTCGATCGCGTCGTGATTGCAAGCGCCACCTCCAACCGCCAGACCCGCGCCCTCGCTTCCAGCGTGGCGGACCGCGGCCGCTCGCTCGATCTGTCCGGCATCACCATCGAAGGCGAAGACACCGGTGAATGGGTCGTCGTCGACCTGGGCGACGTGGTCGTGCACATCATGCAGCCCGCCATCCGCCAGTATTACAACCTGGAAGAGATCTGGGGCGGCAAGCCGGTGCGCGTGAAGCTCCTGCCCGAATCCACCCGCTCCGCTCCGGTCGCCAACGACGGCGCTCACGACGCCGAGTACTGAGCGCGCCGTGAAGCTGATCGTCGTGGCCGTGGGCACGCGGATGCCGGACTGGGTGCAAACGGCCTGGGACGACTACGCCAAGCGCCTGCCGGCCGACTGCGCGCTGGAACTGCGCGAGATCAAGCCTGAACCCCGCACCACCGGCAAGACGCCCGCCCAGATGATGGCGGCGGAAGCCAAGCGGATCGAAGCCGCCCTGCCCGCCAGCGCCTTGCGCCTGGCGCTGGACGAGCGCGGGCGCGACCTCACCACCATGGCCTTGTCACAGAAGCTGGAACAATGGCGCGCCGGCGGCCAGGATGTCGCCTTTCTGGTCGGCGGCCCGGACGGGCTGGATCCCGGCCTGAAGGCCTCCTGCGCTGGCCAGTTGCGCCTGTCCTCGCTGACGCTGCCGCACCCCATGGTGCGCGTGGTGCTGGCCGAACAGCTCTACCGGGCCTGGGCCATCATGACCAATCATCCCTACCACCGCGCCTGACCGCTGGCCGGGCCGGCGCCCATCTCGCTGACGCATGACTCACACCGCAACCTCCGCGCGTCTCTACCTTGCCTCCGCCAGTCCCCGCCGGCGCGAGCTGCTGACCCAGATCGGCCTGGCCCACGAAGTCCTGCTCGTGCCCGCCCCGCCGGGCGAGGACGAGCCCCAGCATCCCGGCGAAAGCGCCGCCGACTACGTTCGGCGCACCGCGCGGGACAAGGCCTTGCGCGGACGCGACTGGATGCTCAGCCAGGACCTGCCTCGGCTGCCGCTGCTGGCCGCCGACACCACGGTCATCCTGGCGGGCGCGGTCCTGGGCAAGCCCGCCGACCGCGACGACGCCATCCGGATCCTGCGCTCCCTGTCCGGCTCGGCGCACGAAGTGCATACCGCCGTCGCCGTCTGGAACGGCGACCGCTTGCTGGAAACCGTGTCCATTACCGAGGTCCGCATGCGCGAGCTGGCGGATGCGGAAATCGGCCGCTACTGCGACAGCGGCGAGCCCTACGGCAAGGCCGGCGCCTATGGCATCCAGGGCCTGGCGGGCACGTTCATCTCGCACATCGCCGGCAGCTATACCGGTGTGATGGGCCTGCCTCTGTTCGAGGCCGCCAACCTGCTGCGCGCAGCGGGTATACAAGTGCCCTGAAAGCCGCGGCGTCCGGCTGAAAAAATCCCCCGAGACCTCCACGGTCCGGGGGATTTTCTTTGCCGCGGGGCAAACCCGCTTTTGGCGGCTGCCCGCGGTAAAGCGCGGGCAACTTCGGATTTACGCTGTTTCAGCCATGCGGCATCGGCTGGCCCATGGGCACGGCGCCAACCCTCGGCGCTTCCTGGACCGGGACTGCGGCGGGAACCGGCGCGGGCTGAAGCTCGCCCTCGAGCGCGGCATGCAGCTGCTCCTGGTCCAGCTCTCCTTCCCAGCGCGCCACGACCACGGCGGCGGTGGCATTGCCGACCAGGTTGGTCAGCGCGCGGCATTCCGACATGAAGCGGTCCACGCCCAGGATCAGCGCCATGCCGGCAACCGGCACGGAAGGCACCACCGACAGGGTGGCGGCCAGGGTGATGAAGCCCGCGCCGGTCACGCCCGCCGCGCCCTTGGAACTCAGCATCGCGACCAGCAGCAACAGGATCTGGTCGCCCAGCGACAGCGGAATATCGCAAGCCTGCGCAATGAATAGCGCCGCCATCGTCATGTAGATATTGGTGCCGTCCAGATTGAACGAATAGCCCGTGGGCACGACCAGCCCGACCACCGACTTCGAGCACCCGGCCCGCTCCATCTTCTGCATCAGCGTGGGCAGCGCAGCCTCGGACGAACTGGTGCCCAGCACCAGCAGCAGCTCTTCGCGGATGTAGCGCACCAGCTTCAGGATCGAAAACCCGTTGTAACGTGCAACCAGCCCCAGCACCACCACCACGAACAGCACCGAAGTCGCGTAGAACGTGCCCACCAGCATCGCCAGATTGATGACGGACTTGATGCCGTATTTGCCGATGGTGAAGGCCATTGCGCCGAAGGCGCCGATGGGTGCGGCCTTCATCAGGATGGCGACCAGCTTGAAAACGGGTTGAGCCAGCGCGGTCATGAAGTTCAGTATCGGCTGGCCGCGTTCGCCCACCATGGCCAGCGAGATGCCGAACAACACCGCCACGAACAGCACCTGAAGGATGTCGCCGCCCACGAACGGGCTGAAGATCGTGGTCGGGATCACGTTCATCAGGAAGCCCGTGATGGTCGAGTCATGCGCCTTGGCCACATAGCCCGAAACCGCCTTCGCGTCCAGGGTCTTGGGGTCGATGTGCATGCCGGCGCCCGGCTGCACGATATGGCTGACGATCATGCCCACGATCAGCGCGAGCGTGGAGAACACCAGGAAGTACAGCATGGCCTTGCCCGCCACGCGGCCGACCTTCTTCAGGTCGCTCATCCCGGCGATGCCAGTGGCCACGGTCAGGAAAATCACCGGCGCGATGATCATCTTCACCAGCTTGATGAAGGCGTCGCCCAGCGGCTGCATCTGCTGGCCGAGTTCGGGCTTGAACGCGCCCAGCAGCACGCCCACCACGATGGCGAAAATCACCTGCACATAGAGAATTTGATAGAACTTGAGCTTGCGCGCGGGCGCGACTTGATCCACGTCGATCATTGGGATTTGTCCCCACCAAGGCCCCTTGCTCCGGGCGATTCAGCGCGGGCGACGGGGCGTTATCTGTTTTTTGACCCGTGCCTGTCAGCGCGGGCCGATTTCACCCTGCGTTCGATACAGCGGGGCTTGGATTCCTCTATGCAAGACCCGTGCCAAGGCCAAGGACTGCGCCCGGCGCTTCCAAGTCATTGATTGGAAATAACTATTTCCTCTGGAAAGGAGCCTAGGGATCAACAACCTGGCGAAATTTCACACAGAAGCGATATAAAATGTGCGAAAAACCGCACAAACCATGTCAACCCGAACCTCACCCCGTAACCCTGGCGCCGTTCCGGACCGGACACACCGGCCAGCCCGCCGCCGGCCTGCGTGGCCCTGGCCCTGGCGCGCGGCCGCCATACTGCTGGGCATCGCCGTCGTCTTCGGCGTACTGCATGCCGCTACGCTCTGGGCGCGCGACGGCGCCCTGAAGAACGCGGCGGCGCAGGCGCGCGGCGCGGCGCAGATCAATGCCGCCCTGCTGCGCAACAACCTGGACAAATTCCGTGCGCTGCCCTTCGTCCTGACGCGCGACGTCGACGTGCGGGCCGCCTTGCTGGACCGTTCGGCCCGGCAGATCGAGTCCCTGGACGAAAAGCTCGACACGCTCAGCCGCGGCGTGGGTGCGTCCGCAATCTATGTGCTGGACAAGAAAGGCCTGGCGATCGCCGCCAGCAATTGGCGTGAACCCGCTACCTTCGTCGGCGTCGATTATCAGTTCCGGCCTTACTTCAAGGGCGCAGTCGCCCGCGGCTCGGCAGAGCATTTCGCCCTGGGCACCATCAGCCATGAAGCCGGGCTATACCTGTCGCGGCGCGTGGACGACGCCAACGGCGCCATGCTGGGCGTCGTGGTCCTGAAAGTGGACTTCCGTGACCTGGAGGCCGACTGGCGCCAGTCCAATGCGCCCATCTTCGTCACCGACGAGCACGGCGTGGTGTTATTGGGCAGCATCTCCGACTGGCGCTTCGACGTGCTGGCGCCGCTCGCGCCCACCCTGGCGCGCACGCTGCGCACCAGCCTGCAGTTCGGCGATGCGCTCTTCCAGCCCCTGCCGCTCCAGCCCCAACTGCAGCCTGTCAGCAGCGGCCAACTGGTGCGCTCGGAAGCGACGCTGCCGCAAATCCCCGCCGGCGCCCCTTTGCTGCACACCACGCTGCCCATCGTCGAATCGCCCGGCTGGACCCTGCATCTGCTGTCGCCCGTGCAGACGGCGATCAACCAGGCCACGGCCAACGCGCAACTGGGCGCATTGCTGGCGCAGAGCGCGCTGGCCGCCTTGGCCGGCCTCGTGCTCTTTCGCCGCCACCGCAATCGCGAACGCGCCGAACAGCAGGCCGCCATCCATGAACAGCTGGCCTCGCTGGTGGACGAACGCACGGCTCAGTTGTTGCGGGTGAACGAACAACTGGTCGATGAAATGGACGAACGCCAGCGCACGGCCGCCCGCCTGCACACCATGCAGGAAGAACTGGTCCAGGCCAGCAAGCTCGCCCTGCTCGGCCAGGTCGCCGCCGGCGTGGCCCACGAAATCAATCAGCCCGTGGCCGCGATACGCGCCTACGCCGACAACGCGGCCGAGTTCCTGCGTCGGCGGGATGACGGCTCGGCGCAGGAAAACCTGGGCACCATCGCCGCCTTGACCGACAGGATCGGCCACATCACCGGAGAACTGCGCGCCTTTTCCCGCAAGGCCGGCGCCTCGGTGGGACCAACCGGCCTGCAGGATTGCCTGGAAGGCGCGCTGCTGCTGGTCGCGCCGCGCGCGCGGCGCCAGGGCATCGTGCTGCAACGCCCGCCCGAGGACCAGAACTACCACGTGCAGGCCAACCGCGTGCGGCTGGAACAGGTACTGGTGAATCTGCTGCAGAACGCCATGGAAGCCCTAGAGGGGCTGCCGGATGGCCGCATCATCGTCGCCCTGCAGGATCTGGGCGCCACGGTTCGGATCTACGTCAGCGACAACGGCCCCGGCCTGTCCCCCGAGACCCGCGCGCACCTGTTCACGCCGTTCCACACCACCAAGCCTGAAGGACTGGGGCTAGGCCTCGTCATATGCCGCGACATCGTCGCCGAATTCGGCGGCGACCTGATCGCCGCCGGCCCTTCCGATCCCGCCCTTCCCGCTCCGCATGCTCCCGGCAACGGCGCGATGTTCATCCTGACCTTGCGCAAGGCGCCCGGCCAGGGCAACGCTACGAATCTCCATCATGACCCGCGCACCTGAACTCCCATCCAACACAAGCAGCTCCATCGACCACAGCCCGCGCCAGCCGTTCATGCCGCGCGCGCTGTTCATCGACGACGACGAAGAACTGCTGCGCGCCAATGCCCAGACGCTCAAGCTCCACGGCATCGTGGTGGATGCCCATGCCCGCGCGCGCACGGCCCTGCCGGCACTCACCCGCGATTTCGACGGCGTGGTGGTAAGCGACATCCGCATGCCCGACATGGACGGCTTGCAGCTCTTTCAGCGCCTGCGCGAAATCGATCCCGACATCCCCGTCATTCTCATCACCGGACACGGCGACATCGCCACGGCGGTGCAATGCATGCGCGATGGCGCCTACGATTTCCTGGCCAAGCCCTATTCCTCCGACAGACTGATCACCGCCATCATGCACGCCGCGGAGAAACGCCATCTGGTGCTCGAAAACCGCCGCCTGCGCGAAGCAGCCTTTGCGGTCGAAGCGGACGAGGTTGCTTTCATCGGCACCACGCCCGCCATGCAGCGCATCAAGCAGACGCTGCGCCACATCGCGGATGCGGATGTGGACGTGCTGGTCGAAGGCGAAACCGGCACCGGCAAGGAGGTCGTGGCCACCGCGCTGCACCGCCTGAGCCGCCGCAGGCACCGCGCGCTCGTAGCGATCAACTGCGGCGCCTTGCCGGAAAGCGTCATCGAAAGCGAACTCTTTGGCCACGAAGCTGGCGCATTCACCGGCGCCCAGAAAAAACGCATCGGCCGCATCGAGCATGCCAGCGGCGGCACCCTGTTCCTGGACGAAATCGAAAGCATGCCGCTGGCCGTGCAGGTCAAGCTGCTGCGCGTGCTCGAGTCGCGCCAGATCACGCCCCTGGGCAGCAATGAAGTGCGCAATCTGGACTTGCGGGTGGTCGCCGCCACCAAGGAAGACCTGGGCAGCCCGGCCATACGCGGCAAATTCCGCGAAGACCTGTTCTACCGGCTCAATGTGGTCACCATCCGGATTCCGCCACTGCGTGAGCGCCGCGACGACATCCCGCTGCTGTTCGCCCACTATCTCGGCCACGCCTCGCGCCGCTTCCAGCGCGACATTCCCGAGATGCCTGCATCCATCAAGCAGCATGTCATGACGCATGACTGGCCCGGCAACGTGCGTGAACTTGCGCATTTCGCGGAACGCGTCGTGCTTGGCGTACTGAACACGCCCGCCCCTGAACCCGCCTCAAGCTCCGGCGCCGTTTCAAGCCTGCCGGAACGGATGGAACGCTTCGAAGCCCAGCTGATCCGCGACGCGCTCCAGACCCACCAGGGCGACATCAAGGCCACCCTTGAATCTCTAGGCATTCCACGCAAGACCTTCTACGACAAACTGCAGCGCCACGGCATCGACCGCCAGCAATACACGCAGCGATAGGCAGCCGGAAGCGCGGGAACGACTCCCGCAAAAGCAAATACCCCTCGCGGGATCTACCTGCGAGGGGTTTTTCATTGGGGTATGCGGACCGCGTAAATACCATTATCGGCGCGGCGCCACAAAGACAAAACCCCACAGCGGTTAGCTGTGGGGTTCTGCGGAATAAAAGCTTGACGATGACCTACTTTCACAGACGTCCGTCCACTATCATCGGCGCAAAGTCGTTTCACTGTCCTGTTCGGGATGGGAAGGAGTGGGACCAACTCGCTATGGTCGTCAAGCGTAACTGGTTGAGCGGCTGCGGTTAGGCAACGGCTCCAATCTTGGAAGAAACACAACGCGTGGTGATCAGAGTCAGACTCGATGATCACGCACGGGGGGGTGTAATTGGTGTTGGCTGGCTGCCGACGGTGCAGCCAGATTTTGTATTGAACGACACTTGGAACGCTACATCACCAGGTCATAACCATCAGTGTTATAGGATCAAGCCTCACGAGCAATTAGTATCGGTTAGCTTAACGCATTACTGCGCTTCCACACCCGACCTATCAACGTCCTGGTCTTGAACGACTCTTTAGGGGGATCAAGTCCCCGGGATACCTAATCTTCAGACGAGTTTCCCGCTTAGATGCCTTCAGCGGTTATCTCTTCCGTACTTAGCTACCCGGCAATGCCATTGGCATGACAACCGGTACACCAGAGGTACGTCCACTCCGGTCCTCTCGTACTAGGAGCAGGCTCCGTCAAGTATCCAACGCCCACGGCAGATAGGGACCAAACTGTCTCACGACGTTTTAAACCCAGCTCACGTACCTCTTTAAATGGCGAACAGCCATACCCTTGGGACCGGCTACAGCCCCAGGATGAGATGAGCCGACATCGAGGTGCCAAACACCGCCGTCGATATGAACTCTTGGGCGGTATCAGCCTGTTATCCCCAGAGTACCTTTTATCCGTTGAGCGATGGCCCTTCCATTCAGAACCACCGGATCACTATGTCCTGCTTTCGCACCTGTTCGACTTGTCAGTCTCACAGTCAAGCACGCTTATGCCATTGCACTATCAGCACGATTTCCGACCGTACCTAGCGTACCTTCGAACTCCTCCGTTACACTTTGGGAGGAGACCGCCCCAGTCAAACTGCCCACCATGCACTGTCCCCGATCCGGATAACGGACCAAGGTTAGAACCGCAAACAAACCAGGGTGGTATTTCAAGGATGGCTCCACGTGATCTAGCGACCACGCTTCAAAGCCTCCCACCTATCCTACACAGGCCGGTTCACAGATCAATGCAAAGCTACAGTAAAGGTTCATGGGGTCTTTCCGTCTAGCCGCGGGTAGATTGCATCATCACAAACACTTCAACTTCGCTGAGTCTCAGGAGGAGACAGTGTGGCCATCGTTACGCCATTCGTGCAGGTCGGAACTTACCCGACAAGGAATTTCGCTACCTTAGGACCGTTATAGTTACGGCCGCCGTTTACCGGGGCTTCGATCAAGAGCTTGCACCCCATCACTTAACCTTCCGGCACCGGGCAGGCGTCACACCCTATACGTCGACTTTCGTCTTTGCAGAGTGCTGTGTTTTTAATAAACAGTCGCAGCCACCGATTCTCTGCGACCCCATCATGCTAAGCGCGCAGGCGCTTCACACTACCGGGGTATACCTTCTCCCGAAGTTACGGTATCAATTTGCCGAGTTCCTTCTCCTGAGTTCTCTCAAGCGCCTTGGAATATTCATCCCGTCCACCTGTGTCGGTTTGCGGTACGGTCTCGTACAGCTGAAGCTTAGAGGCTTTTCTTGGAACCACTTCCAATCACTTCGCGAGCAATGCTCACTCGTGCCACACCCTTGATTTACGCGCCCGGATTTGCCTAAGCGCCATCTTCGATGCAGCAACAGGGACATCCAACACCCTGATGATCTTCCGCGATCCGTCCCCCCATCGCACTGTACGACGGTACTGGAATATTAACCAGTTTCCCATCAGCTACGCATCTCTGCCTCGCCTTAGGGGCCGACTCACCCTGCGCCGATGAACGTTGCGCAGGAAACCTTGGACTTACGGCGAGGGGGCTTTTCACCCCCTTTATCGCTACTCATGTCAGCATTCGCACTTCTGATACCTCCAGCAGCCTTTACAAGCCACCTTCGCAGGCTTACAGAACGCTCTCCTACCGCGTGCACTAAAAGTGCACACCCGCAGCTTCGGTTTATCGCTTAGCCCCGTTACATCTTCCGCGCAGGACGACTCGATCAGTGAGCTATTACGCTTTCTTTAAAGGATGGCTGCTTCTAAGCCAACCTCCTGACTGTCTATGCCTTCCCACTTCGTTTCCCACTTAGCGATAATTCGGGACCTTAGCTGGCGGTCTGGGTTGTTTCCCTCTTGAGTCCGGACGTTAGCACCCGGTGCTCTGTCTCCCAAGCTGTACTTGCGGGTATTCGGAGTTTGCCATAGTTTGGTAAGTCGCCATGACCCCCTAGCTATAACAGTGCTCTACCCCCGCAGTAATACTTGAGGCACTACCTAAATAGTTTTCGGAGAGAACCAGCTATTTCCAGATTTGTTTAGCCTTTCACCCCTATCCACAGCTCATCCCCTAATTTTTCAACATTAGTGGGTTCGGTCCTCCAGCACGTGTTACCGTGCCTTCAACCTGGCCATGGATAGATCATCTGGTTTCGGGTCTACACCCAGCGACTGAATCGCCCTATTCGGACTCGCTTTCGCTACGGCTTCCCTATTCGGTTAACCTTGCCACTGAATGTAAGTCGCTGACCCATTATACAAAAGGTACGCAGTCACCCCACAAGGAGGCTCCTACTGTTTGTATGCATACGGTTTCAGGATCTATTTCACTCCCCTTCCGGGGTTCTTTTCGCCTTTCCCTCACGGTACTGGTTCACTATCGGTCGATCACGAGTATTTAGCCTTGGAGGATGGTCCCCCCATCTTCAAACAGGATTTCACGTGTCCCGCCCTACTTGTCTTACGCTTAGTTCCACACACAAGATTTCGCCTACAGGGCTATCACCTGCTACGGCCGGACTTTCCATTCCGTTCGACTATCTTGCGTGCTAAAACGTAAAGGCTCTTCCGATTTCGCTCGCCACTACTTTCGGAATCTCGGTTGATTTCTTTTCCTCGAGCTACTGAGATGTTTCAGTTCACCCGGTTCGCTTCCACTGGCCTATGTATTCAGCCAGGGATACTGCATTGCTGCAGTGGGTTTCCCCATTCGGACATCTACGGATCAAAGCTTGTTTGCCAGCTCCCCGTAGCTTTTCGCAGGCTACTACGTCCTTCATCGCCTGTGATCGCCAAGGCATCCACCATATGCACTTAGTCGCTTGATCCTATAACGCTGTAGGCTATAGGACCTGAGTATTAGCGTTTGTGCCGTTCATAAGTTTCAAAGCAGTCTGAGGTTATTCACCCCAGTCTTGAGAACTTGGAACAAAATTAATGCAATCACAACCCGTACTTATCTTCATCGGCTTGCGCCGAGTACTTGATAAGTACATTTCGTTGTGCTTCTTCCAGATTGTTAAAGAACAAATATAGCTGTTGAGTAAAACCCAACTCATAACACTGCAAGCAGCGCTATGAGTTAGCCTCTACGCGGCATCAAGAATATTGACGCCAGCTACATCAAACAACCGATAAGTGTGGACGCTTAACACGAGCACTTAAGCTCTGAAAGGAGGTGATCCAGCCGCACCTTCCGATACGGCTACCTTGTTACGACTTCACCCCAGTCATGAATCCTACCGTGGTAATCGCCCCCCTTGCGGTTAGGCTAACTACTTCTGGTAAAACCCACTCCCATGGTGTGACGGGCGGTGTGTACAAGACCCGGGAACGTATTCACCGCGACATGCTGATCCGCGATTACTAGCGATTCCGACTTCACGCAGTCGAGTTGCAGACTGCGATCCGGACTACGATCGGGTTTCTGGGATTGGCTCCCCCTCGCGGGTTGGCGACCCTCTGTCCCGACCATTGTATGACGTGTGAAGCCCTACCCATAAGGGCCATGAGGACTTGACGTCATCCCCACCTTCCTCCGGTTTGTCACCGGCAGTCTCATTAGAGTGCCCTTTCGTAGCAACTAATGACAAGGGTTGCGCTCGTTGCGGGACTTAACCCAACATCTCACGACACGAGCTGACGACAGCCATGCAGCACCTGTGTTCCGGTTCTCTTGCGAGCACTTCCAAATCTCTTCGGAATTCCAGACATGTCAAGGGTAGGTAAGGTTTTTCGCGTTGCATCGAATTAATCCACATCATCCACCGCTTGTGCGGGTCCCCGTCAATTCCTTTGAGTTTTAATCTTGCGACCGTACTCCCCAGGCGGTCAACTTCACGCGTTAGCTGCGCTACTAAGGCCCGAAGGCCCCAACAGCTAGTTGACATCGTTTAGGGCGTGGACTACCAGGGTATCTAATCCTGTTTGCTCCCCACGCTTTCGTGCATGAGCGTCAGTGTTATCCCAGGAGGCTGCCTTCGCCATCGGTGTTCCTCCGCATATCTACGCATTTCACTGCTACACGCGGAATTCCACCTCCCTCTGACACACTCTAGCCCGGTAGTTAAAAATGCAGTTCCAAAGTTGAGCTCTGGGATTTCACATCTTTCTTTCCGAACCGCCTGCGCACGCTTTACGCCCAGTAATTCCGATTAACGCTTGCACCCTACGTATTACCGCGGCTGCTGGCACGTAGTTAGCCGGTGCTTATTCTGCAGGTACCGTCAGTTTCACAGGGTATTAACCCATGACGTTTCTTTCCTGCCAAAAGTGCTTTACAACCCGAAGGCCTTCATCGCACACGCGGGATGGCTGGATCAGGGTTTCCCCCATTGTCCAAAATTCCCCACTGCTGCCTCCCGTAGGAGTCTGGGCCGTGTCTCAGTCCCAGTGTGGCTGGTCGTCCTCTCAAACCAGCTACGGATCGTCGCCTTGGTGAGCCGTTACCCCACCAACTAGCTAATCCGATATCGGCCGCTCTAATAGTGCAAGGTCTTGCGATCCCCTGCTTTCCCCCGTAGGGCGTATGCGGTATTAGCTACGCTTTCGCGTAGTTATCCCCCGCTACTAGGCACGTTCCGATACATTACTCACCCGTTCGCCACTCGCCACCAGACCGAAGTCCGTGCTGCCGTTCGACTTGCATGTGTAAGGCATCCCGCTAGCGTTCAATCTGAGCCAGGATCAAACTCTTCAGTTTAATCTCTGTATTTGTTTCGTATTCTTGGTCCAGGTTGATTTACACCAATCCAAACCAGGTCATACGTCGCTACTCAAAGGAAGTGAGGTATGTTCTTAAACTTGACGTCTAAGGTACTTCACTTCTAGTGAGCACTTGATTTCATTGTGCTTGTGACCGAAGTCACTATGCACTCGCATCAAGCGCCCACACTTATCGGTTGTTTAATTGTTAAAGAGCGGTACTGCTAAATTCTGTACTACTTACTGCCTGCTCGCTTCGCTACGCCGCTTTCGCTGACGCCGCGTTGTTTGCAGCAGAGAAACGAGATTATGAAGAAGTTTTTATCGCTTGTCAAGTCGGCGTCACAATCTTCGTTTCGCTTTCTTGCCTGCGACCTCTTCAGGCCCGCCCTCTTTAGCAGCTATCGAAATATCAGGGTTAACCCTAAGTTTTCGGCAACTGCCAAGTCCAAGACTATAACACGATTTTTGCAGATTGTGCAACTGGCTTTTGCCTAACTTGCTGCAATCCTTGCAATAACCGCGCGGCGTTCATTTCTGAAGCTTTGCGGCAGATCTGGCGCGAATGCTCTTGCCTGACCTGTTGTGCTTGCTTGGCTTCGCGGTTCGAAACTGCCTGAACTGCGAAGGAGCGAGACTATAGCACAGATTTCCGAGCGCGTTGCGGTACGGCAGTTCTGGGGACCCATGCAGCAGCTACGCCTGGCCCTCCACTACATATAGTGGTGAGTCCCGCAGTCGCCCTATATAGATAGTTGTCTCGTCCGCCTTGCCCTACGTTTACTATTCGCCTGTACGCGGTACCTTACTGGAGACGAACACGCTATGCCCCCAGCCATCGCCCTGAGCGAAGATATCCTGATCAATGTCACCCCCTTCGAAACCCGCGTTGCGCAGGTGGAACAAGGATCGGTACAGGAACTGCACGTGGAACGCAGCATCCAGCGAGGCCACGTCGGCAATATCTATCTGGGGCGGGTGGTGCGCGTGTTGCCTGGCATGCAGAGCGCCTTCATCGATATCGGACTGGAGCGCGCGGCCTTCATCCATATCGCCGATCTGCGTGAGAACCGGGGCGAAAGAAGCCAGGGGCTCACCCCCACGCCGATCGAGAAGCTGCTGTTCGAGGGACAGACCATCATGGTCCAGGTGGTCAAGGACCCCCTGGGCACCAAGGGTGCGCGACTTTCGACCCAGATCAGCATGGCGGGCCGGATGCTGGTCTACCTGCCGCACGACCCGCATATCGGCATTTCGCAGAAGATCGACGACGAATCCGAGCGCATCCAGTTGCGCGAACGCCTGCAGGCCTTGATGCCCGCTGAGGAAAAAGGCGGCTTCATCGTCCGCACGCAGGCGGAAGGCGCCAATGACGAGGAGCTGACGGCCGACCTGGAGTATCTGCGCAAACTCTGGACCAGCGTCCAGGCGGCGGCCCGCACCCAGCCCGCCCCCGCCCTCTTGCATCAGGATCTGACCCTGGCGCAGCGCGTGCTGCGCGACATGGTGGGGCCGAGCACTGGCACCATCCTCGTGGACTCCCGCACGACCAGCGCGGCCATGCTGGAATGGGCGCGCATCTATACGCCCTCGGTCGTGGGCCGCATCCAGCACTACAGCGGGGAACGCCCCCTGTTCGACACCGCCAATGTGGACGACGAGATTGCACGGGCCCTGTCGCGCCGGGTGGATCTGAAATCGGGCGGCTACCTCATCATCGACCAAACCGAGGCGCTGACCACGGTCGACGTCAATACCGGCGGTTTCGTGGGCGGCCGCAATTTCGACGACACCATTTTCAAGACCAACCTGGAGGCGGCCCAGGCCATCGCGCGCCAACTGCGCCTGCGCAACCTGGGCGGCATCGTGATCCTGGACTTCATCGACATGGAGGAACAGGAGCACCGCGAGACGGTGCTGGCCGAACTGAAGAAGGCGCTGTCGCGCGACCGCACCCGCATGACGGTCAACGGCTTCACGCAGCTGGGCCTGGTGGAGATGACGCGCAAGCGCACCCGCGATTCGCTGGCGCACCAGCTATGCGAGCCCTGCCCCATGTGCGCGGCGCGCGGCAATGTGCGCACGCCGCGCACCGTCTGCTATGAAATCCTGCGCGAGATCCTGCGCGAGGCGCGGCAATTCAATCCCAAGGAATTCCGCGTCCTCGCCTCGCAAGAGGTAGTCGACCTGTTCCTCGAAGAAGAAAGCCAGCATCTGGCGATGCTGGGTGACTTCGTGGGCAAGCGCATTTCGCTGGAAGTGGAAGGCGCGTACTCGCAAGAGCAGTACGACATAATTCTTGTCTGATGTTCCCGGCTTCTCACTACTTATCAAAATCCCCCGGAAAGCCGCGTAAATCCTCGCGGCTTTATTTCTGGGCTTCTCACGAGCTATCCTCCCATCTCGCACAAAATGGGTAGCTAGGTGGGTACCGGACGCTACGGCGAAGATAATCCCTTGAAGCGCTGTAACTTGCGCGCCGTTCAACGCTTCTTGTTGGATCGACCCGCTCGTAGCCGCTGCAGGTCCACCAGCCTCGGGGCTTTGAGGAACTGACTCCGGCACGATCCGGTTCAATCGAACCTGATCCAATGGGAAATCCTGCTGCTGCATGTATACCGTGTCTCCACCAACCAACGGTGGAAGGTTGATTTTCCGCCTTCCTTCGTTCGGAGCTACCAAAGCCGCGTCTACGCCGATCTTCAACGCTTCCATTTGGGTCTTGGTGTCCATTCGCATGAGCCCTTCCAGATCCAGGTCGACACCTTCCGTGGAACCGTCCAAGCCAAGGCCGTCGTCAAGGCACGCCTCCATCTCTTCAATGGGGGACTGCAGGCAACCAGAGTAGTAGCCTCTATCAAGCGCTTCGATGTTGTTGTAGCTGGGGGCTTGGCCCACGCCGACCTTGTACCCCGGGACATGAAACACCGAGCAGATCCGCTCGTCTGACCAATTCAGAATCTGTATCAGTTGGGAATCCGTGGCTGTTCGGCTCATCGGCTCAAACTTCATCCCATCGCCCAACACCGCCACCTTCCCAGCGTTCGCGCCGGAGTAGCCTGTCTCCCATGCGGCCTTGATGGCTGCCGCATTTTCTGCAGTAATGTTGCCGGGAGCGACGAGGATCCCGCCCGGATTGGCGTTGTTCCCGAAGAACGTCGCTGTGTTGCGCTGGATCTTGATGCCAATACCTGCCGCGATTGCCGCGGCATACAGGGGAGAAATGCCAACTAGAGGGTGGTACAGGCAATTCATCCGGTCGTGGATGACCTCGCTTGCCGGTACTGTCGCGCTGACCTCGGGCACGCCGGCTAGGTTGTCTTGGCTCAGCTGGTAGTAAACAGACCCGTCATCCGACACCAGGGGCGTCACTCTACAAGGGTCCAATACGTACAGCCGAGTTACCAAACCTCGAGCGTCACGCTCCTTCAGGACGTAGGCGTTCCCATGCCGAAGCTTCGACATGATCCACCACTGCTTGAACTGGATGTGGTTCTGATACCGATTGGGATGGCGAAGTACCGACCAGAAGGACGAGTTACTCTCGACTTCCGACCAGATGCCGTTCGAATCCCGAGCCACCAGTCGCGCACGCAGCTTCCCGATGTCATTTGCGATCAGAGTTACGCACGCATAAACAATCGGCGAACAAAGCAGGTCTTCAGCGGCCCACTCGTCATTCTTTTGCCAAGCCCCGCCATAAGGCTCACGGACGAACGGCCACCAACCGCCCTTGCCTCGCCCGTCCACCGGTGCAAGCCACTTTGACAAAAGCGATCGAACGCCCAATTTCATTCCTTAGTCGTGTCTTTGCGCGTGTACTTTCGCTTAGGTTTGTCGACTACGGCGCCCTGCTCGGGAAACGAAGTTTGATCCGCCACCAAGTCGCGAGTCATATAGGTGCCGTGTCCAAGCGCCTGCAGGATGTTGGCGTCGCGTTTCGACATCAAGCGTTCGCGCCCGTTGCTGAAGCGAATCAGCTCGTTCGTCAGAACGCTGATCGCGGCGACCTTGTTCCAGCGCAGTTCGGTGGCGGTGAAGTCGAAAGACGTCAGGGGCTTCGGCGCACCTTCGCCAACCCAGTAAGCGTTGCCACCGGTGGTTTGGCCGCCGATGCGGACGTTGAACGGAATGCGGTTCAACGAAGGAACCGAACCCTGACCAAACTGGCCGATGATGGTGCGGGGACGCAGAAACTCGACGAAATCGCCGGCGAAGTTCTGGTAATCCACCAGGGGACCGGCCCACGTCGTGTCCAGGGTCGTACCGGCTTCAACCGTCGCCTTCATCAGCATGCCCAGGTTCATGCCGTTGGCCTGCAGTTCCAGCGCCTTCACCACGCGCTCGTTTTGCGGGTAGTGGTTCTTGGCCAGCTTCAGGGCCATTTCGGGATTGCCCTTCGCGGCCAGTTGGCACATCGCGAACCGGGCGAATTCGATGCCCTTTTCGAGCTTCGTGGTGTCCTTGACGGAGACCGGCAGAGTACCGCGAGAGTCGGACGCTTCCTTCTCGGTTTGGCCCTTGACCGGCTTAGCCGTGGCGGCCAGGTCCTTTTCCATCACACGCAGGTCGACCAGCTCCTTGTCGATAGCATCGACTTCGGAGGTGATCTCGGCGAAGCGTTCCTGCTCCTGAGCGTCCTTGGTTCGACCTTCGTCGACAGCCTTGGACTGGATGGTGGTGCGCTCGTTCGTGAGCGCGGCGCGCTTGTCTTCCAGCGCCTTGATCTGTTCTTGCACGTTCATGGTGTTCTTCCCTTTCGTTCGGGCATAAAAAAACCCGCCAGTGGCGGGCTGTTTCTTGGTTCCCGAGACGCCGGGAGGTTCGGGCTTACGCCCTGCTTCTTCATCGCCTTGCGCTTCAATGCCAGACGCGGCGCGCAGAGCGGTGTCGATACTTTTGATGCTGTGAATGGAGGCGGAAGCATTCGCGGGGATCGTCACGAGGCTCAGCTCGAAGATCTCCGTTTCCGAGAAGCGAACGCCTCCGTTTTCGATAAAGCTGTATTCGATGGCGCGGAATCCGATGGAGACGCCGCGGACAAGCTTGGCCTTCACTGACTGCCACGCCATGTCGACCAGATCCTTCAGCGCGCCGGGCTCGTCGATGACCGGAAGCGTGGCGGTGACGCTAGGCAGAGCCCGGCCGGGAAGGGCGGGGCGCGGCAAAGCAGGGCGAGGCGACGCAAGGCAAGGGATTTACAGGATCACCATGACTACTCAGACCACATCAGACAACCGCACGGCCACGCCGCAGCAATTCGCCGACCACCTGCAACGCGAAGCCCGCGCCGCCCTGGCAAGCGCCCCTGTAGCCGGGGAGGCGGTGGCGTTTCATATGGGTGATGCTGGCGACATCCAAAGGCTGCTGGCTACGCATCAAATCGGCCGGCGCGTAGACCATCCTGAACTTGGCGTAATGGGGGCTGTGGAGGTAACGACGTGGGCCACCAAGATTGGTCTTGCGCTTGAGGTCCACAATTCCAACGGCGGCATGTCGGCGAATCTCTATGCCGCGCCCCAGGCCAGCGACGCGGTAACGCTGACCGGCATCGACCCCGATCGGCTGCGCGCAATCGCTTCTTCAGGGTCACTCACCGCCATGTCCAACGCTCTGCAGAACGTTGCACGTAGGCTTGGCCCCAAGGATAGAAACGCGGTGTGCAATGCGTCGCCTAAAAGTGCGGGGGCTAATGAATTTGATGATTGGGTGGCTAGGTGGCGACCGCGCCGCCGATGAAGACGCTGCCGACCATCATGAAGCGGCCCAACTCTTCGGCCCAAGGCGTGGAAAACGGAATACCGGTATAGGTGTAAAGCAGCCGTACAAATACAGAAATTGAAATAGCCAGGACCATTCCTATAAGAAACAGTCCGGCGCACTTTTCAGCCGCAGCATTTATTGAATCCATTATTCGCTGCAGCGTTTGAAGCCTCTGATGTGAGGCACAATACCCGGCCATGCGGAGCCCTCCCTCTTTGTCTCATTTATTTATTCGCCGCCTTTTTGAGCCAGGCGTTCGATAGGAAATATACTCAGCGGCATGCGATTCGTAAAATTCAAATAACAGAACGTTCTTTTCAAAAAAATCGATCATCAAGCCCTCGCGCCTTGAACCGGAGTATCGATAATGTTGAGTGATCTCAAGCAGTTGCGCGCCTTCCTCACGATCGCGCGTCTAGGCAACTTCACCAGGACGGCTCATGAACTGAATATTTCGCAGTCGGCTTTGACCATCCAGATCCAGCAGCTCGAGTCCCATCTGCGCACACGGCTGTTCGACCGCAACCACCGCAGCGTTAGCCTGACGCCGCGCGGCCAGGAGCTTTATCCGCGGATCGAGAAACTGGTGGCTGAAATCGAGGACTTGGTGACCCAGGCCCGCGACACCAGCGATCGGGAGCGGGGAACCGTGACCGTCGCCGTCCTGCCCTCCCTGGCCGCCGGCCTGCTGCCGCAGGCGATCCACCGGCTGAATCGCGACTACCCGCGGATTACCGTATGCGTACGGGACACGGTGGCCTCGCGCGTCAACGATATGACCCGCGGCGGCGAGGTCGACTTTGGCATCGGCAGCCCGATCAAGCGCGACCAGGAACTGGTCTGGGAACAGTTGGTGACCGACCGCTTTTGCGCCTACATGGCCCATGACTATCCCTGGGCCACGCCGGATACGGTAACGCTCAGGGAACTGGCCGAGCATCCGCTGATATTGCCGGTACGGGAAAGCAGCATCCGCACGCATATCGAGGCGGCGGCCGACAAATTGAAAATCTCGCTGCCGGCGGCATATGAGGTGGTCTACAACTCGACCGTGCTGGCGATGGCGGCACAGGGGCTTGGGGTGGCCGTTCTGTCTGAATTGGCGGCCCGCGAAGGCGATACCAACCGCCTGCGCTGCGTTTCGATCAATAACCCGCCGCTATACCGCCACATCGGCATCCTGCGGCGCGCGGGCCGTTCGCTGTCGCGCTCCGCCGAGCTGCTTGCCGCGGCGCTGCGGGAAATCGCGACCCAGGAATAGCGAATGGCGCGCGCACGCGTATCAGGTAGCTTGCGCGATTTCACTTCATTATGTGTGAATTGTGTTTCTTAACGATTCGATTGCAAACAATTCTGAAAGCGATGGCGGCAAGGAAGACGACCCGATAAGCTGCGGGCGCCTTCAGGGTATACCCTGAAAATTTCTTACTTTCGCTTTTAGGAGTTCAATGCGATGAAGTCCCTATTCCGTCCGTTCCTGGTATTGGCCGCGGCGCTGCCGCTGATGCTGGCCGCTTGCGGCAACAAGGAACCCGAACAGCGTGCCGCGTTCACGCAGTTCCTGCAGACCCGCATCGTCGACAAGCCCGGCGTGCGCGTCCCGCAATTGACGGACGAAGAGAAGAAGTCCTTCGGCGATTACGCGGCACAGTATGCGGTGATCACGGACTTCAACGCGGGCATGGATGCTTCGGTGAAGCCCTTGTCCGGCATCATGCAGAAGGGCTCCATGCGTTCGTTGAACGACATCGTGACCCGCCGCGACGACCTCAAGACCGTGCAAGCCTCGCTCAATGAAATGGGCGCGGCGCTCAAGGAACAGCAAGCCAAGGCCGACGCCGCGCGCGCCCAGCTCAAGCAGCCGGAAGACCTGAAGGCGGTGTACGACAAGGCCTACGAGAAGACCGTCAGCCTGCCGGCCGATACCTTCCGCGACGTGCTGCCGCAACTGAACGCGACCTTCGACAGCAGCCTGAAGATCGCCGATTACGTTGCCGCGCACGCCGCGCAGATCGATATTTCCGGCCCCATTGTCAAGGTCGAGGATCCCGCCGTGCAAGCCGAGCTGAACACGCTGCTGCAAGACCTGAACGCGCAAGCCAAGAACGTACAGCAGGCGCAGACGCGCATGCAGGCCGTCATGGTCGGACGCTAAACCACGCAGCGTTGAAAAAAGCCCCGCCGCGCGATGAGCGCGGCGGGGCTTTTTCATGCGGCGCCGGATCAGGTCCCGGCCACCGCCACGCGGTTGCGGCCGGACTCCTTGGCCTGGTAGACGGCCGCATCGGCCGCCTCCACCAGGCTGGCTACCGTATCGTCGGCCTGCGGCACCGCGGTCGCGACCCCGACGCTGAGGGTGACGATCCCGGCGGGCGCGTCCTGATGCGGCACCTTCAGGCCGGCAACGGCCCGCCGGATGCTTTCGGCAATCTCCGTGGCGCGTTGGCGGCTGGTATTGGGCAGCAGCACGACGAACTCCTCGCCGCCATAGCGCGCCGCCAGATCGCGCGGACGCCGGGCCTTTTTCTTAAGCGTGCGCGCCAGCGCCGCGAGCAACTGGTCGCCCTGCTGATGGCCGTAGCGGTCGTTGTAGCGTTTGAAATGGTCCGCATCCAGGAACAGCAGCGATAACGGCACGCGTTCGCGGCGCGCATTCTGCCATTCGCGCTCCAGCGCCTCGTCGAAGGCGCGCCGGTTGGCCAGGCCGGTGAGTCCGTCCGTGTGCGCCTGTATCGCCAGCTGCGTCTCCACCGCCTTCCTCAACGCCATCTCGCGCCTGAACAGCACGATCAGCGCCACGACCGACAGCAGCAGCGCCGTGGTCACCGGGATGATGAAGAGCGCACGGCGGTCCCAGGGTTCAAGCAGCTCGTCCACGTCCATGGCCACGTCGATGATGAGCGGCGTGTCCTCGATGCTGGCGAAGGTGTAATAGCGGTTCACGCCGTCTGGAGACAGCGCGCCGACAAACGAACCTTCGCGGCGGATCAGGAACTGCTGGAACTCCAGCGCCATGCCAATGTCGCTGCCCAGGTCGTTCAGGGAATACGGGGCGCGCAGCAGCACCAGGCCATCGTTGCGGAAAACGCATATTTCGTCGCGCTCGCCGATCGACAGCGCGGCAAAGCGGTCGCGGAAATACGCCAGGCGCAGCGAGCCGCCCACCACGCCGGCGAAGCTGCCGTCCGGATTGGACAGGCGCCGGCTGATGGCGATGCTCTCGTCGCCGCCGCGCAGGCGACTGCGGTATGGCTTGCTGACATACATGCCGACGTCGTCGGCATCGCGATGCACCTGGAAGAAATCCCGGTCGGCGAAACTCTCGTCCGGCGCATCCAGGGCCCCGGAGTGGTAACGGATGTTGCCGTCCTTATCCAGCACCACGACGGCGCCCAGGTATTCGGCGGTGGACGGCCGGTCGAACAGGAAGCGGTGTTGGGTTTCGGGCGCGAGCCTGTCCAGGCCCGGTTCGCGCAAGCGTTCGGCCATGCCTTGCAGCGAAAGGTCATAGACATGCAGGGTGCGGCTGATGTCCGCGGACAACACGCCAGTGATGTTGCGCGCCGAGGCGTGGGCGGCTTCCCAGGTGGCGCGGCGGTCGATCCAGAGCAGCGCGACCGCGGCCGCGCAGATGCCGATTGCGACAAGCACCGCCAACGCATACAGGGCGCGATGCACAAACCCGCGAGACTTCAATACGGCGCTCCTACGCAGGGGACGTCGGGGAGACGCGGATCACTACGGCCAAAATTTCTGCCGCTGATGATGCCGCCGCCGAACCTGCCGCGCAAGATCCGGCCCCAAAAAATCCCCCCGCGCCGCCCGCCTGGTAGCTTCCTCAGGTCGCCGCGACCGCCGCGATGCGGAAAGGAAAGGCCTTGGCGCCTCTGGCCTTATCGGTTTCGCGGTGCGCGGCGATGGACCACGCCGGACCCGCCCCGCCCGTGTGCGACACCAGCTGGCGCATGGAACCCGCCGAAAATCCGCAGCGCAAGGCCGAGGCCTGTCGCCGGGCCAGTTCTACACCCACAGCGTGCGGTGTCGTGGAAATCCGATCCGATTGCAACATGGCAGTCCCCCTGGCAAATGCTCGTCATGGATGAAGAGTCAGTGCGGACAAATCTACCTTAGTCATCTGCGCCTGCGCGTGAAATGATGCGAAAAGTAATGCAACGATATGGAAATAGTCGGTTACGCGGTCGGGCTGGCCGCGGCGCCCGTGGTTTCCCGGTCGGGCTGGTCGTTGCGGCCGTCCGGAGCGCTGGTCATATTGCCGTAAAGAAGCGAGCGGCCGGCGAACAGCCCGCCCGCCACCTCCAGGTCGAAACGCTCGGTGTCGCGCCTGCGTACGTCCTGCACCACCTCGGCGGCTTCGTCGGCCGGCACGCCGATCACGCGCAGCGCGGCCTCGCCGAAGGCCAGCGCCGACTCCAGGGTTTCGCGCACCTGGTAATCCACCCCTTCCTTGGCCAGCGCCAGCGAGTGAATGCGGTCATAGGCCCGCACCACCACCCGCACCAGCGGGAATTCGGCCTTGATCATCTTGACCATGTGGTTGACCGCCTTGGCGTCGTCGATGCAGATCAGGATGACGCAGGCATTCTCCGCGCCAGCGGTGCGCAGCATGTCGATGCGGGTGCCATCGCCGTAATAGACCTTGACGCCCCATTTGGCCGCCGCCCGGATGGCGTCGGTGTCGGTATCCAGGATGGAGACCGTCAGGCCGCGCGCCAGCATCGCCTGGGTCACGATCTGGCCGAAGCGTCCGAAGCCCACGATCAGCGCGCAGCCCTCCAGATCCTTGGCCACGTCCACGCCCTCCATCGAAGGCGCGGGCTTGGGCAGGAGCCAGCGCAGCGCCAGCACGCACAGCGGCGTGAGCGCCATGGAAATGATGACGACCGCGGTCAGCACGGCGCCGGTATGCGCATCGAAGATGCCGGCAGCGGCCGCCGCGCCGTACAACACGAAGGCGAATTCGCCGCCCTGGGCCAGCAAGGCCGCGCGGGTCATGGCCTCGGCGTGGGTCGCGTGCAGCACCCGCGCCACCACATAGACGCCCACTGACTTCACCAGCATGAATACCACCACTGCGGCCAGGATCAGCGGCCATTCGCGCGCCACCGCCGACAGGTCCAGCGACATGCCCACGCCCAGGAAGAACAGGCCCAGGAGTATGCCGCGGAAGGGCTCGACTTCGGCCTCGAGCTGGTGGCGAAAGGTGGACTCGGACAGCAGCACGCCCGCCAGGAAGGCGCCCATGGCCATGGACAGCCCGCCCAGCTCCATCAGCAGCGCCGCCCCCAGCACCACCAGCAAGGCGGCCGCCGTCATGACCTCGCGCGCATGCGCGGCGGCCAGCAGGCGGAACAGCGGGTTGAGCAGCCAGCGGCCGGCGGCCAGCAGCGCCAGGATGCAGGCCACCGCGATGGCCGACTGCGTCCAGGGATCGCCATGGCTGGCGTTGTCGGCCGGCGCCAGCAGGGTTGCCAGCGCCAGCAGGGGCACGATGGCCAGGTCTTCCAGCAGCAGGATGGAAACGATGCGCTGGCCCTGCGCGCTGGCAGTGTCGCCGCGCTCGGCCAGGATCTGCATGACGATGGCGGTGGACGACAGCACGAAGCCCATCGCGGCCATGAAAGCCGCCGGGCCCGACAGTCCGGCCAGCAGGCCCACCACCGTCAGCAATCCCCCGCAGGCCAGCACCTGGGCGACGCCCAGGCCGAAGATTTCGCCGCGCAGTTTCCACAAACGGGAGGGCTGCATCTCCAGGCCGATGATGAACAGGAACATCACCACGCCCAGTTCGGCCACGTGCAGGATGGATTTGGGATCGGAAAACAAGCCCAGGCCGAAGGGGCCGATCACCAGGCCGGCGGCCAGGTATCCCAGGACCGATCCCAGCCCCAGCCGCTTGAACAGTGGAACCGCGACGACCGCAGCCCCCAGCAGGACGACGACATTGACTAGCTGATTGCCTTCGGCAGGCAGGGACATGGGGCGCTCCTGATGCACGGCGGACCAAAGCGCCTTGCGGCGCCGCCCCGCCCGCAGCGGCCGGGGGCCGGGCCTGCCGGCAGGCCCGGCTCCATTTTCCGGCAATCCGGGCGCTTGGCAATCCGGAAATGCGACAGGAAAAAACAGGCGCCGGGCCGCGCGGGCCGGATCAATCGTCGCGGAATTGCATCTTGTAGAGCGAGGCGTACAGGCCGTCGAGGGCCAGCAGCTCGGCGTGGGGGCCCTGTTCGACGATCTTGCCCGCATCCAGCACGATGATGCGGTCGGCGTTCTGCACCGTGGACAGGCGGTGGGCAATGACCAGCGTGGTGCGGCCCTTCATCAGGCGCTCCAGCGAGGCCTGGACCTGGCGTTCGGATTCGTTGTCGAGCGCGGACGTGGCTTCGTCCAGGATCAGGATGGGCGCGTTCTTGATCAGCGCGCGGGCGATCGCCAGGCGCTGGCGCTGGCCGCCGGACAGGCGGGCGGCGTTTTCGCCCACCGGGGTGTTCAGGCCCTGCGGCAGGCCTTCGACGAATTCCAGCAGATTGGCCGCCGCCAGCGCGTCGCGCACCTTCTGTTCGCTGGACTTGCCGAGCGCGCCGTAGCCGACGTTGGCCGCGATGGTATCGTCGAACAGCACCACGTCCTGGCTGACCAGCGACAGGTGCGAGCGCAGGCTGCGCAGCGTCAATTCGTCGATCGGCGTGTCGTCCACCATGATGGAGCCGCTGTCGGCCAGCACGAAGCGCGGCAGCATGTTGACCAGGGTGGTCTTGCCGCTGCCCGACCGCCCCACCAGGGCCACGGTCTGGCCGGGCTCCACGGTGAAGGAAATATCGTTGACCGTATCGCGGTCCGCGTCGGGGAAGCGGTGCTTGACGTTGCGGAATTCCACCTTGCCGCGCACGGGCTCAGCCAGTTCCTTGGTGCCGGTATCGTTTTCGGGCTTCTGGTCGATGAGCGTGAATACGCTTTCCGCCGACACCAGCATCTTCTGCATGCGGGCGGCGACGTTGGTCAGGCGCTTGATCGGGTCGAAGATCTGGGCCAGCGCCGCCATGAAGGAGGCGAAGCTGCCCACGGTCAGCGCGCCATGGTTGGCCTGGCTGAGCGCCACGGCGATGACGGCGCCGACCGAGATGGAAATGCAGACCTGGGTCAGCGGCGTCAGGGCGGCGTCGGCCGTGGCCGTACGCATGGCGAAGCGGCGCAGGCGGCGGCTGACGAAATCGAAGCGGCCGCGCTCGACTTCGTAGCCGTCGAACAGCTTGATGACGCGCTGGCCGTCGATGCCTTCGCCGACCACGCGGGTCAGCTCGGCGTTCATGTTGACGGTTTCGCGGTTGATGCGGCGCAGGCGCTTGATGAAGAAGCGCGAGATCACCACCGACACCGGCAGCATGATCAGGATGATCAGCGTCAGCACCCAGGACATGTACAGCAGCACGCAGATCAGGGCGATGACGACCAGCGTTTCGCGCACCAGCACGGTAATGACGTCGGTGGCGTAGCCCGTGACGTTGCCGGCGTCGATGGTGAAGCGGTTGAGCAAGCGCCCGGTGTCGCCCTGCTTGAAGTCGGCGTCGGGCAGGCCCAGGAGGCGCTCGAACATGTCGCGGCGCATGCCCAGCAGCACGTTGTTGGCCACCCAGGCCAACAGGTAGTCGCTGAAGAAGTTGCAGATGCCGCGCAGCAGGATCAGGCCGACCACCGCCAGCGGCAAGGCCCAGACGTAGTACGGCTTGGCGCCCGAAAAACCGCCGTCCAGCAGGGGCTTCATGATGACCGCCAGCACCGGTTGCGTGGCGGCCGCGCCAGCCATCAGCAGGACGGCAAGCAGCAATCCCTTCCAGTAGGAGCCCACGCGGCTGTAGATCCGACTCCAGAGTTCAGCTTTGACGGGTTGGGAACCCGCGGGCGCGTTGCGTGCGGCAGAATTCAAAGGGATCACTCGCTTTTATACAATTGTGGCGAGAATTGTACCGGCTGCGCGACAAGTCGCCGTCCGGGCCATGTCCCCTTCAGCCCCAACGCGCCCAGCGCCCTTCCATGTCCGATATCAGCTGCTTGTACGTCCGGTTACCCAATTGGGTGGGCGATGTTTGCATGAGCCTGCCGAGCCTGCGCGCCTTGCACGCCAGCGGCCTGCCCCTGGTGATCTGCGCCCGGCCCTGGGCTCGTGACCTGCTCGACGGCGTGGCCAAGCAGGATTTCATCCCCATGCGCGGCAAGGTCGGGCCGGACCGGGCGGCGGTCAGCGCCCATCGCCGCGGCCTGGGGCCCCAGGGCCGCCGCGCCCGCGGGCTGCTGCTGCCGGACTCGCTGTCCAGCGCGCTGGTGTTCCGGCTGGCGGGGCTGCCCTCGGCCGGTTATCGCGACGACGGCCGCAGCTTCCTGTTGCGCTGGCCCTTTTCCAAACCCAGCGACTCGCTGCACGCGGTGCAGTCCTGGCATCACCTGACCCGCGAGGCCCTGACCCGCTGGGGCCTGCCCTGCGGCCCCGCCGAGCCTGGCCCGACCCTGGACCTGCCGCTGACCTCCGCCCACCAAAGCGCCGCCGACCTGGCGCTGGAAGCGGCCGGGCTGGCCGGCCAGCGTTTCGTCCTGATCGCACCGACGGCCACGGGCCTGCACAAGGGCAAGATCAAGGTCTGGCCCGGATTCGATACACTTACCCGTGCCTTGCAGGCCCGCGGCCATACCGTGGTAATGTGCCCCCCTCCGGCCGAAACCGACGAAGCGCGGCGCAATGCGCCCACGGCGCTGCTGCTGCCCCCGCTGTCGCTGGGCGCTTTCGCGGCGTTGACCGCCAAGGCGGCGCTGGTGATTTGTAACGATTCCGGTGTCTCGCACGTGGCGGCGGCTGCCAATGCCAGGGAACTGACCCTGTTCGGCGTGACACGCCCGGGACGTACCGGCCCGTGGTCGCCGCAAGCCGTGTGCGTAGGCTCGGAGCATGCATGGCCGTCCGTCGAGGAAGTCGAGCAGCAGGCCAACCTCCTGCTGGACGAGACGCAGTAATCAGGATTGTTTCGAAATGACCTTGTCCAGCTATCTCACGAATCTGATCATTCCTTACAACTTGTGCGTGACCCTGGTCGTCATCGGACTGGTGCTGGGCCTGTTCCGGCTGCGCAAGACCGGCGGCGCCATCATTGCCGCGGGCTTGCTGTGGGCGCTGGCCTGGTCGCTGCCCGCCACCTCGCTGTGGCTGGGCGGCGCGCTGGAATCCCGCTACCCGCACCTGGCGCCTGCGGAGTCCCCCACGGCCGATGCCATCGTCGTGCTTGGCGGCAATACCGCCAACGGCCGCGCCAACTGGTTCCTGCCCTACGACAAGGACACGGCGGTGGTGCGCGTCGACACTGCAGCCCAGCTGTATCTGGCGGGCCGCGCGCCCAAGGTGCTGCTATCGGGCGGCGCGCTGGAAGGCGACGTCAGCGAAGCCCGCGGCATGGCGCATGCCATCCGCCAGCAAGGCGTGCCGGACACGGCGCTGATCCTGGAAAACTCCAGTCGTACCACCTACGAGAACGCCGCCCTGACCGAAGACCAGCTCAAGGCTCGCGGCATCGGCAAAATACTGCTGGTGACTTCCGCGCTGCACATGCCGCGCGCGATGGCGGCCTTTTCCAAACAGGGGGTGGAAGCCATCGCCGCCCCGGCGGCGCCGCAAATCGTGGCGCCCGCTGACGGATCGCTGACATTGTGGCTTCCGGACCAGCGCACGTTCGACGCGAGCCGCTCCATCATCAAGGAATACGCCGGCCTGTTCGTCTATTGGCTGCGCGGATGGGTTTGATCTCGACGCCCGTGGCCGCGCTGCAATGCCGGCCCGGCTGCGGCGCCTGTTGCATCGCGCCGTCGATCACCAGGCCGATACCCGGCATGCCGCGGGGCAAACCCGCCGGCGTACCCTGTATCCAGCTGCTGCCGGACATGCGTTGCGCGATTTTCGGCCAGCCCTCGCGTCCCGATTTCTGCGGCGGGCTGCAGCCCCAGGCCGAGATGTGCGGCACCGGCCGCGACCACGCGATCCACTGGCTGGGCGAACTCGAACAGGCGACGACGCCCGGCCATTGAAGCCGGGCCGCAACACCGCCTGGACCCGCCTCAGCTGCGTTCTTGCAGCACCTGGTCGTACAGCGCCTCGTAGCGCGCCGCTACCGTTTCCCAGCTTTGTTCACGGGCGATCTCAAGACCGCGTTCGGCCAGGGCCGCCCGCAAGCCAGGTTCCGAGCCCAGCCGCTCCAGCGCCTGCGCCAGTTGGGCGCCGTCGCGCGGATCCTGCAGGATGAGCGCATCCTTGCCCGCCGACAGGTACTGGGCAAAGCCGCAATAAGCCGGCGAGCTCACCACCACCGGCAGTCCGTGCGACATGGCTTCCAGCGGCGCCATGCCGTAGCTGTCGTTCAGCGTCGGGTGCGCATAGATGTCGGCGGCGCTGAAGTAGCGGGCGACGTCGGGCGTGGGGTCGATCAGGGTGACACGGCTGGCGACGGCGCCGGCCGCGCGCACGCGTTCGCGGGTAGGCTCGTCCGCGCCCACGACCAGCAGCCGGTATCGAGGCGGCAGTTGCGCCAGCGCGTCCAAGAGCGCCGGCAATCCCTTGCGCAAGGGATTGCGGGCGACCAGCAGACAGCCGATGGTGCCCGCGTCCCAGCCCAGGCTGGCGCGCGTGGCCTCGCGGCCTTCCATTTGCGCCGCGGTCGGCAGCTTGACCCCGGGCGCGATGATGTCCACCGGCAGCTGCGGACCGTAGCTGCGGTGCAGCTGGTCCATGATGAGTCCCGACACCGCCACCACGCGCCGCGCCGGCGCCTGACGCACGCGCAGCTTTTCCAACAGCAGATAGGTGGCCAGGCGCGGGCTGAGCCAGGCCGTCAGGCGCTGCAGCGGCTTGGCGCGGGTCAGCCGGTTGTAGCGCACCGGCGTCACGTGCATGACCTGGATTTCGCCCGCCCAGCCGTTCATGTGGGAATGCACAATGTCATAGCGGCCGCGCGTCAGGCGATCGGCGCGCCAGGCGAAGCACAGCACGCGCATCCAGCTGGGCAGCCAGCCGGGAAAGCGCACGGGCAGGAAAGGAAACGGCAGGTCGCTATCGAAGTCGCGCGCCACGATGGATACGTCATGGCGCTGGCCCAGCACCCGCATCAGTTCCACGCCATAGGCTTCCGCGCCGCCAAAGCGATTGCCGAAGCGGTCGACCAGCAGCGCGATGCGCAGCCGCCGCTCAGCCGCGCCGGCGGGAGTCTTCATACCGGGTCAGGCATTTCTGCAGGAAACGGATGATGTTGGTGGAACGCGAGACGGTGACCCGCGGCAGTCCGTAGGGATCGTCCGAAGCCGCCGCCAGGCCGCGCTGGGTCAGCGTGGCGTTGTCGTAGCCGGCCTCGCGCGCCATGACCCGGTGTTCCGGGCCGTGGTCGCCATAGGGATAGCAGAAGGCGGTCACGGGCGCGCCCAGCGCCTGCTCCAGCTCGTCCTTGGACTGGACGATCTGGCGGCGGGCCTCGTCGGGCGACATCTGGGGCAAGTGCACGTGATCCAGCGTGTGCGAGCCGACTTCGTTGCCGGCCCGGGCCCATTCCCGCATTTCGTTCACGGTCATCAGCGCCGAAAACGGAATGCCTTTCTCCAGGTCCCATACGTTGCCGCCATCGAACTGGTGCGCCACAAAGTAATTGGTGGCCGTGAATCCCAGTTCGCTCAACACCGGCATGGCGTTGTGATGCACATTGCGGTAGCCGTCATCGAACGTGAGGCCGAATACCTTGCCTTGGCGTTCGCCACGCACATAGGGCATGACGTCGCGCATGGACAGGCCGCGATAGCCCAGCCGGCGCATCCAGCGCATCTGCCGGGCAAAGCTGTCGGGGTGCACCGTCAGCCCGCGAAACGGCGTGCCCTTGGGGTTGGGCTCGCCGATCTGGTGGTACATGAGTATGGGGATAGACATAGGGACGGATTATAAAGCCCGGTCTTATCCCAGCGTGCGTCGGTATACGTCCAGTGTGGCGGCGGCGAAACGGTCCAGGTTGAAATCCCGCAGGCTGGTTTCCCGGGCCTGGGCGCCCATGGCGCGCACGGCGTCGGGATGGTCCAGCATGAAACGCAGCTTGGCGGTGATGGCCGGCACGTCGCGCGCGGGCACGATCCAGCCGTCGACGCCGTCGCTCACGTTCTCGGGCAGGCCGCCCGCGTCGCTGACCAGGGCGGGCAGCCCCAGCCCCATGATTTCGCGGCAGGCGAACGACAGGGCCTCGCGATAGGACAGCACGAAGCCGGCATGGCAGGACGCCAGCGCCGCCCGCACGTCGTCGAGCAGCCCGGGGAAGCGGACCTGGTCGATCATGCCCAGTTCGCGCACCCGGGCCAGCTTGGCCTCGTTGGGCGGATCGCCCGCCACCATCAGCAGCACGCGCGCGCGGTCCTCGGGCGGCAAGGCGGCGACTGCCGCCACCAGGTCCAGCCAGCCCTTGTCGTAGTCGGTGCCGCCGGCGCTGCCCAGCAGCAGTTTGCCCTGCCAGTCGGGCCCGAAGAAGATGGCGCGCAGCTTGTCCAGGCTTTCCGGCGGCGGCGGCGCGAAGAAATTGGTATCGATGCCGTGGCGGATGGTGGTGATGGGACGCTTGCCGTAGGGCGACTGCTGCATCAGGCCATGGACGTAGTCGCTGACCGCGATGGCGTGATCGGTGGCCAGCGCCACCCGCAGCTTGTGGCCGAAGCTCGTCAGCGGATGGTCGTTGTGCTTGGTGAAGACGATGCGCGGGCGGCGGCGCATGCCCAGCGTGGCCAGCATGACCTGCTTGTGGTCGGCCGAGCCGTTGGCGTGGATGATGTCGAAGCCGCCGGCCTTGATCAGCCGGCGCAGCTGCGAGCGGTCCTTGAACCAGGACGAAGGCCGCGTGGTGTATTGCATGTCCTCCACCGCCACGCCCGGAATCGCCTTGGCGTAGCGGTACAGGCGGCTGGTGGCCGGCGCCGCGATCGTGATCTGGTGGTCCTTGGACAGCGCCTTGGCCAGATTGATGATGTAGGTGACGTGCCCCCCGCCATTGCCGGCGTGGAAGTTGGTGTAGAGGATCTTCACTTCTTCTTCTCGGCCAGGAACATCAGCTTCGAATAGCGGAAGAAGCTGCCGGCCGAGGCGACGACGGCCAGCACCAGGCCGTGCCTGCCATCCAGGAAGCCGCGCCGGATCAGGTAGATCCGCACAAAGGTCCAGAAGCCATGCCCCAGCGCGCCAAAGACCGAGGTGCGCCGGCCCCGAGCGTACATCATGGCGGCGGCGTCGGACGAGTAGCGGTTGACCTTGGTGATCAGCGCATCCAGGTTGTCGTAGGGATAGTGGTGGAAGTAGCCGCGCATCTGCAGCGGCTTGCCGTTGGCCGGCACCACGCGCTCATGCACGGCCACGTCGTTGAACCGCGCCGTGCCGCGCTTGAACAGGCGCAGCACGTAATCGGGCCACCAGCCGCTGTGGCGGATGTCGCGGCCGCAGAAATTCGACAGGCGCGCGATCTCGTAGGCGTCGGCGCGCGGCGCGCGCAGCGCTTCCTGGATTTCCTGGGCCAGTTCCGGCGTGACGCGCTCGTCGGCGTCGATGGACAGCACCCAGTCGCCCGTCGCCAGATCCAGCGCGCGGTTCTTCTGCGGGCCGAAGCCAGGCCAGTCCGGGGTGACTTCCACCCGGGCCCCCATGGCGCGCGCGACTTCCACGGTGCCGTCGGTGCTGCCCGAGTCCACCACGATGAACTCGTCGGCGAACGCCACGGACTTGATGCAGGCGGCGATGTTCGCCACCTCGTTCTTGGTGATGATGATGACAGATAGCTTCATCCGCGATTCCTGAGACGCTTTTTCCAGGCTTTCCAGGCATGAAAGCGGGGCCCCCAGAAGGGATCGCGCGACAGCCAGATGCGCCGGTTCAGCCAGGAGCCGCCCTGGTTGCGCACCGCGAAACGATAAATGTGTTCGGGGTCCGCGCCGGGGATGTTCTGGCCGAAAGGGTCGGTAGTGTACAAGTGCCGGAATCCGGCAGTCCGCGCCGCGGCCACGTAGTCCGCGTCGAAATAGCCTTGCGGCCAGCAGAGATGGTCGCTGACGGACCCGAGGCGGCGCGTCAAGGTCTCGCGTGAATCCTGCAGTTCCTGGGCGATATGGCCGCGCTTGGCGTCAACGTCGGCGCCGCAGACCTTGTCCCAGCGGGTATGGGTATGCGTGTGGGAATGGAATTCGAAGGTGCCCGCCGCCTGCATGGCCTCGATCTCGCTCCAGCGCAGCATGGCCTCGTCGGTCCGGCCCGCCGCCACCAGTTGCTTGCAGGCGTCATGGTCGGGCGTGGCGGGCAAGGAGCCGCCCTGGCCTGCATGCGGGCGGACCGGCCCGTCGCCGATCCAGCCGGTGATGGTGAACAGCACGGCGCGCATGCCATGGCGCGCCAACACCGGATGCGCATGCACCCAGTTGTTCAGGTAGCCGTCGTCGAAGGTGATCAGCACCGAGCGCTCGGGCGCGGCGCCGCCGGCCAGGTAGGCCGCGAACTGATCGGCGGACAAGGACTGGTAGCCGGCGCGGGCCAGGCGCGAGATCTGCGCCTCGAACACCTCGGGCGTCGCGGCGATCATGCCGCCGGCCGGCGTGACGTGGTGATACATCAGCACCGGGACATTGGGCGCATTCATCCCGCGCGCTCCGCCAGCCATTTGGCATAGACGGCCTCGGTGGTTTCCGCCAGGCGGGCGGGCGAGAACACGCCCTCATCCCAGACCATCTTGCGGCCGGCTTCGCCCATGCGCCGCCGCAGATCGGCGTCGTCGATCAGGCGCACCAGCGCGGCGGTGAGCGCCTCGGGATCCTTGGGCGGCACCAGGATGCCGGTCTCGCCGTCGCGGAACATCTCGGACACGCCGCCCACGTCCGTGCCGACCACGGGCAGGCCGCTGGCCTGCGCCTCGACATAGACCGTGCCGGACGCTTCCTGTTGCGTCGCCAGCGCGAACAGATCGAAACCCGCCAGCAGATTGGGCACGTCGCGCCGCATGCCCATCAGATGGATGCGGTCCTGCAGCCCCAGTTCGGCCACATAGGCCTGGGTCTGCTCGAACACCGGCGAACCGCCGCCGACGAACACCAGGTGCAGCTTGGGCCGGCTGGCCATCAGCGGCGCGATCGCGTCGATCAGGTCCTTGTGGCCCTTGGTGGCGCGCATGACGGCCACGCAGCCGACCACGATGTCGTCGTCGGCCAGGCCGAGTTCCTCGCGCAGCGTGGAGCGTTCCACGGGCGGAGGCAGCACGATGGGCGAATAGACGGTGGCCACCTTGCCGGCAGGGACGCCGCGGTCGATGAGGTGTTGGCGCACATGGTCACTGACCGTCGTGACCCTGTGCGGCAGACAGGTGTAGGACCACAGCGATCCCACCTTGTTGGACAGATGGCGGGTCCGCACGATGAGCGGCGTCCCCGCCAGCCGGCCGGCAGCAGCCGCGATGACCGTATCGCGCCGGCTGTGGGTATTGAGCACGTCGAAGCGCCCTTCCCGCAGAATGCCGCGGATGGTGGCGATGCCTTTCAGGTAATTCACCGCGCCATCCATTTCCAGGGTGTGCACGGTGAAGCCGGCGTCCGACAGGCGTTCAGCCAGGAGCGCCTTGGGCTGGCAGATCACTTCCATGTGATGGCCGCGCGCGCGCATGGCGGTCATCTCCTTGAAGATCCTGCCTTCCTGGCCGCCAAAGCTGGTTGCGGCTTCCGAGTGAACGATACGCATAGGCATCAATAGGTGACCTCCACGCCATCCGGCTTGGTCCAGTCGTTCAGGTTGGCGAGCAGCGTGTCGGCCATGCGGACGCGCCACTCCTCGCCCAGGCGGACCGTGCACAGGAAATTGTTCTTGGTATAGACGATGTCGACCGGCACGCCGGGAATGCCGTTCTCGGGCTCGGCCCGGAACGGATTCAGCATCTGCCGCAGGCGGGCGGCGTCGGCGCTGCCGTTGAGCTTGACGCGCAGGGACTTGGCGCGGGCTTCGCGCGCCAGCTGCAGGTCGTAGATCTGTTCGGCCACGATGCGCATGCCGCCCGAGTAGTCGTCATTGCTGACCTTGCCCTGGACGATGACGAGCTGGTCCTCGCGCAAGCGGTTACGGTGCTTTTCGTAGAGCTCGTTGAAGACCGAGATCTCGACCTGCGCGGTGCCGTCGTCCAGCACGGCGAAGACCATCTTGCCGCGCCGGGTCATCATGACGCGCACGCTGGCGAGCACGCCGCACATCCATTGCAGGTCGCGCTGCGGTTCGACCCGCACCAGCTGCATCGGCACGATGCGGCGCACTTCGTCGCGCCACGCGTCGAACAGGTGGCCGCTGTAGTAATAGCCCAGCGCGGATTTTTCCTCGGTCAGCTTCTTGTGCAGGTCCCAGGGCGCGACCTTGGCCAGTTCGCCGGCCACCACGTCGCCGCTATCGTCGCCGAAGAGCGAAGCCTGGTTGGCGCTGCGGGCCGCCTGCTCGGCGGCTTCCATGGCGGTGGGCACCGAAGCCAGCATCGCCGCCCGGTTGGGTTCGATGGTGTCGAAGGCGCCGGCCTTGATCAGGGCTTCGATGGTGCGGCGGTTGACCGCCTGCTTGCTGACGCGGCGGCAGAAGTCGAACAGGTTCAGGAAGGGACCGGCTTCCTTGCGCGCGCGCAGGATATCCTCGACCGCGCCCTGCCCCGTGCCCTTGACCGCGCCCAGGCCATAGCGCATGGTGCGCGGCGGCTTGCCGTTCTTGGTGTGCTTGTCGGCGACCGGCTCGAAGCGGTAGCCCGAGAAGTTGACGTCCGGCGGCAACACCTCGACGCCGTTGTCCTGGGCATCGCGGCAGAAGATCTGGACCTTGTCCGTGTCGTCCATGTCGGAGGACATGGTCGCGGCCAGGAATTCGGTCGGATGGTAGGCCTTGAGCCAGGCCGTCTGGTACGAAATCAGCGCGTACGCGGCCGAGTGCGACTTGTTGAAGCCGTAGCCCGCAAACTTTTCCATCAGGTCGAACAGCTTGACCGCCAGGTCCGGGTCGTGGCCCTTTTCCTTGGCGCCTTGCTCGAACAGTTCCCGGTGCTTGGCCATTTCCTCGGGCTTTTTCTTGCCCATGGCGCGGCGCAGCAGGTCGGCGCCGCCCAGCGAATAGCCGCCGATGATCTGCGAGATCAGCATCACCTGTTCTTGGTAGACGATGACCCCGTAGGTGCTCTTGAGGGTGCTTTCCAGATCGTTGTGGAAATAATCCACCGCGGCGCGGCCGTGCTTGCGGTTGACGAAGTCGTCCACCATGCCCGATTCCAGCGGCCCCGGTCGATACAGGGCCAGCATGGCGATGATGTCTTCGAAGGTATTGGGCCGCAGCTTCTTCAGCAGCTCCTTCATGCCGCGCGATTCCAGCTGGAACACCGCGGTGGTGTTGGCGTCGCACAGGATCTTGTAGGCGGCCGCATCGTCCAGCGCCAGGGCCATGACGTCGAAGTCGCGCTTGTCCTCGTTGAACTGGCGCACGTAGCGCACCGCCCAGTCCAGGATGGTCAGGTTGCGCAGGCCCAGGAAGTCGAACTTCACCAGGCCGGCGGCCTCGACGTCGTCCTTGTCGAACTGCGAGACCGCGCTGTTTTCCTGGCCGGGCTGGCAATACAGCGGGCAGAAGTCCGTCAGCTTACCCGGCGCGATCAGCACGCCGCCGGCGTGCATGCCGATGTTGCGGGTCAACCCTTCCAGCGGCTTGGCCAGATCCACCAGCGCGCGCACTTCCTCTTCCTGCTCGTAGCGGTCCTTGAAGGCGGGCTCGTCCTTCAGCGTGCGTTCGAGAGTCCAGGGATCCATCGGGTTGAACGGGATCAGCTTGGACAGGCCGTCGCAGAACATGTAGGGCATGTCCAGCACCCGGCCCGCGTCGCGCACCACGGCCTTGGCGCCGAGCGTGCCGAAGGTGGCAATCTGGCTCACGGCGGCGCGGCCGTATTTTTCCTTGACGTAGTCGATGACCCGTTCGCGGTTGTCCTGGCAGAAGTCGATATCGAAGTCGGGCATGGAGACCCGCTCGGGATTCAGGAAGCGCTCGAACAGCAAGTCGTAGCGGATCGGATCCAGGTCGGTAATGCCCAGGGCATAGGCCACCAGCGAGCCCGCGCCCGAACCCCGGCCCGGCCCCACCGGCACGCCGTTGTTCTTGCCCCAGTTGATGAAGTCTTGCACGATCAAGAAGTAGCCAGGGAAGCCCATCTGGATGATGGTCTTGCATTCCCAGCGCAGGCGGTCGTAGTACTGCTCGCGCTTGGAGGCGCGTTCGGCCTCGTCCGGGAACAGGAATTCCATGCGCTTTTCCAGGCCCTCTTCCGACAGCTGGACCAGGTAGCCGTCCAGGCTCACGCCGTCCGGCGTGGGGAAGTTGGGCAGGCACGGCTTGCCCAGCACCAGGCTGAGGTTGCAGCGCTTGGCGATTTCCACCGTGTTGGCCAGCGCCGAGGGCACGTCGGCAAAGCGCCGCGCCATTTCCTCGGAGCTGAGCAGGTATTGCTCCTTGCTGAACCGGCGCACGCGGCGCGGGTTGGCCAGGATTTCACCTTCGGCGATGCAGACGCGGGCCTCGTGCGCCTGGAACTCGAACTCGTCCAGGAACTGCACCGGGTGCGTCGCCACCACCGGCAGGCCGGCCTCGCTCGCCAGACGCATGGCGGCCTGGGTGTAGGCTTCGTCGCCGTCCATGCCGGCGCGCTGCAATTCGATGTAGTAGCCGCCCGGGAACAGGTGCGCCCATTGGCGCGCCAGCGCCAGCGCGGACACGGCGTTGCCGGCGTCCAGCGCCTGGCCCACGTCGCCGCCGCGTCCGCCCGACAGGGCGATCAAGCCTTCCTGCCCCTGCAGCCATTCGCGGCGGATCTCCGCGCGGCCCTTGCCCTGGTTCGTCAGGAAGGCCTTGGACAGCAATTCGCAGAGGTTGAGATAGCCCTGGTGGTTGCGCACCAGCAGCAGCAGGCGGAAAGGCTTGCCGGGATCGTCGTCGTTGGACAGCCAGACATCGCAGCCGGCAATGGGCTTGATGCCGGCGCCGCGCGCGCCCTTGTAGAACTTGATCAGGCCGAACAGGTTCGACAGATCCGTCAAGGCGACTGCGGGCTGGCCCAGCTTGGCCACGCGCTTGATGAGGTCGGGGATGCGCACAAGGCCGTCCACGACCGAGAATTCGGAGTGTACGCGCAGGTGAACAAATGGGGACGGGGTTGTTACGGCTTCTTCGGACATAAAGGGAATTGTACCTAGTCAACGCGGTCCAAGCCGAGGCCCCTGCGCTTGCGCAATGGACCAAGCGGGCGCCTGTGTAACAATACACGTTGCCCGTCATCCTTCATTGTTGACACGAGATTTACGCACGAGATTCACCTATGAAATGGCTAATTCCCGGGATCTGGCTCAGCGCCATCCTGTTCGCGCACTTCCGCGGCCGCGTCAAGCTGCCGCTGGGCCGGCAACTGCTGGACCATTCCGTGCTGCTCGCCCCCGTCAACGCCTTCATGGTGCTGACCTCGCGGGTCCCGACCACGCCCTACCTGACCACGAGCGAAATCGCCGAACTCAAGGTACTGGACGACAACTGGGAAACAATCCGCGAAGAAGCCCAGCAGATGGCGGAACTTCGCCGCATCAAGGCTGCCGACACCCATAACGACATCGGCTTCAATTCCTTCTTCAAGTACGGCTGGAAGCGCTTCTACCTGAAGTGGTACGACGCCCGCCACCCGTCGGCCGAGGAGCTCTGCCCCAAGACCGTCGCCATCCTGAAGACCCTGCCCAAGGTCAAGGCCGCGATGTTCGCCGAACTGCCGCCCGGCGGCCAGCTGAACCCGCACCGCGACCCGTTCGCCGGGTCCTTGCGCTATCACCTGGGCCTGGTCACCCCGAACGACGACGGCTGCCACATCATCGTCGACGGCGAACACTACAGCTGGCGCGACGGCGAAAGCGTGGTGTTCGACGAAACCTACGTGCACGAAGCCTACAACCACACCGACCAGAACCGCATCATCCTGTTCTGCGACGTGGAGCGTCCGCTGAAGTGGCGCTGGGCCGAAGCCTTCAACCGCTGGTTCGGCCGCGTCGTCATGTCCGCCGCCAGCTCGCCCAACGACGGCGGCGACCAGACCGGCGCCATCAACAAGCTGACCCACGCGCACTGGGTCATCGACCAGAAGCGCAAGGCCTTCAAGGCCTGGAACCGCAATGTCTACAAGGCCACCAAGTACGGCCTGATCGCCCTGGTGGTCGTGGGCTTCCTGGCCTTGTAAGGCGAAGGCGCCCGGACATCCGGGCGTCTACCCCCCGCTCCCTTGCAGCGCCTGCGCCACTTCGCGCAGCGCCCACCGCCACGACGCAAGACACCGCGTATGCCATTTTCGGCCGCCCGGGCGGCCGAAAATGGCGAGCCCCGCAAACCTCTCCCCCACCCACGGCTTCAGCATCGCGACGCCCCAAGACGCTCGTAGCCCGTCGGCGCGGGCGGCGTGGCGGCTCGCAACCTCGATGCGCCCGAGGGAATCGGAAGGAACCGCCGCAGGCGGTGACGACGATGACGAAGGGGCAGTCCGGAGCGAACGCTCCGGACCGCAATCGTGGGCGCGAGCCGCCACGCCGCCCGCGCCGACGGGCGGCCTACGAAACAACCACCGCCCGCGACAAAACCACAAAAGAAATAAAAGAACCCACAAAAGCAATCAACGCTTAAGCGACTCCCAGCTCTTCATCAACCGTTTGACAGAAACCGGCATAGGCGTCCGCAGCTCCTGTGCAAACAACGCCACCCGCAGTTCCTCCAGCAGCCACCGGAATTCATCCAGCCGCGGATCCGGCGCCCCCTTCAACGCCGACCGCGCCCGCTGATACTGGGTCAGCAACGGCGCCATTTCCGCCACCAGCTTGGCATCCCTGCCCGGATCCGCCCGCAGCTTGTCGATGCGCGCCAGAACCGCCTTCAGATACCGCGGAAAATGCGCAAGCTGCGCATACGGCGTATCGCGGATGAACCACTTGGGCATCAGCGCCCCCAACTGCGCCTGCAGGTCCGCATAGGCCGACGCATGCGGCTTGGCCTGCGGCAGCTTGCGCTGCACCGCCGCCCATTCCGTCAGCACCGCCCCCGCCAGCCGCGCCACTTCCTGCGCCAGAAGGCCCAACCGGCCCTTGCCCTCGGCCCGCCGAGCCTCGAACTGCTGCTCGTTCACCGGCCAGGGATCGGCCAGGCAAGCCTGCCCCAGCGCGCAATCGATGATCTGGTCGCGCAGCTCTTCCTGCGTACCCAGCGTCATGTAGAGCATGCTGATCTTGGTCAGGTCCGCCAGGTTCTTTTCCAGGAACTTCACCTGCTCGCGCAAGCCCAGCCGGAACAGTTTGAGCAGGCCCGCGCGATGATGCTTGCGAGCTTCGTCCGGATCGTCGAACACGTCCAGGTCGCAATGCGCGCCGCGGTCCACCAGCGCCGGATAGCCGATCACCGACTGCCCGCGCCGCTTGATCTCCATGATCTCCGGCAAGGGGCCGAAGGACCAGGAAGTCAGGTTCTCGTGCGCCAGCGCCTGGGCGACCTGGGTGTCGCTGGCCGCCAGCTGCTGGAACGTGGCCTGCGCCTGCTTGCCGAACTCGGCCCGCAGCTGCGCCAGGTTGCGCCCCGCCGCCAGCATGCGCCCATGCTCGTCCACCACCCGGAAATTCATGAACAGGTGGGCCGGCAAGGTCTCCAGCTTGAAGTCGCCCGCCGCCGGCCGGACCTGCACCTGGTCCCACATGTCGGCGATGATCGCGTCCACCAGGCCCTGCTGAGGATCGGCCTGGCGCTCGAACCAGCGCTCGTAAAAGCCCGCCGCGTAGTCCGGCAGCGGCACGCAATGGCGGCGCAGCTTCTGCGGCAGCGACTTCAGCAGCAGATGCACCTTTTCCTTGAGCATGCCGGGCACCAGCCATTCGCAGCGCGCCGGATCGATCTGGTTGAGCGCGAACAGCGGCACCGACAGGGTCACGCCGTCACGCGGCGAACCGGGTTCGAAGTGGTAGTCCAGCGCCATCGACACGCCCTGCCATTCCACCTTCTTGGGGAAGACATCGGTCGTGACGCCCGCGGCCTCGTGCCGCATCAGCTCGTCACGGGTCAGCATGAGCTTGGCGGCAGCGGCCTTGTCCAGCCCCGACACCCACTTTTCCAGCGAGGCTGTCTGCGAGATGTCGACCGGCAGCTGCCGGTCGTAGAAGGCGTGGATCAGCTCGTCGTCGACCAGGATGTCCGGGCGGCGGGTCTGGTGTTCCAGCTTTTCGATGCCCGCGATCAGCTTGCGGTTGTGCGCCACGAACGCCAGCCGCGTGTCGATTTCGCCGGGCACCAGGGCCTGGCGGATGAACAGCTCGCGCGCGTGGGTCGGATTGACCCGGCCGTAGTGGATGCGGCGGCCGGTGTAGATGGTCAGACCATAGAGCGTGGCCCTTTCATTGGCCACCACCTGCCCCGCCTTCTTTTCCCAGCGCGGGTCGGACCAGTTCTTGCGGATCAGGTGCGCGCCGACTTTTTCCAGCCACACCGGGTCGATCCGCGCCACGCAGCGCGCATACAGGCGGGTCGTCTCGACCAGTTCGGCCGCGACGATCCAGCGCCCCGCCTTCTTCACCAGCCGCGAACCGGGGTGGATATGGAAGCGGATCTCGCGCGCGCCCTGATAGTGGCCGCCCTCGTCGCTCTTGAAGCCGATATTGCCCAACAGGCCCGACAGCAGCGCCATGTGCAGCTGCTCGTAGGTGGCCTCGGTCTGGTTCAGGCGCCAACCCTGCTCGCCCACCAATGCGGCCAATTGGGTGTGCACGTCGTGCCATTCGCGCAGCCGGATCGGCGACAGGAAATTCTGGCGCAGCAAGGCCACCAGCTTGCGCTGCGAGGCCTTGTGCTGCACCTGTTCGCCGTACCAGCGCCACAGCTTCAGGAAGGAAATGAACTCGGACTTGTCATCGGCAAACTTGGCGTGCGCCGCCTCCGCCGCCTCTCGTTCCTGCATGGGACGGTCGCGCGCGTCCTGCACCGACAGGGCCGAGGCGATGATCAGCATTTCGGCCAGGCACTGGTGTTCGCGCGCCGCCAGGATCATGCGGCCGATGCGCGGGTCGACCGGCAGCTTGGCCAGTTCGTGGCCGGTCTGGGTCAACGCGAAGGACGAGCCCGTGCGGGCCGCCTCGGCATCGTCGTCCGCGGCGGACGCCAGCTCGATCGCGCCCAGCTCCTGCAGCAGGTGATAGCCGTCGGCCACCGCGCGGCCCGGAGGCGCCTCGACGAAGGGGAACTGCTCGATGTCGTCCAACTTCAGCGACTTCATGCGCAGGATGACCGAGGCCAGCGACGAGCGCAGCACTTCCGGATCCGTGAACGGCGCCCGGTTGTTGAAATCCAGCTCGTCGTAGAGCCGGATGCAGACGCCCGGGCCGACTCGGCCGCAACGGCCGGCGCGCTGGTTGGCCGAGGCGCGGCTGATCGGCTCGATGCGCAGCTGCTCGACCTTGTTGCGCCAGGAATAGCGCTTGATGCGCGCCAGCCCGCTGTCGACCACGAAGCGGATGCCGGGCACGGTCAGCGAGGTTTCGGCCACGTTGGTGGCCAGCACGATGCGCCGCGCGTTGGTGCGCGGATGGAATATCTGCTCCTGCTCGGCCTGCGACAGGCGCGCGTACAACGGCAAGACTTCGGTGCCGGCCGGATGCCGCTTGCGCAGCGCTTCCGCGGACTCGCGGATCTCGCGTTCGCCGGGCAGGAACACCAGCACGTCGCCCGGGCCGTGGCGCGCGCATTCGTCCACGGCATCCACGATGGCGTCGATCAGGTCGCGTTCTTCGTCGCCCGACATGCGTTCGCGGTCGCGGCCCGGCTTGGCCGGCGCGGCCTCGTCTTGCGCCAGTTCCTCGCGCACAGGGCGGTAGCGGACCTCGACGGGATACAGACGGCCGGACACCTCGATGACGGGCGCCAGCTTGTCCTCGGACGCCGCGAAGTGCCGCGCGAAGCGCTCGGCATCGATGGTCGCCGAAGTGATGATGATCTTCAGGTCCGGGCGGCGCGGCAGCAGCTGCTTCAGGTAGCCCAGCAGAAAATCGATGTTCAGGCTGCGCTCATGCGCCTCGTCGATGATGATGGTGTCATAGCGGCGCAGCAGCGGATCGCGCTGCGATTCGGCCAGCAGAATGCCGTCCGTCATCAGCTTGATGGACGCGTTGGGGCCGGTGCGGTCGTTGAAACGCACCTGATAGCCGACCACCTCGCCTATGGGCGTGTTCAGCTCTTCGGCGATGCGCTTGGCCACCGAGGTCGCGGCCAGGCGGCGCGGCTGGGTGTGGCCGATCATCTTCTGGCGGCCGCGGCCCAGTTCCAGGCAGATCTTGGGCAGCTGGGTGGTCTTGCCCGAGCCGGTTTCCCCGCTGACGATCACCACCTGGTGATTGGCGATGGCGCGCGCGATCTCCTGGCGCCGCGCGCTGACAGGCAGGTCTTCGGGGTAGGTCACCACGGGAATGGGCCGCTCGGGACGCGGCGCGCGGGGCGCGTTGCGCGCGTTGACCGCCGCCGGGGCCGCCGCGTCAGCGCTCTTGGGCGCACGCGGGCTGGAGGATTCAGGCATGTACGATTTGTCCGGTTAGCCCGGCATTATAAATTTCCGCGGACCTCCTGCCGGCCCGCCGGGGGCAAAACGGAAAATCCGACACCAAATTGGCACTCTTTTCCCCCTGCGCCGGGGCGCGACGGTCATATAATTTCGCCACGCCGTCGACCGACGGCGCCATGGCGCGGCACGGCGCCGCGTTTTTTGCTTACTCTCAGGAATCCTTCCACCCATCATGCCCGACCTGGAACCAGACACCGTCTCCGCCCTCGAAGCCCCAGAATTCGCACCCGCCCAGTTCGTCCGATGGTTCCGAGAAGTGGCGCCCTATGTGCATGCGTTCCGAGGCAAGACATTCGTGGTGGCGTTCGGCGGCGAACTGGTGCAGGCCGGCGCGCTGAACACGCTGGTGCAGGACCTGTCGCTGTTGTCCTCGCTGGGCATCCGCCTGGTGCTGGTGCACGGCTCGCGTCCGCAGGTCAATGAGCAACTGCGCCTGAAGGGCTTTACCCAGCAGTTCGACCGCGGCCTGTCGCCCACCGACGCCGCCGCGCTGGAATGCGCCAAGGAAGCCGCCGGCGAAATCCGCCTGGACATCGAGGCCGCCTTCAGCCAGGGGCTGCCGAACACGCCCATGTCGCACGCCCACATCCGCGTGATCTCCGGCAACTTCGTCACCGCCCGCCCCACCGGCGTGCTGGACGGCGTGGACTACAAGCACACCGGCCAGGTGCGCAAGATCGACATCGACGCGCTCAAGTTCGCCATCGAAAAGGGCTCGTCCGTGGTGCTGCTGTCGCCGCTGGGATTCTCCCCCACCGGCGACGCCTTCAATCTGGCCATGGAAGACCTGGCCACCAGCGTCGCGGTGGCGCTGCGCGCCGAAAAGCTGATCTTCCTGTCCAGCTCGCACGGCGTGCTGAACGAAGACGGCACGCTGGACACCGAACTGGCCCGGGTGGACGCCGATGCGCTGCTGGCCGGCGGCGAGCTCGACGAAGAAACCCACGCCTTCCTGCAGTACGCCTCGCTCGCGGTCAAGCGCGGCGTGGCCCGCGCCCACCTGCTGCCGTTCGCGCTGGACGGCAGCGTCCTGCTGGAAATCTTCACCCACGACGGCGTGGGCACCATGGTGGTGGAAGACACGCTGGACGACCTGCGCGCCGCCACCATCGACGACGTGGGCGCCATCCTCAGCCTGATCGAACCGCTGGAGGCGGACGGCACGCTGGTGCCGCGCCCGCGCAGCGTGGTCGAGCGCGACGTGGAAAACTTCACCGTGCTGGAGCACGACGGCGTGATCTACGGCTGCGCGGCCCTGCATACCTTCGCCGAAGAGCAGATGGCGGAAATGGCCTGCCTGATCGTGCATCCGGAATGGCAGGGCTCGGGCGAAGGCGAAATCCTGCTGCGCCACATGGAATCGCGCGCGCGCGCCACCGGCGCCAAGCGCCTGTTCGTGCTGACCACGCGGACCTCGCACTGGTTCATGAAGCGCGGGTTCGTGCAGGGCGGCATCGCCGACCTGCCGCGTGAAAAACAGCACAACTACAACCGTTCGCGCAACAGCCTGGTCTTCATCAAGAAGCTGTAACAGCCGGGCTACCCGCAGGGTCCGCAGGGGCTTGGAGCCGCCACGGCGCCAAGCCCGTTAAAATGCGGGATTACTCATCTCTTCCGGCAGCGAACCATGGCCCGTATCGTCAACTGTGTGAAATTGAAGCGTGAAGCCGAAGGGCTGGATTTTCCGCCCTATCCCGGCGAACTCGGCACCAAGATCTGGCAGAGCATTTCCAAGGAAGCTTGGGAAGAATGGAAGGGCATCCAGACCCGCCTGGTCAACGAAAACCGCCTGAACCTGGCGGATGCGCGCGCCCGCAAGTACCTGAAAGAACAGATGGAGCGTTTCCTGTTCGAAGACGGCACTGTCGAAGCGCAGGGCTACGTCCCGCCGTCGGCCTGATCCCGCAGCGCTTGCGGCGGCCCACAGGCGGCCGCCGTCCCGAATCAGCCCCTCGCCCGCGAGGGGCTGTTCGTTTCCGGCTCCGGCGCCCGCCGCGCCAGCCTTAAGATTCCTGCATCCCTGGCCGTATCATCGCTGTCATGAAAGAAGAATCGAGCCTGTCCCCTTCCGCCATCCCCTCCTCGCCCATCGAGCGCGCGTTAGCCATCGCGCCCGACCGCCGCACGGGCACGCTGCAGGACGTGCGGCACGTCGTGATCCTGATGCAGGAAAACCGGTCCTTCGACCATTATTTTGGTACCTTGCCCGGCGTGCGCGGGTTCGCGGATCCGCACCCCGCGCCCACAGTGGCCGGCAATGTGCTGACGCAGGCGGACGGCGCAACACAGGTTCGTCCCTATGCCTTGCAGGCGGAGTACGCCAGCGATGCGCAGGTGGGCTACATCACGCCGCACACCTGGGACGACGCGCAGCGCGCCTGGAACGACGGCCGCATGGACCAATGGCTGCCCGCCAAGAGCCGCCTGGGCATGGGCGCTTATCGCGGCGCGGAGATACCGTTCCAGACCGCGTTGGCAAACGCCTTCACGCTATGCGACGCCTATCACTGCTCGATCCATGCCGGCACCAATCCCAACCGCCTGTTCCTGTGGACCGGCACCAATGATCCGCAAGGTCTGGCCGGCGGCCCGGCCCTGGTCAACACCTACGATCGCCTGGGTCCCGCCGGCGAAGGCTACGCCTGGACCACCTATCCCGAACGCCTGCAAGATGCCGGCGTGGACTGGCGCATCTACCAGGACATGGCCGACAACTATCACGACAACCCGCTGGCCGGCTTCCGGCAGTACCGCCGGCAGCACGCGGACGGCGGCGCCGACGCCCCCTTGCGCGACCGCGGCCTGTCCACGGTCACGCTGGACGAGCTGGCCCGCGATGTCGCCCAGGGCACGCTGCCGCAGGTGTCGTGGATCATCGCGCCCACCGCCGACTCCGAGCACCCCGAGGTCTCCTCGCCCGCGCGGGGCGGCGCCTACACGGAACGCGTGCTGGAGATACTCACGCGCAATCCGGAGGTCTGGAGCCGCTGCGTATTTTTCGTCACCTATGACGAGAACGACTGCTTCTTCGACCACATGCCGCCGCCCGCGCCGCCCGCCCGCGCGGCCGACGGCCAGCCCGGCGGCCTGTCCACGGCCGAGCTGGATGGCGAGTACCACGACGCGCGCCACGGTCCCAGCGCCGCCACGCGGGACGACCCCACGGGCCTGCACGGCCGCGGATTCGGCCTGGGGCCGCGCGTGCCCATGCTGGTGGTTTCGCCCTGGAGCCGCGGCGGTTGGGTCAACTCGCAGGTATTCGACCACACGTCGGTGATCCGCTTCCTGGAGGCGCGCTTCGGCGTGCTTGAGCCCAATATCAGCGCCTGGCGGCGCGAGATCGCCGGCGATCTGACCTCGGCCTTCGACTTCACTGCCGACCGCGGCGCCCACGCCGAAGGCCGGCGCCAGACCTGCGCCCTGCCCTATGCGCTGGATGTCCAGGGCAGGATGGCTGCCGATGGCGGACATTATCGGCTGACCCTGCGCAACCACGGCGCCGCGGGCGCGGTGCTGCAGGTGTACGACCGTCACGCGCTGGAACACGCGCCGCGCCGCTACACCGTGGGCGCGGGCGCGCGGCTGGACGACGGCTGGCGCCTGCACGCCGGCGGCGCCTATGACCTGTGGCTGCTGGGCCCCGACGGCCTGCACCGGCAGTTCCGCGGCGATGCGCGCGATGCCGGCACGCTGGAGGCGCAAGCCGCGCCGGCGGCGACTGGCCTGAGCCTGCGCCTCGTCAATCGCGGCGAAACGCCGCTGCCGGTGAAAGTGGAGTCGCGCATGGGCGACGGTTGGTGCGCCATGGCGCACGTGCAGGCGGACGGCTCGGTGGAACTTGCCTATGGCGGCTGCCAGGGATGGTACGACCTGGAGGTCAGCGCGCCCGCCATGCCGGCCTTCGGCCGCAGGCTGGCGGGCCGCATCGACGCCGGGGAACCCGGCCTGCCGGACCCGCGGCTGGAAGCAGGGGCGGCGCTGCCCCTGGACTGAGGCCGGGCGACCGGGGGCCGAGGGGCCTCCGGTGCCGGTAGTTACTCTTCCGTGTCTTCTTCGCCGCGCGCCAGGCGCTCGGTGTTCTTCACACCGGTGTGGCGCACGTCGGCGCCCTTGACCATGTAGATCACGCGTTCGGACATGTTCTTGGCATGGTCGCCGATGCGTTCCAGCGCGCGGGCGATGAAGATCATGTCGATGGCGCGCGAAATGGTGCGCGGGTCTTCGATCATGTAGGTGATCAGGTGGCGCAGCGCACCCTTCCATTCCTTGTCCACTTCCTTGTCGCTGCGCACCACGGCGGCGGCCTGGATGGGATCGAGGCGGGCGAACGCGTCCAGCGCCTGATGCAGCATGGTGCGCACATTGGCGGCCATGTGGCGCAGCTCGATCACCGGGATGTGGCGCAGTTCGGCTTCGTGGATGCGGCGCGCGACGGTGGCGACCTTCTCGGCTTCATCGCCGGAACGCTCCATGTCGGTCAGCATCTTGGACACGGCCATCAGCATGCGCAGGTCGATGGCGGTGGGCTGGTGGCGCGCCAGGATGCGGCTGATGCTTTCGTCGATTTCGACTTCGTGGCGGTTGACTTCCTTTTCCCGCTCGCGAACTTTTTCCACCAGCGACATGTCGCCGCTGGCGAGCGCGTCGATGGCCTCCTGGATCATGGCTTCCACCAAGCCGCCCATTTGCAGGAACTGCGAACGGACGCTTTCGAGGTCCGCATCGAACTGCTTGTTTGTATGCTCCGACATCCGGGCTCCCTGCGAGGTTGGTCTCATTGCACTGCCCTGAAAAAAGGATATTACGGGGTGGGCTTGCACAACCCGCAAGGTTATGACCCAAGTGTGACAGGATTATGAATGCGGCTCCCGGCGGCCACAAGGCGGGCCGGCCGGGGCAATGCCGGAGATCGTCGGAAACGGACTCAGGCGCGGCGGTCCAGGCGGCGGATGCCGTTCTGCGTGGCCAGCAGGGCCACGTCGGCGCCCGCGATCGCGAACAGGCCGCAGGTCACCACGCCCGCCAGGTTGTTGACCTGGGCTTCCAGGCCCAGCGCGTCGGTGATGGACAGGCCGGACACGTCCAGGATGATGTTGCCGTTATCGGTGACGAATCCCTCGCGCAGCTTGGGCTGGCCGCCCAGCGCCGCCAGGGCGCGCGCCACGGACTCGCGCGCCATGGGGATGACTTCGACCGGCAGCGGGAACTTGCCCATGGTCTGCACCAGCTTGGACTCGTCTGCAATGCAGATGAAGCGCTCGGCCACCGAGGCCACGATCTTCTCGCGCGTCAGCGCGCCGCCGCCGCCCTTGATCATGTGCAGGTTGGCGTCGATCTCGTCGGCGCCGTCGACGTAGATCGGCATCGTCGTGATGTCGTTCAGGTCCAGCACCTTCAGCCCATGTCCGGCAAGCCGGGCCGCGCTGCGCTCGGAGCTGGCCACCGTGCCGCCGATCCGGCCCTTGAAACGGGCCAGGCCGTCGATGAAGAGATCCGCCGTGGAGCCCGTGCCCACGCCGATGATGGCGTCCGGGCCGGCGACCTGTTCAACGAATTCCAGGGCCGCGTCGGCGGCTTGCTGCTTGAGTTCTTGCTGGGAAAGCATGGCGGAAAATGCGGGAAGGTTGGTTGAGCCAGGAAATTTAGCATGCGGCGGCAGGCCACGCCCGCGCCAGGATGGCCTGCGCATCCACACCCGCCGCCAGTTCGCCGAATACGCCGCCGCCCGCGTGCAGGCGGCTGGCGACAAAAGCCTGCGCCACCGGCACGGGCGCATGCTGGATCAGCAAGGCGGCCTGCCACAACCGTGCCAGGCCGGCGGCAATGCGGCGCGCCTGGAACTCGGCCTGGGCGCCGTCGGCCAGCAAGGCCCGCCAACGCGCCAGCGCGTCGTCGAAGTCCTGGTAGCGGCCCGCCGCCTGCGCGAACTCGCGCTCCAGCGCGGGCAGCGCCTCGGCCTCGCGCTGCAAGGCCCGCAACACGTCCAGCGCCATCACATTGCCGGAGCCTTCCCAGATGGAATTGACCGGGGTTTCGCGGTAAAGCCTGGGCATCGGGCCGTCGTCCACGTAGCCGTTGCCACCCCAGACTTCCATGCACTCAGCCACCGCGGCGATGGCGCGCTTGCAGACCCAGAGCTTGGCGGCCGGCGTGCCCACGCGGACCAGGGCGCGCGCGCTGGCATCGCCGCGCTCGTCCACGGCGCGCGCCAGCCGCAGTCCCAGCGCCATGGCCGCCTCGCTTTCAAGCGCCAGATCGGCCAGCACGTTGCGCATCAGCGGCTGTTCGATCAAGGGCTTGCCGAAGGCGTGGCGGTGGCGCGCATGATGGGCCGACTGCACCAGCGCCTGCCGCAGCAGCGCCGCGCTGCCCAGCACGCAATCCAGCCGGGTGGTGGCGGCCATCTCCAGCAGCACCACCAGGCCGCGGCCCGGTTCGCCCACCATGACGCCCCAGGCATCCTCGAACTCGACCTCGGCGCTGGCATTGCTGCGATTGCCGAGCTTGTCCTTCAGCCGGCGCACGCGCACGGCATTGCGCGGCCCATCCGGTATCCAGCGCGGCACGAAAAAGCAACTGAGCCCTTCGTCGGTCTGGGCCAGCACCAGGTGCGCGTCGGCTTGCGGCACCGAGAAGAACCATTTGTGGCCCACCAGCAGATAGGCGCGTCCCCTGCCAGCCGCGCCCACGGGCGTGGCGCGCGTGGTGACGGCGCGCAGGTCCGAGCCGCCCTGTTTTTCGGTCAGGCCCATGCCTATCAGGGCCGAACGCTTGGCGGCCAGCGGCGCGTCGGCGCCGTCGAAATCCCGTGAATACAAGGCATTCAGCCACTGCCCGCCGAAGTCCACGACGCCTGCCGGTTCGCGCTGCAACAGCGGCACCGCGGCAAATGTCATGGTGGTGGGACACAGGCTGCCCGCCTCGACCTGGCCCTGCATGAGATAGGCCGCGGCCCGCGCCACCTGCGCGCCCGGCTCGGGCTGCGCCCAGGCGCGGCTGTGCAGGCCGCGCGCCATGATGCCGCCCATCAGCAGATTCCAGGAGGGGTGGAATTCGACGCGGTCGATGCGATGGCCGCCGCGGTCGTAGCTGATCAGGCGTGGCGGGCAGCGGTTGGCCTGCGCGCCGGCTTCCAGCGTCTGCGCCCGGCCCAGCCAGGCGCCATGTGCCGCCAGGTCAGCCGCCCAGGCTTGCGCGCCTTCGCGCCGCACCGCCTCGCGCAAGGCCGGGTCGGTCTCGTACAAGGAGTAGTCCTCCAGGGGCGGAACCTGGTTGGATACGGTGTGCGTCGCGAACGATGACATGGCTGCTCCCTGGATCGGTCCACTGATGCGCCGCCCGCCCGCGGCGCGGTCTGCCCCTTCGGCCCTATCTGGCCATCGGCGCCACCAGGGCCCAGGGCCGCAGCGCCTCGACCTGCGCCGCCAGTTCCAACAGCAGCGCCTCGCTGCCCAACGGTCCCATGAGCTGGATGCCGATGGGCAGGCCGTCGGATGACATGCCGAAGGGGATGGAGATGGCGGGCATGCCGGTGAGGTTGGCCAAGGGCGCAAAAGGCGAATAGCCGATGACGCCCTTCTTGCCCAGACGGTAGGCCAGGTAGTCGGCGTTGTCCATGGCGTAGCGGCCGATGGGCGCCGGCGGCTGCGCCAGCACCGGGCTCAGGAACAGGTCGTAGCCATGCGCGCCGTCGCGTTCCAGGAAACGGCCGACCCGGCGCGTGATCTCGTGGCAGGTATCGACGCAGGCCACGTACTGCGCGCCGGAGATGGCGCGGGCGTATTCGCGCGCGCCCAGCGTGGTCGGCTGCAGTTCATCGGCGGCCAGGCGGCGTCCGCGCGCGGCCACGAAGGCGTCGATGGCGTTGGCCGCCGCGCTCGCGATCAGCGGCAGCATGGGCGACAGCACTTCCTCGGACCCCACCGGCGGCGCGGCAGGCACCAGCTCATGGCCCAGCGAAGCGAAAAGGCGCGCGGCCTCGTCCACGGCGGCCGCCACTTCGGGATGGATGGCCTCGCCCTCGTAGGTCGTGTTGACGAAGGCGATGCGGCGCCGCGCGGCCGACTGCGGATCGGCGGCGACGCGCGCCACCACGGCGCGGTAGGAATCCGCCGGCTGCGTCGGCGCGGCATAAGGCGCGCCCACGTCGGCGCCGGCGCTGATATCCAGCGATGCGGCGCAGTCGCGCACCGACAAGGTCATCATGTGTTCGGTGGCCAGGCCGCCCCAGCCTTCACCCTTCAGCGGGCCCAGCGGCATCAGGCCGCGCGAGGGCTTCAGGCCGAGCACGCCGCAGCAGGACGAGGGAATGCGGATCGACCCGCCGCCGTCGCTGCCATGGGCGATGCGCACCATGCCGCTGGCCAGCGCAGCGCCCGCGCCGCCGCTGGATCCGCCGGCGCTGTGGCCGGCCTTCCAGGGATTCTGGGTGGCCGGCCCGTAGACCGGCGACTCGGTAGTGGGACTCAGGCCCAATTCGGCGCTGGTCGTGCGGCCGAACGGAATCAGGCCGGCGCGGCGGTAGCGCTTGACGATTTCGGCGTCGACGTTCCATTCCACCTGGCCATACAGCACCGAGCCCATGGCGCTGGGCAGGCCCAGCGCCGCGGTGCCCAGGTCCTTGAGCAAGGTGGGTACGCCCAGGAACGGACGCTTGCGCAGCTGCGCCAGCCGCTGTTCCTGCGACAGGCCGGCCAGTTCCTCGTCCAGCGACTGCGCCAGGCGCAGGCCGATTTCCGCCTGCAGGCCGCAGGCCGCGTTGATCGAGGGATTGCGGGCCGCCACCCGGTCCACCGCCTGCTGCATCGCAACAAGCGCAGTGACGGCCCCCTGCGCGATATCGGCGCCCAGCGCCGTCGCGTCCAGGGTGGAGGAATCATGGCGTTCAGCGGTGCTCATGCTTGCAATGCTCCAGGTGTCTGACGGCGGATTGCCGCTAGCGCCAGGATATCGGCAGTCGCACCGGGCAACAAGCTCACGCCCCTGCGATGCCGCCGCGGCCGGATCAGTTCGGGCCTGTGGCCTGGTCTTCGTCCTCGTCCCCGATGTCGCCCTCATCCGCCGCGCCCAGCAGGAGCCGGGCGTCGGCGTCGGGCAGCGCCTCGACGGCTTTCAGGTTCTTGAGCATGGCGCGGGTGCGCACTTCCGTCTGGCCGATCTTGTTGCTGGCGGTGTCCAGGGTCTTCTTGACGCTGGCCAGCGATTCGCCGAACTTGCCGAACTCCGTCTTGACCGCGCGCAGCACCTGCCAGACCTCGGACGAGCGCTGCTCGATCGCCAGCGTGCGGAAACCCATCTGCAGGCTGTTGAGCAGCGCCGCCAGGTTGCTGGGACCCGCCACGTTGATGCGCAGGTCATGCAGTTTGTCCAGCAGGCCCGGGCGGCGCAGCACCTCGGCGTACAGGCTTTCGGTGGGCAGGAACATGATGGCGAAGTCGGTGGTGTGCGGCGGCGCCACGTACTTGCCCGCGATCAGGCGCGCCTGCAGCTCGACCGCCCGGCCCAGCGCGGCCCCGGCGCTCTTCACGCCTTCGGTGTCGGCGGCTTCCTGCGCGTCCATGAGACGCTCGTATTCTTCCTTGGGAAACTTGGCGTCGATCGGCAGCCAGACGGGTTCGCCGCCATCGCCGCGCCCCGGCAGGCGGATGGCGAATTCCACCACCGCATCGCTGCCCGGCACGGGCTTGATGTTGCTGGCGTACTGGTCCGGCGTCATGTTGTCTTCGATCAGCCTGGCCAGTTGCACTTCGCCCCAGGTACCGCGCGACTTGACGTTGGTCAGCACCCGCTTCAGGTCGCCCACCCCCGCCGCCAGCGCCTGCATTTCGCCCAGCCCCTTGTGCACGGCTTCCAGGCGGTCCGACACCAGCTTGAAGGACTCGCCCAGGCGCTGCTCCAGCGTGGCGTGGAGCTTTTCGTCCACGGTGCGGCGCATCTCGTCGAGCTTGGCGCTGTTGTCGGTTTGCAACGATTGCAGGCGCTGGTCCACCGTGGCGCGCACTTCCATCAAGCGCCGTTCATTGATCTGGATAAGACCCTGCAACTGCTCGGAGAAGCCGGCGGCAAAGCGCGCCAGGGATTCCGCCGACTCGGCGCGCGCGGCCTGGGCGTCGCGCGACAGCCCGGCGCGCAGATCGCCATGCGACTGCGACAGCTCCACCCGCAGGGCGCGGGTGGAGTCCGCGAATTCGCTGCGCAGGCCGCGCTGACCTTCCACGATGTCGGAGCGCAGCGCGCGCTCGGTCCGTTCCAGGCTTTCCAGCAGCGCGTCGAGCCGGGCATCCGGCGCGGGCGGGCGCAGCCATGCCAGCAAGGCCGCCAGAAAGGCCAGAACGGCGCCGCCCGCGGCGATCCAAAGCAGATGAATGTCGTTCAAAAGATGCGTCTCCAAAGCCGGGATTGTAGGACCCCGGCCACGTCTTCCCCGGTAAATCCGGCCGAGATTCGGCATCTGGCGGACTCATGCTCCGGCTCAAGGATTAAACTCGGGAGCATCCAAACAGGCTTGATCTCCCCTTGAACCCCGCAGATCCCTCCCTCTGTACGCCCGCGGCGACTTTCCAGTCCATCTTCGGACCGCTGGACCTGAACGCCTCCACGCCGGTCGCCTCCGGCCATGACCGGCACATCTTCCAGCACCCCAACATGCCGTCCTTGCTCGTCAAGGTCATGGACATGCGCGCCCGCGCGATTTACCTTGAAACCCGCCCGTTCAAGCGCTGGTACAAGCAGTACCAGCGCGAAAGCGCATACCGCGTCTACCTGACCGAAATCTACGAATACGTCACCACCACCACCCGCCCCTCGGGCGTATGGCAGGTGCCCATGGCGCGCATACTCGGCGTTGCCCAAACCACCCTGGGCCTGGGCCTGGTGGTCGAGAAAATCTGCGACGCCAACGGCAATATCGCCCCCAACGTGACGGACCTGGCCAAGCAAGGCAAGCTGGATGATGCCCTCAGCGCGCAGCTCGACGAATTCTTCCAGGATCTGGCCGATGCCCATGTGGTGCTGCATGACGTCTCCGCCAGCAACATCGCCTGCGGCCTGAACGCCGACGGCAAGCAGGGCCTGTACCTGATCGACGGCTTCGGCGGGCTGCCGCTGATCCCGATCTATGCCTGGAGCAAGCGTCTGAACAGCCGGCGCATCCAGCGCAAGTACATGCGCATGCGCGCGGCCCTGGCCGAACGCATTGCCACTGGCGGGTTCTGAGGCGCCCGCCCCAGCCACGGCCAGAACGCACGCTGATCCGCTACGGCTGCGGCGCCTGCGGCAACACCACGCCCTGGCGGTCCACCCATGCATAGTCATGGCCGGCGCGCTGTCCGCGGCGCAAGGGGTTGCGCGTGCAGAAAGCCGCATAGGCTGGGTCGACAAAGCGGTAGTGCAGGTGTTCGTCCCGCCCCAGGGGTATGCCCAGGCGCGTAGTGCAGATCAGGGCCCCGGGCGATTCACCCACATCCTCCACGTACAGCGCCCGCGGATCGAAACGGCGCGCGTCCCAGTCCGGCACTTTCAGGCCCAGCGCCCGGCACAGCAGGGTCTGGCCGGCGCACAGGCCGGAGACCGGCCGCGGCCGCCCCTGAGCATCCGGGTTCAACTGCAGCATGCGGGCCAGCGCCTGCGGCCCGGACAGCGCGTCCGTCCACGGAAAGGCGGATTTGATCAGCACGGCGTTGCCCGGTCCGCCAGCGCTGAAGTTCAGCGAATCGCCGCCACGGGCGTAATACATGTAGACCGTGCCGCCGTCCATGAACAGGGCGCGCCGCTTGTGGGTGTAGCCCAGCGAGGCATGGCTGCCCTTCTCTTCCAGGTAATAGGCTTCGGTCTCGATGATGCGGGCCGACAGCCACAGGCCGCCCACGCGGTGCCGGATGATCTTGCCCGGCAACTCGCGCGCCAGCTGCGCGGCGTCGCGGTCGAAGAAGGTGTCGGGCAAGGCCCGGCCAGGCGCGTCTGGCGCCAGGCCGGCCCGGGCCGACGCCTCAGGCGAAACGTTCGCCGTAGCGCTTTTCGCTGAAGCCAACGCTGACCTCGCCATCGGGCGTGACCGTGACCGGGCGGCGCACCAGCGCCGGATACTCGGCGATCAACTGGCTCCACTGGGCATCGGTGTGCGCCGTCTTGCGGTCTTCGGGCAGGTTGCGCCAGGTCATGGACGTGCGGTTGACCAGCTTTTCCCAGCCGCCGACCAGGTCGGACCAGGACTTCAGCGTGGCGGCGGGCACCGGATTGTCGCGGTAATCCACGAACGCGTGGTCTACGCCGTGGGCGGTCAGCCAGTCGCGCGCCTTGACGCAGGTGCTGCACTTCGTCAGGCCGTACAGGGTGGTTTGCTTCATTTGGGTTCGGACTCCTTGCGCCATTGCATGCGGTTGGCCAGGATCACGCAGGTGCCGACCGCCAGGATGAATAGTGTCGCCAGCGCGTTGATCTCGGGTTTCAGCCCCAGGCGCACCCGGGAAAATACTTCCATGGGCAGCGTGCTGGAGCTGGGGCCGGACAGGAACGACGCCAGCACCACGTCGTCCAGCGACAGGGTGAAGGACAGCAGCCAGGCCGAGGCCAGCGCCGGCGCGATCAGCGGCAGCGTGATCTTGAAGAACACGGTCATGGGCGTGGCGCCCAGGTCCAGCGCGGCCTCTTCCAGCGAACGGTCCAGGTCGCGGATGCGCGTCTGGATGACCACCGCCACAAAGGCCATGCACAGGGTCACGTGGCCGACCCAGATCGTAAAGATGCCGTTTTCAGCGGGCCAGCCCAGGCTGCCGCGCAGTTCCACGAACATCAGCAAGAGCGAGATGCCCAGCACCACTTCTGGAATCACCAGGGGCGCGCTGAGCATGCCCACGTACAGCGCGAAGCCACGAAAGCGCCCCATGCGGCCCAGCACATAGCCGGCCCAGGTGCCGATGATGACCGCGGCGGTGGCGGTCATGGCGGCGATTCGGAACGACAGCCAGGCCGCGCGCAGCAACGCGTCGTCGTTGAACAGCGAGTGATACCAGCGGAACGAGAAGCCGGTCCAGGACGTGACGGTGGGCGACTCGTTGAACGAGAACACCATCAGGCTGATGATGGGCACGTACAGGAAGAAGTACCCCAGCCCCAGCACGACGGCGCGCAAAGTCTTGTTGGGCCCGTTCATTTGCTGCCTCCGCCCGGCTGTTCCTGCTGCTTGACCTGGTTGTATTGGAAATACACCAGCGGCAACAGCAGCAACAGCACCATCACGCAGGTCACGGCCGAAGCCATGGGCCAGTCGGCGTTGTTGAAGAATTCATTCCACATGAGACGGCCCATCATGAGCGTGTTGGCGCCGCCCAGCATTTCCGGGATCACGTATTCGCCCACCGCCGGGATGAACACCAGCATGGCGCCCGCGATCACGCCCTGGCGCGACAGCGGCACGGTGATCTGCCAGAACGCCTGCCAGGGCTTGGCGCCCAGGTCGTAGGCGGCTTCCAGCAGGCGCAGGTCCATCTTCACCAGCGTGGCGTACAGCGGCAGGATGAAGAACGGCAGGTAGGCATAGACCATGCCGATATAGACCGCGACGTCGGTGCGGTAGATTTCCAGCGGGCTGGAAATGATGCCCAAGCCCTGCAACAGGTTGTTGAGCAGGCCGTCGTTGCGCAGGATGCCGACCCAGGCGTACACCCGCAACAGCAGCGAGGTCCAGAACGGCAGGATCACGCCCAACAGCAGCAGGTTGCGCACCGCAGGCGACGAACGCGCAATGTAGTAGGCGATGGGATAGCCGACCAACACGCAGAAAAGCGTGGTGATGGCGGCGATCTTCACCGAGTTCAGGTAGGTGGCGAAGTACAGGCTGTCCGTGAACAGCAGGATGTAGCCGCGCAGGTGCAGGCTGAACTGCACCGCTTCGTCCTTGAATTCCGCCAACGAGGTGTACGGTGGAATGCCGAACTTCAGCTCGGCGAAACTGATCTTCAGGACCAGCAGGAACGGCACCAGCAGGAACAGCACCAGCCAGGCGAACGGCGGCACCACCGCCAGCGCCCGGCCCGACGGCAACCAGTCGCGGGGCGAAAAGCGGATCATGACGCCAGCACCGTGGCGCTGTCGGCGTCCCAGCTGACGAAGATCTCTTCGTCGATGCCGGGCGCGTCCATCTGGGCCAGCAGCTGGCTGGGCACGCTGGCCTCGACCGTCTTGCCGGAATCCAGGCGGATCTGATACAGCGCGTAGCTGCCCATCCACGCCATGTGGCTGACCATGCCGTGGGCCCAGTTGTATTCGGCTTCGGGCTGCTCGCGCGACACCACCAGCCTTTCGGGGCGGATGGAGACGTGCACTTCCATGCCCAGCGGCTCGCTCACGCCGTGGTTGACGAAGAGCGGCCGGGTCAGCTCGCCGCACTCGATGGCGACGTGGTCGGGCTCATCGACCACGATGGTGCCGGTGAACATATTGGTCGAGCCGATAAAGCTGGCGACGAAGCGGGAATTCGGGAAGGCGTAGACGTCCTGCGGCGTGCCGCATTGGACGATCTGGCCTTCGGTCATGACGGCCAGGCGATGCGCCATGGTCATGGCTTCTTCCTGGTCGTGCGTCACCATGATGCAGGTCACGCCGACCTGCTCCAGGATCTTCACCAGTTCGATCTGGGTCTTCTGGCGGATCTGCTTGTCCAGCGCGGACATGGGCTCGTCCAGCAGCAGCAGCTTGGGCCGCTTGACCAGGCTGCGCGCCAGCGCCACGCGTTGCTGCTGCCCGCCCGACAACTGGTTGGGCTTGCGCCGCGAATACCCGGCCATCTGGACCAGGTCCAGGGCTTCGAACACGCGGTCATGGATCTCGGCCCGGTCCACGCCCTCCTGCTTCAGGCCGAAGGCCACGTTGGCCTCGACCGTCATGTGCGGGAACAGCGCGTAGGACTGGAACATCATGTTCACGGGCCGGCGGTACGGCGGCACGCGCGTGATGTCCTCGCCGTCCAGGAAAATCTGACCCGAGGTGGCTTCCTCGAAGCCCGCCAGCATGCGCAGCAAGGTGGACTTGCCGCTGCCCGAACTGCCGAGCAGGGCGAAGATCTCGTTGCGCTTGACCGAGAGATTGACGGAACGGACGGCGACCACATCGCCGAAGATCTTTACGACATCGGCGATCCGGACGAACTCGTCCGGATCGGCCGAATGCTGCGCCGAGTAACGGCTATCGCTCATGATGACTTATCTTCCAGACTTCAGCTCGGACCACATCCGGTTTTGCAGGCGTTGGATGTTCAAGGGCAGCGCCTTGATCACGTACAAGGTCTTGGAGACCTCCGCCGGCGGGTAGATCATGGGATTGTCGGCCACGTCCTTGACCACGTACTGCCGCGCCTCTTTGTTGGCGTTGGGGTAGAACATGGTGTTGGTGATGGCCGCGTGCACCTTGGGCGTTTCGATGTAGTTGATGAAGGCCAGCGCCTCTTCGGGATGCGGGGCATCCTTGGGGATGACCATCAGGTCGAACCACGCGGGCGCGCCGCCCTTCGGAATGAAGTAGTTCACTTCATAGGACTTCTTGGCGTCCTGGGCGCGCTTGCGGGCGATCATCACGTCGCCGGAGAAGCCGTAGACCATGCACAGGTCGCCCACGGCCAGCTCGTCGATATAGCCCGATGAGCTGAACTGGCGGATATACGGCCGGATCTTCATCAGCACGTCCAGCGCGGCCTTGTAGTCGTCCGCGTTGGTGCTGTTGGGATCCTTGCCCAGGTACTTCAGCACGGCCGGGAACACCTGGGCGGCTTCGTCCAGCATGGAGATGCCGCATTCCTTCAGCTTGGCGGCGTTCTCGGGCTTGAAGATCATGTCCCAGCTGGCCAGGTCCACGCCGTCGCCCATGATCTGCTTGACCTTGGTGACGTTGTAGCCCAGGCCGTTGGTGCCGTAGCCCCAGGGGATGGCGTACTCGTTGCCGGGATCGACGGTGGCGACCAGCGCCATCACTTCGGGGTCCAGATACTTCCAGTTCGGGATCTTGGACTTGTCCAGCTTCTGGAACAGGCCGGCTTCGATCTGGCGCGAGGCGTAATGCGTGGACGGGACAACGACGTCATAGCCCGATTTGCCGGCCAACAGCTTGGCCTGCAGGGTGTCGTTGCTGTCGTAGACGTCATAGCGGACCTTGATGCCGGTTTCCTTTTCGAAACCGGGAATCGTGTCCGGAGCCGTGTATTCGGCCCAGTTGTAGACGTTGACGACCTTGTTCTGCGCCACCGCCGCCGAGGAGGCCGCCGTGACCAGCATCGCCCCTAGCGCCCAGCGCATGCCCGCCCTTAATTTCATCACCAGCCCCCTTGCGTTATGCCGTATGTGACAGGAGTACCAAAAGGCGAAATGATAAAGCTTTTTAGCGAGGACCTGCCCAACTTTGCCGGGCGATTGGCGCGATTTGGGCCCGATGGCGGCATTTGGCCGTTCCCGCCCGGATCAGGGCTGGATTCCCACGCCCCAGGCCGTCCAGTAGCTGTCGCGCAGGCGCAGCCAGAAGCGCTCGCCCTCTTCTCCAGCCACCTTGCGCAGCGAACGGCGCAGGCGTTCCAGGTTGGCCTCGCGCTGGCGGTCCGACAGGGAGCCTTGCGTGCCGCGGTCGAAATCGATCAGCCAGACGCGGCCGTCGCTGCCCACCAGGATGTTGAAGGCGTTGAGGTCGGCATGCCAGACGCCGGCGCGGTGCATGCGCACGATGGCCTCGGCCGCCGCCTGCCAGACCGGCTCGGCCAGCGTCTGGGCCAGGGGCCGCACGCCGGGGATGCGCTCGACCACGATGGCCGCGCGGTAGATCGGGCCTTGCCGCCAGTAGGCCGCGGCCAGCGGCGCCGGCACCGCCAGGCCCTGGGCGCGCATGGCGGCCAGCAGGCGGTATTCACGGAAGCTGCGGGTGCGGGCCTCGCCGTTCCAGAGATAGGCGTCGCGGCTGATGCGCGCGATCATCCCGCCGCGGCGGTAGCGGCGCAACACGCCCTGCCAGCCCGCGCCCTGCACGAACCAGGCCGCCTGGCGCCCGCCGGCGTCCACCGGCCGCGCCCGCTCGCCGTAATGCGCCGGGTTGAACAGGTCCGGGCCGGCCTCGGCCAGCCGCGAGGGGTCGCTCAACATGGCTCCGCCCAGGGGGCCGGACCAGGCCAGGCGCCGTTCGCCGGATCGGGAATCGGCTTCAGCCTTCACGGTTGCGCATCCAGTCGGCCACGCCGTAGAAGGACTGCAGCAGCCGCTCGACCAGGGCCGGTTCGATCCCCTGGTCTTCCATGGCGCGCCCAATGCAGATGACCCACTGGTCGCGCTCGACCTCGCCGATCGCGAACGGCAGGTGCCTGGCGCGCAGCCGCGGATGGCCGAAGCGTTCTATATAGTGGTCCGGGCCGCCGAAGTAGCCGCACAAGAACCAGAACAGCTTGTCGCGCGCCTGGTCCAGGCTGGGGCCATGGGCCGCCCGCAGCTCTTTCAGGTCAGGCTCCATGTCCATCAGGTCATAGAAGCGGTCCACCAGGGCGCGCACGCCCGGCTCGCCGCCTAGTAGATCAAAAATACTGCTGGAATTTTCCACGGGTTCGCTAATCGTATGGACGCGGGCTGTCATCAGGTTTCTCGTAGGGTGACCAGGGGCGGCGTGCGCAACACGCCGCGCAGGGCCAGGGCGCCGCCCGCCCAGGCGCCCAGCATGCCCGCGGCGATGCCCGCCAGCCACGGCCAGAGGCTAAGAGTAATAGTGAAATCAAAGACCTGCGTTGACAAAGCCCAAGCGATCGCCGTGGCGCCGGCCGCCGCCAGGAGGCCGGCCAGGCCGCCCACCGCCCACAGTTCGATGCGCTGGGAGCGCGCCAGCTGGCTGCGGGTCGCGCCCAGCGCGCGCAGCACGGCGGCTTCGCGCATGCGCTCGTCGCGCGTGGCGGTCAGCGCTGCGGACAGCACCAGCACGCCGGCGGCCAGGGTGAACAGGAACAGCAGCTGGACTGCCTTGCCCACCTCGTTCAGCACGGATTGCAGCTGCTGCAGGATGGCGCCCACGTCGAACACCGTCAGGTTCGGGAACTCGCGCACCAGCGCCGGCAGGACCGAGGCCTTTTCAGGCGGCAGGTAAAAGGAAGTGATCCAGCTTTGGGGCATGTCGGCCAGCGCGGCAGGCGTGAGGATGGCGAAAAAATTGACGCGCATCGTATCCCAATCGACCCGTCGGGTGCTGGTCACGGCCACCTCGGCCTGCTGGCCCGCCACGTCGAAGGTCATCTTGTCGCCCAGCGCCAGGCCCAGCGTCTTGGCCAGGCCCGACTCCAGCGACACCTCGGCCGCACCCGGTTCCAGCCAGCGGCCCTGCTCGATGCGGTTGGAGGACGGCAATTCGTCGCCATAGGACAGGTTGAACTCGCGGTCCACCAAGCGCTTGGCGCGAGGCTCCTCGTAGTCGTCCGGCCCCACGGGCTTGCCGTTGATGGCGATCAGCCGCCCGCGCACCATCGGCGCCAGCGTGATGCGGCCCAGGCCTTCGCGCGTGAGCGCGTCCGTCACGGCCTGGCGCTGGTCCGGCTGCACATTGATGAGGAAGCGGTTGGGCGCGTCCGGCGGCAGGGTCCGCTGCCAGCCCTGGATCAGGTCGGTGCGCGTCATGGTCAGCAACAGCAGCGCCATCAGGCCCACCGCCAGGGCGCAGACCTGGGTGATGGTGGCGGCACGCCGGCGTACCACCCCGGCCAACGCGAAGCGCAGCGCCGGCAGGCCGGCCGCCAGCCGGCGCACCCGCGCCAGACCCAGGATGCACAACCAGGCCACCAGCGCAAACACGGCGAAGGCCCCCAGGAAGCCGCCCGCCACCACGCCGCCCAGCTTGGCGTCGCCGGCAAACCACCAGATCAGCAGGGCAAAACCCACAGCCCCCAGGGTGTAACCCAGGGCGCTGCGCGCGCTCAGCGTGTCGGCATCGCGCCGCAGCACCCGGGCCGGCGGCACGTGGCGCAACTGGGCCAGCGCCGGCAAGGCGAAGCCCAGCAACAGCAGCAGGCCGGTCAGCAGCCCCTGCAAGGCCGGTATGGCCGAAGGCGCGGGCAAGGTGGTGTCGATCAGCGAGCCCAGCAGCATGACCAGCACCTGATGCACCGCGTAGCCCAGCAGACAGCCGGCGGCCGACGAGAACAGGCCGACCAGGGTGAATTCCAGCGTCAGCATGCGCGACACCTGCGACTGCACCGCCCCCAGGCAGCGCATGACCGCGATGCCGTCGCGGTGGCGCGTCATGTAGCGGCCGGCCGCCAGGGCCACGGCCACCGCCGATATCAGCACCGCCAGCAGCGCCACCAGCGACAGGAAGCGCTGCGCCCGGTCCAGCGTGCGGCGCACTTCCGGACGGCCGGATTCCAGCGTGGCGACCTTCTGGCCGCGCTTCAGGTTCTGCTTGAGCCACGCCGAGTACCCGGCCACGGCGTCGGGCTGGCCCGCGACCAGCATGGCGTAGCCGATGCGGCTGCCCGGCGCGATCAGACCCGTGGCGGGCAGGTCGCTGGCGCGCAGCAGCACGCGCGGCGCCACATTGATGAACTGCATGCCGCGGTCCGGCTCATAGGTGATCACGCGGTCCACGCGCAGGTGGGCGTCGCCCACGTTCAGCGTGTCGCCCACCTTCAGGTTCAGCAGGGACAGCAATTGGGCGTCCACCCAGACCGCGCCCTCCGGCGGTACATCGCGTGTCGCGGCGTCGGGCTCGAACGGCGCGCCCGCCACGCGCAGGGCGCCGCGCAGCGGGTAGCCCGGCTCCACCGCTTTCAGCGCGGCCAGTTGCGCGCCGTCGCCCGCTCCCACCATGGACGGAAACTGCCAGGTGCTGGACACGGTCAGGCCGCGTTCGCGGGCCTGGTCCATGAAGGCGGCGGGCACGGGCTCGTCGGCGTCCAGGACCAGATCGGCCCCCAGCATCTGCCCGGCGTCGCGCTCCAGCGCGCGGCCGACCCGGTCCGCCAGGAAGCCGACGCTGGTCACCGCGGCCACCGCCACGACCAGCGCCAGCACCAGCAGCCGCAGCTCGCCGGCGCGGGCGTCACGCATCATCATCCTGGCGCCTTGGCGCAGGGTGGACCAAAAACCTGGGCGCCTGGCCCGTGACATATCAGGGAAATCCATCATTCCACAATGTTAACCAACGGCCTGAATCAAGGCTGAATCCCGATATCATCCCGGGGCGGGAGGCAGAGCCACCCATAAAGATACTCAAAACCTGGAGAAGACGATGCGTAAATCCTGGCTTGCCGCCACGATTCTGGCCGCCTGCGCGGCCGCAACCTCCCTGCCCGCCACGGCGCAGAACACCTTGAAGATGGCCTACGCGCTGTCCACCTCGTCGCACTACGGCGCCGGCGCCGACGCGCTGGCCAAGTCCATCGAAGCCTCCTCGGGCGGGAAGTACAAGGTACAGCAATTCGCCAACAGCGCGCTGGGCGGCGAGCGCGAAGTGATCGAAGGCCTGCAGATCGGCACCATCGATCTGGCCATCGTCTCGACCGGCGCCACCCTGAACTTCGTGCCCGAGACCGGCGTTTTCGACATCCCCTTCCTGCTGCGCGACCTGCCGCACGCCCGCAACGTGCTGGACAGCAAGATCGGACAAGATATGCTGGCAAAGTTCCCCAGCCGCGGCATCGTCGCCCTGGCCTGGGGCGAACAGGGCTTCCGCCACCTGACCAACAACGTCCGCCCGGTCAAGACGCCGGCCGACGCCAAGGGCCTGAAGATCCGCACCACGGAAAACCCGATCCACATCACGGCTTTCCGCCAGATCGGCATCCTGCCCACCCCCATGGCCTGGCCTGAAGTCGCCACCGCCCTGCAGCAAGGCACCATCGACGGCCAGGAAAACCCGCTGTCGGTGATCACCTCGGCCAAGCTGTCGCAAATGCAGAAGTACCTGTCGCTGACCGGCCACGTCTATGGCCCGGCCCTGGTGCTGATGTCGGCCAACGTGTACGACGGCCTGTCGGCCGCGGACAAGGCCAACTTCGACAAGGCCGGCAAGGAATCCGCCCAGGCCATGCGCGCCTACGTGGACAACATCGAGAAGACGGGCGTCGAACAGCTGAAGAAGGAAGGCATGCAGGTGTCCGAAGTGGACCGCGCCGCCTTCGCCGCCGCCGTCGAGCCCGCCTACCCCGAGTACTACAAGAAGTTCGACAAGAAGCTGATCGACTCGATCCGCGACACCAAGTAAACAGGGCCCCGCCCCGACCCGGGGCGCATCGCCCCTGGCGGCGGGATCCCGGTCCCGCCGCTTTCGTTCCCATCCTTTGCGTACATCGCCAACGGGATTCATCATGCGTTTGCTTTGCGCCTTCGACCGCGCCCTGTTCAAAGTGGTCTCGGTCCTTGCCCAATTGCTGCTGGTCGCCGCCGCGGCCGCCGCCTTTTACCAAGTCATCGCGCGTTTCGTGCTGCACTCCCCGGCCGACTGGAGCGAGGTGCTGACCCGCGCCCTCCTGATCTGGACCGTGCTGCTGGGCGTGGCCCTGGCCTTCCGCCACGGCGCCATGATCAGCGTGGAGCTGCTGCGCAACCTGCTGGGCGGCACGCGCCGCCGCGTGCTCGAAGCCGTCATCGGCCTGGTCTGCGCCGGATTCCTGGGCTTTCTGGCCTGGATCGGCGGCAACATGACCTATCGCGTGCGTTTCCAGAACGTGCCCAGCCTGGACATTTCGATTTCCTGGATCTACCTGGCCATCCCCGTGGGCGCCACCCTGGCAGCCATCGCCGTGCTGGCCCGCTGGTGCGCCGGCGAGGAAGACGAGGTGCCTGTGCGCAACGACGCGCAAGGCTGAGCCGCCCCCCATCGAACATAAGCAGCAGATAACGCCATGTCCCAATTAATGATTGTCTCGATGCTGATCTTCTTCGGGCTGTCCGTGCCGGTCGCCGTGTCGATCGGCCTGGCCAGCCTGGCGGGAGTCGGCGCTGCCGGCCTGCCCTGGGTGGTAGTGGCCCAGCAGCTGTTCGCCGCGCTGGACAAGTACCCGCTGGTCGCCATCCCCTTCTTCATCCTGGCCGGCAACCTGATGGAAGCCGGCGGCATCTCCGAACGCATGGTGGAGTTCGCCAAGAGCGTGGTGGGTGGCATCCAGGGCGGCCTGGCCTGCACCTGCGTGCTGACCTGCATGATCTTCGCCGCCGTGGCCGGCTCCAGCGTCGCCACCACCTTCGCGGTGGGCGCGATCCTGATTCCCGCCATGATCCGGCACGGCTACCCCGCGCCCTTCGCCGCATCCTTGCAGGCCAGCGCGGCGGAACTAGGCGTGATCATCCCGCCGTCCATCCCGATGATCCTGTTCGCGGTGTCCACCGACACCTCGACCGGCGAGCTGTTCATCGCCGGTGTCATGCCCGGCATCCTGATCGGCGTGGCGCTGATGCTCTACGTCTGGCTCTACGCCAAGCGCAACAACCTGGGCAAGCGCGACGGCGAAGGCCGCCTGCCGCTGTGGCCCGCGTTCAAGAACGCCTGGCTGGCGCTGCTGATGCCGGTCATCATCCTGGGCGGCATCTATGGCGGCGTGTTCACGCCGACCGAAGCCTCGGTGGTGGCCGTGATGTACGCGGTGGTGGTGGGCAAGTTCATCTACCGCCGCTTGAGCTTCAAGCAGCTGTCCGAGACGCTGCACAAGTCGGTGGTGTCGACGGCCGTGATCATGTTCGTGATCGCCAACGCCGGCATCTTCAGCTTCCTGCTCAACCGTGCGGGCATCCCGGACGCGCTGGGCCTGTGGCTGGCGCAGATCTTCGACACCAAGTTCAGCTTCCTGATGGGCGTGAACGCGGCGCTGTTCGTCATCGGCATGTTCATCGAAACCTCGGCATCCATCGTGGTGCTGGCGCCCTTGCTGCTGCCGGTGGCGCTGAAGTTCGGCGTGGAGCCGGTGCACTTCGGGATCATCATGGTGGTGAACCTGGCGCTGGGGATGATTACGCCGCCGTTCGGCGTGAATCTTTTCGCGGCTTGCGCGGTGGCCAAGTTGCCGTTGGAGAGGTTGATCAAGCCGTTGATTCCGTTTGTGGGGGTGGTGATTGTTTGCCTGATGATCATTACTTATTGGCCTGGGTTGTCGCTGGGATTGCGGGATCTGGTCTACGCTAAGTAAGTCTGTTTGCAGGTTCTGTTGTAGCGGCGGGCGTCAGAGCTTCTTCGTAGGCCGCTCGCCGGCGCGGGCGCCTGAGGGGCGAGCGCCCACGATTGCGGTCCGGAGCGTTCGCTCCGGACTGCCCCGTCGTCATCGTCGTCACCGCCTACGGCGGTTCCTTCCGATTCCCTCGGGCGCATCGAGGTTGCTCGCCCCTCAGGCGCCCGCGCCGGCGAGCTACCGAATTTTTGGCCTGTTGCGCTGCTGGACCTGTGGTTATTGGCAAATCTTGCGTCGGCCACAGCTTGCGGCCGCGCGGGCGGCCGCAAGCTGCATGCGTGTTGGCGTTCGTCGTGGCTATCTGCGCTCGCGCGAATGCGGCGAGCTGCTTGCTAATGGCACCGGCATCTGGGGTGTGGGCGGTGATGGGTGGCGCGCGGCGAGCAGCCGTTTACGCATCGAGATCCGTTCGCGCGCGCCACCCATCCGACGGCGGAGTTGAAATGACGATGTTCGCTGACTGTGTCTTGGCGCTTGAAATCAGCCACCAACAGCGCGCAGCGTCATCGCAAATCGCAAGACACTGCGTAAGCCCCACGAGGCCGCCCGGGCGGCCGGCATGGGGCGGGCCCCGCAAGACCCGCCTCCACAACGCCGATCGTGAAAAAAATGCCAAGAACACTGCCCGCCCCAGCTGACGTCAAGTTTCAAACGCCGGAGCCAGCCGCGCCGTGGGCCTGGGGCGAGTGGGGCGTCGATAAGCCCGAGGGAATCGGAAGGAGTCGCCGAAGGCGAGGACGACGATGACGACGGGGAAGCCCGGAGCGAAGGCTCCGGGCCGCAATCGTTGCCCCGCTCGCCCCAGGCCCACGGCGCGGCTGGCGCCTTAAGAACCAAGACCATCAAGCCGAAAAAATTCACGCCGCCTGAACCACATCCCAAGTCACTGCATGACACCGCAGTTGACGTCCGCCAACGCTGGCAACCACCGGCGCCTCCACCTTGCACTGCTCCCGCGCCATCGAACACCGAGGATGAAACGTACACCCCGACGGCGGCGAAATAGGATTCGGCACCTCTCCCCCCATCGGCTCCCGATCCCGCCGCGGATCGTCCAGGTCCGGAATCGTGTCCAGCAGCATCCGCGTATACGGATGCCGTGGCGCATCGAACAACTGATCGGCGGGCGCCTGCTCCACGATGCGTCCCAGGTACATCACCGCCACGCTGTCCGACACATGCCGCACCACCGACAGGTTGTGGCTGATGAAGACATAGGTCAGCCCGAACTCCTTCTGCAGATCCCCCATCAGGTTCAGGATCTGCGCCTGCACCGACACATCCAGCGCCGAGGTCGGTTCGTCGCACACCAGGAATTCCGCCTCCGTCGCCAGCGCCCGCGCGATCGAGATGCGCTGGCGTTGCCCGCCCGAGAACTCATGCGGAAAGCGGCCGGCATCGTTCGCGGACAGGCCCACCAGTTCCAGCAGCTCGTCCACGCGCCGCCGCGTTTCCGCCGGCGAGGCGCGCAGGCCCAGCGTCGTGATCGGCTCGGCCACGATATTGCCCACGCGCCAGCGCGGATTCAGGCTGGCGTACGGATCTTGGAAGATCATCTGCGGATGCAGCTCCCCACCCTTGCGGTTGCGCCCATAACGCAGCGTTCCGCGCGTCGGCGCCACCAGGCCCACCAGCAGCTTGGCCAGCGTCGACTTGCCGCAGCCGGATTCGCCCACGATGCTCAGGGTCGTTCCGCGCGGCACCGACAGCGACACGCCATCCACCGCCTTCAGCGTCTGCTCGGGCTGGCGCGACAAGGTGCGTTCCAGCCAGGGCGGCGACACATCGAACCAACAGGCCAGGTCTTCGGCCCGCAACAGCACATCATCGTTACGCGGCATGGGCGACTCCTCCTTGATGCAGCCAGCAGGCGCTGACGGTGGCGCCGGCCGGGGATGCGGCCAGCGGCGGGCGCTGCTGGCCGCAGCGCGGTCCCGCCATGGCGCAGCGCGGATGGAAGGCACAGCCCTCGGGCATGGCGTGCAGGCGCGGCATGGCGCCGTCGATCTGGTTCAGCCGGGCCGCGCGCTGGCGCAGGCCGGGAATGGCGTTCATCAGGCCTTGCGTGTAGGGATGGCCAGGCCGGCGCAGCACCTCCAGCACCGGTCCAATCTCGACGATGCGGCCCGCGTACATCACCGCCACGCGGTCCGCGGTTTCCGCGATCACGCCCATGTCGTGCGTCACCAGCAGCACCGAGGTGCCCTGCTCGCGGCAAAGCCGGCGCAAAAGCGCCGTGATCTGCGCCTGCACCGACACGTCCAGCGCCGTGGTGGGCTCGTCGGCGATGATGAGCGCCGGGCGGGCCGCCAGGGCCAACGCGATCACCACGCGCTGGCGCATGCCGCCGGAGAACTGGTGCGGATAGTGGTCGATACGCTTGTCCGCCGCCGGGATGCCCACTGCCAGCAGCAACTCCAGCGCCCGCTGGCGCGCCGCCTGAGCCGAGACCTTGTCGTGGTGGCGGATCGTCTCGACCAACTGGTCGCCCACCGTGAACAGCGGATGCAGGCTGGTCAGCGGATCCTGGAAGATCGCGCCGATCTCCTTGCCGCGCAGGCGCTGGCGCGCCTTGGGCGGCAGGTTGTCGATGCGCCTGCCCGCCAAATGGATCTCGCCGCCGCCCAGCCGCCCGGGCGGCTCCAGCAGGCCGATCACCGCCATGCCGGTCAGCGATTTGCCCGCGCCGGATTCGCCGACCATGCCCAGGATCTCGCCCGGCTGGATGTCGAAACTGATGTCGCGCGTGGCGACCAGGACGCCCTGGCGCGTGGGGAATTCGACCGACAGGCCGCGCACGGACAGGGTCGGCGCAACGTTGGCCGCAGCCGGCGGCTGCGTGGAGTTGGGTACGATGGCCATCATGACGGGCTCCTTGCGGGACGCGGATAGCTGGAGGAGAAAATCTGCTCGGCCGGCGGATGGCCCCAGGTGCGGTCGGGGTAGCGCGCCACCAGGCCGTCGAATTGCGTCTGCGCCTGCTCTTGCGCCAGGCGCGCGTCGAAGCCGGGGATACGCCCGTCCACCATGACGAAACGGCCGTCGATCACGACTTGCGACACGTCGCGGCCGCTGCCGCTCACCATCAAGGTCTGTATCGGATCGATCAGTTGGCCGTTGCGGTCGTGCGAAAAATCGAACACCACGATGTCGGCCTTGGCGCCCACGGCCAATCGGCCCAGGTCCGGGCGACCCAGCGCATCGGCCCCGCCCACCGTGGCGGCGTCGTAGTAGTCCTCGGAGCGGACCGCCTCGGTCGAGCCATCGGCCACGCGGCACAGCATCATGCCCACCTGCATGTTCAGCACCATGTCCGGCGGCCAGGTGTCCGTGCCCATGCCGATGTTCACGCCCAGCTTGCGATAGCGCGCGAACGATTCCAGCGTCGCGCCGTGACGCCCCGATACCAGCGGGCAATGCACGATGCTGGCGCCGGCGTCGCGGATGATCTCCAAGTCGTGGCCGGGCCGGTCGATATGGCGCGAACCCGACACATAAGTGCCATGCGGCAGCAAGGCGCGCTCGGACAGGAAATCCAGGCTTTGCAGCCATTCCGGCGGGCTCATGCCGTGCTGTTCCAGCACCAGATCGTACTCCAGGCGCGACTGGCAGCAATGCAGCCGGATGGGAATATCCCGTTCGCGCGCCGCGGCCGCGGAGGCGCGCAGCAGCGCCGGCGTGCAGGTTTCGATGCGGTCGGGCGACAGCATGGCGCGCACCCGGCCGTTGTGGCGGCCTTCGATCTCGTCGCAGAAAGCCAGGGCCTCGGCCAGCCCCGCCATGCCGCGCGCCTCCTCGTAGTGGCAGCGGATCTTGCCGTTCGCGTCCACATAGGTATGGCCACTGCGGTACGCCGGCCCCAAGTAGACGCGCAGGCCCAGTTCGCCGGCCGCGTTGGCCGCCGACAGGAATTCATCGCGGGTCTCGCCCCACACCCGGTAGAACAGCGACGCGATCGGCAGCGCCGTCGTGATGCCGTTGCGTATCAGCTGCGCAAAGGCGTAGCGCTTCTGGAAAGCCAGCTCAGCCGCCGTGTACATCTCGTACGGCCCCTGCTTCATATAGCTCTCGGGCCAGATGCGGCCCTTCTTCCACGCGGGCGAATTGTCGAAGCCCAGGATGGTCGTGTCCAGGTCGGACAGCGCGTCCAGGTCCACGAAGCCCGGGCCGATCAGCGCCCGGCCATAGTCGCGGCGCTGCGCGACCTGCCCCGGGTAGCGGTGGCCGACGTAGACGATGCGATCGCCCTCGAACACCACCTCGCCGTTCTCGTACAGGCAATGGCGGCCGTTCTCGTGGCCCACCACCCAGCGGGCGGTCAGCAGGACAGGACCTTGCGGCGCGCTCATCACGGCGCCTCCGCCAGCGCGCGGCCGTCGCGCGCGACCACGCGCCCGCCCTTGACCACCAGCTTGCGCGGCGGGCGCGAAACGATCGCTTCGGCCACTGTCTCCGCGTCCACCAGCACGAAGTCGGCGTGGCAGCCTGGCGCCAGGCCGTAGTCGGACACGCCCATGACCTGCGCATTGCCATAGGTGGCCACGTGCAGCGCCAGATCCAGCTCGTCGTCGCGGCGGAAGTTGTTGCGCAGTCCCACCAGCATGGTCCGCTCCAGCATGTCGGGCTTGCCGTAGGGACCCCAGGTGTCGCGCATGCCATCGTTGCCCGTGCAGACCGTGACGCCGGCCGCATGCAGCTTCGCCACATTGGGCACCGGCCGCGAGGCCGAGCCCGTGGTCATGATGTGCACGCCAGCCTTCAGCAAGCCTTCGGTCAATGCCTGCACTGCGTAAGTGTCCGGCATGCCCAGGCAGAAGGAATGCGACAAGGTGACCTTGCCCTGCATGCCCAGCGCCAGCACGCGGTCTATGGTCATCTGCATCGAGAATGCACCCAGTTCGCCGGCCTCGTGCAGATGGATATCGATGGGCTTGCCATGCCGCTGAGCCAGGCCGAAGATGGCGTCCAGGTGCCCCTTGGGATCGCGGTCCATGCCGGCCGGGTCCAGTCCGCCGACGACTTCCGCGCCCATGCGCAGGGCCTCGTCCATCAGTTCCAGCGTGCCGGGACGGATCAGCAGCCCGCTCTGCGGGAAGGCAACGATCTCCACGTCGATCTGGTCGCGGTACTGTTCGCGCGCGCGCATCACGCCTTCGATCGCACCCAGCCCGATGTCCGTGTCCACGTCCACATGGCTGCGGATATGGCTGGTGCCGTCGCCGATCGACATCACCAGCTGGCGGGCCGACTGGCGGTACGGATCGATGCCCAGGCGCTTCTTCTCGGTGCGCTCGTTCTCGATCTTGTCGATCAGGCGCGGCCCGACTTCGTTGCGGTACCAGGGCATGCCGTACATGGTTTTATCCAGGTGGGCGTGGGCGTCGATCAGGCCCGGCAGCATCAGCGCCCCGCCCCCGTCCACGACCTGCACCCCGGCCGGCGCCGGTCCACCCAGCGCCTGGATGCGGCCATCGCGCACCAGCACGGAGGTCATCTCGCCGCCTGCGGGACGGACTTGGGTATACAGCGTTGCGTTTTCCATGTTTCTACTCTTGTCGGTTTGCATTCAGCGCAAACGGGGATTCAGGGCGTCGCGCAGCCAGTCGCCCAGCAGGTTCACCACCAGCACGATCAGGCTCAGGTACAGCGCGGGAAACACCACCACCCACCACTGCCCCGAAAACAGGAACTGGTTGCCCAGGCGGATCAACGTGCCCAGCGAGGGCTCGGTGGGCGGCATGCCCACGCCCAGGAAGCTGAGCGTGGCCTCGATCAGAATCGCCAGGCCCAGGTTCAGGGTGGCCGTCACCATGACCGGCGTCAGCGTGTTGGGCAGGATGTGCGTCAGCATGATGCGCAGCGAACTCACCCGTATCAGTCGCGCCGCCTGCACGTATTCCTTGCCGCGTTCCACCAGGGCCGAGGCCCGCACCGTGCGGGCGTACTGCACCCAGTTGGTCATGGAGATGGCCAGGATCAAAATCACGGCCGACAGCGTTTCCCGCAAGCCCGGCGGCAGCAGCTGACGGAACACCGCCGTCACCAGGATCGCGACCAGGATGGTCGGGATGCTCAGCAGCGTGTCGCCCAGGCGCATCAGCGCGTTGTCGACCCAGCCTCCGAAGTAGCCGGCCGCCAGCCCCACCAGCAGGCCGATGGCCAGGGACAGCACCACCGTGGCCAGCCCGATCACCAGCGACATGCGCGAGCCGTACAGGATGGCGGACCAGACATCGCGGCCCTGCGTGTCCGTGCCCAGCAGGAACTGCGGATCCGAGCCGACCTCCCAGACCGGCGGCAACTCGGCGTTCAGCAGGTCCAGCTGCGCCAGGTCGTAGGGATTCTGCGGCGCGATCCAGGGCGCGAACACCGCCAGCAACACCACGGCCAACAGTACGATGCCTGCCCCCATGGCCATGTAGTCCTGCCGCAGGCTCCACCACAGGTCGCTTCGCAGAAAGCGCGCGAAGCGGCCCTGCCCCGTCGTCGAAAATGGTTTAGTGAGCATTGGCGCCCCCCTTGACGTGCTGGCTGCGCAGGCGCGGATCCACCACGCCGTACATCATGTCCACCAAGGTGTTCAGCGCCACGAAGATGAAGGACACGATCACCAGATAGGCGGCCATGACGGGGATGTCCACGAACATGACCGATTGAATGAACAGCAGCCCCATGCCGGGCCACTGGAAGACCGTTTCGGTGATCAGCGCGAAGGCGATCAGGTTGCCGATCTGCATGCCGGTCACGGTAATCACCGGCATCAGGCAGTTGCGCAGCGCCAGCCGGAAATGCACCACCCGGTCCGGCAGGCCGCGCGCGCGGGCGAACTTGATGAACTCGGTGCGCAGCGTCTCCAGCATCTCGGCCCGCACCAGGCGCATGATCAGCGTGATCTGGAACAGCGCCAGCGTGATCGACGGCAGCACCAGCGCGGCGCGCCCCGAAGGGGTGAGCAGCCCGGTGGTCCACCAGCCGATCTTCACCGTGTCGCCGCGCCCGAAGCCGGGCAGCCAGCCCAGCTGCACCGAGAAAATCAGGATCAGCATGATCCCCACCACGAAGCTAGGCAGCGAAATGCCCAGGATGGAAACGAACTGCAGCGCCTGCGCCAGGCGCGACTTGCGGTAGATGGCGGTCAGCACGCCCGCCGGCACGCCAATGACCAGCGACAGCAAGGTCGCCATCAGGACCAGTTCGAACGTGGCCGGAAAGCGTTCGGCCACCAACGCGAACACGTCCTGCTGGTTGCGGTAGGAAATGCCGAACTCGCCTTGCGCCGCGTTGGTCACGAAGTGCACGAACTGCATGCCCACCGAGGCGTTCAGCCCCAGGCGTTCGCGCAGTTCGTCGCGCTGCGTCTGCGAGGCCTGCTCGTTGAGCATCATGTCGACGGGGTCGCCGACGAACCGGAAAATCACGAAGGCCAGCAGCGCCACCGCCAGCATGACGCCGACCGCGTTGAAGACCCTTCTTACTATGAACGCCAGCATGTGCGGCTCCCCTTCAGACCTCTGTCAATCCCAGGACCGCCGGCGGGCGGCGGTCCGCGGCGTCACTGCATGCGCACCGTCCACAGGCGCGCCTTGTTGTCCGGCATCTGCAGCACTTCGCCGACCTTGTTGCCCACGGCCCAGGCCATCGGCTGCTGGTGCAGCGGCAGGAAACGCACGTCGTCATGCAGCGTCTGCAGCACGTCGGCCATCATCTGCACCCGCTTGGGGCGGTCCATCTCGGCTGCGGCCGCGTCGATCCTGGCGTCCAGCGCCGCATCGCCCCACTGGCCCCAGTTGAAGACGCCGGCCGGGCCGCTGCGGCTGTGCATCACCTGCAACAGGATGGACAGCGCGTCGATCTGCGGCTCGTTGGCCCAGCCATGGATGGTGATGTCGAACTCGCCGCGCGAACGCTTGGGGTTCTGCAAGGAACGCGGACCGCTGGCCAGCGAGGCCTTGACCCCGATGCGCGCCCACATGGAGGCGGCGGCCTGGCAGATTTCCTCCTCGTTGACGAACATGTCGTTCGAGCACAGCAGCGATACCGTGAAGCCGTCCGGATAGCCGGCCTCGGCCAGCAGCTTCTTGGCGCGCGCGGCGTCGAACGGCAGGCGTTCTTCCTGCTTGGTTTCGTAGCCTGGGATGGACGGCGCCACCAGCGCCCCCGTGGTGCGCGACAGGCCGCGCATCACGCGCTTCTGGATCAACTCAGGTGACAGCGCCATGTACAGCGCCTGGCGCACCTTCAGGTCCTTCAGCGGATTCTTGTCGGTGATGTTTGAGCCGACCAGCTTGTCGCCCAGGTTGAAGCCGAAGTACAGGGTGCGCAGCTCGGTCGAGGCCAGCACCTTGACGTTGGACGCCGCGCGCAGCCGGTCCAGGTCCTGCAGCGGCGCGTTCTCGGTGAAATTGATGTCGCCCGACAGCAACGCCGCCACCCGCGTGGGCGCGGAGGCAATGGGCGTGAATTCGATGCGGTCCAGGTTGTGGCGCGGCTTGTCCCACCAGCCGGGATTCACCACCAGCACGGTGCGCGTGTCCGGGCGGTACGACTCCAGTTTGAAGGGGCCGGTGCCGTTGGCGTTATGCGTGGCATAGCCTTCGATCTTCTTGGCGGCGTCGGTCGGCTTCAGGCTGTTGTTGTCCACCAGCCACTGGCGGTTGAAGATGAAAATGTTGGTCAGGTCGTTGAGCATCAGCGGATACGGATGCGTCATTTCGATGTCGACCGTGTAGTCGTCCACCTTGCGCACCGCCTTGAAGGCCGGCAGGTTGCCCTTCAAGGGCGAGGCCTCGTCCGAGACCCGGGTCATCGACGCCACCACGTCGTCCGCCGAGAACGGCGCGCCGTTGTGGAACGTCACTCCTTTTCTCAAATGAAAGCGCAGCACCGTGGGCGTAGGCGTCTCCCAGGACTCCGCCAGCGCGGGCGTGATGTTGAACTTGTCGTCATAGCGGATCAGCGCTTCGTACACATGGTTCAGGAACGCCAGGTTGAAGGTGCTGCCGTAGGAATACGGATCCAGCGAATCCAGGTCCCGGGCCGCGCCCCACTTCAGCGTGTTGGCGGCGCTGGCCCCCGTGATGGCCGACAGCGCGATCACGGCGCCCGCGGTCCACTTGAGCAAAGTCTTCATGGCTGCAACTCTCCCTTGTGTATCGGTCTGAACTCGCCGGGGTCGGGCCCGGCGCGGTGGGTAAGACGAAAAAACTAGGAATGCGCGCCCGAGCGGATGAGCGACAGCCGCTGCGCGCGCTCCAGGGACGCCAGCGCCAACACCTGGGCCAGGGCAGCGCGGTAGGAATCGATGATGGGCACGGCCGGCAGGCGCGGCAGGCTGGGCAGGTAGCCGGCCAGCGCGGCGCCCGCCACGATGACCACGTCCGCGCCCTGCGCCACGGCGGCATCCAGCGCGCGGCTGACCTGCAAGGCCGACTCGGCCGACCGTGACACGTAGTCCAGTGCATTGCCTGGCAGGGCCAGGATGCCGGCGCAGCGGGACTCCAGCCCCAGTTGGCGGATCTGTTCGCGCAGCATGCCGGGCCAGCGCTGCCCCACCGTCACGATGGCGTAGCGGTCGCCGCGCTGCATGGCGCTCAGGATGGAAGCCTCCGCCATGCCGACCACGGGCAGGTCCAGGCGTTCGCGCACCGCGCCGATTCCGGGTTCGCCGAAACAGGCCAGCAGGCAGGCGTCGAACCCGCCGTCCGGCGCCCCGCCTGCCACCCGCTCCACGATGTCCAGCACGGCATGGGCGGCAATGGCCGCCTCCGCGCGGCTGGCGATGTAGGCGGGGCCGAAACCCGCGGTGACCGCATGGATGCGGACCGTATCCCCGTAAAAGGCCTCGGCCTGGCTGGCCAAGCTGGTCGTCAGCTCGGAGGTGGTGTTGCCGTTGACCACCAGCAGGCGGTAAGGCGAGGAAAGGGACAGCTCGGTTGCGGCGGCCTGGGGTACAGCGGACATGGATCAGCCTTTGTGAACTTGTATACAAATAAGAAGATCATTAAAGAATAATCCAATATATTTTGTATAAAAATTTGTATACGATTTATGTCGCCAATGTACTCCGCAGAATCCCGGCGGCAAGCTATCGCTAACCCTTAGCCCTGGGTGTAGTATGCTTTCCAGCACTGAGAAAAATGCGCGCCGGCAGCGCCAGCCGGACCATTCCAACACCCTGAAAAGCGCGCAGGCATAGGAGCCAACAAGAAGATGAAGTCCCTCGCGCCGCCGGCCAACGAGCCCGCCAAGAAAGACGTCAGCCGCAATGAAATCGTATACAAAAATTTGCGCAGAGCCATCATCGAGCAGGCCCTGCTGCCCGGTGACAAGCTGCCCGAGGACATCATCGGCGAGCGTTTCGGCGTCAGCCGGACCATCGTCCGCAGCGTCCTGACGCGCCTGTTCAGCGAAGGACTGGTGGATTTGCGGCCGAACCGTGGCGCGGCGGTGGCCCGCCCCAGCCTGGAAGAAGCGCACGACATCTTCGAGGCGCGCCGCTGCCTGGAGCGCGACGTGGCGCGCCGGCTGCTGCAGCACGTCACCGAGGCCGGGCTCGCGCGGCTGGAACAGCACGTGGCGCAGGAAGAGGAAGCCCGCAAGCGCAACAGCGCCAACGAGTCCATCCGGCTGTCAGGCGAGTTCCACATCCTGATGGCCGAGCTGTCGGGCAATGCGGTGTACGCCCGCTACGTGAACGAGATCGTGTCGCGCTGTTCGCTGATCCTGGCCCTTTATGGCCGGCCACATTCGAGCGAATGCGCCGTCAGCGAACACATGGAGATCGTGGCGGGCCTGCGCGCGCGCGACGAGAAGCACGTGCTGCACCTGCTGGAGCACCACCTGGAATCGGTGACCGCGCGCGCGCTGCTGACCGCGGACGGCCAGGGCGTGCGCGATATCCGCAAGATCCTGGACCGCTACGGCACGTAGGGGCGCGCCCGCCCGATGGGCGTGCCGCGTCCCCCAACGAAAAAGCGCCCGGTCGGGGCGCTTTTTTGGTGTGGGAGCCTAGATTTCGCGCTCTTCCGTCTTGAGGTTGTTGTCGCGAGCGAAATCCACCACGAACTTGTACGCCAGCGGTTCCAGATCGCGCAAACGCAGATCGACCACGATCCCGCGCACGCCGTCGATCACGACGGGCAGCACATAGGGCGAATAGGTGAGGTGGTTACCGGCACAGCCGGCGGGCCGGAATTGTGCCATTACGCCGGCGAGCCGTTCCGCCCAATCGCTGGGGCGAAAGCGGCTACCGCTTTCGGTAACGCCATGAATTACGAATTGTCTGACGCGAGTTGCCATGAGTTCTTTCACTACAGCGCGCCCTTCACGAAAGCCGGATCTTCGGCGTGATCAAACATGCGCCCTGCGCCGCGAATTGTATATGATTGATCCTTTGCCCTCTTTCAAAAAGCGATTCGCCTGGGAAAACGAGCTGCCAAACCCGGCGGCATCCCACGGGAACTCCGGCTGAGTCCCGGCGCAATCCGCTTCATCCACAGGAGGATCCGCGATGACCTCGCCTCTGGCCAATATCTACGCCCGGCTGCCGGTATCGTTCACGCACGGCCAGGGCGTCTGGCTGTGGGACGCCGAGGGCCGCAAGTACCTGGACGCGCTGGCAGGCATCGGGGTGTCCTGCCTGGGCCACGCCCATCCGAAACTGGTGGCCGCCATCAGCGAGCAGGCCGCCCGCCTCATCCATACCTCGAACATCTACGAAGTGCCGCAGCAGACCGCGCTGGCCACGCGCCTGACGCAGCTGTCCGGCATGCAGGAAGTCGCGTTCAACAACAGCGGCTCCGAGGCCAACGAGGCCGCGATCAAGCTGGCGCGCTATTACGCCTACCAGCGCGGCAACAAGCACGCCCACATCATCACCATGGATTCGTCCTGGCATGGCCGCACGCTGGCCACGCTGGCGGCCACGGGCAGCGAAAAGGCGCGCAAGGGCTTCGAGCCCCTGCCCTCGGGCTTCATTCAGGTGCCGTACAACAGCGTGGACGCGGTGCGCGCCGCCGGCGACGCCGAACCGCGCGTGGCCGCCGTGCTGCTGGAGGTCCTGCAAGGCGAAGGCGGCATCCGTCCCTCCGACATTGCCTATCTCCAGGAAGTGCGCAGGCTGTGCACCGAGCGCGGCTGGCTGCTGATGATCGACGAAGTCCAGTCCGGCATCGGCCGCACCGGCAAGTGGTTCGCCCACCAGTGGGCCGATATCGTCCCCGACGTCATGACGCTGGCCAAGGGCCTGGCGGGCGGCGTGCCCATCGGCGCCATGCTGGCTGCCGGACCTGCCGCGGGCGTGCTCACGCCCGGCAGCCATGGCACCACCTTCGGCGGCGGTCCGCTGGTCTGCGCGGCCGGGCTGGCCGTGCTGGACGCCCTGGAATCCGAAAAACTGCTGGAAAACGCCCACGACGTGGGCAACCACCTGAAAAGCGCCCTGGCCGATGCGCTGGCCGGCACCCCGGGCGTCACCGACATCCGCGGCCGCGGCCTGATGCTGGGCATCGAGCTGGCCCGCCCCTGCGGCGTGCTGGCCCTGCGCGCCATGGAAGCCGGACTGCTCATCAACGTCACGCGCGACCGCGTGATCCGCATGTTGCCGCCGCTGATCCTGAACCGCGACGAAGCCGACCGCATCGTCGCCATCCTGGTTCCGCTCATCCAGGAATTCCTGGCTGAAACACCATAAAATCAACGTCCCGCCCGGGCCATGAGCCTGGCCGGGCCCCATGACCTGCGACATCACCATGACTCCTCCCACGACTCAAAACGGCCCGTTGCGGCACTTCCTGCAGTTCAAGGACTTTTCGTCCGCCGAGATCGCCTACGTGCTGGACCGCGCGCGCCTGATCAAGGACAAGTTCAAACGCTATGAACCCCACATGCCGCTGCACGACCGCACGCTGGCGATGGTGTTCGAGAAGGCCAGCACGCGCACCCGCGTGTCGTTCGAGGCCGGCATGTACCAGATGGGCGGTTCGGTCATCAACCTGACCTCCAACGATTCGCAGCTGGGCCGCTCCGAGCCCATCGAAGACACCGCGCGCGTCATTTCGCGCATGGTCGACATCGTCATGATCCGCACGTTCGAGCAAACCCGCATCGAGCGCTTCGCCTCGCATTCGCGCGTGCCCGTGATCAACGGCCTGACCAACGAATTCCACCCCTGCCAGATCCTGGCGGACATCTTCACCTACATCGAACACCGCGGCCCCATCGCCGGCAAGACGGTGGCCTGGGTGGGCGACGCCAACAACATGGCCTACACCTGGCTGCACGCCGCCGAAATGCTGGGCTTCACGCTGCATGTGTCCACGCCGGCCGGGTACGAGCTCGAGGCCTCGCGCATCGGCACGCCGCCGGCCACGGTGCTGCGCCAGTTCAAGGACCCCATGGAAGCCTGCCAGGGCGCGCACCTGGTCACCACCGACGTGTGGACCAGCATGGGCTATGAAGCCGAAAACGAAGAGCGCCGCGCCGCCTTCGCCGACTGGTGCGTGGACGCCGAAATGATGGCCGCCGCCGATCCCCAAGCCGTGTTCATGCACTGCCTGCCCGCCCACCGCGGCGAAGAAGTCACGGGCGAAGTCATCGACGGACCGCAAAGCGTGGTCTGGGACGAAGCCGAAAACCGCCTGCACGTGCAGAAGGCGCTGATGGAGTTCCTGCTGCTGGGCCAGATCAAGTAAGGCTGCCGCATGCAAAAAAGGCCTGCGCGTCTGTCGATGCGCAGGCCTTTCTTGTATTGGAGGTAGCCCGGTGGATGGGAAGCGGGGCACTCCCCCACCGTCGGGACAGCGGCAACAATTGGCGTCCGGGCAACTACAGAACCTTGCGCAAGAAGTCCCGCGTACGTTCATGGCGCGGCGCACCCAGCACTTGCTGCGGCGGACCCTCTTCCATGATCACGCCCTGGTCGATGAACAACACTCGATCTGACACTTCCTGCGCAAAACCCATTTCATGCGTCACCACCACCATGGTCATGCCCTCTTGCGCCAACGCCTTCATCACCGTCAGAACCTCACCGACCAGTTCGGGGTCGAGCGCCGAGGTCGGTTCATCAAACAACATGACTTTCGGCGCCATCGCGAGCGCGCGGGCAATTGCCACACGTTGCTGCTGCCCCCCCGACAACTGATTTGGAAAAGCGTCGATCTTTTCCAGCAAACCGACTTTCTGAAGCAGCCTTTCGGCCGCCAGAACGGCTTCTCGGCGCGACAGTTTTTTCACTTCCATCGGTGCCATGATCAGGTTTTCCAGCACCGACATGTGCGGGAAAAGATTGAAGCGCTGAAACACCATGCCCATGGTGGAACGCAACGCGTTCAGATCGACCTTGGGATCATTGACCTTGACGCCGTCGACGATAATCTCGCCATCGCTCGCTTCTTCCAGGCCGTTGAGGCACCGCAGAAACGTACTCTTGCCGGAACCGGACGGGCCGATCATACAGACCACTTCACCCTCTTTGATATCGCAGTCGATACCGCGCAGGATATGCGCCTGGCCAAACTGCTTTTGCAGTTTTCTGACGTGTATCACCGTGCATCCCCTTTGCCATAGCGGGTTTCAAGATGCCGGACGAGCGCCGACAACAGCAGCGTAATACCCCAGTAGATCAGCGAGATCGTCAGATACGGCTCCCAGTAGCGGGCATAGGCGCCGGACACCGTACGCGCCGCATACGCCAGTTCCGCCAGACCGATGGCCGACGCCAATGAGGAATCCTTGACTATGGCAATGGCGTTGTTGCCCAGCGGCGGCAACATGCGGCGGAACGCCTGCGGCAGCACCACCTTGCGCAACGTCTTCATGTAGCTCATGCCGAGTGAGCGCGAGGCCTCGCTTTGACCACGCTCAATCGACTGGATGCCGGCGCGAAAGATCTCCGATACATAAGCGCCTGAATTGAGCGTGATCGCCAGCACCGCCGATGTGAACGCGCCGTATTGCGAGCGAATTTCACGCGCGATATCGCCGCTCAGGATCAAACCGTCGCTGGGATTGATCAGCAGCGGCATCAGCGCGAAGTGAATCAGCAGAATCTGCACGAACAGCGGCGTGCCACGCACGAAACTGACGTAGATGCGCACCGGCCACTGCACCATATAGCACAGGAAGTACTTCCAGAAACCGTGGCGCGCTTGCGCCAGACGGCCGACGCCCAAAGCCAGGCCCCAGCACGTTCCCGTAATCACACAGATGAGCGCGACCTTGATGGTCATCCACGTACCCTCGACAAACAAGGGCAGATACTCGCCGATGATTTCCCATTGAAAGAGAGAATTCATGAATGGAATCCGGATATAAATTCGCCCACGGTCCGCAACGAGAACGTGGGCATAAAAAGGTCCTTACGTGGCTTACAGCGGCAGCGCTGGCACGTTGAGGTCGAACCATTCCTGGTAGATCTTGGCGTAGGTGCCGTCGGCAACGATCTTCTTCAAACCGGCATTGATCTTGCCTTGCAGTTCGCTGTTGCCCTTCTTGACGGCGATACCGAAGTACTGGCGCGTGAACTTGGCATCGTTGACCACTTTGAATTGCTTCTCAGGATGGCTCTTGATGTAGAACTTGATCACGCCGACATCGCCGATCGCGGCATCGATACCGCCTCGATACAGCTCTTCCAGCATCAGCGGCGTATTGTCGAAACGGTGAATGGCCGTACTGGACTTGCCGATTTCTTCGGAGATGACGATGTCGCCCGCGGTTGAATTGACCACACCGACTTGCAAGGTCTTCAGGTCCGCCAGCGCGGCAACCTTATTGTCCGCGCCAGCGATGATGACTTGCTCGGCCGGGAAATAAGGCAGCGAAAAGTCGACCATCTTGGCGCGCTTTTCAGTGATGGTGATGCCGGAGATGATGATGTCGCGGTCGCCCTGGCCCAGGGTGGCGAAGATGCCCTCCCATGGCGTGCTGACCAGCTTGATCTTGAAGCCGGAAGCGTTGGCGATGGCCTTGATGATGTCGATGTCGAAACCGACCAGTTCCTTGGTCGGCGTTTCGAATTCAAAGGGACGATAGGTGCCGCCTGCACCGACGACGTAGGTCTGATCGGCTGCACTGACGCTGGTAGCGCTTAGCGTCAGTGCCAGAGCACAGCTCGCGAGCATGACAAACTGCTTGAACAACATGGTTTTCTCCCTGGGATGCCGGCGACGAACGGCAACCAGCTCCAGACGGCCGACCAGCAAATGCCCACGGGCTACGCTGCGTTCAGACCCGGCTTCGTTGCGGGACTCGCACTTGCACGAACTGCCGGAAAATTCCCGGCTGCGCGAAACTCGGGATGTTCCGGCGCTCGTCTCTAGACGTCAACTTATAAATTATTGATTTTTATAGAAAAAATTTGATTTACCAAACAAGATTTCCACCTATTCGACAACCGTTTCGACAGTCTGGCTACGCCCGCATGGCAGTCGAGTTCTAGCGTCTGCCCTGCGGCTCTGTACCCATCCTACAGAATGCGTTTGAACATGGTGCGGCGCGTATTGCGGAAGGACGGGCGCACGCGGCTGCTCCAGTCGCTGGCGCGCACGGCCAGCCAGGGCGGACTGCCGAAGGTTTCGCGCGAGTGCAGGTCGTAGCAGGCCAGATAACGCGGCGACTCGTCGCGGCATTCATAGCGCATGGCGCGCACGGTGCCGGGCACCGCGGCCAGGCCGGGCAGGTGCTCCTGGTCGTACCAAGCGTTCAGGTCGGCTTCGGCCTCGGGCAGCACGTCGGTCTCGACGATGTAATGCCACGCCGCATCCTGCCCCGCCGAGGCGCCGGCCAGGTCCAGCGTCAGATGCAGCACGCGGCTGCGGGCACCCGGGAAGCTTTCGGCCAGGCGGGCCTGGACTTCCGGCAAGGCGGCGGCCGGCCCGCGCAGATAGACGTAGGTTTCGTCCTCTTCCACGGCCGCATACGCGGCGGCGCGCAAGCCTTCCAATCCTTGGGTCAAGGTACGGTCAAGTTCGCGCGCGCGGGGCTCGTCGAAGCGCTCGCCCAGCGACACCAGCAATACGGTTTCCTGCATTCCAGGCTCCTGTTCAATGTCCGACGCGCAAGGCCACCAGAAAGCGCGACACCATGTTGTACGCGCCCACGGTCGCAGCCAATTCCACCAGCTGCGTGTCGTCGTAGCGCGCACGCAGCGGCGCGAACACGGCGTCGGGCACCTCGATGTCGCGCGTCATGGCGTCCGTCAGCGCCAGCACTTCGGCCTCGCCGGGTTCCAGGCCCTGCAGCGCCGACGGCGCCGGACCGTCGCGCAACGCGTCCACCAGCGCCTGCGGCATACCTGCAGCCAGCGCGTGCGGCACATGCGCCTCGAACTCGTAGGGCGCGTTGTTCAGGGTGGCCACGCGCAGGATGATCAACTCACGCAAACGCGGCGGCACCGCCGTGTTCAAACGGATCGCGGTCAGCATGGCTTCCCAGCCCTGGACCACGGCGGGGCTGTTCAGCAGCACCTGGTACAGCGGCGAAATGCGCCCCCGCGCAGCCGCTATCCGCGCCTCGGTCTCGGCCAGCTCCGGGCGGACTCCCGGTGTCACCAGCCCTACTCTGCATGCGTTCATCTTCACTCCGGGCGGATGTTCTTGCGCTGGATCAGCGCGGTCCATTTCTCGCGGTCGGACGCGATCAGGGCAGCCAACTCCTGCGGACTGCCCGGCGCCGCCTGGGCGCCGAACTTCTCCAGGCGGGCGCGCACGCTCTCCGTGTTGAGCGCGGCGCGCACGGCCTGGTTGAGTTTGTCGATAGTGGCCGGCGGCGTGGCGGCCGGAGCCACGATGCCATACCAGTTGTTGGACTCCACGCCGGCAATACCTTGCTCGGCCAGGGTCTTGACCTCGGGCAGCAAGGGATGGCGGATCGGCGCGGCGATACCCAGAGGCTTCAACTTGCCGCCCTGGATATGGCCGATCAAGCCCGGTACGTCGCCGAAGAAGCCCGACACCTGATTGCCCATCACGTCATTGATGACCGGAGCCGCGCCCTTGTAAGGCACGTGCATCACGTTCGCCTTGCTGGAGTCGGCGAACATTTCCAGGGTCAGGTGGGGAATGCTGCCTATGCCCGACGAACCGATCGCCACCGATTGCGAGGCGGCTTGCGACTTCTTGACGAAGTCCGCCGCGTCGACCGCCGGGTTGGACGGATTCACCACGAACACCGTGGCGTTGTTCACTACCTTGGACACCGGCGCGAAATCGCGCACGGGGTCATACGGCAGGTCCTTGTACAGCGCCGGGCTGATCGCGACCGCGCCCACGCTGGTCAGGAACAGCACGGAACCGTCGGCGGGCGCCTTGGCCACGTAGGCCGCTGCAATATTGCCGTTGGCGCCGGCCTTGTTCTCCACGATGACCTGCTGCTTGAGCTCCTTGCCCAGCTGTTCGGCCAGCACCCGGCCGACCAGATCCACCGGTCCGCCCGGCGGGAAGGCGATGATGAGGCGCACCGGCCCGTCGGCATGGGCAGCACCCACGGTAGCCAGGCTCAGCAAGCCGGCGGACAGAATTTTCTTGAACATGATGTCTCCTGATTGAATGGAATTTTCTTATCGTTCGCACGCCGCCCGACGGCGGCCGCGCTTGCCGCGCCTACTCGAATCCGTACAGCCGCGCCGGGTTGTCCACCAGGATGCGCTGGCGCAGGGCGGCATCGGGACAGGCATCAAAAAACAGGTCAACCAGTTCGCCGTCGTCCGGCATGTCGCCCGCCACGTTCGGATGCGGCCAGTCCGTGCCCCACAGGCAGCGGTCGGGCAAAGCCTTGGCCAGCGCGCGCACGAAGGGCAGGCCCTCGGCGTATGGACGCTTGCCGGACGCGATGCGGTCGATGCCCGACACCTTGACCCAGGCTTGCGGCACCTGCGCCAGGCCCAGCAGCGCCTGCATCGCAGGCGACTCCAGCCCATCGCACGCCCTCAGCCGCCCCATGTGATCGACCACGAAGGGCAGCGGCAGCGCAGCCAGGCGCGGCAGCAGTTCAGGCAACATCGCGCCGTCCAGGTGCAGGCACAGATGCCAGCCCAGCGGCGCGATCAACGCCACCACATGGTCGAAAACCGCCGGATCGGGCGCGCCACCCAGATGCGGCACGAAGTTGAAACGGGCCGCGCGCACGCCGCCCTCATGCAATTGCCTGACGCCGGCCTCGGTCGCGTCCGCCCCCAGCAGCGCCACGCCGCGATAGCGGCCGCCGCTTTGGGCCAACGCATCCAGCAAGGCGCGGTGGTCGGATCCATGGCAGTTGGCCTGCACCACCACCGCGCGCTCCACGCCCAGGCGGCGGTGCAGCGCCGCCATGGCCTGGTAGGGCGCGTCCGGCGGCGTGTACGAGCGGCCTTCGGCATACGGAAACAGGTCCGCTGGCCCGAACACGTGGCAATGCGCATCGCAGGCGCCCGGCGGCAAGGCGTGGCGTGGACGGGACGGCGCGGCAAGTGGAGGACGGCAATCGGGCACGGGCGGGTTCCTGCGGTGAAAACGCCATGGTCCCGGATTGCCTGCCGTCCAACAATGCTATATCTTTGATTTCAGATATAGATTTTCTAAATATCCGATGGACCTGAAGCAGATCGAATACTTCCTGCGGGTGGCCGAGAGGCGCAGCTTCTCGCGCGCCGCCGAAATGCTGGACGTGGCGCAGCCCACGCTCAGCCGCCAGGTGCGCCTGCTGGAACTGGAGCTCGGCCAGCACCTGCTCTACCGCAACGGGCGCGGCGCCGAGCCCACCGAGGCTGGGCTGCGCTTCCTGGAACACGCCCGCGCCCTGCTGACCTTGGCCGAACGCGCCAAGGAAGACCTGCAAACCCTGCGCGAGACGCCCACCGGCAAGGTCGTGGTGGGCCTGCCGCCCCGCATCGCCCGCGTCCTGACGCCGCCGCTGGTCCAGGCCTTCCGCCGCAGCTTTCCCGAAGCCTCCATCGCCGTGGCCGAAGGCCTCAGCGCCCAAGTGCGCGAATGGCTGCTGGCCGGCCGCGTCGACCTCGCCCTGCTCTACGACCCCGCGCCTTCGCCCCAACTGGCCTACGAATCCCTGTTCCGCGAAGACCTGGTGCTGGTGGCCGCGCCCGGCCACCGGCCCGCCCTGCCCCCGCGCATCGCCGTGGCGGAACTGGGCAACTACCCGCTGGTGCTGCCCAGCCTGCCCAACGCCATCCGCACCCTGGTCGAAAGCGTGTGCCGCGCCCAGGGCGTGCGCCTGACCATCGCCGTCGAGGTGGACGCCGTCCAGACCATCGTCGAACTGGCCGCCCAGGGCGACGCCTACGCCATCCTGCCGCGTTCGGCCGCGCGCGGCCCCGCCGCGGAACACGAACTGTCGCTGTGCGACATCGTCGACCCGACCATCACCAACGACCTGGTGCTGGCCAGCGCCCGCCACCGCCCCTCCACCCGCCTGGCCGCCGCCACCGCGCTCCTGATCCACCGGCTGGAGCTGCCGGCCCTGTTCGCCCCGGCGGCCCGTTCGCGGCAAAAGAGTTAAAATAGAGTCCGTTTTTCTTGTTTGGCGGCTAGCAGCTGTCAAAGTCTGCTGTCCAAGTCCTGTTGGCGTCTCACTTCAAACAATGACCACTATCCTCCCGAACCTTCCCACCGGCCAGAAGGTCGGCATCGCCTTCTCCGGCGGCCTCGACACCAGCGCAGCGCTCCTGTGGATGCGCAACAACGGCGCCATCCCCTACGCCTACACCGCGAACCTGGGCCAGCCCGACGAGTCCGACTACGACGAGATCCCGCGCAAGGCCATGGCCTACGGCGCCGAAAAGGCCCGCCTGATCGACTGCCGCGCGCAGATGGTGGCCGAAGGCATCGCCGCCCTGCAATCCGGCGCGTTCCACATCTCGACCGCCGGCATCACCTACTTCAACACCACCCCCATCGGCCGCGCAGTGACCGGCACGATGCTGGTGGCCGCCATGAAGGAAGACGACGTCAACATCTGGGGCGACGGCAGCACCTTCAAGGGCAACGACATCGAGCGCTTCTACCGCTACGGTCTGCTGACCAACCCGGACCTGAAGATCTACAAGCCCTGGCTGGACCAGCGCTTCATCGACGAACTCGGCGGCCGTTCCGAAATGTCGGAATACATGCGCCAAGCCGGCTTCGACTACAAGATGTCGGCTGAAAAGGCCTACTCCACCGACTCCAACCTGCTGGGCGCCACCCACGAAGCCAAGGACCTGGAGCACCTGAACTCCGGCATCCGCATCGTCAAGCCCATCATGGGCGTCGCGTTCTGGCGCGACGACGTCGCCGTCAAGGCCGAGGAAGTCACCGTCCGCTTCGAGGAAGGCCATCCGGTCGCCCTGAACGGCGTGGAATACAGCGACCCCGTCGAACTGATGCTCGAAGCCAACCGCATCGGCGGCCGCCACGGCCTGGGCATGAGCGACCAGATCGAAAACCGCATCATCGAAGCCAAGAGCCGCGGCATCTACGAAGCCCCGGGCCTGGCCCTGCTGTTCATCGCCTACGAGCGCCTGGTCACCGGCATCCACAACGAAGACACCATCGAGCAGTACCGCGAAAGCGGCCGCAAGCTGGGCCGCCTGCTGTACCAGGGCCGCTGGTTCGACCCGCAAGCCATCATGCTGCGCGAAGCCGCCCAACGCTGGGTCGCCCGCGCCATCACCGGCGAGGTCACCGTCGAACTGCGCCGCGGCAACGACTACTCGCTGCTGAACACCGAGTCGCCCAACCTGACCTACGCGCCCGAGCGCCTGTCCATGGAAAAGGTCGAAAACGCCCCGTTCACCCCCGCGGACCGCATCGGCCAACTCACCATGCGCAACCTCGACATCGTCGACACTCGCAGCAAGCTCTTCACCTACGTGAAGACCGGCCTGCTCGCCTCCTCCGGCAGCTCGCTGCCCCAGCTGAGCGACGACGGCAAGAAGAAGTAATTCTTCGAAGCCAAAAACCAAAAAGCCCTTCGGCATGCCGAAGGGCTTTTTGCTTTAAAGACACCAATCGCAAGACACCGCGCAAGCCCCCAAAGGCCGCCCGCGCGGCCGGCCGGGGGCGAGCCCCGCAAGGTCCATCGCCAAAACCCGAACCCGTCGTGAGAACGCCAAGCACGCCGTCCTCCGCTGCGACCGGACACATTCAGCCGACGCAGCCTGTGGCGGCGGGGGCCTGCCACGCGCGGGGCGTCGATAAGCCCGAGGGAATCTGAAGGAAAGGCCGCAGGCCTTGACGAAGATGACGAAGGGGAAGTCCGGAGCGAACGCTCCGGACTGCAATCGTTGCCCCGCGCGTGGCAGGCCCCCGCCGCCACAGGCGTCAACAGAACTTGAACACCGCCAACAGACAAGCAAGAGCCTAAAGCTCCACCTGCATCCCCATCTCCACCACCCGATTAGCCGGAATCTTGAAGAACTTCGTACTCCGCGTAGAGTTCCGAGCCATGAACGAAAACACCGCCCGCCGCCAGCGCAACAACGCCGGCTTCTTCGCCGCCACCACGGTCTGCCGCGACAGGAAGTAGGAAGTCCGCATCGGCTCCAGATCGATCTCCGGATACGCCTCGGCCACCAGCCGCAGCGCCTCCGGCACGTCCGGATCTTCCTTGAAGCCGTAGTTGATCGTCGCCTGCCAGCTCGACGCCGACAGCTTGTTCACGGAGAAGCGTTCCTCTTCCGAGACATAGGGCACATCCGCCACCAGGATCGTCAGGAACAGCACATGATCGTGCAGCACCTTGTTGTGCTTCAAGTTATGCAGCAGCGCCGGCGGCACATTGCCCGAGTTCATCGTCATGAAGATGGCGGTGCCCGGCACCCGCGACGGCGGATACTCTTCGAGCTGCGACATGAATTCCTTGAGCGGCTGGCGGTCCCGCTGCTGCATCTCGGACAGCAGCCGGCGGCCGCGGCGCCAGGTCATCATCAGCGTGAACACCACGATGGCCACCAGCAGCGGCAACCAGCCGCCCTCGTGGATCTTGAACACATTGGCCGAGAACAGCAGCACATCGAACAGCAGCAACAAGCCCAGCGCCACCAGCCACAAGACACGCTTCACCCCGGTCGAGCCGCGCGGCAGCACCGCGAACGCCAGCACCGACGTCGTGAGCATCGTGCCCGTAACCGCGAAGCCATACGCAGCGGCCAAATTGTCCGAATTGCGGAACAGCAGCACCAGGATCAGCACCGCGCACAGCAGCAGCGCGTTGACCTGCGGCAGATAGATCTGGCCCTTCTCGACGGCCGAGGTATGCAGGATCTGCATGCGCGGCCAGAAGCCCAGTTGCACCGCCTGGCGGGTGACCGAGTACGCGCCCGATATCACCGCCTGCGACGCCACGATGGTCGCGATGGTGGCCAGCGCCACCAGTGGAGCCAGCCCCCATTCCGGCGCCATCATGAAGAACGGGTTGCGTATCGCCGTCGGATCGCGCAACAGCAGCGCGCCCTGGCCGAAATAGCACAGCGTCAAGGCCGGCAGCACCATGCTGAACCAGGCGCGGCGGATCGCCGGACGGCCGAAGTGGCCCATGTCGGCATACAACGCCTCGGCGCCCGTCAGGGCCAGCACCACCGCGCCCAGCAGCACGAAACTGATCCACGGAAACTCGATGATGAAACGCAGGCCCCACATCGGATTGAGCGCCCGCAGCACTTCCGGGGTCTGCCATATCTGCCAGCCGCCCAGCGCAGCCAGCGTACCGAACCACAGCAGCATCACCGGACCGAACAGCTTGCCCATGGCGCCCGTGCCATGCGACTGGATCGCGAACAGCGCAATCAGCACCACCAGCGCCAGCGGCACGACCCAGGCGTCCAGCTGATGCGACACGATGCCTATCCCTTCCAGCGCCGACAGCACCGAGATCGCTGGCGTGATCATGCTGTCGCCATAAAACAGCGCCGCGCCAAAGATCCCCAGCACGATCAGCACCCAACGCAGCTTGCCTTCGCGCCCGCGCACCGCCAATTCCAGCAAGGCCAGCGTGCCGCCCTCGCCGCGGTTATCCGCGCGCAGAATCAGCGTCACGTATTTGAACGACACCACCACCATCAGCATCCAGAACAGGATGGACAGCACGCCCAGCAAGTGGGCAGGCTCCAGGTCGGTATGCACGCTCAGACCTGTCAGACACGCCCGCAGCGTATACAAGGGGCTGGTGCCGATATCGCCGTACACCACGCCCAGCGCCCCCATGATGAGGGCGGCCCGCGAAGACGGCGCGTGCCCGCCGAGTGCTTGCCCGTTGGACGACGAAGGAACGCTGGCCGAACCTTGGCTCATGATGTAGGTTCTTGACGAGTGAGTTGGGCCCCCTTGCGGGGGCCGGGAAACACGACGGACAGCCGTGTTCCTGAAAAATCCGGACGGCTGGTGAGCTTCCACCAGGCGCCATGCGCATGCGCAATTTCGCGCACGATGGCCAGCCCCAGGCCCGACCCGCCCGCGGTCGCCGTGGGCGAGCGGTAGAAGGCCTCGAACACGCGTTCGCGTTCATCGGGCGAAATACCCGGCCCATCGTCCTCGACGGTCAGCGAAGGCGGATTGGCGCCGACGATCAGCGTGATGCGGCCGGTCTTGTTGCCATAGCGCAGCGCATTGTCGATGAGGTTGCCCAGCAGTTCAGCCAGCAGCAAGGGATCGGCGTCGATCCAGATGGGCGCGTCCGGCGCCACCAGATCCAGCTCGTAGTGCGCCTCGCGCACCCGGGGAAACCATTCCGCGCCGTTCGCCCGCACCCATTCGCACAGGTCGATGCGCACGAAGCTGTCTTGCGGGCGGGCGTTGGGGTCGGCGCGCGCCAGGACCAGCAGTTGCTGCCCCAGGCGGATCATGCGGTCGCTCACGGCCTTGATCCGCTCGGCCCGCGCCCGCACGTCGTCGGGCAAGGGACGCGCCAGCATCAGTTCGGATTCCAGCCGCAGGCCGGCCAAGGGCGTGCGCAACTGGTGCGCGGCGTGGCCGATAAAGCGGCGCTGCGCCGCCAGCGAGGCATCCAGGCGCAGCAGCAAGTCATTGGTGTGCGTGACCAGCGGCTCGATCTCGACCGGCACGCCTGCCACTTCCAGCGGCTGCATGTCGTCGATCGAGCGCTGCCGGATCTCTTCGGACAGGTGATTGACCGAACGCAGCCCCGAACGTACGCCCTGCACCACCACCCAGGTGAACAGCGCGATCAGCGCGACCTGCCCCACCACCATCAGCCAGAAGAAATCTTCCAGCATCCAGAGCGACATGTCGATCTTGTGCGTGATGACCCAGGTGGCCGCCAGGTCCAGCAGGACCAGCAGCAGGATCGGCGGCATCAGGCGGATGACCAGATGCCGCGCAAGCGAACGGGAGGGAAGCAAGGGGCGTGGAGCTGGAGTAGCGGTAGGAGTGCGTTCCTGCATCATGACGCAATGCCCTCGCCTAGGCGTATGGATGCGCTGGGCCGGCGCGACGCGGCCGCAGCCGGCCCGTCAGGCCGTTTCCACATCCAGCATGTAGCCAAAGCCGCGCACCGTTTGAATGCTGGCGCCCGTGCCTTCGAGGCGCTTGCGCAGGCGGTACACGTAGACTTCGACGGCGTTTTCGCTGAAATCGGCATCCCAGGCCGACAGCGAGTTCACGATCTGGCGTTTGGTCACGACGCGGCCGACGCGGGCCATCAGCATTTCCAGCACGGAAAGCTCGCGCACCGACAGGGACAAGCGCTGGCCATTGGCCCGGACTTCGCGGCCGACGGTGTCGAACACCAGCGGGCCGACTTCGATCAGGGGCTGTGCCTGTCCGGCGCGGCGCCGGCCGAAGGCGCGCACGCGCGCCGCCAGCTCGGGCAGTTCGAAAGGTTTGGTGACGTAATCGTCCGCCCCGGCGTCCAGCCCGGCGACGCGGTCCTCGATGCCATCGCGGGCGGTGAGGATCAGCACGGGGACCTGGTTGCCGTCCTGGCGCAATTGCCGCAGCACGTCCAGCCCGCTCATGCCCGGGAGGTTGAGGTCGAGCAGCATGAGGTCGTAGGGCTGGCCTGCCAAGGCGCCCAGAACCCGGTCGCCCTCGGTCAGCCAGTCGACCGCATAGCCTTGGTCGGCCAGAAATTCCTGGAGCGCGTGGCCCAGGGTGGTGTCGTCTTCGATTACCAGAACTCGCATGCGGCGATTCTAGCGCGATCCCGGCCGGAACGGGGCGTGAAATACGCCCCGGGGCCGGGAAGCGTTCAAGGTGCGGACGGAGCCGGGGCGGCTCCCGCCGCTGCGGGGGCTGCCGCGCCCGCGGCGCCGCCCGAAGGAGGCGTGGTGACGAACCCGATGCGCGTCATGCCCGAACGGCGGGCCGAAGCCATGACCTTGGCCAGCGTCTCGTAACGCGTGTTCTGATCTGCGCGGATGCGGATCTCGGGTTGCGGCTTGGTGCCGGCGATCGACTTGAAGCGGTTGGGCAGGTCATCGATATTGACCGGCTTCTCGTCCCAGAACAGCGCGCCGCTGGCATCGATGGCCAGGTCGACGGTCTTGGGCTCTTCCTCGATCTGCTCGGCCGCGACCTGGGGCATGTTGATCTTGATCGAATGCGCCAGCAGCGGCGCGGTGATGATGAAAATCACCAGCAGCACCAGCATCACGTCGATCAGGGGCACCATGTTGATCTCGGAAACCGTGTGGCTTCCGGATCCCTTGCCCTCGAAGCTGCCAAAGGCCATTATTCGCTCCCGCGTTGAGCCGCAGCGCCGTGGCCGTTCTGGCGGCGCAGTGCGCGCACCTTGCCGTCGGACAGGGCGACTTGCTGGCCGGTGGTCAGGAACGCGAACAAATCATGCGCAAAAGCATCCAGGCGCGAGAGGTACACGCGGTTGTTGCGCACGAAGGTGTTGTAGGCCAGCACCGCGGGAATGGCGACCGCCAGGCCCAGGCCGGTCATGATCAGCGCTTCGCCCACCGGACCGGCAATGCGGTTGATGGTCACGCCGTCGGACAGGCCGATGCCGACCAGGGCATGGTACACGCCCCACACCGTGCCGAACAGGCCCACGAAAGGCGCTGTCGAACCCACCGAAGCCAGCACGGTCAGGCCGTTTTCCAGCTTGGCGGTTTCTTCGTCGATCACCTTGCGCATGGTGCGCGTGACGAAATCGGTATTGCTCCCAGCCTCTTCCAGCTTGGTCGCGCCGAACTTGTTGTGATGCGCCTGCGCATGCATGGCGTGGCTGGCCAGGTGCGAGAACGGATCGCGCGCGCCGTGCGTGACGATTTCGTTTTCGACCTGTTCGAGCGAGCTGGCGTTCCAGAACTTGTTCAGGAAATCCGCCGAACGCTTGCGCATGCTGACGTTGCTAGCCACCTTGACCAGAATCAGGTACCAGGTCACCAGCGACATCAGGATCAGGATGATGAACAGGCTCTTGCCGACAAAGTCGCTCTGCGCAATGAAGTGCATGAAACCCATGTCGGGGACAGCGGCGGGAGCCGGGGCGACCGGCAGCGCCGAGGGCAGCGCGGCGGCGGCGCCTTGCAGCGCGTCGGCCGACTGCTGGACAGCGCCGGCGGCTTGCTGGGCCGCGGCACCGACCGTCGAGGCGGCTTGTTGGGCTGCGGGTGCGGCCGCGGCCGCGGCAGGCGCAGCGGCGGCGGCAGCCGGCACGGCCGGGCTGGTGGTCGCCTGCGCCACCAGGGTGGCGCTATGCAGTGCGTTGGACATCTCAGTTCCTCATTACGAAATCGAACGGAATTTTGGCTTTGGCGGGATAGGCCACGCCGTTACGGGTATACGGTTTGAAACGGCCCTTGCGGGCGGCTGCCAGCGCCGATTCGTCCAGGCGCGGAAAGCCCGAGGACGCGTCGATGGTTGCCCGCTCGACCAGCCCCTGGGTATTGATCTCGACCAGCACCACCACCCGGCCCTCTTCCCGCATGCGGCGCGATGCCATCGGATAGTTGGGCATGGGACGAGCGCCCTGGAATTCGATGCTGGAAACCAGCACCGGCTGATCCGGCGGCGGCCCCTGCTGCGGCCCTTGCGGCGCCTGCGTGCCTTCGGGCGCACCGCTGGGCGGCGCCTTCGGCGCTTCCGGCTTGGGCTCGACCTTGACGTCCTGCTTGGGCTCAGGCTTGGGTTTAGGCTTGGGTGGCGGTTTGGGCTTGGGTTTGGGCGCCGGCATCGGCGGCTTTTCCACCACCGGCTCGGGTTCGGGTTCGGGCTCCGGCTCGGGCTTGAGCTCGGGCTCCGGCTCGGGTTCAGGTTCGATCTCGGGCTGCGGCTCGGGCGGTGTTTCCGTCACCGGCTGCGGCTCCTCGGGAGTGGGTTCGGCCTTGGCGATCTGGGGAATGGGCGCATCCACCACGCTCACCATGATGGCTTCGGGCTCCTCGAGTTCAGGACGATTCTCGGGTGCCATGAAGATGGCGCCGATCACTGCCGCATGCAGCGCCAGGACCGTCAGGCCAGCGCCTGCGCGTATACCGAATGAAGAGCGCGAAGAAGAATTCCAACCGCGTTGAAAACTAGGCATGAATCAGCCAGAGTGCATTGACTTATCCGGCCAGCCAGGAAAGACGCACACGCGATGGCGACGCCGGCTGACCGGTACAAGCCCACAATAATATCTTAAATGCGAATGATTCGCACGTCCTATTTCATCTGATCTGGTCCTACTTCTTGACCGTGATCATAGGCGCAAGCAACGCCGCGCACGCAAGGCACGCCGATGAATGAGAAAGCATGATCCTCAAAACAAAAAACCCGCCACCATGACGTGTACGGGTTTTTAGCGGAGCGCGTATCGGATGCAGTGTGTGCTTTTGGTGGGTGCTACAGGGGTCGAACCTGTGACCTACGCCTTGTAAGGGCGCCGCTCTACCAACTGAGCTAAGCACCCTTTCTGATGCAGCCTCAAGACGAAATTCGCGAAAAATCCGTACAAGCAACTGCCAACCGGGGCACTCAAAAGCAATACGCGGGCCGGAGTATACCGGACCGCGCACTTGTGGGCAAATCGCCAGGGCCGAGCCTGCGAGTTGCCCGCCGTCCATTAGTTGACGGCGTCCTTCAGGGCCTTGCCCGGACGGAACTTCGGCACCTTGGCCTTCTTGATCTTGATGGTTTCGCCGGTGCGCGGATTACGGCCGGTGCGAGCGGCGCGAGCCGACACAGCGAACGTGCCAAAGCCAACCAACGTAACCGTACCGCCCTTCTTCAGGGTGGTCTTGACGGCACCGATCAGGGCGTCGAGCGAACGGCCAGCGGCAGCCTTGGAAATGTCGGCCTTGCTGGCGATGTGATCGATGAGTTCGGTTTTGTTCATTCAGGTGTACCCCTCACAAGGTATGGAGTCTGCCGGTAGTGCAGTTCATGGCCGTCATGATGGACGCCACAGAAGACGCAAGACCCGACAAACGACGAACAGACAGTGGATAAACTTTTTTCTTGCGCTGCGAAGCACAACTTTTAAACTGCTGCGCCGCTTGGATTCAAGGGCAAATTGCCTTCAAATCGTCAGCGACGCAGACATGTATTAGGCCTTGGCGTGGCGCGGCTGTCAAGCGAAAACCTCACCACAACCCGCGCCAATACTAGCTTTTAGACCTTTTCGCAATAAACAGAAACACGCATTTCGGCGTTTGCGCGACACCCCTGGACACGATAGTTAACTTGCGTCAGACCTCGGCCCATCGGCGCAGCAAATTGTGATAAATACCGGTGAGCTGCACGATGGAAGCATGCCCCGCGACGTCCTGATTCAAGCGCTGTATGGCCACATCCATGTCCAGCAGCAACGCGCGCTGACTGTCTTCGCGCACCAGGCTCTGCATCCAGAAGAAGGACGACACGCGCGCGCCGCGCGTCACCGGATTGACCTTGTGCAGGCTGGTGCTGGGGTACAGCACCATATGCCCCGCCGGCAGCTTCACCGCGCGCGGGCCGTAGGTGTCGTCGATGACCAGTTCGCCGCCATCGTAGGAGTCAGGTTCCGAGAAGAACAGCGTGGCCGACAGGTCGGTGCGCACGCGTTCGGCCGTGCCGGCGATGCCGCGCACGGCGTTGTCCACGTGATAACCGAAGGACTCTCCGCCTTCGTAGCGGTTGAACAGCGGCGGGAATATCTTGCGCGGCAACGCGGCCGACATGAACAGGTTATTGCCCGCCAGCCGTTGCAGGATCAGGTTGCCCAGCTCCTGCGCCAGGACGTGTTGTTCCGGCAGTTGGCGGTTGCGCTTGACCTCGGCCGATTGATGGCCGGCCGTGACCTTGCCATCGATCCAATCGGCGGCGTCCAGGCGGCGCCGGATCTCGGCAGCCTCTTCTGGCGTAAAAACTTCTGCGATCTGTATAAGCATGGCCACTATCCCGATTGCGTTGCAGGCGCGGCCGGCCACCGACCGCGCACGTGCCGCATTATCCCTGCAGGCAGCCGTTGAGCGCCTGATCGAAATCAAACAGCAGATCGGCTTCGTCTTCGATGCCCACCGACACGCGGATGAGGCTGTCCGCGATGCCCATCTGCTTGCGGCGCTCGGCGCCCATCTCGTAGTAGATGGTGTGCGCGGCAGGCAGCGCCAGGCTACGCGTATCGCCCAGATGAGTCGCCATCAGCACGACGCGCAGACGGTTCAGGAAGTCGAAGCAGTCCACCCCATCAGCCAGTTCAATCCCCAGCAGGCCGCCGAAGCGCGAACCGAACAGCGCCGCCGCGCGCGCGTGCTGCGGGTGGCTGGCCAGGCCCGGGTAATGCACCTTGGCCACGCCGCGATGCTCTTCCAGGAAGCGCGCCAGCGCCAGCGTGTTGGCGCAGTGCTTGGCCATGCGCAGGGCCAGGGTCTCGGCGCCCACCGCGATGCGGTGCGCGGGCTCGGCCGCCAGGGTGCCGCCCATGTCGCGCAGGCCCTTCTTCTTGATCTGCGTCAGGCCCCAGCTGGTGGACGGCCCCTTGCGATAGGCCTCGTAGATGTTCGAGTAATCCGACCAATCGTACAGGCCAGTGTCCGTCACGGCACCGCCCAAGGCATTGCCATGGCCGCCAATGTACTTGGACAACGAGTTCATCACCAACGACGCCCCGACCGAGGCTGGCCGGAACATCCAGGGCGTGGTCAGCGTGTTGTCGACGACGTAGACCAGGCCCTTCTCGCGGCAGATCTCGCCGATCACCGCCAGGTCAGCAACTTGCGTGCCCGGGTTGGCGATGGTTTCGGTGAAGACCATGCGCGTGTTGGGCTGGATCGCCGCGCGCACCTGCGACGAATCGGTCGCGTCCACGAAGGTGATCTCCACGCCCAGGTCCAGCAGCGTGCCCAACAGGCTGTTGGTATTGCCGAACACGTACTGGCTGGACACCAGGTGATCGCCACGGCGCAGCAGCGTGGTGAAAATGGCGGCCAGCGCGGCCATGCCGGTCGCGAAGCTGACCGTGCCCTTGCCGCCTTCCATCTGGCTGATCTTGGCCTCCAGCGCGGTGGTGGTGGGCGTGCCCTGGCGGGCGTACGTAAAGCCGGCCTTGCCCTGGAACACCGCGGCCAGTTCGCGCGCGTCTTCGTAGGCAAACTCCGAGGACGGATGCATGGGCTTGTGCACCGCTCCGTGCTCGACGGATTGCTTGCGGTCGGAATGGAGGATCGTGGTGGTAAAGCCGTTCTGGTGCATGATGGGCGGACGCGAAAAGGATGTGATCTACAAGATAGGCAGGACGGATGAATCAGGAACGGCGCTGGCGCACGGTTTCATAGAGGCAGACGGCGCTGGCCACGCTGACGTTCAGGCTTTCCACCGAACCCAGCATGGGAATGTTCACCAACTGGTCGCAGGTTTCCCGCGTCAGACGGCGCATGCCCTCGCCTTCCGCGCCCATGACCCAGGCCATGGGCTGGCGCGCATCGATTTGATGCATGCTGTCGGCCGCCTGGTCGTCGGTACCCACCAGCCACACGCCGCGATCCTTAAGGCTGCGCATGGTGCGCGCCAGGTTGGTCACCATCAGATAGGGCACCGTATCGGCCGCGCCGCAAGCCACGCGCTGCACGGTTGCGTTCAGGCCCACGGCCCGGTCGCGCGGCGCGATGACGGCGTGCACGCCGGCGGCGTCGGCGGTGCGCAGGCAGGCGCCCAGGTTGTGCGGATCGGTCACGCCATCCAGGATCAGCAGCAGCGGCGGCCCTTCGATGACGTCGAGCACTTCGTCCACGTCCACCGCCAGCTGGCGTTCCTCGGCCAGCGCCACCACGCCCTGATGGCGGGTGCCGCGGGACAGGCCGTCCAGGCGCTCCATGGGGACCGGATGCAGGCGGCAACCGGCTTTCTCGGCCTGTTCGATGAACGTCTGCATCCGCTTGTCGCGGCGCGACGCCTCTACATAGATTTCCTTGATCGAGTCGGGCGCGTGGCGCAGCCGCGCAACAACCGCGTGAAACCCGGCCAGGACTTGGGTCGACGCCATAAATGCAATACCTTTAGATAAACGAATACCCGCCCCAGAGCGGGGCGGGCTACCGGACCAAGCCGGCCATAGATGCAATGTTACCCCTTATGGCGCCGCCGCCAAACGACGGCTTGGCCATAAAGAGGTGTCAGTGGCGCTTGTGCGTGGCCTTCTTGGCCGGCGCGGCGCGCTGGGGCGCCTTGGACGTCCGCGGCGGCTTGCCGGCCTTCTTGGCCTCGGCTCGCCGCTCCTTGGCGGTCTGGCCCTTGAGAGCGGCCGGCTTGGGGGAAGCCGCCTTCTTCACGCGACGAACAGGTTCGTCCGGACCGCGTGCCGACGCCTTGCGCAAGGCATCGAAGCTCGTGCCCTGCACCAGGCGGAACTCGATGCGGCGCGCCTCCAGATCCACGCGCGCCACCTGCACCTGCACCTTGTCGGTCAGGCGATAACGCATGCCCGTGCGCTCGCCACGCAGTTCATGCAGGCCATCGTTGAACTGGAAGTACTCGCCGCCCAGCTCGGAGACGTGCACCAGCCCTTCGACGTGCAGCGTGTCCAGCGTGACGAAGATGCCGAAGCTGGCGACGCCGGTGACGGTGCCGCTGAAGTCTTCGCCCACGCGCTCTTTGACGAACCAGCACTTGAGCCAGGCCTCGACGTCGCGCGAGGCCTCGTCGGCGCGGCGCTCGCTAGCCGACAGCACCAGACCCATCTTTTCCCAGATGGCCTGTTCGTGCTCGCGCTGCGTGCGGCCTATGACCACCGCATGGTCGTCCAGGCTGGGCACATAGCGCTGTCCGGCCAGCAGCGCCTTGATGACACGGTGCGTCAGCAGGTCGGGATAGCGGCGGATGGGCGAGGTGAAGTGGCTGTAGCCGGGATAGGACAGGCCGAAGTGGCCCATGTTGTCGGGGCTGTAGACCGCCTGCTGCATGGAGCGCAGACACATGGTCTGCAGCAGCTGGTAGTCGGGCCGTCCGCGCACGGAATCCAGGAAGTCGCCATAGTCCTTGGCCGTGGGCGTTTCCCCGCCGCCCAGCGACAGGCCCATGGTGCGCAGGAACTCGCGCAGCGACTGCAGGCGCTCGGGCGTGGGGCCTTCGTGGATGCGGTACAGGCCGGGATGCTTGCTGCGGGTCATGAAGTCGGCCGCGCAGGTGTTGGCGGCCAGCATGCATTCTTCGATCAGCTTGTGGGCATCGTTGCGCACCGAGGGCACGATCTGCTCGATGCGGCCGAGTTCGTTGCAGACGATCTTGGTCTCGACGGTGTCGAAGTCGATCGCGCCGCGCTTCTTGCGCCCCTGCGCCAGCAGTTGATAGAGCTCGTACAGGTGCTGGACCTGCGGCATGACGCTGCGCATGGCGTGCGCGGCCGGACCGCCGGGCTGCTGCAGCGCGGCCCAGATGTTCGTATAGGTGGTGCGCGCATGAGAGTGCATGACCGCGTTATAGAACTGGTAGGCCGTGACCGTGCCGGCCTTGGCGCCGCTGGCCGGGATGACCATGTCGCAAACCAGCACCAGGCGGTCGACGTCCGGGTTCAGCGAGCACAGGCCGTTGGACAGCGACTCCGGCAGCATCGGGATGACCCGGCGCGGAAAGTACACGCTGGTGCCGCGTTCGATCGCGTCGTCGTCCAGCGCGTCGCCCGGACGCACGTAGTTGCTGACATCGGCGATGGCCACCAGCAGGCGCCAGCCCGGACGCTTGCGCTGGCCCGTGCCCAACTCCACAGGTTCACAGTAAACCGCATCGTCGAAGTCGCGCGCGTCCTCGCCGTCTATGGTGATGAGGGGCACGTCGCGCAGGTCGACGCGATCCTTGAGATCGGCCTTCCTGACCACGTCCGGCAGGCGCGCGGCCTGCTTGAGCGCGGCTTCGGAGAAATCGACCGGCACGTCGAACTTGCGCACCGCGATCTCGATTTCCATGCCGGGGTCGTCGATCTCGCCCAGCACCTCGGCCACGCGGCCCAGCGGCTGCGTGTGGCGCGTGGGCTGCTCCATGATTTCAACCGCGACCACCTGCCCATGCTGGGCGCCATTGGTATCGCTGGGCGGAATCAGGATGTCATGCTTGATGCGCTGGTCCTCGGGTACGACGATGGACAGTCCGTGCTCGTGCAGGAAGCGCCCCACCAGCTTGTTGGTGCGGCGTTCGATGACTTCGACGATGGTGCCTTCCGGCTTGCCGCGATACTCGCCCGTGGGCTTGACCAACACGCGGTCGCCATGCAGCACCTTGAGCATTTCGCGCGGCGACAGGAACAGATCGGGCCCGCCGTCATCGCGCAGCAGGAAGCCGAAGCCGTCGCGGTGCCCCAGCACCTTGCCGGCGACGAAGTCCAGTTTGGTGGCCAGCAGCAACACGCCCTTGCGATTGGGCATCAGTTGCCCGTCGCGCTCCATGGCGCCCAGGCGGCGCTCAAATCCCACCATCGTCGCGGCGCGCTCGACGCCCATGCGTTCGGCCAGTTCCACCGGAGAAAGCGGCGAGCCTGCGGCGCGCAGCGCTTTCAGGATGGCTTCGCGGGACGGGACATCAGGATCGAAGTCCGGCGGCGCTTCGGGCAAGGGTGTTGATCTGTTGTTATTCGATTCGTTATTCGATCGTTTTGCCAAAGCTAAAATTTCCGTATATAATGCGCAGCTTCTGTGGTTCGCCCAAGGCTGAACACTGAAGCAGAAAATGGTCAGAGGGTGGTTTAAAGCAACTGTTGCTTAAAAACCGTATTGTAGAACCAACTGCACTTTGGACGCATGCTTTAGTTAATGTGTTTTTAACTAAAGCGATGCAACTAGGGCGGCAGCGTATCACATACTTCTGACAGTATCTCTCAGTGCCCAGGTGGCGGAATTGGTAGACGCGCACGGTTCAGGTCCGTGTGCCGCAAGGTGTGGAGGTTCGAGTCCTCTCCTGGGCACCACGGAATTTCAATCAAGACCATGCAAGCCGGTCTTGATGGCAAAGGCTAAAAAGCCCCGGAAATCGCAAGATTTCCGGGGCTTTTGCTTTGCGCCCTGCCGCCCTCGCCTCTTCAACGCCACGGCACCTTGCGATTCAAATGATGCCGCGCATACAGGTCGGCCCCCATGCCGTCGATCTGCCCGTCGATCAAGGCCTCGAAAGGCTTCAGCAACGCATCGAAACTCATCGGCGCCTCGATGGCATTCAAGGCATGCGTCACGGCCTCTATCGTGGACAGCGCGCCAGCGACGTCGGCATGGCGCACCCGGTAACGCGTGGACAGCCCCGCGGGCAGCATCACGCGCGGCAAGGCGGCAAGCCCGGGATTGATATGCAGCAGCTTGCGCGCGTGCCCCCAGGTGCCGTCGGGCACGATCAATCTGATGGGCGCGCCGAGATCCTGCCCATAGCCTGGCGTCAGCACCTCAGCGCCCTCGCCGGGAAACAGCAGACGGGGCAGATGGCCGGACAGCGCCCAATCGTCTTCCGCAAAATATTCGCCGACTACGCGGCGCGCGCCGGCCAGACCCAGCACGGCCAGCCGCGCAGTGTTCAAGGCATGGCGCGCCTCGCTGGGATGCTGCAGCACCACCACTTGCGTGCGGCACGAAAGCGAGGGAATCAGCGCACACAGACAGTGCGATCGAGGACGCAGGCAACGCGTGCAAAGGGTACGAGACATGGGGCGACACTATATCGAAAGTTCGAAAGCGGCCCGGCAGCGAAAAATATGAAAAAAAACCCACACGACTTGCACGCTTCCAAAAAAGTGTGCATAATCTCATTCCTCTGCTGCTGAACAAGAAACAACGCGAAAGCGAAGCGACAAGTAAAGCATCAGCGCCCAGGTGGCGGAATTGGTAGACGCGCACGGTTCAGGTCCGTGTGCCGCAAGGTGTGGAGGTTCGAGTCCTCTCCTGGGCACCAATTATTACATCACGAGGTACCTGCGTGATGCGCCAAAAAAACCCCGAACGCGTAAGCGTCCGGGGTTTTTTCTTTGTCCGGCCCATTTTGCTTGCCCGGCTCGCAAATCGTTGGAGCCGGGCAAGCCGCCTTACTTCAGCACGCGCGTCATCACTACGTGCGGAATACCGGCCTCGACGAACTCCTCGCCTTCCACATTGAAGCCATGCGCGCGGTAGAAGCCCGCCGCATGCGTCTGCGCGTGCAGCACCAGCATGCGGTGGCCGTCGCCATGCCCCTGTTCGATCAACGCGTCCAGCAGCTGGCTGCCGACGCCCATCCCGCGGGCCCTCTTGTGGACCGCCATGCGGCCGATATGGCCGTCGGGCAGCAGCCGGCCCGTGCCCATCGGCGTGCCGTCCGGGCCATATGCCACGGCGTGCACCGACACGGCATCATCGTCGTCCAGCTCGACCTCGGGCGGCACTCTCTGTTCGACGACGAACACCTCGTGGCGCACCGAATACGCGTCGTCGCGCAAGCGGTCCCAGGTTCCCAGGGCGATACGCACCGTAGCTTGTTTGTTGGTCGACATGTCCATCCCTCGCGTGCAGCAAATGAATAAAAGTAATCCTACGCCGCATTTTGGCAGGGATGAAGAACGGCCAAAAGGGGGTACGATCGCGGCTTGCCCACGTCGCCCAGGTTCCGCCACATGCCGCCTGCCGCTCCGCCCGCCTGGCTGAAAGCCGCGCCCGCGCTCTTCCTGCTGCTCTGGTCCAGCGGCTTCGTGGTGCTCAAGGTGGGCCTGGCCTATGCCGATCCCATGACGTTCCTGGCGTTGCGCTACGCCTGCGTGGTGCTGATTCTTGCGCCCTTCATGCTGTTCCTGCGCCCGCCGCTGCCGCGCGGCGCCAGCGCCTGGGGCCACCTGGCGATGGTCGGACTGCTGTTGCAGGCAGGCTACTTCTGCTTTACCTACCTGTCGCTCAAGCAAGGCATGTCGGCTGGCGCCGTGGCGCTGATCACATCGCTGCAACCCATTCTGATCGGCCTGCTGGCGCCCGCGATCGCGCAAGAAAAAGTCGATGCCCGCCGCTGGGCAGGCCTGGGCCTGGGCGTATCGGGCGCCGCGTTGGTGATCATCGCCAAGGCCTCGATCGACGTGCTATCGCCGCTAGGCCTGGCGTTCGCCATTAGCGCCCTGCTCTGCATCACCGGCGGCACACTGTATGAAAAGCGCTACGGCGTGCAGACGCATCCCGTCACCTCCAACATGGTGCAGTACGCGGTCGGCCTCATCGCCACCGCGCCGCTGGCGTTCTGGCTGGAGCCTATGCACATCGAATGGACCGGGCCCCTGCTGGGTTCGCTGGCCTATCTGGTCGTGGGCAATTCGCTGGTGGCCATCACCTTGCTGCTGACCATGATCCGCTACGGCGAAGCCTCGCGTGTGTCCGCACTGTTCTTCCTGGTGCCGCCCTGCACCGCCGTCATCGCGCTGATCGTCCTGGGCGAAGCCATCCCCGCGCTGGCCTGGCCGGGCATGGCCCTGGCGGCGCTCGGCATCCTGCTGGTGACGCGCACTGCCGCCAAGTAGAATGAGCGCCCCTCCAGGCCCCTGCCCATGAACGCCGTCATTACCTCCGCCCTGCCGGTCTTCGCGTTGATCCTGACCGGCTGGCTTGCCGCCCGCTGGCGCATCCTGGGCTCCGGCGCCACCGACGCGCTGAACCGCTACGTCGTCTATCTGTCGCTGCCCGCGCTGCTGTTCCGCGCCATGACGCAGGTGGACCTGGCGCACATGGCGCACTGGGGTTTCGTGGGCGCCTTCGCGGGCGGCATCGCGGTCACGTTCATGGCCTCGTTTATCGGCGCGCGCCGCTCGCAGCGCGCGCTGACGGACCGCGGCATCCAGGGCCTGGCCGCCTCCTACGCCAACGCCGGCTACATGGGCATTCCGCTGTGCCTGGCGCTGCTCGGCCCCGACAGCATGGCGCCCGCCACGTTCACCACCCTGCTCACCGCCAGCGTGCTATTCGGCTTTGCCATCGCCTTGATCGAGTTCGACCGCCAGCAGACGCCCAACCTGTCCTTGACCCTGCTCAAGGTCGGGCGCGCGCTGCTGCGCAATCCGCTGTTGGCGGCTCCGCTGCTGGGCCTGGCCTGGGCTTTCACCGGCCTCGCCCTGCCTGAAGGCGTGGACCGTTACGTGGCCCTGCTGGGCGCGTCCGCCAGCCCCTGCGCGCTGGTCACGATCGGCCTGTTCCTGGCGCAGACGGAAACGTCGAGTTCGGGGCCGGGCGTCATGCGCCTGGTCACGGGCAAGCTGTTGCTGCAGCCCGCCATCACGGCGGTGCTGGCGTTCTACGTCTTCACCATGCCGCCGGTGTGGTCCTGGACCGCGGTGCTGATGAGCGCGCTGCCCATCGGCACCGGCCCCTTCATGCTGGCCCAGATGTACGGCCGCGACGCCCGCGTGACCTCACGCGCCATCCTGGTCTCCACCGTGGCGTCGGTGCTGACCGTCAGCCTGCTGGTCGCCTGGATCAGCGCCCACCCGATTTCCTGACGTTTTTCATCATGCTGCTCGCCGCCGCCATTTTCGTACTCACCATCACGCTGGTCATCTGGCAGCCCAGGGGCCTGTCGATAGGCTGGAGCGCCGTGCTGGGCGCCGCGCTCGCCCTGGCCACGGGCGTGGTCCACCTGGCCGACATCGCGGACGTCTGGCGCATCGTCTGGAACGCCACCGCCACCTTCATCGCCATCATCGTCACCAGCCTGATCCTGGACGAGGCCGGCTTCTTCGAATGGTCCGCGCTGCATGTGGCGCGCTGGGGCGGCGGCCGGGGAAGGCTGCTGTTCGTGTTGATCGTGCTGCTGGGCGCGGCCGTGTCCGCGCTGTTCGCCAACGACGGCGCGGCGCTGATCCTCACGCCCATCGTCATGGAAATGCTGGTGGCGCTGGGCTTCGGTCCCGGCGCTTCGCTGGCCTTCGTGATGGCCGCGGGCTTCATCGCGGACACCGGCAGCATCGCGCTGATCGTGTCCAACCTGGTCAACATCGTCTCGGCGGACTTCTTCAATATCGGCTTCGGCGAGTACGCGTCGGTGATGCTGCCGGTGAACCTGATGGCCGTCGCGTCCACGCTGGCGGTGCTGCTGCTGTTCTTCCACCGCAGCATTCCGCCGCGCTACGACGTGAGCCAACTGCCCGCACCCGCCTCCGCGATCCGCGACCTGACTACTTTCCGCGCCGGCTGGGTCGTGCTGGCGCTGCTGCTGGCGGGCTTCTTCATCCTGGAACCGATGGGCATCCCAGTCAGCGCCATCGCCGCCGTCGGCGCGCTGGGCCTGCTGCTGATCGCCGGACGGCAGCACATCGTCGGCACGCGCCGCATCATGCGCGAGGCGCCCTGGCACATCGTGGTGTTCTCGCTGGGCATGTACCTGGTGGTGTACGGCCTGCGCAACGCCGGCCTGACCGCGCACCTGGCGCAGGTGCTTGACCGCTGCGCCGAGTACGGCGTCTGGGGCGCGGCGATGGGCACGGGCCTCATCACCGCCTTCCTGTCGTCCATCATGAACAACCTGCCCACCGTGCTGGTGGGCGCCTTGTCGATCGCGGACACCAGCGCCACGGGAGCCGTGAAGGACGCGATGATCTACGCCAACATCATCGGTAGCGATCTGGGCCCCAAGATCACGCCGATCGGCAGCCTGGCGACGCTGCTATGGCTGCATGTACTGGCGCGCAAGGGCCTGCGCATCACCTGGGGCTACTACTTCAAGGTCGGCATCGTGCTGACTCTGCCGGTGCTGCTCCTGACGCTCGCTGCCCTGGCGTGGCGGCTGCAATAGACGCCTATATATTACTTTTAGTTATTTAAAAGATATTAATCGGTGTTTTGAGCCAGGCGCTTGCCACTTTAGACTTCCAAACATCCACGGGTGCCTGCGCGCGCCCGTTTTGCTTTCTTACGCATCAAACCCCAGGGACTCGCCCATGAGCACCAACGCCTCGACCCTACCCCTGCCCCCTTCCGCCTTGCCCCCCATCCAGATCAACCGCAAGCCGCTCTGGATCGCCCTGCTGCTGGTGCTGGCAGGCGCCCTGTACTTGAACCAGACCGTCAGCTGGCGCCAGGGCGCGCTGTGGGTCGTCGGCGCTGCACTCGGCGTAACCCTGTATCACGCCTCGTTCGGCTTCACGCAAGCCTGGCGCGTCTTCGTGTCCGACCGCCGCGGCGCCGGGCTGCGCGCGCAGATGCTGATGCTGGCCGCGGGCGTGTTGCTGTTCTTCCCCTTCCTGGCGGCGGGCACGCTGTTCGGCCAACCCGTCAGCGGCTTCGTGTCGCCCCCGGGCGTCTCGGTCTTGCTGGGCGCCTTCCTGTTCGGCATCGGCATGCAGCTGGGCGGCGGCTGCGCCTCGGGCACGCTGTTCGCAGTGGGCGGCGGCAACACCCGCATGGTAGTCACGCTGCTGTTCTTCATCATCGGCTCGGTCATCGCGACCGCCAACTTCGGCTGGTGGTCGAACCTGCCGGCGCTGGCGCCGACCTCGCTGATCAAGACCTGGGGCCTGGCGCCCGCGCTGCTCATCAATCTGGCCGTGTTCGCGCTGATCGCGTGGGCGGCTACGGCGCTGGAGAAGCGCCGCCACGGCCACGTGATCTCGTTCGCCTCGCGCACCGCGCGCCCGGCTTCCTTGCTGCAAGGTCCCTGGCCGCTGATCTGGGGCGGCGTGGCGCTGGTGGTGCTGAACTTCGCCACGCTGGCGCTGGCCGGCCGCCCCTGGGGTATCACGTCCGCCTTCGCGCTGTGGGGCGCCAAGACCCTGGACGCCTTCGGTGGCGACGTGGCCACCTGGGCCTACTGGGCCAAGCAGCCCTCGCTGGCCGCACCGCTGCGCCAGGACGTCACGACCGTCATGGACATTGGCCTGATGCTGGGTGCGCTCGCCGCCGCCAGCGCCGCGGGCAAGTTTGCCCCCATCTGGAAGGTGCCGGCCCGCTCGCTGGCGGGCGCCGTCATCGGCGGCCTGCTGCTGGGCTATGGTTCGCGCCTGGCCTTCGGCTGCAATATCGGCGCCTACTTCAGCGGCATCCTGTCCGGCAGCCTGCACGCCTGGCTGTGGCTGCCCGCCGCCTTCGCCGGCAGCGCCTTGGGCGTGCGCCTGCGTCCCGCGTTCGGCCTCGCCGTCGAGAAGACCCCGGCGGCGTCCAGCTGCTGAGAAACAGTATTCCAGGACCGTCCCCCGGCACCGGGGGACAACTCCTGGTGTATGGTTGCTCCATCCCGAAATACGGAGATGGACATGAGCTGGATTTTCGGCCGCTACACGGCCTTTCTGTTGACCCTGATCGGCGCCGCGGCCACCGCCGCCCTGGCCGCGGCCAGCTCGCCCTGGTGGCTGTGGCTGGCCGTGCCGCTGACGCTGCTGGCCGCACTCGGCGTCTATGACCTGGCGCAGACCCGCCACGCCATCCGCCGCAACTATCCAGTCCTGGGCAATCTGCGCTTCCTGTTCGAATTCATCCGGCCCGAGATCCGCCAGTACTTCCTGGAAGACGACACGCAGGCCGCGCCGTTCTCGCGCGCGCAGCGCTCCATCGTCTACCAGCGCGCCAAGCGTGAAATCGACAAACGCCCCTTCGGCACCCAGGAAGACGTCTACGGCGACCGCTACGAATGGATCAACCATTCCATGTCGCCCTCGCAAATCCCCGACATCAACTTCCGCGTCACCGTCGGCGGTCCCGATTGCAAGCAGCCTTACTCGATGTCCGCGTTCAACGTGTCGGCCATGAGCTTTGGCGCCTTGTCGGCCAATGCCATCCTGGCCCTGAACGAAGGCGCCCGCCAGGGTGACTTCGCGCATGACACCGGCGAAGGCGGCATCAGCCGCTACCACCGCCAGCCTGGCGGCGGCCTGGTGTGGAACATCGGCTCGGGCTACTTCGGCTGCCGCGACGAACACGGCGCGTTCTCCGAAGAGGCCTTCGTGAAGAATGCCTGTACGCCGCAGGTCAAGATGATCGAGATCAAGCTGTCGCAAGGCGCCAAGCCCGGCCATGGCGGCATCCTCCCCGCGGGCAAGGTGACGCCGGAGATCGCCGAGGCGCGCGGCGTGGTGGCCTGGCAGGACTGCAATTCGCCGGCCACCCATTCCGCCTTCGATACGCCCATCGGCCTGATGAAGTTCGTGGCGCGCCTGCGCGAGCTGTCCGGCGGCAAGCCCGTAGGCTTCAAGTTCTGCGTGGGCCACCCTTGGGAGTGGTTCGCCATCGTCAAGGCCATGCTGGAAACCGGCATCACGCCGGACTTCATCGTGGTGGACGGGGCCGAAGGCGGCACCGGCGCCGCGCCCGTGGAATTCGTCGACCACGTCGGCACGCCGCTGCGCGAAGCGCTGCGCCTGGTCCACAACACGCTGATCGGCGTGAACCTGCGCGACCGCATCAAGCTGGGCGCTTCCGGCAAGATCATCACGGCCTTCGACATGGCCCGCGTCATGGCCATGGGCGCGGACTGGTGCAACGCCGCGCGCGGCTTCATGTTCGCGATCGGCTGCATCCAAGCCCAGGCCTGCCACACCGGCAAGTGCCCCACTGGCGTCACCACCCAAGACCCGCTGCGCCAGCGCGCGCTGGTGGTGCCGGACAAGGCGCAGCGCGTGGCGAACTTCCATCGCAACACCCTGCATGCGCTGGCGGAACTGCTGGCGGCGGCCGGCCTGACGCACCCGGGCCAGCTGCGCCCGCACCATATCGCGCGCCGCATCTCGTCCAGCGAAATCCGGTTGCTGTCGGCGCTGTTCCCCGAACTCGCGCCCGGCGAACTATTGCGCGGCGAATTCCGCCACCAAGTATTCCGCGCGGGCTGGGCCATGGCCCAGGCCAGCTCGTTCCAACCCACCCACGACATCACCACCGCATTGGCGCAAGAGCATGCCGCCCATGCCACGCCGGCCGCCGCACAGGTCTGAGCCGGCGGGCGGCCTCATGGCATAACAGCTTAGCGACGGCCGCCCGACGCCAGGAAGCAACCGAGCAAGGCGCCCACCAGCGCCGCCACGCCCACCGACTTCCAGGCATGTTCATGCACATACTCATCGGCATAGGCGGTTGCGCGACGCGCGCGTTCCCGCGCCGCGCCCTCCCAGTCGCCCGCGGAATCGCGCGCCTCGGCCAATTGGCGCTTCAGGCGCGCGCGCGCCGCCTCGATCTCGGAACCTGTGTAGGTGGCCGTCGACCGCAACAGGTCTTCCGTGCCGGCAAGCAGCTCATGGAAGCTGTCGCTCACCCGTTCACGGTGCAGGGACATCTCGGCGCGTTGGTGTTTTCGGTTCATGGTCGCTCCTTATCGTTGTTGGGCCTCGCGGAGTCAGGCCGCCTGACGCAATGCAGCATGCCCCGTTCCCGGACCAGGCTGCGCATTGAAGAGTCTCATTGTGACCATCATCGGCCGCCCCCGCCAGAGCTTTGGCAACCAGCCGTAATCCGATATTTCAACGCAAGCAAAGGTATCGGCAGCGCGCGCCGGGGTGCCGGCGCCGGTGCTTGCGCCCCCCTTTCGAATTCGTAAAAGTCCATTGCATTCAGCGGCTTGGCGCTTGACACCGGCCCCGCCCTGGCGGCCACAATAGACTTTTGCAATGCGCCAGAACCGCCTGGTCTAAGCCTCCCAACGCCGTGCATCCCAACCGCCAGCCGCCCCGTCCGGGACGTTGCTCGCGGCGGACCGACCCGGCGACAGAAAAGGAACAGGACGCATGGTTTCGCCTTCCGCACTGTTTGCCCCCGCCGCGCCGAAGTTCATTGCGCAAGAGCCGCAGCCTCCCAGCGCCGAGCAAGTCGAATTGCGCGAAGGCTTGCTGGCGCGCCAGGCGCACATCGATCCGAAGTTCCTCTATGACGCGTTGGGCTCGGCGCTCTTCACGGCCATCACGCAGCTGCCGGAGTACTACCCGACGCGCTGCGAGTCGGAAATCTTCCAGCGCCACGGCGCCGACATCGCCCGCCACGTCGGCCCGGTGCTCTCGATGATGGATCTGGGCGCGGGCGATTGCGTCAAGGCCGAACGCCTGTTCCCCAGCCTGCGCCCGCGCCACTACGTGCCCATCGATATCTCGGCCGACTACCTGCAAGCGGCGGTGCGCCGCCTGCAACTGTCTTACCCCGACCTGCAAATCACCCCCATCGGCCAGGACTACACCCACGCGCTGGCCCTGCCCAACAGCGTTCCCGCCGAACAGCGGCTGTTCTTCTATCCCGGCTCCAGCATCGGCAATCTCAGTCCCGAGGACGCGCATGCCATGCTGTGCCGGATCCGCGAGCAATGCGAGGGCGGCGGACTGCTGGTAGGCGTGGACCGCGTCAAGCCCAAACAGGTACTGGAACCCGCGTACGACGACGCGCTGCATCTGACGGCAGCCTTCAACCTGAACCTGCTGCGGCACGTGAACAGCGTGCTGGACGCCGATTTCGACGTGGACGACTGGCGCCATGTGGCGCTCTTCAACAGCGCCAGCTCGCGCATCGAAATGCATCTGGAAGCACAGCGCGCAGTACGCGTGGCCTGGCCAGGCGGCGCGCGCGCATTCAGCGCCGGCGAACGCATCCACACCGAAAACTCCTACAAGTTCACCCCCCCAGCCTTCGCCGACCTGCTGCAAAGCGCCGGCTACCGCGACGTCGCGCACTGGTCGGATTCCCGCGGCTGGTTCTCGATTTTCAGCGCCCGCGCGTAAAGCGGGCCCGCCCTCAACGCCACTGGAGGATCGCCATGGAACCTGCGTGCCTGCTGACTCACCCCGCCACCGGACCTTACGCTGCCGGCCAAGCGGGGCAGCACGACCGCTATGACGCCGTGCGCTCGACCAGCACGGCCCTGGCCGCCCCCCTGAGCCCCGAGGATTGCCAGGTGCAATCCATGCCGGACTGCAGCCCGGTCAAATGGCATCTGGCCCACACCACCTGGTTCTTCGAGACCTTTCTGCTGGCGCGCTTTCATCCGGCCTATGCGGTATTCCATCCGCAGTACCGCATGCTGTTCAACTCCTACTACAACGCCGTCGGCGCCAAGCATCCGCGCCCGCGCCGCGGCCTGCTGTCGCGCCCCGCGCTGGCGGAAGTGCAGCATTACCGCCGACATGTGGACGGGGCCATGCACGAGCTGATCTCGCGCCTGGGCGGCAACGATCCCGCCTTCGACGCCTTGCTGGAGCTGGGCCTGAATCACGAGCAGCAGCACCAGGAACTGATCCTGACCGACCTGAAGCACATGCTGTCAGCCAATCCGCTCAAACCCGCCTACGTGGCGCCCGGCCCACCCGCGCTGCCGCCCGCCACGCCGGCCGGCTGGACCCGCTACGCCGGCGGCGTCAGCCGCATCGGCCATGACGGCCGCGGCTTCGGCTTCGACAACGAAGGCCCCGCCCACGACGTGCTGCTGGCCCCGTTCCATCTGGCCGACCGGCTGGTGACCCAGCATGAATACCTGGCCTTCATCCGGGACGGCGGCTACAAGCGGCCCGAACTCTGGTTGTCGCTGGGCTGGGACATGGTCTGCGCCGAAGGCTGGCGCGCGCCCCTCTACTGGGAAGGGCAGCGCGACGACTGGCATATCTACACCTTGCGCGGCATGCAGGAGCTGGAATTGCAGGCCCCGGTGACGCACATCAGCTACTTCGAGGCCGACGCCTACGCCCGCTGGGCGCGCGTGCGGCTGCCGCGCGAACCCGAATGGGAACATGCCGCCCGCCAACTGCCCGAAGGCTTGCTGGCGGGACGCGCGAACATGCTGGAAAACGGCCACCTGGACACACGCCCCGCCCCCGCGCGCAACGGTTCGGGCGGCCCCGTGCAACTGTTCGGCGACGCTTGGGAGTGGACCTCCAGCGCCTACGACGCCTACCCCGGCTTCAAGCCCGACAGTGGCGCGGTGGGCGAATACAACGGCAAGTTCATGTGCAACCAGTACGTGCTGCGAGGCGGCTCCTGCGCCACGCCCAGGGACCACATCCGCCCCAGCTACCGCAATTTTTTCCCGCCCGAGGCCCGATGGCAGTTTTCGGGTATCCGGCTGGCGCGGGATGCCTGAAGCATTTCTTGGAAATTTGATTGAGGGCTGCTTGCACGCGCCGAAAATTTCGTGCTAGAATTTCGTTCTTCGTTGATCACTGATTGCGGCACAGGCGTAAAGCACGAATGTGAAGTAAATCCAGGGATTGAGCGAAATGGCGCATTAGCTCAGCCGGTTAGAGCGACGGAATCATAATCCGCAGGTCCCCTGTTCGAATCAGGGATGCGCCACCAAGGAATTCAAAGGGCGCCCACGCAAGTGGGCGCCCTTTTCGTTTTCGCCTCGGAACTCTTCGCGCAGAGGGCCAGTCTCACGACGCGGCACCACCACTGGCATGTGGACACCCCTTGGCCACTATCCTGCCATTACGGCCGCCACCCCGAGCAACCCTCAGGAGCGATCAAATTTCCTTGCGTCGACTTATCCGTAGAGCAAAAAAAAGACTGTTCGACTGGTCTCCTGACCTGGCCGCGCGCTGCGGCGTTGATTTCCGGCTGAAGGCTCCGAATCGCAGCTTCCTGGAGCGGCAGATTTTCGACTACCTGAACCAGCAGCAGGCTACCCGAGCCGACACGCCGATGCGATGCCTGTTCGTAGGCATGCATGAGTACACCTGGCATTACCCCCGCTTGTTGAAGATGGAGTTCCATTCTCTGGATATGGATCCTGAACAAGCCATCTACGGCCCCGCCGGCCGGCACACCATCGGAAGCGCAACGAACATGTCGGAGTTCTACGCCGAAGCTTCGTTCGACGTCGTGGTGGCCAATGGCGTGATCGGCTGGGGCCTCAACAAGAGAGCCGATTTCGAGCGCTTGATGGAGCAATGCCATCGTGTGCTCAAGCCTGCCGGGCTTCTGATCCTCGGCTACAACGACACGCCGGAACATGCCCCCTTTGAGGTGGACATGGCATGGCGGGATCTGTTCGCTCCCACGACTCCGCCCATCCCAGGAGTCACGCAGGCGCGCCATGCCATGGACGACAGCTATGCGCACGTGTTCCTCTTCGGAGAAAGGCGTCCGGCGCCGGCCACTCCCTGACAGGAGCGGCCCAGCGCCCGCCTCCCGGCTAAGGCAAGCGCACCGCATCGCGCCGCCTGCCGCCCCAGGTCGCCGCCAGGCTGGCCACGAAGGCGCCGATCAGCATCGAGGCGAAGCCCCATAGCGCGAATGCGGCCGCGGCCTTGCGCGCCAGGTCTGCCGCCTCCTTGGCCTTTTGCCGGGCGTCGTCCGCGGCCTGCTTCACGTTCTGCACGGCCTGGTCGACGCGGCGCTGTGCCGCCGCCGGCTCCAACCCGGTCTGCGCCGCCACGACCTTCACGACATAGTCGCGGTCTTCGCCCGTCATGGAGCCGCGCGCCAGGCTCATCGCCACGATGCGGCCCACCTCCTCTCTCGCGCCGTTACGGTCGCCGCTGGCATCGGGCCGTTCCGATCGCAGCAAGGCATCGGAGAAGTAGCCCTGCATCTGCGCCATGCCGTCGCCTCCGCCCGCAACCGCTGCGGCCGTCGCCGCGGAGCCCGCTCCTGCCGCCACCGTGGCGCCCGCCTTCGCCACGCCGGACGCCAGGGTCGCGATGGACGCGCCGAGCAGCACGGCGCTTACGACCGCGCTCAACGCCCACACCAGGAAGCCGTGCGCCGTGTCGCGAAAATAGACCTCGTCCGAATGCACGTCGACCCACTTGGTGCGCAGCCGCCCCGCAACGTAGCCGCCGATGCCATAGGCGACGATCTGCGTGGCCAGCATCCACACGATGAAGCCTATGCCTAACGCGGGCGCGCTCGCCCCCTCGCCGCTCCAGGGCGACACCGAAAGAAAGCCCAGGCCCGTGCCGCCGGCGAACAAGGCCAGCGACAGGGCCGCGGCAATGACCGCACCCGCGATCACGGCGGCCCATGACACGGCGGAGATGGCGGATTCCCTCGGAGGCATGCCGCCGGGGTACGGCTGACTCAATGAAGATGCGTTTTCCATGGATATGTTCCTTGTTCACGGTTCATCGCGGCCGCGCCGATACGCGCCGCCGCGGCGGTAAAGCCTCGCGGGTCAATGCCAGAAAAGCGCCAGCAGGATGATGATGGGAATGGGCACTCCCAACAGCCACAACAAGATGGAACGCATAAGGCCTCCTTGAATGATGTCCTGCGCGTCGCGCGTAGCGCTCAGGCCAGGTCGATCGTGCCGGGCGCGCGCGGATTCGGCGGCGGCTGCACGGGATCGATGACGTCGGGATCGTTGCGCGGCCGCGTCGGATCCAGCGGCGGATCGTCGGGCGGCGGATTGTTGGGGAATGTGGGATCGTCTGGCGCGGGCTGGTCGCCCCCGCCGGGTTCGCGATGCATGGACTGGGACATGGGGTTCTCCTCAAGCGGCGCCTGGCGCGCCGTCCAATCCCATCAGCAAACCGCATTCCCGGCACGCAGCCGGGCACGCAGCCGGCTGGCGTAAAAAAGCCCTCTTGCGAGGGCATTCAGGCATGCGCGGCCAGCCAGCGTCAGGGCTTGCTCTTGGCGTCCCTGGCCGGGTCGGCGGTTTTCTGGCTGCCGTTGCCGAGAAATTCAACGACGGCGGTCTTGCCCGCGACGGAGGCTTCGTCTTGGCTGGCGTAGCGCCTGGGCGAATAATTGGTGCTGCGCACATTGCCGGTTTCGGGATCGAACAAGGTGATGATCCAGGCGAATTCTCCCGGCATCAATTGCCTGACTTGCAACGTGGCGCGCGTGCCTGGGCGCAGTTGCGGCATGAGGAGGCCTTTAGCATGATTCGACGCCGCCATCGTAGCGCAAGGCGCGCCGACGCGACATGCGTCGCCCGAGACCAGCGAAGAAATGCTGCGCCCGCACACGGATTCATGCTGCACACCCCGCGGCAAAAACGCCACAAACCCCGCATCGCGTCAGGAAAACCCTAGGGCCTATTGCGCAAATACAGGCGCACAATCGATACAAACATCTAGACCGCCCAGCGGCAGCCGCATTCCCCTTTAGTCAGGCGAGGACGGAGACAACATGACTTATGTAGCAGTGGTTATCAGCTGTTTGATGGTTGTGGGTATCGTCGCGTTGGTGATTCAAACGGTTCAAAGCGCAGGGTCCGAACCCTGGCTGAGAATCTCGGCGGCGATCACCAGTTCCTTGTTCGCTTCACTCTTGTTGATTCCGCTCGGATACGCGGTCGCGCAGACCGTGCTGATCGAATAACTCCTTGTTCACGACATGTACGTCCCGGGGCTATGCGCCCCGGGCGGCCTTGCCGCGGGTAGCCGCCCAGCACAGCAGCGACCCGGCGGTCACCATGGCCACGCCCTGCCAGAATGATGTGGTCAGGCGGGTCGACAGCCACACGGCGGCGAAGAATGTCGAGAAGACCGGAGTGAAGTAGGACGCCGTGGCCAGCAAGGTCAGGTTGCCTTTGAGTATGCCCACATTCCATAGCGCATAGCCTGCCGCCATGGCGCCGCCGGTCACCAGCAATTCCAGCGTGGCGGGCCAGGTGAAGACTAAAGCAGGCTCTGCGCCCAACAGATACTTGATCCACAAGGCAGCCGCGGTCAGCATGAAAAACAAGGCGACCCCGTTCTTGCCGTCGGCGAATCTCGTGGTCACGTTGCAGTAGACGGCCCAGATGACAGCGCCGCTGAAAGCCAGTCCGTAGCTGAGGGGATTGCTGGACACGTTGGCGATCGTGCGGTCCCAGGACAGTCCGCCCGATCCGCCGAGGACCCAGACGATGCCGCACAACGACAGCAATATGCCCGGCACCACCCACGCACTGGCCCGTTGGCCATTGATGAGGATGGCGAGTATCACGGTGAAGCAGGGCCAGAGATAGTTGACGATGCCCAATTCGATTGCCTGCCCACGGTTGGCGGCGTAGCCCAAAGAGAGCGAAAGGCAGATTTCGTAGGCGACGAACAGCAGGCTGCCCACAATGAGATAGGAGCGTGGAAAGGTGCGCAGCTTTGGGAAGCCCAGCAGCAGCGTCAGGAACGCGGCGCCCGTCGTGTAGATCAGCGCGGCGCCGCCGACCGGACCGAAGCTTTCGCTGACGCCGCGGATCAGGCCGACGACGGTGCCCCACAGCAGCACCGCCAGCAAGCCCAGTGAAGTTGCCGTGTTCCGGCTCAGGGAGAGTTGCATTACCGATTCCGATTGCCCGCCTTGGGGCGCCAAGCCGGGCAGTTTAGCGAAAACCTGCACGGCCCGCGGCCAGTCCCCGGCATACGGCAGAACTGGCGCCCACACCAACATGCCTGCCAGAACAATGCAGAACAAGGAGCAAGCGCCGCATGACGATATCCACACGTAGATTGAGCGACGTGCTGGCCAGCACGGAATCGGGCCGGCTCTACCGGATCGAAGTGTTCCTGCGAGCGGAGGCGCCGGGCCAAGCCAAACCTGACGCCGCCCGGCCTAACGCGGCCCGCTACATACTCCGCACCACGGAAGGGGAGCCGGTGTTGCCGCTGGATCGGAACAGGTACCGGCTGAACTCCGGCGAAGTCCTGACGGCCCTGTCGCCGCCGCTGCACGAGACCTGAAGGCTGGCGGATCCGCTTACTGATCCACCTCCACCCGGCGCTTGCCCTGCCCCTTGGCCTTGTAGAGCGCCATATCAGCGCGTTCCAGCAGTTCGCGCACGGCGACGCCGGACTGCGGATACACGGCGATGCCCACGCTGGCGGATACCGAGACGCTGACCTCGGGATACGGCAGCGACAGGCTTTCCACCAGCGCCTGCGCGACACGCCGCGCGTTGTCCCTGTCCGCCCCCAGCAGCAGCACGGCGAATTCATCGCCCCCAAGCCGCGCCGCCACGTCCGATACGCGGATCGCGTCGGCCATGCGCTCGGCCGCTTCCTGAAGCACCGCATCGCCCGCCGCGTGGCCATGCAGGTCATTGACCGCCTTGAAGCCATCGAGATCGATCGCCAGGATGGCGAAGGCTTCGCCGCTGCGTTGCGCCACCGCCAGCTCGCGCAGCACCAGTTCGCTGAACAGCACGCGGTTGCACAGGCCGGTCAGCGGATCGTAATGCGCCAAGTGCTGGGCATGCGCCAGCATGCGGGACGCCTGCACCAGGGCGCCGCCCACGTCCGCGACCTCCTTGACGCGTGTGCCCGGCACCGTCACCGCGTGCCCCTTGCCCAGCGCAAGCGCGGGCGCGACCAGGCTCTGCACGGACGAAGTCAGGCGGCTGGCGAGCCGCAAGGCCAGCAGCAGGCCCAGGCCGAAAGCCAGCAAGGTGCCCAGGGCGATCCAGGCGATGGAGCGGTACAGGTCGGTGGTCAGCAGGCTCATCGGCGCCCCGGCCGCAACGGTCCAGCCGGATAGCGACGAGCGGCTGAACGCGGTGTAGACCGGCGTGCCTTCCTTGGTGATGGTTTCCAGCGAGCCCTCGCTTTCCTGCTGCACCGCCCGCGCCAGCTCGGGAACGGCCTTCTGGCCCAGGAATTTCGAGGTATCGCGTGTGCGCGCCAGAATCGTGCCGCTGTCGTCCAGCACGGCCGCCACCCAGCCGTCCGGCAGTGCGCGCCTGCCCAGCAAGTTGCCGATGCGCTCGGGCAGGATGCCGACGTTGAGGCTGTAGGCGACCTCGCCGTTGCGCAGCACCGGCACGCCCAGCGCGATGAGCGGACCTTGGTTGACCCTGCTGGTGAAGAGGCCCGTCAACACCGCCGCGCGAGTCTGGAACACCTGGGCCAGTTGGGTGGAGGCGCCGGTCATCGGCAAGGGATTGCCGAACGGCACGGACGTGTTGATCAGCTGACGGCCGTCCTTATCGGTCAGGACATAGCTGTCTATGATCTGGAAGCGCACGGATTCGCGCGCCCGCCGATGAAAACCGGCCAGGTCGCCAGCCACCAGATCCGGAGACGACGCCAGCATCTGCAAGCCCGCCTCGACGCCGGTGAGTTCGCGGTCCAGGATCGCGGTGAGATTGCGCGCCAGGAAGATCGTGTCGCGAAAGATCCGTTCTTTCTGGATGACGTAGCTTTCGTAGACTGCCACCGAAGCCATGACCAGGGCAGGCGTGATACAGGCGAACACGAGCGTGAGCAGGCCGGTGCGCATGGAATAGCGGCGCGGCCGGCGCACGCGCGCGCCCGCCAGACTTTCGGCGTCAGCCATCGGAACCTCGCCCTGCGAAGTCCGCAAGCGTCGGCCTGCCGATCGAAACCACACCTCTGGACCCATGCGCCTCCCGATACGCTACGCCCGGCCCACGGCCAGAGGGCGAACGAACGCCAGAAATTATTGCAGAAGTTCGCAATCGCACAATCCGCGCCATGGGAATCCCCTCGCCGCGTCGATACGGGTGTGGTTTAAATATCGCGTCCCCAATTTACTCCGGACACGCGGCGCCTGTCGCGCCTACTGGTCTTCCAGGTCCGGGGTGCCGGTGAACTGAGTCTTGAGCAGCGTCAACGCCCCCTTTTCGGCCAACGCCTCGTTGGGGAATACGTGCTTGGTGTCTTCCAGCACCGGAAATCCGAAGATCCGCACCCGGGCGTGATAGCCCTCAGGGGTCTCGGCGAATTCGATGTCGAAGTTGCGTTCTTCGATCCAGCCCGATCGATGCAGTTTCCATTCCATATCCCACGCGCTCCCGAAAAGTCGAGGTTGATACGAAAAGCCGGCCCCGATAAAGGCCGGCGCTGCTACACCATACACCCGTCTTGGGACGGACGGACTGCGCCGGGCAGTCCGCCGCGCCTATTTGCCTGCGGGGGGCTGGTCCTCGGCACTGTCCGCCAACCCCTCCGCCGGCGGTGCGAACAGATCCCAGCTGGCCATGAACAGCGCGGCGATCAGCGGGCCAATCACGAAACCGTTCAGGCCGAACAAGGCCATGCCGCCCAGCGTGGAGATCAGCACCACATAGTCCGGCATCTTGGTGTCCTTGCCGACCAGGATCGGACGCAGCACGTTGTCCACCATGCCGATGACCAGCACGCCGAACAGGATCAGCACGACGCCCTTGATCGTGGCGCCGGTCAACAGGAAGTAGATCGCGACCGGCGCCCAGATCAACCCCGCGCCGATCGCCGGCAGCAAGGACAGAAAGCCCATGATCACGCCCCACAGCAGCGCGCCCTGGATGGACAGGATCGAGAAGATGATGCCGCCCAGCGCGCCCTGCGCCGCAGCCACCGCGACGTTGCCCTTGACGGTGGCGCGCACGACGGTGGTGAACTTGCGCAGCAGGTGCTGCTTGTGCGTGTCGCTCAGCGGCATGGCGCGCTTGAGCCGCGCCGATAGCTGCGGGCCGTCGCGCAACAGGAAGAACAGCAGGTACAGCATGATGCCGAAGCTGATCACGAACTGGAACGTGTCCTGTCCGATGTTCAAGGCCTGGGTCGCCAGGAACTGGCTGGCCTGCATGGCGCCCGCGCTGAGTTTTTCCTGCAGGCTAGGTATGTCGGTCAGGTCCAAGCGCGCCAGCAGATCATGCACCGACGGCGGCAAGGCCGCCATGGCCTGCTGGAAATAGTCGCCGAAGTTGATCTGCCCGGACTTGACGCTCTGATAGAGATTCGCCCCTTCGCGCACCAGTGATCCGCTGATGACAATGAGCGGCAGGATCACCAGCAACAGCACCAACAGCAAGGTGATCAGCGCGGCCAGGTTGCGCCGTCCGCCGATGCGCGCCACCAGCCGGCGCTGTAGCGGCGCGAAGATGATGGCGAGAACGGCGCCCCAGAAAACAGCGCCGTAAAAAGGCCACAACAACCAGCCGAATGCGATGGTGACCGCCACCAGCAGGAGCAGAAAGGTTCTGTAGTGCACGCTGGAAGATTGGCTCATATTACGTCCCAGGCTCGGCTGACGCCGCGAGACCCGCATTGTACAAAGCGCTGCTCAGCGGGCGTCCGGCGGTTGTCCGGCAAGCTGCATCAAGGTGGCGCGCGCACGCTCCAGGACCTGCGACTGCGCATTCAGCCCCTGCAGGCGCAGGTTCAGCTCCTGCAGCAGAGTGAGCGTCGCGACGCGCGCCTGCCCGTCCAGCAGCAGGATGTCCTGCGCATGGGCAGCCACGAAATCCGCCACGCCCAGCGCATCGCGCGCCACCGCATCCATGGCGGCCGCCGCATCCAGCAGCTCGGCCGCGGGCGCTGTCACGGCTTCGTCATAGACGCCGTCATAGACGGGCGCGAGATCGGGCGGCAGCGCCAGCGCCGCACGCGCCTTGTCCGCCTTGGCTTGGGCCCGTTGGACCTCGGCAGCCTGTTCGGCCAGCGTCTTGCGCGCGGCCTCGAAGCGGGCCCGGCGCTCCACGATCTCGGCCACTGAACGCAGGGTTTCGATCTCCGGCACGTCGCGCATGGACGCCGCCGCCTGCGCCAGGGCTTCCTGGAAATCGGTGATCACTTCGTAGGCATCGGTGTAGCCGCCAACGGCCTCTTTTTCCGGCTCGCTCAGGATACCCATGGGCACCAGCGATGCGCTGCTCATCCGGCTTTGCAGCAACTGGATGAACGCGGCCCGCTCCTGAGGCTCCTTGTTGACGCAGGCCGACAGAAACAGCATCGACGCCGTCGCCAGGCCCAGCAGGCAAGCTCGCAGTGCCATGCCCATCCTCCTTGCATGCGGGTTCGCGAAACCGGCGCCGCCCGCGAGCAGGGCGGCCGCCCTCCGGCAGATTATCCCGAAGGCGCTTCCCCGCACCGCCGGCGGGCGGATTTTGTTGCTATCGAAGCGTGTTGACACAGGGTCCGCCGCCTGCATCATGGCTCCAGAGGATACGCCATCGCGCAGCGGCATGCCGGGTCAAAACCCATGGCAGCCTCGTGGCGCAAGCGCTCACGCAGCCCCAGCGTGAGTTCCGCCGCCGCCAGTTCGGCAAAGCCTTGCCGCTGGTAAAACGGTCTGTTCCAGGGCAGTTCGCGGTCGGTGGTCAACGCCACGGACCGGTAGCAGCCGGCATTGCGGGCCTGCGTGCACACGGCGCAAAGCAAAGCCCGCCCCAGGCCTCGCCCCTGCCAAGGCAGGGCCACCGCCATCTCGGCCAGGTAGAGATCGCCATCCATGGGCCGGGTCAGCGCAAAGCCCACCGGCTGGCCCTCGCATTCTGCGATCCATAACAGGCCGGCCGCTTGCGCCTGCGCAAGCTCGTCCTGCGGCGAAGTATCGTCGCCAGCGGCCCAGGCCATGTGCGTGTCCAGGAACCGCCGCGCGGCTGAACGTTCGATATCGGCCAGGCTGGCCAGGTCTGAGGGGCGTGCGAGTCTGATCATAGGCATGGCAGTATGCCTGATGCGGGCGCGCCGCCCGATCCCATAAAATGGCGTTTTCGGCCATCACGGCCCCCCGCAACACAGGCCAGCCTCAAGACATGACTCAAAACGCCACCTCCGACACCTGGGGCTTTGCCCATCCCGATTGCCGCGGCGCGGCCGCCCTGCTGTTCTTCATGAACGACCTGGCGCGAGTGGTCAACCAGTACCTGAGCCCGGGTCAACTGACCGATGAAGCGCTGGCCGATGCGCAAAAGGCGGTCGATGCCTTGCTGGCCCGCTACGTGGAAATCCAGGCCGCCCCCGAGGCCTTCGACAACGAGCGCATCGAACTCGCGCTGGAAACCGAGAGCCAACCTGACGGCCAGACCGGCGCGCAGGTCGCCTTGCGCATGTCTCCGCGCCTGGAAGGACTCATCATCGAAGCCCAACGCCAGGCCCGCCCGACTGCACATTAAGGGACGGATATAAGGGGGATGTTTCCTCCCTAGCACAAAACGCTTGCAAAAAACATCAAGCACCCGTATTATTGATGGTTGAGTTCTGCGGTTAGCGCCAATTTCCATTCGAAAAAACGCGGCGACAAACCAAGGTACTGGCTCCGAGGCCTGAACATCAGCCCTCCCCCACGTACCAAAGCAGACCCCAGACCCTCGAAAATCATCCAAGCCCAATGGACGCTGCGGCCCCCAAGCCCGAGCATCCCATCCAGTTTGCGTAGAACACAAACCCGGATTGTGGCCTGGAACCAAACGCCTTCACCAAACCGCCAGTCCGGCTTGGCAAGAAGCAACAAGACCATCGGCGGCGCCTGCAACCCGCGCAAGCGACCTTTAGCGATAAGCGCGCCGCAATCGCCAGGGCTTTCCAGCCCTGCATGAACCCTCGGGCCTCTGCTTGCCTTGCGCATCGCGCCGCCCGAAATGATGCCGTCCCGGACTGATGGACAGCATCGCGCCGCCAGCCCGTGCGTGCAAAAACATGAGAATGCGCAAAGGGACGGCGGCAGATATGCGTTAGTGTCACGACACGCCCGCCCCATTTGATACGGCTGGCATGGGCACGCGGCAGGAATGCCGCGCGCCACGTGGCCAGAAGCAGCATCCCATAACTAGAAACCAAGAGAACAAACACCATGAATACTCGTTTCACTACCTCGGACCTGATCCGACGCCCGGCACACACCAAGCTGGACAACATGCCGATCCACGTCGGCGACATCGTTTACCTGAAGCCCGCGAACGGCCCGGAAATCCGCGCCACGGTCATCTACAACGCGCCCATCGACGGCACGACGACCTACACGACCGAAGTCGTGCCCTGCGGCGCGCCTGCGCAAGAGGCTCCTGGCCAGCGCATCCGCTTCCGCCACGAGCACGTGCATCGCATCGAATCAGTGCGCCGCACCACTCACTGAAGCAGCGCCCCGCCCCGTTGCGCACGCAACGGGGCAATTCGTGCGTGATAAAGTCCCCGGCAATACAGCCCTGGCGATCCCACCATGCAGAACAACCGTCTCGCGGTCCATATCTGGGACCTTCCCACCCGCCTATTCCACTGGGCGCTCGTCGCCTGCATCGTCGGTGCATTCGTCAGCGTCAAACTGGGCGGCCTGTACATGGATTGGCATGTGCGCTTCGGCTGCACGGCGCTGGGCCTGATCCTGTTCCGCTTGCTGTGGGGATTCTTCGGCCCGCGCTACGCCCGCTTTTCGCAGTTCGTGCGCGGCCCTGCGGCGGTGGCCCGCTACCTGAAGGGCGCCGCCGCGCCTGCCGGCCATAATCCGCTGGGCGCGCTATCGGTGCTGGCGCTGCTGCTGGTCATCGGCTTCCAGGCGGTCAGCGGCCTGTTCACCACCGACGACATCATGACGCAGGGCCCGCTGTTCGGCCACGTCAGCGAAACCGTTTCCGCCGCCATGACCTCCTGGCACAAGCTCAATGAGTGGGTCATCCTGGCACTGGTCGCGCTGCATCTGGCCGCGGTGTTCTGGTACGCGCTGGTGCGCCGCAAGCGCATGGTGCGCGCGATCATCACGGGCAAGGTCGACGCCAAGGACGTGCCCGCCGGCACGCCGCCGACGCAGGACGGTTTCGCCGTCTGGCTGCGCGCCCTGTTGCTGGGCGCCTGTGTCACGGGCCTGGTGCTGTGGATCCGGTCGCTGGAAGTGGCGGCCGACATGTCTTTTTCCTGACTCCCATGAACACCGCCAAGCAAGCAGACGAGTAAGCCGCAACAACCCGTTTTTTTTGGTTGTTGCGGCGTTCTCGACACGCCAGTCGCTACACGAGAGCGCCGCCTGATCCTTTTCCAAGGAGATGGCTTCGTGCGCTCAAATGATTTCTCCTGGCGGCACTCCCTTGCCGCCACACTCTTCCTCTTGTCACCGTTCGACCTGCTGGCCTCGCTGGGCATGGACATGTACCTGCCCGTGGTGCCTTCCATGGCCGATGCGCTAGGCGCCGACGCCGCGACGATCCAATGGACGTTGACGGCGTACCTGGTGCTGCTTGGAGCGGGCCAGCTCATCTTCGGCCCCTTGTCGGACCGCCTGGGACGCCGCCCGGTCCTGCTGGCCGGCGGTCTCGCCTACATCGCTGCCTCATTCGGCCTCGCGGCCGCCTCCTCGCCTGAGGCGTTCCTCGGTCTGCGCATCCTGCAAGCCTGCGGCGCTTCGGCATGCCTCGTCGCCACCTTTGCCACCGTGCGCGACGTTTACTCGGGCCGCGCAGAAAGCCACACCATCTATGGCCTGCTCGGCACCATGCTGGCGATGGTTCCGGCAGTGGGTCCGCTACTCGGCGCGCTGGTCAGCGCCTGGCTGGGATGGCGCGCCATCTTCGGCGTGCTGGGAATGGCGATGACAGGAGCCGTCATAGCCGCCTGGCTGCTATGGCCAGAGACCAAGCGGCCTGCGGCAACGGTGCCGCAATGGTCGCAGTTCCTGCTCCCCCTGAAACGCCGGCATTTCTGGCTCTACACGCTTTGCTACAGCGCGGGAATGGGCAGCTTCTTCGTCTTTTTCTCAACCGCGCCCTGGCTGATGATGGGCCGCCAAGGGTTGTCGCAGCTAGGCTTCAGCCTGCTATTTGCCACAGTGGCCATTGCGATGATGGCGGCGGCGCGGTTGATGGGGCGCTTGATTCCCCGCTGGGGAACCCTCAAAACCTTGCGCCTGGGAATGTGCGGCCTGATTGCCGGAGCCGCCATCCTCACGGTCTCCGAGCTGTTCATGCCGCATTCGGCGCTCGGTCTCATCGTCCCGATGTGGCTGGTCGGCGCCAGTATCGCTTCTGCGGTCTCCGTGGCGCCCAATGGCGCGCTCCAAGGCTTCGACCATATCGCCGGAACCGCCACGGCGGTTTACTTCTGCCTGGGCGGGTTGATACTGGGCGGTATTGGCACCCTAGCGATCACGCAGCTGCCCACCGGAACCGGCTGGCCCATCATCGCCTATTGCCTGAGTCTCGCCATGGCAGTGCTTTGCCTGTCCTGCGCATGCAAACGCGATTGACGCGACCCGGCAACGGCAGTCCGTGTGCGCGACCTCGTTGCCCACACGGGCCACAGGTCGCTCAACGCCGAGCTTCGATCAAATGCCGCGTCGAATGGGCCACGAACGGTTCTCCCCGGCGCATCTTCCCATCCAGCGCCAGCAAGGCATCGCGGTATTTGCGCGCCGAGAAATCCGGCACCCACCACACGCATTTGCGCAGGATCCAGACCACGGCGCCCACGTCGTGGAACACCATCCGGCAACGGGCCGTGCGCAGGTCCGTCACGGCCAGTCCGGCAACCCCGGCGGCCGCCGCTTCATCCCGCGGATCGCGCAGGCGCCGCTCCTCCGGCAATGGCCCCAGGAAGTGCTCGATCAGCTCGAAGGCCGACGCCGGCCCCACGTGCTGCGCAAAGTAATGCCCACCCGGCGTGAGGACGCGACGGATCTCCGCCCATCCCGGACTCACGGGATGCCGGGACGTCACCAACTCGAACGAGGCGTCGGCGAACGGCAAGCCAACGCCGGACGCGGTCAGCACCAGTTGCACGCCGCGCGCGGCCAGGCGCTCATGCGCTTTCCTGGCATTGGGCGGCCAAGCTTCGGTCGCATGCATGACTGGCGGAAAGCCGGGGGCCTCGCCCAGCACCTCGCCGCCGCCCGTATCCAGGTCCAAAGCCGACTGCACGCTGGCCAGGCGCTGTGCGAGCAAGCTGGCATAGCCCCACGGCGGGCGTTCCTCGGAGGCCCGCCCAGCCAGCCAATCGAAGCCCCAGCCGCTGACATCGGCGGCCTCGGCCTCTACCACGAGATCATCAAAGGATTTCATCTCATCTCCCCTGTCCAGGGCCAGCGCACGATTCCGCAGGCCGCCGCAAGTCCGGTAATGGGATAAAAAAAAGCGCCAACCGTTAAGCTGGCGCCTCTTTGCCCACATGCCGCCCACGGGCGGCCGGCGCTTTACTTCTTCTTGCGATAAGCGTCGTGGCAGGCCTTGCAGCTTGCGCCGACATCGCCAAATGCGGCGCGCAGCTTGTCCAGGTCGCCGGCATCGGCAGCAGCCGACAGCTTGACGATGTTGTCCTGGAAGGCCTGTTGCTTCTGCTTGAAGCCCGCGGCGTCGCTCCAGATTTCCGGACGCGCGTCGCCGCCCTCGGTGCCTGCGCCGAAAGCCGTCCACGGCAAGGCCGACAAGGTCTTCAACACTTCCACATTGGCCTTGATCTGCGCGGCGTCATAGGGCTGCTGGCCCTTGACCACCGGCGCCATGCGGCCGAAATGGGAGGCCATCAGCGTCAGCGCCGACTGGCGGTACTTGACCGCGTCCTCGGGCTTGGCGAACTGCGCGGACGCGCTCGTCGCCAGCAGGGGCCCCACCGTCATACAGGCCAACGCGGCGAGCGTGGACAACTTCTTCATTGCAATCTCCCGTAAGGTCAACAGAAGCCGCGCGCCCCCAGGCGCGCGGCAAGGCGACTATACCGCCCGGGCCAAGTCGGCTGCCAGCCCGATGTAGGAGCGCGGGGTCATCGCCAGCAGGCGGGCCTTGGGCTCTTCGGGCAGGGCCAGGCCCTGGATGAATTCTCGCAGGCCTTCCTCGGTGATGCCCTTGCCGCGCGTCAAAGCCTTGAGCTGTTCGTACGGTTGCGGCAGGCCATAGCGGCGCATGACGGTCTGCACCGGCTCGGCCAGCACTTCCCAGCAGGCGTCGATGTCGGCGTCGATGGCGGCGGTATTGACTTCGAGCTTGCCCAGGCCGCGCATGCAGGCATCCCAGGCCACCAGGCAATAGCCCAGGCCCACGCCCAGGTTGCGCAGCACGGTGGAGTCGGTCAGGTCACGCTGCCAGCGGGAGATCGGCAGCTTGTCCGCGAGATGGCGCAGCACGGCGTTGGCCAGGCCCAGGTTGCCTTCGGAGTTTTCGAAGTCGATCGGGTTGACCTTGTGCGGCATGGTGGAGGAACCGACCTCGCCTTCCTTCAGGCGTTGCTTGAAGTAGCCCAGCGCCACGTAGCCCCAGATGTCGCGGTCCAGGTCCAGCACGATGATGTTGGCGCGCGTGATGGCGTCGAACAGGGCCGACATCCAGTCATGCGGTTCGATCTGGATAGTGTGGCGGTTCTGGGTCAGGCCCAGGCCGGCCAGCACGCGCTGGCTGAAAGCGGGCCAATCGATTTCGGGGTAGGCCGACAGGTGGGCGTTGTAGTTGCCGGTGGCGCCGTTCAGCTTGGCCAGCGGTTCGACGGCCTCGACGGCGGCGATGGCGCGGTTCAGGCGCGCAGCCACGTTGGCGAATTCCTTGCCCAAGGTCGTCGGGCTGGCGGGCTGGCCGTGCGTGCGCGACAGCATCGGTTGGTCGGCCTGGGTGACGGCCATGTCGTTCAGCTTGGCAGCCAGCTCGCGCAGGCGCGGCACCACGACCTCGTTGCGGGCGCGCGTCAGCATCAGCGCGTGCGAGGTGTTGTTGATGTCCTCGGAGGTGCAGGCGAAGTGGATGAACTCGGCGGCGCGGGCCAGCTCGGCGTCATCGGCCACTTTTTCCTTCAGCCAGTACTCGACGGCCTTGACGTCGTGGTTGGTGACGCGTTCGATGTCCTTGATACGGGCAGCGTCCGATTCCGAGAAGTCACGCACCAATTGTTGCAGGCGGGCGCGGGCGGCCTCGGAGAAGGCGGGCAGTTCCGGCAGGCCGGCATCGGACAGCGCGATCAGCCAGGCCACCTCGACTTCGACGCGGTGCGCCATGAAACCGGCCTCGGAAAGCAGGCCGCGCAGCGCGTCGCCCCGGGAAGCGTACCGGCCATCGAGTGGCGAAAGGGCGTTGAGTTGGCTGAGCTGATCGGCGATTTGCATGGTCTGGAGGAGAAAAAGCGGGGAATGATCGAATCGGGCGATTTTATCATCCGGAAGCGTGCAACATTGTGGCAAACTGGCGAAGATTCCGGCCTCTTGCCGTCTTGCCGTCATGCGGCCTGCTATACTTCGGCCGCTTTCCGACTCCGCTTGTGACTCCATGAAACTGATCGGCTCGCTTACCAGTCCTTACGTGCGCAAAGTGCGTATCGTCATGGCCGAGAAAAAGCTGGACTACCGGCTTGAACTCGAAAACGTCTGGTCCGCCGACACGCAGATCCAAACGTACAACCCGCTGGGCAAGGTGCCCTGCCTGGTCATGGAAGATGGCGGCGCCCTCTTCGATTCGCGCGTCATCGTCGAATACGTCGACACCCTGTCTCCGGTCGCCCGCCTGATTCCTCAGCCGGGGCGCGACCGCGCGGCCGTCAAATGCTGGGAAGCCATCGCCGATGGCCTCCTGGACGCCTGCGTGACCATCGTCAAGGAAAACCAGCGTCCCGAGGTTCAGCGCAGCCCCGAATGGATCGAGCGCCAGTACTCCAAGATCCACGCCAGCCTCGACGCGATGAACAAGAGCCTGGGCGACAACGCCCACTGCATGGGCATCAACTACAGCCTGGCCGACATCGCCGTCGGCTGCGCGCTGGGCTATCTGGACCTGCGCTTCGCCTCGCTCGACTGGCGCGCCAACCACCAGAACCTGGCCCGGTTGTACGACAAGCTGTCGCAGCGCCAGTCGTTCATCGACACGGCCCCCCAGCAGTAGCCCTCCCCCGAGGCGCTACGCGCCTTCCCCAGGGAACGCCGCTACGGACCGGCGCAGCCGGATCCGTGCGGACCCCTTCTGCGCCGGCTGCACTTGCACGCCGGCGCAGCCATATCCGGCTCAGCCGTTGAACGTCTGCCAGGCCTTGAACAGCATGTACGCGGCCAGCGCGAACAGCAGGCAGGCGAACACGCGCTTGAGCGTCTGCACCGGCAGGCGGTGCGCCATGCGCGCACCCAAGGGCGCCGTCAGCACGCTGGTGCACACCAATGCAATCAAGGCCGGCCAGTAGATGTAGCCCAGCATGCCGGGGCGCGATTCGCCCGAGTTCAAGCCCGACACCACATAGCCCACGCTATTGGCCAGCGCGATGGGAAAGCCCAGCGCCGCCGAGGTCGACACCGCGTTGTGCAGCGCCACGTTGCACCAGACCATGAAAGGCACCGACAGGAAGCCGCCGCCCGCGCCCACCAGGCCGGACAGGAAGCCGATACCCGCCCCGGCCGCGCTGGTGCCCACCACGCCAGGCATCTGGCGGCTGGGCTTGGGCTTCTTGTTCTGCAGCATGCTCCAGCCGGAATAGCCGACGAACAGCGCGAAGAACAGCGACAGCCACAGCGTGCTGAGCGCGGCGAAGACCGCGCCGCCAGACAGCAGGCCGCCGATGATGATGCCTGGCGCCATCGCCCAGACGATGTTCCATTTGATCGTGCCGCGCTGCTGGTGCGCCCGCACGCTGGAAATGGAAGTGAACAGGATCGAGGTCATCGACGTGGCGATGGCAGCGTGCACCACCAGGTCGGCGGGCATGCCCTTCCATGCAAACAACATCGTCAGGAAAGGCACCAGCAGCATGCCCCCGCCTATGCCCAGCAGGCCAGCGGCGAAACCCACCACGCCGCCCAGCACCAGCAGGCAAATCACCATCGTTACATCCACAACCGTCTCCTCTTTCTTCTTGGGAATGAACAAAGCCCCAGGGGCCGCGCCCGAGGGGCTTTGAGTAAAGTCTGCGCACGCCGCGCGGCGGATGCCGGCGCGGCGCTTACAGGATGATGCCGCCGCCCAGGCAAACCTCGCCATCGTAAAGCACGGCGGACTGTCCGGGCGTTACCGCCCACTGCGGATCCGTAAAGCTCAGGCTGAAGGCGCCGTCGGCAGCGCCGTCCAGACGGCAGGCGGCATCGGCCTGCCGGTAGCGCGTCTTGGCGCCATAGGCGCCCAGGGCTGGCGCATGGCCCGCGACCCAGCTGGCGTCCTGCGCCCGCAGTTCGCCCGACAGCAGCCAGGGGTGGTCGTGCCCTTGCACCACATAAAGCACATTGCGCTCCAGGTCCTTGCGCGCCACGTACCAGGCTTCGGCCGTGCCGTCCTCGCGCTGGCGCCCCTTGACCCCGCCCACGCCCAGCCCCTTGCGCTGGCCCAGCGTGTAGAACGACAGCCCCTCATGGCGACCGACCTTCTGCCCTTCCGGCGTCATGATCGGGCCGGGCTCGGTCGGCAGATAGCGGTTCAGGAATTCGCGGAACGGCCGTTCGCCGATGAAGCAGATGCCGGTGGAATCCTTCTTGGCGGCATTGTGCAGCCCGATCTCGTGCGCGATGCGCCGCACCTCGGTCTTGTGGATTTCGCCCAGCGGGAACAGGGTGCGCGACAACTGCGCCTGGTTCAGGCGATGCAGGAAGTAGCTCTGATCCTTGGATGCGTCCAAGGCCTTGAGCAGCTGGAACTGCGTGCCGCCGCCCTCGGCCGGCACTTCGCGCACGCGCGCGTAATGACCGGTGGCGATGTGCTCGGCGCCCAGCGCCATGGCATGGTCCAGGAAAGCCTTGAACTTGATCTCGGCGTTGCACAGCACGTCCGGGTTGGGCGTGCGGCCCGCGGAGTACTCGCGCAGGAACTCCGCGAACACGCGATCCTTGTATTCGGCGGCGAAATTGACGAATTCGAACTCAACGCCGACCAAGTCCGCGACGCTGGCGGCGTCCAGCAAGTCCTGGCGGGTGGAACAGTATTCGGAATCGTCATCGTCTTCCCAGTTCTTCATGAACAGGCCGACGACCTCGTAGCCTTGCTGCTTGAGCAGCCAGGCGGTGACCGAAGAATCGACCCCGCCGGACATGCCGACGACAACGCGGCCCTTCTTGGTAAGTTTTTGACTCATGATGGGTCTATTTTAGATCGGTCCGGGCATCTTCCTGCGGCTGCGGCTCGGCCGCGCGCGACACTTCCATCAGCCAGGCCCGGAAAGCCTGCAGGGTGGGCAGATTGGCCTTCTGCTCCGGATAACACAGGTAGTACCCCATGCGCGCCCGGATCGGCAGCTGGATGGCGACGGCCAGCTTGCCGTCGCGCAGCTCGTCCTCGATCAGGCAGCGCGGAATCAGCGCCACGCCGAAACCGGCCGCGGCCGCCTGCGACAGCAGCGCGTACTGGTCGAAGCGCGCGCCTTCCAGGCTGCGCCGGGTATCGCAGCCGGCCTGCTCGAACCAGTCGCGCCAACCTTCCAGCGCCGAGGTGTGGTGCAGCAACGGATAGGCCAGCAGGTCCGCCGGCGACGCGCAGCCACCCGGAATCAGGCGCGGACTGCAGACCGGAAGGATTTCGCGGCCGACGATGTAATCGGCTCCGCTGCCCGGCCAGATGCCCTCGCCGAAGCGCACGGCAGCGTCCAGTTCGGGCGTGGAAAAGTCATAGCCCTGGCGGTGCGGCAAGAATTCGACGTGGATGTCCGGTCGCAGGCGCATGAAGGCGGTCAGGCGCGGAATCAGCCAGCGCGCGCCGAAGGTCGGCATACAGGTCAGGTTGAGCGTGCCGCCCTGCCCCTGGTGCGCGATCAACTCCACCGTGGCGGCCTCGATCTGCCCCAGGCCGGCCTGGATCTTGGTCAGATAGCTGCGCCCGGCCTCGGTCAGGACCAGGCCTTGCCTGATCCGCAGGAATAGTTCGATGCCGACGAACTCCTCCAAATGTTTCACCTGCTTACTGACCGCGCCCTGCGTGACACACAACTCCTGGGCCGCGCGCGTGAAACTGCTATGTCTCGCGGCGACTTCGAACGCCTGGAGATCCGTGAGTGAGGGACAGAATCGCCGCATGGATGAGGTACGTAAATTGTTTCAGGCCGTGCAGCAGAAATAGCCCTGTTCCGGGCCGCCGCGAAAAGAGGCATGAAAAAAAGTCATAGCTTACGGAGAAACTTTCGTTTGCGCAAACCAGGCCGCCAGGAAAGAATCGTTGCGTTTGCGTCTGCCTTTGCGCAGCCGCTTTCCAATTCATTAGGGGAATCAATGCAACGCCGTAACGTAATACTGGGCCTGTGTGTCGCCGCCGCGACCCTGGCCGCGCCGCTGACCTCGGGCATCGCGCACGCCGAAGACGCGTATCCGACCAAGCCCATCCGCCTGATCGTTCCGTTCCCGCCCGGCGGCACCACCGACATCGTCGGCCGCCTGTTTGCGGACAAGCTGGGCAAGGAGCTGGGCCAGACCGTCGTGGTGGAAAACCGCGGCGGCGCCGGCGGCTCGATCGGCAGCGCCTTCGTTGCCAGCAGCGCGCCTGACGGCTACACCCTGGGCATCGCCACCGTCAGCACCCACGGCATCAACCCGGCCATCTACCCGAACCTGCCGTTCGATGGCGAGAAGGACTTCACGCCCATCTCGAACCTGGCCGCCGTGCCCAACATCATGACCATCAACCCGAAGGTCCAGGCCAAGAACATCGCCGACTTCATCAAGCTGGCCAAGAGCGAGCCGGGCAAGCTGACCTACGCGTCCGCCGGCAACGGTTCGGTCTCGCACATGATGGGCGAACTGTTCAAGATGGCTTCGGGCACCAACCTGATGCACGTGCCGTACCGCGGCGTGGGCCCGGCGCTGAACGACGCGCTGGCCGGCCAGGTCGACGTCATGTATGACAACCTGCCCTCCTCGCTGCCGCACGTGCAGTCCGGCCGCCTGATCGCCATGGCCGTCGCCTCGCCCCAGCGCGTGGCCGCCCTGCCTGACGTGCCCACGTTCGCCGAAGCCGGCCTGCCGGCCGTGAACGACGCCTCCTGGTTCGGCCTGGTGGCTCCCGCCAAGCTGCCCAAGCCCGTGCTGGACAAGCTGAACGCGGCCGTGCAGAAGGTCAGCGCCGAAGCCGACGTCAAGACCCGCCTGGAAGCCCTGGGCGCCGCGCCGGCCGCCAACACCCCGGCCGAATTCGCGGCGCAGATCTCGGCTGAAATCGCCAAGAACAAGCGCATCGCCAAAGAAGCCAACGTGAAGATCGACTAAGCGGTCTTCGGTCCTCGCGTGCCCGAGGTGCGCGAGGACCTCCGATTCACGAACGCAACACCCCCCTATGCGAATTACCCAACCCCTGTCTTACCGGCTCGACCTCCCGCAGCAATATCCTGATTCGGAATCCTCGGCTCCCCTCGTGCTGGACTCCCCGCACAGCGGCACCGCCTACCCCCCCGATTTCGCGGCTGCGGTGGACTTTGGCGCATTGCGCACCGCCGAGGACACCTGGGTTGACGACCTGTGGGGCGACGCCATTGAAATGGGCGTGCCGATGATTGCCGCGGCGTTTCCGCGCGCCTACATCGACGCCAACCGCTCGCCCGACGAAATCGACGAATTGCTGCTGGACTCGGCCTGGCCCGACGCCATCAATGCCTCGCCCAAGGTCAAGCTGGGCAAGGGCCTGATCTGGCGCATGCTGGACGACGGCACGCCGCTATACAACCGCAAGCTGACGGTGGACGAAGTGCGCCACCGCATCGACGCCTGCTGGAAGCCCTACCACGCCGCGCTGGGCCAGGTGCTGGACGCCGCCCACCAGAAGTTCGGCAAGGTCTGGCACATCAACTGCCACTCCATGCCCAGCGTCGCCGGCGCCTACGCCACCGACCGGCCTGGCCTGGTGCACCCGGACTTCGTGCTGGGCGACCGCGACGGCAGCACCAGCGATCCCGCTTTCCGCGAATTCATCGCCGCCTGGCTGCGCGAACGCGGCTACGACGTCACCGTCAACGATCCCTACAAGGGCGTGGAGCTGGTGCGCGCCTTCGGCCGCCCCGAAGAAGGCCGCCACAGCCTGCAGATCGAGATCAACCGCAAGCTCTACATGGACGAAGTCTCGCTGCGGCCTTCCGAAAACTACGGCCGCCTGAAGGCCGATCTGCGCGAACTCACCGCCGCGCTGATCATCTGGACTCGCGCGCAAACGGCTTGACGCCGGACGTTTGCGCGCAGGTGCCGGCCAGCGGAAAAGCCAGACTGGCCGGAGCAGTTGGGTTGCAGAACCCCAGCCCCATGGTTCGCCATGGGGCTTTTTTTTGGCCTGCGCAACTCGTCGATCTAAGAGGGGGTTGACGCCATTTACCCTTTTGGTAATACGGCCGTGACACCCTTTCCTCACTGGTTACCGTGTATAACTATTGCCAATTAATGAGGAGAGGCGTAGATGCACATCGGGATACCAAAAGAAACCCGAGACGGGGAAACTCGTGTCGCAGCAACACCGGAGACCGTCAAGAAGTACATAGGCGGCAAACACAGCGTCGTCGTGGAGCGCGGGGCAGGCACTGCCGCTCGCTATCTCGACGAGGCCTATGAGGCAGCGGGCGCCACGCTCGGCAGCGCCCAGGATGCATTGGGGGCAGAACTCGTCATGAAGGTGCGCGCGCCTTCTGCCGCGGAACTGCCCCAGATGAAATCCGGCGCCGTCGTGATCGGCATGCTGGATCCCTTCGACGCCGAAGGCATCCAGCAGATGGCCGCCGCCGGGCTCACTGGATTCGCGCTGGAGGCCGCGCCCCGCATCACGCGGGCGCAGAGCCTGGACGTGCTGTCCTCGCAGGCCAACCTGGCCGGCTACAAGGCCGTGCTGCTGGCGGCGCACCACTACGGCCGACTGATACCCATGATGATGACCGCCGCGGGGACGCTGAAAGCCGCCCGCGCCGTCGTCCTGGGCACCGGCGTCGCCGGGCTGCAGGCCATCGCCACCGCCAAGCGGCTGGGCGCGGTGGTCGAGGCCTCCGACGTGCGCCCCGCCGCGCGTGAACAGGTGGAATCGCTGGGCGCCAAGTTCATCGACGTGCCTTTCGAAACGGATGAAGAACGCGAGATCGCGCAGGGCACGGGGGGCTATGCCCGGCCCATGCCGCCCGCCTGGATGGCGCGGCAGGCCGCGCTCGTGTCCGAGCGCTGCAAGCAGGCCGACATCGTCATCACCACGGCGCTGATCCCCGGCCGCCCCGCCCCCACGCTGGTGTCCGCGGAAACCGTCGCGGCCATGAAGCCGGGCTCGGTGCTGGTGGACCTGGCGGTCGAACGCGGCGGCAATTGCCCGCTTTCCGAGAAAGGCCTGGTGGTGGAAAAGCACGGCGTGACGATCATCGGGCTGACCAACCTGCCCGGACTGGTCGCGACCGACGCTTCGGCGCTGTATGCGCGCAACATCCAGGATTTCCTGAAGCTCATCATCAATGCGGACGGCGCGCTGGCGATCCAGCGCGACGATGAAATCGTCACGGCCTGCCTGATGTGCGAAGGCGGCAACGTGGCGCGGAGGAACTAACAGCATGGAAGCGATCAACCCCACCCTGATGAATCTCATCATCTTCGTGCTGGCCATCTATGTCGGCTACCACGTCGTGTGGAACGTCACCCCCGCCCTGCACACGCCGCTGATGGCGGTCACCAACGCCATTTCCGCCATCATCATCGTGGGCGCCATGCTGGCGGCCGCGCTGACCGAAGGCGGGCTGGCGCGCGGCATGGGCGTGTTCGCCGTGGCGCTGGCCGCGGTCAACGTGTTCGGCGGTTTTCTCGTGACCCGGCGCATGCTGGAAATGTTCAAGAAGAAGGACCGCAAGGCAGGCAAGGAGGAAGCGAAATGATCTCGCTGAACCTCGTCACCCTGTTGTACCTGGTCGCCTCGGTCTGCTTCATCCAGGCGCTCAAGGGCCTGTCGCATCCCACCACGTCGCGGCTGGGCAATGCGTTCGGCATGGCCGGCATGGCGATCGCCGTGCTGACCACGGCCGCGCTCATCGTCGCCCTGGCCCGCGACGGCGCCTCCACCATCGGCCTGGGCTGGGTGGTGCTGGGCCTGCTGGTGGGCGGCTCCATCGGCACGCTGATGGCCAAGCGCGTCGAAATGACCAAGATGCCCGAACTGGTCGCCTTCATGCATAGCATGATCGGCCTGGCGGCAGTCGCCATCGCGGTGGCCGTGGTGGCGGAGCCGCATGCCTTCGGCATCGTGCCGGCCGGCATGCCCATCCCCACTGGCAACCGCTTCGAGCTGTTCATCGGCACCTTCGTCGGCGCCATCACGTTCTCGGGTTCGGTCATCGCCTTCGGCAAGCTGTCGGGCAAGTACAAGTTCCGCCTGTTCCAGGGCGCGCCGGTGGTGTTCTCGGGCCAGCACATGCTGAACCTGGCGCTGGCGCTGCTGATGCTGGGCTGCGGCATCTGGTTCATGCTCACGCAGGAATGGACGCCCTTCGTCATCATGACGATCATCGCCTTCGTGCTGGGCGTACTGATCATCATCCCGATCGGCGGCGCCGACATGCCGGTGGTCGTGTCCATGCTGAACAGCTATTCCGGTTGGGCTGCGGCCGGCATCGGCTTCTCGCTGAACAACCCCATGCTGATCATCGCCGGTTCGCTGGTGGGTTCCTCGGGCGCGATCCTGTCCTACATCATGTGCAAGGCGATGAACCGCTCGTTCTTCAACGTGATCCTGGGCGGCTTCGGCGGCCAGGCCGGCGGCGCCGCCGCGGCGGGCGATGCGCAGCAGCGCAGCGTCAAGTCCGGCAGCCCCGACGACGCCGCCTTCCTGATGACCAACGCCGAAAGCGTGACCATCGTTCCCGGCTACGGCCTGGCGGTGGCGCGCGCGCAGCACGCGCTGAAGGAACTGGCGGAAAAGCTCACCGAGCGCGGCGTGACGGTCAAGTACGCCATCCACCCGGTGGCAGGACGCATGCCCGGCCACATGAACGTGCTGCTGGCCGAGGCTGAAGTGCCTTACGACCAGGTCTTCGAAATGGAAGACATCAACAGCGAGTTCGGCCAGACCGACGTGGTGCTGGTGCTGGGCGCGAACGACGTGGTCAACCCGGCCGCGAAGAACGATCCGCAGTCGCCCATCGCCGGCATGCCCATCCTCGAAGCCTACAAGGCCCGCACCGTGATCGTGAACAAGCGCTCCATGGCCTCGGGCTACGCGGGCCTGGACAACGAGCTCTTCTACATGGACCGCACGATGATGGTTTTCGGCGACGCCAAGAAGGTGCTCGAAGACATGGTCAAGGCCGTGGAATAGGAAGGCCTGGCGCCGGATGCCGCCAGGCGTCCGGCGCCTACGCGCCGCGCTGGCCCGCAGGCTGGCGCAACTGCTCGTCCACCACCTCGATCCAATGCCGCACAGGCGTGTCGGTGCCGCTTTGCAAGTGGCCGATGCAGCCGATGTTGGCGGACAGGATCACATCCGGCCCGCCCGCGGCGATGGCGCCCAGCTTGCGGTCGCGCAGCTCCAGGGCGATTTCCGGATTCAGCACCGAATAGGCACCCGCCGAACCGCAGCACAGGTGCTTGTCGGCAAACGGCTGCAAGGCAAACCCCAGATCCGCCAGCAGTTGTTCCGCCAGCGGCCGCAGCCCTTGCCAATGCTGCAGCGTGCAAGGCGGATGGAAGGCCGCGCGCGTACCCGCCGGCAGCCGCGCACGCAGTTGCGCCGCATGCGGCGCGACGATCTCGGCCACGTCCTTCACCAGCGCCACGATATCCGCGGCCTTTTCCGCGTAGGCCGGATCGTGCCGCAAGTGATGCGCATATTCCTTGACCATGGCGCCGCAGCCGGAGGCGTTCATCACGATGGCCTCGACCTTCCCGTCCTGCAGCAGCGGCCACCAGGCGTCGACGTTGGCGCGCATCTGCGCCAGGGCCTCGTCCTGCGCGTCCAGGTGGAAACTGGCTGCGCCGCAGCAGCCGGCGCCGGGCGCGATGCGCGCGCCTATGCCCACCGCGTCCAGCACGCGGATGGTGGCGGCATCGATGGTCGGCATCATGGCCGGCTGCACGCAGCCCGCCAGCATCAGCACCTGGCGCGCATGGCCGGCCACCTGCGGCAACACGCCGGGATCGCGGCGCTCCGGAACCTTGCGCTTCAAGGCTTCCGGCAGCATGCCGCGCATGGCCTGCCCCAGCCGCATCGCTGGCGCGAACAGCGGCGACAGCATGGTCTTGCGCAGCAAGGCACGTTTGGTCTTGTCGGCCCAACTGCGCGGCACGCGCTCTTCAACGATCTTGCGGCCGATATCCACCAGATGTCCGTACTGGACGCCGGACGGGCAAGTGGTTTCGCAATTTCGGCAAGTCAGGCAGCGGTCCAGGTGCTGTTGCGTGGATTGCGTGGGCTCGGCGCCCTCCAGCACCTGCTTGATCAGGTAGATGCGCCCGCGCGGGCTGTCTAGTTCATCGCCCAGCACCTGATAGGTCGGACAGGTGGCGGTACAGAAGCCGCAATGCACGCAACGCCGCAGGATGGCGTCGGCCTCCTTGCCCAGATCGGTATCGCGTGCCCAGGATGCCAGATTGGTTTGCATGATGCCCTATAGCTCCAGGACCAGGCGGCCGGGGTTGAACAGGCCGGCCGGATCGAGCTCTTGTTTGAGGCGGCGCGTGATCGAAGCGATCCCGGGCGCCAGCGGATGGAATACGCCGTCGGCCGGCGGCCTGCCCTGCCCGGCGCGGAACAACGTGGCGTGGCCGCCCAGACGCTCAGCGGTCTCGCGCAGCGCGGCGGCGTCGTGCTCGCCCGACAGCCAGCGCTGGCCTCCCCCCCACTCCAACAGGGTCGGCCCCAGTCCGAGCGCGGCGGCGGTGGGCGGCAACGCCAGGCGCCATAAAGGCCGGCCCGGCGCGAAGAAGGAATGCGTCTGCTCGCGCAGCGACCGCCACCAGGCCTGCGCCGCCTCGGGCGCCATCGGCGCGCCGCCTATCAGCTGGCGTGCGCTGGCGATCGCGGGCGGCGCGCCCGACAGGCGCACGGCCATCTGGCCTTCGGCGCCCTCATCGTCGCCGCTCCAGCTGGTGGCCGAGATCGGCAAGGGCTTGCCGCGCCACAAGGCGAAGCTGGCCAAGGCCTGCGCCTGCGTGGCGGGCAGCGCCAAGGTGATCTCTTGCATCGGCCGCGGCACGACCTTCAAGGACACTTCGAGTATGGCGCCGAAGATGCCATGCGAACCGGCCAACAGACGCGACACGTCATAGCCCGCCACGTTCTTCATGACCTCGCCGCCGAACGAAAGGATGCGGCCTTCCGAATCCAGCAGTTGCGCGCCCAGGACGAAGTCCTTGAGCGCGCCCGCGCTCATGCGGCGCGGGCCCGACAGCCCCGCCGCGACGCATCCGCCCACCGTGGCGGACGCCGAGAAATGCGGTGGTTCGAAGGCCAGCATCTGTCCATTCTCGGCCAGCGCGGCCTCGAGTTCAGCCAGCGGCGTACCCGCGCGCACCGTCACCACCAGCTCCGACGGGTGGTAGCTGACGATGCCGCGGTAGGGAGTCATGTCCAGCAGGCAATGGCCGTCCTGCGGCGTCACCGGACGGTAGTTGCCATAGAACGCCTTGCTGCCTCCGCCCATCACAAACAGAGGTTTGTGGCCGGCACGGGCCGTCATGACCTGGTCGCACAATTCCGACAGGACGAAATCCATAAGGACAGGTCCTAGAAACGGGCGAGATCGGGGAAGCGCAATTCTCCCGCATGGACGTGCATCTTGCCGTATTCGGCGCAGCGAGCCAGCGTGGGGATGACTTTTTCAGGATTGAGCAGGCACGGCGGATCGAAGGCCCGCTTTACCGCCAGGAACGCGTCGAGTTCTTCGCGAGAGAATTGCACGCACATTTGATTTATTTTCTCCATACCCACACCGTGCTCTCCAGTCACGGTCCCTCCTACCTGCACGCACAGTTCAAGAATGGCGGCGCCGAATTTCTCGGCGCGCTCCACCTCGTCCGGCTTGTTCGAATCGAACAGGATCAACGGATGCAGGTTGCCGTCGCCTGCGTGAAAGACGTTGGCGCAGCGCAGGCTGAACTCGTCTTCCATCTGCTCGATGGCGCCCAGTACGCGCGCCAAATGGCGGCGCGGTATCGTGCCGTCCATGCAATAGTAATCGGGCGATACCCGCCCGGCGGCCGGAAAGGCATTTTTTCGGCCGGCCCAGAATTTCAGGCGCTCGGCCTCCGAGGACGAGACCTGGCAACGGGTGGCACCGGCCTCGCGGAACACGGCCTCCATGCGCGCGATCTCATGCGCGACCTCTTCGGGCGTGCCGTCCGATTCGCACAGCAGTATGGCTTGCGCGTCCATGTCGTAGCCTGCGCGCACAAAGGGTTCGACCATGTGCGTCGCGCGGCGGTCCATCATCTCCAGGCCTGCCGGGATCATGCCGGCCGCGATCACCTGGGTGACCGCGTTGCCCGCCGCTTCCACGCTGGAGAAGCTGGCCATGACGACTTGCGCACAGGCCGGCTTGGGGATCAGTTTGACCGTCACTTCGGTGACCACGCCCAGCATGCCTTCCGAGCCGATGAAGACCGACAGCAGATCCAGGCCCGGCGCATCGGGCGCTTCGGAACCCAGCTCAACCACATCGCCATCGATCGTCACGACCCGCACGCGCAGCACGTTGTGCACGGTCAGCCCGTACTTCAGGCAATGTACGCCGCCGGAGTTTTCCGCCACGTTGCCGCCGATGGAACAAGCGATCTGGCTGGAAGGATCGGGCGCGTAATACAGCCCGTAAGGCGCGGCCGCCTCGGAGATGGCCAGGTTGCGCACGCCGGGCTGCACGATGGCCGTGGCGCTGGCCAGGTCTATGTGCTTGATGCGATTGAACTTGGACAAGCCGAGCAGCACGCCGCGGCTGTGCGGCATGGCGCCGCCGGACAAGCCGGTGCCGGCGCCGCGCGCGACCACGGGCGCATTCAGGCGTTTGCAGATGCGCATGACGGCCTGCACCTGCTCTTCCGTTTCGGGCAGGGCAACGACCGCAGGCAGCGCACGATAAAGGGAGAGGCCGTCGCACTCGTAGGGGCGCGTATCCTCTTCGCGGAACAACACGCAGTGCGCGGGCAACACGGCCGACAACGCCTCGATGAGCTGCTGCAAAGAATAAGGCGCCTGCACTTGTGCCAAGCCGGTTTCGACCAAAGAATTCATGAGCGCAACAATAGCGCGAGCACCCGTCACTCGCAGACCGGGATTTACCCGCATCCGTGCACCTGGGGCACACCAGATAAGTAACCAGCCGTAATCACCAGCGTTGCAGGCTGAGTCCGGCCGGCTTGCGCCCTTCATGCCGGCAAGAAAAAAGCCGACAGCATGCCGTCGGCTCCGGAAGTCGGGAGCGCCGCAGCGCCGGCCTTTACCAGGAAACGATCTTTCCTGGGTTCAGGATGTTGTTTGGATCAAACGCATGCTTCAGGCTGCGCATCAGATCCAGGGCATTCTCGCCATGCTCTTCGGCCATGAACTGCATCTTGTGCAGGCCCACGCCATGCTCGCCCGTGCAGGTGCCGTCGGCGGCGATCGCGCGGCGCACCAGGTTGTGGTTGATGGTTTCGGATTCTTCCCATTCCTTGGCGCTGTCCGCATCGAGCAGCATCAGCACGTGGAAGTTGCCGTCGCCAACGTGGCCCACGATCGTGTAGGGGAAGCTGGCGCGATCGAGTTCCTCGACCGTGTCGCGCACGCAATCGGCCAGACGCGAGATCGGCACGCAGACGTCGGTGGTGCTGGCGCGGCAGCCGGGGCGCAGTTGCAGGCCGGCGAAGTAGGCGTTGTGGCGCGCGGTCCACAGGCGGCTGCGGTCTTCGGGGCGCTCGGCCCATTCAAAGTCCATGCCGCCGTGATCCGCCGTGATCGCCTGCACGGTTTCGGCCTGCTCCTGCACGCCGGCCGGGCTGCCGTGGAACTCGAACACCAGCAGCGGCGTTTCGCGCAGCGTCAGCTTGCTATGCAGGTTCACCGCGCGCACGCTGGCCGCGTCCATGAATTCGACGCGCGCGACCGGCACGCCCATCTGGATGATTTCGATCACGCTCTGCACGGCCGAATCCAGCGTGGGGAAATTGCAGACCGCGGCCGACACGGCTTCAGGCTGGGGATACAGGCGTACCGTCACTTCGGTGATGATGCCCAGGGTGCCTTCGCTGCCCACGAAGATGCGCGTCAGGTCGTAGCCCGCCGAGGACTTGCGCGCGCGGCCGGCGGTGCGCAGGATGCGCCCGTCCGCCGTCACCACGGTCAGCGACATGACGTTCTCGCGCATGGTGCCGTAGCGCACGGCGTTGGTGCCGGAAGCGCGCGTGGCCGCCATGCCGCCCAGGCTGGCGTCGGCGCCCGGATCGATCGGGAAGAACAGGCCGGTGTCGCGGATTTCCTCGTTGAGCTGCTTGCGCAGCACGCCCGCCTGCACGGTGGCGGTCAGGTCCTCGGCGTTGACCGCCAGCACCTTGTTCATCTGCGACAGGTCCAGGCTGATGCCGCCCTGGATCGCCAGGATGTGGCCTTCCAGCGAAGAGCCGGCGCCATAGGGAATCAGGGGAACGCGATGCTCGTTGCACAGCTTGGCGATCTCGGCCACTTCCTCGGTCGTGTGCGCAAACACTACGGCGTCCGGCGGCATGGCCGGATAGGGAGATTCGTCGCGGCCATGGTGGTCGCGCATGGCGGCGGAGTCGGACAGGCGGTCGCCAAAACGGGCGCGCAAGGCATCCAGACAGGCGGCCGGCACCGGACGGCGCAACGATTCAGCGTGCAAGGGAGCGTTCATGGTCAGCGTAATCTCGGGTTCGTTAACCTGATTATTCTACGCCGCCGCGCGCGCCGCGCCGCAAACCGCCAGACACTGGCGATCCGCGGCGCTGCCAGGAGCTTACTTGCCGGAAGTCAGGGCGACCCGGCGGCGTTCGCGCACGGCATGGGCCAGGCGCTCAAGCACCGCGACGGAGGCGTCCCAGTCGATGCAGCCGTCGGTGATGCTCTGGCCGTAGACCAGCGGCGTGCCCGGCACCATGTCCTGGCGGCCGCCCAGCAGATGGCTTTCGACCATGACGCCGACCAGGCGGCTGTCGCCCGCTTCCATCTGGCGCGCCACGTCATCGATGACCTGCGGCTGGTTCTCGGGTTTCTTGCTGCTGTTGGCGTGGCTGGCGTCGATCATGATGCGTTGCGCCAGGCCGGCCTTGGACATGTCCTGGCAGGCCGCGTCCACGCTGGCCGCATCGTAGTTCGGCGTCTTGCCGCCGCGCAGGATGACGTGGCAGTCCTCATTGCCGGCCGTCGACACGATGGCGGAATGGCCGCCCTTGGTCACCGACAGGAAATGGTGCGGCTGCGACGCCGCCTTGATCGCGTCCACCGCAATCTTCACGTTGCCGTCGGTACCGTTCTTGAACCCCACCGGACACGACAGTCCCGAAGCCAGTTCGCGATGTACCTGGCTTTCCGTCGTCCGAGCCCCGATCGCCCCCCAGGAGACCAGATCCGCGATGTACTGCGGCGTAATCATGTCCAGGAACTCGCAACCCGCCGGCAGTCCCAGGCTATTGATATCCAGCAGCAGTTCGCGGGCGACGCGCACGCCCTTGTTGATATCGAAGCTGCCGTCCAGGTCCGGATCGTTGATCAAGCCCTTCCAGCCCACCGTGGTGCGCGGCTTCTCGAAGTACACGCGCATCACGATTTCCAGGTCGGCGCTCAGCCGGTCGCGCACCGGCTTCAGACGCTTCGCATATTCGATGGCCGCACGGGTGTCATGGATCGAGCAGGGACCGATCACGACGATCATCCGGTCATCCATGCCGTGCAGGATGCGGTGCATCCCCTGGCGGGCGGCGAACACGGTGTCGGACGCCTCCTTGGTGCAGGCGAACTCGCGCATGACATGCGCGGGCGGGTTCAGCTCTTTGATTTCTCGAATGCGAAGGTCGTCGGTATTGTGTGACACGGTACTGCTCCTGGGTTGCCCGCCACGGGGATGTTCCCGAGGAGGTTTTCCTCAACTGGCGGCGCAAAAAAAGCCGCCAGTTCGCTGGCGGCTTTTTTGGGGGGGATTCTTTCCAAACTTCAGATTGAGCGCGTCCCTTCCTCCGCCAGCGGCTTCAGAAAACCATAAAAATAAAAATAAAAGGCGGGGGACGCGAATTTCATGGGGATTGACTCTAGCACAATTTTTTTGAGCCGTCACCAGTGTTTTTTCAGATCAGGCGGTACCGCCGACCGTCAGGCCTTCCATGCGGACCGTGGGCATGCCCACGCCCACGGGGACGCTCTGGCCGTCCTTGCCGCAGGTGCCCACGCCCGAATCCAGTTGCAGGTCGTTGCCGATCATGGTGACGCGGGTCATGGCGTCCGGACCGTTGCCGATCAGGGTGGCGCCCTTGACCGGATAGGTCACCTTGCCGTTTTCGATCATGTAGGCTTCGGACGCCGAGAACACGAACTTGCCGTTGGTGATGTCGACCTGGCCGCCGCCGAAGTTGACCGCGTACAGCCCGCGCTTGACGGACGACACGATTTCCTCGGCCGGCTTGTCGCCTGCCAGCATGTAGGTATTGGTCATGCGCGGCATGGGCAGGTGCGCGAACGATTCGCGGCGGCCGTTGCCGGTGGCGGCGGTCTTCATGAGGCGCGCGTTCAGCGTGTCCTGCATGTAGCCGCGCAGGATGCCGTCCTCGATCAGCACGTTGCGCTGGGTGGCATTGCCTTCGTCGTCGATGTTGAGCGAACCGCGGCGATCCGGAATCGTGCCGTCGTCCACCACCGTCACGCCCTTGGAGGCCACGCGCTCGCCGATACGGCCGGAGAACACGCTGGAGCCCTTGCGGTTGAAGTCGCCTTCCAGGCCGTGGCCGACCGCCTCGTGCAACAGGATGCCGGGCCAACCGGAACCCAGCACGACGGTCATTTCACCGGCCGGCGCCGGACGGGCCTCGAGGTTGACCATGGCTTCGTGCACCGCGCGTTCGACGTAGCCCTGCAGCATTTCGTCCGTGAAATAGGCCAGGCCCAGACGTCCGCCGCCGCCAGCGTGGCCCATCTCGCGGCGTCCATTGCGCTCGGCGATGACGGTCAGCGACAGGCGCACCAGCGGACGCACGTCGGCGGCCAGGCGGCCGTCGCTGCCGGCCACCAGCACCACATCATATTCAGCGCCCAAGCCCGCCATGACCTGGATCACGTGCGGATCGCGCGCGCGCGCCATGCGCTCCACGCGTTCGAGCAGGGCGACTTTCTCGGGGGCGCTCAACGTAGCCACCGGATCGATATCGGCATACAGGCTGCGGCCGATCTCGGCTTCGACCTGCGCCGCCACCTTTACCTTGCCGGCGCCGCGGCGCGCGATGCCGCGCACGGCATGCGCCGACGACAACAGCGCTTCAGGCGACAGCGAATCGGAATAGGCGAAGGCGGTTTTCTCGCCGCTGACCGCGCGCACCCCGACGCCCTGGCCGATCGAAAAACTGCCGGTCTTGACGATGCCCTCTTCCAGGCTCCAGCCTTCGCTGCGCGTGTACTGGAAATACAGATCGGCGTAGTCGACCTTGTGCGTGAAGATTTCTCCCAGCGCACGCGCCATGTCCGCCTCGGTCAGGCCCCAGGGGTCGAGCAGCAGGGATTTGGCGGTGGCGAGGGAAGCAATGGCGGGATCGATGATTTTCATGGGGCTCTGTGCAGGAAGCGGCGGCGCGCAGGCGCGCGCTCGCGGTGATACTCGAGATCATATCGTAACGCTGGCGCGGCCCGGCCGTCGCAGAGTTCCCTGGCGGAAAGGATTCCCCCGGGGAACACCTTGGCGGCGAAAAATGCCACGGGCATTATCCATGGAGAATGAATGGGGGCGGAATATTACATATCAAGTTAAGAAGACGAGCCCAGACAATGTCCGATGCGCCCCTTTTTCCGAGTAGCCGCAGGACACTGCCGCACGCGGGGCATACAGCCCGTCGGCAGGCCGGATGCGCACTCCAAACTCGTCATACAACCTGACATGAAAATGAAATATGCCAAACGGACGTTCAGGTGGACAGTCCTGCGCGTGGAAGTAAAAAGTCGGACGAAAATCAAAGCGCCAGACAATTGATCCGCTCTTGTGCGCAACGTCATCAGACCACTTTCAGCGTCGCATGGCCCGCCAGGACGGTCGAGCGCGGCTGCCCGCAAGCCGCGTACTTGCGTGCCCTGCGAGACAAATCGGGCGCAGGCAAGCGCACTCACGGCCATTTGTCCGTCTCGTGAACCAATACCCCTATTGTTTCAAGTTGTCCCAAATTCGAGAATATCCTTCCCAAGACTTGGCAGCTGCCGCATTCCCGGACCACAAAACGGCACTTGACTCTTTTGATACAAAGTAATTACCTCGGAAACCAGGAAGTCAAGCCGCAATTTCTGTATTATGCGAAGCACAACAATTACACATAACTTCGCCGGCGATTACAGCAGTTCCATAATCAGGAATAAACCATGGCCCGAGAATCCTACGCAGCACTGCAAGCAAAGATCGAAAAGGAAATCAACAAACTACAAAAGAAGGCTGAAGTCCTGCAAACCAAGCGCCGCAAGCCCGTGATCACGCAGATCATCACGTCGATGCGCGAGTACGACATCACGCCCGAAGAAATCGTTGCAGCCTATGGCGCCGGCAAACCCGCCCGCGCCGCCACTGGCGGGCGCCGCAAGACCGGCGCCGCTGCCCGTCCGGCCAACGCCGCCAAACGCGCCGTTGCGCCCAAGTACCGCCATCCTCAAACAGGGGAAACGTGGAGCGGCCATGGCAAGGCCCCCCGCTGGCTCGCCGCGGAAGAAGCCGCAGGCGCAACCCGCGACAGTTTTCTTATCAAAGAATAAAAAACCTATTCGCCAGTATGAAATAAATCGGCGCACCAAAATGGTGCGCCGATTTATTTAAAGGCTGATCCAAAGGTCGCCGAAACTCACTGTACCGGAAAGCGGATTTCGCGCTCCGCCCCATTATTTCCGGGGAAATTATCAAATATTGCACGCACCAGATACGGCATGGTCCGCAGGAAATCGTCGCGCTCGCTCAATATGAAAGCGCTGGAACGGTATACCTCCGCGCCGCCGCGCTGCGTGTCATAGATATGCAGGGTGAGGGTATTGCGCTGCACGACCATCGGCACGTCCACCCAGTCAGGGCCCCAATAGCCGTACCCGGCGCCCCAGGGACGCGGGCCGTAGAAACCGCCATAGCCATAGCCGCCGTAGAAATACGGGTCGTACGGACGCTGCACCATTATCTGGGTCTGGGTGGTGCCGTAGTTGAACGACACGTCGAAACGGCCCTTGGCCCCAGGTTTGGCTTCGACCAGGCCTGTTGCGCCTATGCCGGCACGCACCATGTCCTGATAGGACTGATATTCGAGATTGTTGTTTTGCGAGGCGTCCGCGGCGATGAATTGATATGTCTGCCCTTCCACGCCCGTGGGCCACTGCTGAAACGACGTCACCCGCGCGGAAACCGTGGGCGCCGCGCAACCCGTCAAGGCGAGCGCCCCCGCCACGGCCAGCAGACCCGCCCAGCGGCGTGCATTGAACATGGACAAGCTCGACATTTTGCAACCCCTCCAGCGCGCGACGGCGCCATGATACTGACTTTGACTCGAACCGCTACAAAAAGTTTACGGTACGCCAAACGGCCCAGGGCGGCGCACCATGCCCAGCCACTACAATAGAGCCCTCGTTCATACAGGACTGCGATCCCATGCGCACAGACACGCCCGTAACCGTACATCGCAAGGATTACCAGCCCTACCCCTACGACATTCCCGAAGTCGCCCTCGCCTTTGACCTCGCGCCGGACGCGACCGAAGTCCGCTGCACAATGCAAGTACAGCGCAAACCTGGGGCCAGCGCCGACGCCGCCCTGGTCCTGGACGGCGAGGACCTGGAACTCGTCTCGGTAGGCGTGAATGGCGCGGCCCTGCCCGCCGACAGCTACCGCCTGTCCGAACACAGCCTGGCCCTCTACGGCCTGCCGTCCAGCGCCACGGTGGAAATCGTCAGCCGCTGCAAGCCGTCGGCCAATTCGACGCTGATGGGCCTGTACGTCTCGGGCGGCAACTTCTTCACCCAATGCGAAGCCGAGGGCTTTCGCCGCATTACCTGGTTCGCGGACCGGCCCGATGTGATGTCGCGCTACCGCGTGACCTTGCGCGCCCAGCCGGAGTATCCGGTGCTGCTGTCCAACGGCAACCTGCTGGCCACGCGCCAGTTGCCCGACGGCCGCAATGAAGTCGAATGGGAAGACCCCTTCCCCAAGCCCTGCTACCTGTTCGCGCTGGTGGCCGGCAAGCTCACGCACCGCGAGACCACCGTGAAGACCGCCAGCGGCCGCGACGTGCTGCTGCAGGTCTACAGCGACCCGGGCTCGGAGTCCAAGACCGAATGGGCCCTGGATTCGCTGGTGCGGGCGCTGCGCTGGGACGAAAGCCGCTTCGGCCTGGAGCTGGACCTGGACCGCTTCATGATCGTGGCCGTCCATGACTTCAACATGGGCGCGATGGAAAACAAGGGTTTGAACATCTTCAACGCCGCCTACGTGCTGGCGGATGCGGATACCGCCACGGACGCCAACTATGAAGGCATCGAGTCCGTCATCGGACACGAGTACTTCCACAACTGGACCGGCAACCGCGTCACCTGCCGCGACTGGTTCCAGCTGAGCCTGAAGGAAGGCCTGACCGTCTTCCGCGACCAGGAATTCAGCGCCGACATGATGGCCGATGGCATGGATGCGGCGGCAGCCGCAAGCGCCCGCGCGGTCAAGCGCATCGACGACGTGGTGGCGCTGCGCGCCGCCCAGTTCCCGGAAGACGCCGGCCCCATGGCCCACCCGATCCGGCCGGAAAGCTACCAGGAGATCGGCAACTTCTACACCGCGACCGTGTACGAAAAGGGCGCCGAGGTCATCCGCATGCAGCACACCCTGCTGGGCGAGGAGGGCTTTCGCGCCGGCATGGACGAATACTTCCGCCGCCATGACGGCCAGGCCGTGACCTGCGATGACTTTGTCGCCGCCATGGAATCCGTCTACGTGCGCCAGCACCCGGACCGCGACCTGTCCGTGTTCCGCCGCTGGTACCGCCAGGCCGGCACGCCGCGCGTGAACGTCAAGCTCGACCACGACCCCGCCGCGCGCCGCTGCACCGTGACGCTCACCCAGGAATGCCCGCCGGTCGGCGTGGAAAGGAAGGCCGGCGCCGGCTACGTGAAGGCGCCCTTCCACATCCCGTTCGCCGTCGGCTTGCTGGACCGCGACGGCCGCGCCTTGCCGCTGCGCCATGCCGGCGCTGTCCAGGACACCGCGCTGCTGGAACTGACGCAACAAAGCCAGCAATGGGTATTCGAGGATATCGCCGAGCGTCCCGTGCCGTCGCTGCTGCGCGATTTTTCGGCCCCCGTCATCGTCGATTACGGCTGGACCAACGAGGAACTGGCCCTGCTGTCGGCGCATGACAGCAATCCTTTCGCACGCTGGGAAGCCGGCCAGGAATTCGCCACCCGCCAGATCCTGGCGCTGGCCGAAGCCCGCCAGGCCGGCAAGACCCTGCATGCCGAGGCCGCGTTCATCGAGACCTGGCGCGCGCTGCTGACCGATCCGGCGCTCGACGCCGCCTACCGCGCCCGCGCCCTGGCCCTGCCGTCCGAGAAGACCCTGGCCGAACGCATGCAGCAGGTGGACCCGCCCGCCCTGGCGGTCGCGCGCGACTTCCTGCGCGCCGAACTGGGACGCCAGCTGGCCGCCGAATTCCGCCAGGCCTTCGACGACAACCAGACCCCGGGCGAGTACAGCCCGGCGCCGGTGCCCGCCGGCAAGCGCGCCCTGAAAAACCTGGCGCTCAGCCACCTGATGGCCGCGTGCGAACTCGACGCCCCGCGCCTGGCCGAGCAGCAGTACGAAAAGGCCGGCAACATGACCGACAGCATGGCGGCGCTGTCCGCGCTGGTCAATTTCGGCCAGGGCGAGTACCCGCAAAAAGCGCTCGCCGCGTTCTACGACAAATGGCGCGACAACGCCCTGGTGGTGGACAAGTGGTTCGCCCTGCAGGCCGCGGCGCGCTCGACCACCGTGCAGACGGCGCGCGAGCTGATGCAGCACCCCGCATTCACCTTGCGCAACCCGAACCGCGCGCGCTCGCTGATCTTCCAGTTCTGCCTGAACAACGCGCGCGGCATGCATCATCCCGACGGCACCGGCTACGCCTTCTGGGCCGAGCAGGTGCTGGCGCTGGATGCCCTCAACCCCGAGATCGCCGCCCGCCTGGCGCGCGCGCTGGACAACTGGTCGCGCTTCGTGCCCGCCCTGCGCACGCCCATGCAGGCCGCCCTGCAGCAGGTGCGCGCCCACGCCGGCCTGTCGCGCAATGTGCAGGAAATCGTGTCCAAGGCTTTAGAATTCGCAGCATAGGAGGTTCCTTTGAAACGCAAAACACTGACCCAATACCTGGTGGAGCAGCAACGCTCCGCCCAAGCCCTCGCGCCGGAAGTGCGGCTGCTCATCGAAGTGGTTGCGCGCGCCTGCAAGGCCATCAGCCATGCGGTGAGCAAGGGCGCGCTCGGCGGCGTCCTCGGCAGCCTGGAAAGCGAGAACGTCCAGGGCGAAGTGCAGAAGAAGCTGGACGTGCTGTCCAACGAGATCCTGCTCGAAGCCAATGAATGGGGCGGCCACCTGGCGGCCATGGCCTCGGAAGAAATGGAAACCATCCATCTGATTCCGAACCGCTATCCCAAGGGCGAATACCTGCTGCTGTTCGATCCCCTGGACGGCTCCTCGAACATCGACGTCAACGTCTCCATCGGCACCATCTTCTCGGTGCTGCACGCGCCGCACGATGTATCGGGCGCGCCCGTGTGCGAACAGGACTTCCTGCAGCCGGGCGACAAGCAGGTCGTGGCCGGTTATGCCGTCTACGGTCCGCAGACCATGCTGGTGCTGACCATCGGCAATGGCGTGGTGGGCTTCACGCTGGACCGCGAAATGGGCTCGTGGGTGCTGACGCACGAGAACATCCGCGTGCCGGAAGACACCAAGGAGTTCGCCATCAACATGTCGAACATGCGCCACTGGGCTGCCCCGGTCAAGCGCTACGTCGACGACTGCCTGGCCGGCACGACCGGTCCGCTGGGCAAGGACTACAACATGCGCTGGATCGCCTCCATGGTGGCCGACGTGCATCGCATCCTGACCCGCGGCGGCATCTTCATGTACCCCTGGGACGCCCGTGAACCCGGCAAGGCCGGCAAGCTGCGCCTGATGTACGAAGCCAATCCCATGAGCTTCCTGGTCGAACAGGCCGGCGGCGCCGCGATCACCGGCGCGCAGCGCATCATGGAGATCCAGCCCGACAAGCTGCACCAGCGCGTCAGCGTGATCCTGGGCTCGAAGAACGAAGTCGACCGCGTCGGCCGTTACCACGCCGAAGAAGCAGCCAAGCAGTAAGCGGCAGGCGCTCCGCGCCCACGAAAAAGCCCCGGCGCCTCAGGCGGCCGGGGCTTTTTCATGGGCGAGCCATCAGAACAGCGGTCACTTCACCTGTTCGATCGACTTCACGTCGTCCTTGTTGATCTGGACCTTCTTGCCGTCCTTGTCATATTCATACATGCCCGAATCCTTGTCGTACTTGGGCGTGTCGGGCGTCACGGTCGAGCTGCCGTCCCGCTGCTGAATGACCGACGGAGACGAGCATCCGGCCAGTACCCCGAATCCGGTCACGGCCAGGGCAAGCGTCATGGTCTTCAGTTTCATGGGCGTGTTCTCCGAAAGTGAATCGTGAATTCACTGTATCTGACACTGTCCCCGCATTCGTGACGGGTTGTGGTCAAAATGCATGCGAAGGTAAGGCAGCAGGCCCGCCAAAATGCAAAAAACCCCTCGCGGGCCCGGCCTGCGAGGGGTTGCACACGCATACAAGACGCTAGCGGCCTTTACACCTTGGCGTTCGCCTCGATGAAACGGCGCACGGCGGCCGCGTCGCAATCCATGATCTCGACGCGCTGCGGCAGCGATTCCAGATCCGCCAGGTTGCCCGGCGGCGCGGCCGGGCGGCCCAGGGCCTCTTCGATGGTTTCCGAGAACTTCGCCGGCAAGGCGGTTTCCAGGACCAGCATGGGCACGCCGGGTTCGACGAACTCACGCGCGACCTTGACGCCATCGGCGGTGTGCGGATCGATCAGCACGCCGGTTTCGTCGTAGACCGAGCGGATCGTCGCCAGGCGGTCCTCGTGCGAACTTGCGCCCGACACGAAGCCATAGCGCTCCTCGAACCGCGGTTTCAGATCGGACAGATCGAACGACCCGTCACGCGCCATGCCGGCCCACAGTTCCTTGACGCGGGCAGCGTCGCGGCCGACCAGGTCGAACACGAAGCGCTCGAAGTTCGAGGCGCGCGAAATGTCCATGGAGGGGCTGGAGGTGGCGTAGGTCTGCTCGGCGGGGCGCGGACGATAGATGCCGGTGCGGAAGAACTCTTCCAGCACGTTGTTCTCGTTCGTGGCCAGCACCAGGCGGCGGATCGGCACGCCCATGCTGCGCGCGATATGGCCGGACAGGATATTGCCGAAGTTGCCTGAAGGCACCGCGAACGAGACCTGCTCGCCAGCCTTGCTGGTGGCGCGCAGCCAGCCGTGGAAGTAGTACACCACCTGGGCGGCGATGCGCGCCCAGTTGATGGAGTTGACCGCGCCCAGGCGGTACTTGGTCTTGAACGCCAGGTCGCCGGCCAAGGCCTTGACGATGTCCTGGGCCTCGTCGAACACGCCGTGCACGGCGATGTTGTGGATGTTCTCGTCCTGTAGCGAATACATCTGCGCACGCTGGAAGGCGCTCATGCGGCCGTAGGGCGACAGCATGAACACCGCTACGCCCTGCTTGCCGCGCAAGGCGTATTCCGCCGCCGAACCCGTGTCGCCAGAGGTGGCGCCCACGATGTTCAAGGTGGTGCCGCGTTTGGCCAGCACGTATTCGAAGACCTGGCCCAGGAACTGCATGGCCATGTCCTTGAAGGCCAGCGTCGGCCCTTCGGACAGGCCCAGCAGCGACAGGCCGCCGTCCAGCGGACGCAGCGGAACGATGTCCTCGCTGTTGAAGATCTGCGGCGTGTAAGCCGCGCGCGTCAGGCGGCGCAGATCGGCGGCCGGAATGTCGGTGGCGAACAGCGACAGCACTTCGAACGCCAGGTCGGCATACGGCAAGCCACGCCAGGACTCCAGCGTTTCCGCCGAGACCTGGGGCAGTTGCTCCGGCATCGCCAGGCCGCCGTCCGGCGCCAGGCCTTCCAGCAGGATGTCCGAGAATTCCATCGCAGCCATGCCGCCGCGGGTAGAGATGTATTTCATGTGAGGTTTTCCACGCGTAGGCGGGTTACCTTGGAACGCACGAACGGTAGGGCCTCGATGCGTTCGATCGCCTGGTTGACGTTGCCTTCGACCGCCTCATGCGTCAGGAAGATGATGTCGGCGCCGCCGATGTGCGACGGCTGCTGGATCATCGACCCGATGGAGATGGAGCGGTCGGCCAGGATGCGGGCGATGTCGGCCAGCACGCCGGGCTGGTCGTCCACGCGCAGGCGCAGGTAGTACGAGGTGCTGACCTGCTCGATCGGCAGGATCGGCGTATCGGACATGGCATCCGGCTGGAAGGCCAGGTGCGGCACGCGGTTGCCCGGATCAGCAGTGTGCAGGCGGGTCACGTCGACCAGGTCGGCCACCACGGCCGAAGCGGTGGGCTCTTCGCCCGCGCCCTGGCCGTAGTACAGCGTGGGGCCGACGGCGTCGCCCTTGACCAGCACGGCGTTCATTGCGCCTTCGACGTTGGCCAGCAGGCGCTCGGCCGGCACCAGCGCGGGATGCACGCGCAGTTCGATGCCATCGGGACGGCGCTTGGTAATACCCAGCAGCTTGATGCGGTAGCCCAGCCGCTCGGCATGCTCGATGTCCTCGGCGGCCAGCTGCGAAATGCCTTCGATGTAGGCGCGGTCGAACTGGATGGGTACGCCGAAGGCCAGCGACGCCAGCAGAGTCAGCTTGTGGGCGGCGTCCACGCCTTCCACGTCGAACGTGGGATCGGCTTCGGCGTAGCCCAGGCGCTGCGCCTCGGCTAGCACGTCGGCGAACGGCAGGCCGCGCGAGCGCATTTCGGACAGGATGAAGTTGGTGGTGCCGTTGATGATGCCGGCCACCCACTGGATGCGGTTGGCGGTCAGGCCTTCGCGGATTGCCTTGATGATGGGAATACCGCCGGCGACGGCGGCCTCGAAGGTCACCATCACGCCGCGCTCGTGGGCCGCGGCGAAGATCTCGTTGCCGTGCTTGGCCAGCAGCGCCTTGTTGGCGGTCACCACGTGCTTACCGTTGGCGATGGCTTCCAGCACCAGTTCGCGCGCCAGCGTGTCGCCGCCGATCAGTTCGACGACGATGTCGATTTCAGGGTCGCGCACCAGTGCATGCACATCGGTATCGACCAGGATCGCGTCGCCCACGCGCGCGCGCGCCTTGGCCACGTCGCGCACTGCGGCACGGGTCACCTCGATGCGGCGGCCGGCACGGCGCGCAATTTCTTCCGCGTTACGCGACAGCACCGACCAGGTGCCTCCGCCAACCACGCCCAGGCCGAGCAGGCCAACTTTCATGGGTTTCATCGCGGCGCCTTCTGCGGGCGGGCGTTGAGGGGAATTCATTTCAGTTCTCCATAACTGCTGTGCAAGGGACACCGTACTTGGCAGCACCAAGCGCGGCCGCGCGGAGCCGGCTTCGCCGGTCCGCTGCGGCGCCCCCCTAGGGGGGAAGCGCGCAGCGCTGCGGGGGGGAGCCCTACCTTAGCAATCCGTCCTTGCGGAACATGTCTTTGATGCCTCGCACCGCTTGCCGGGTGCGCTGCTCGTTTTCGATCAGGGCGAAGCGCACGTATTCGTCGCCATACTCGCCGAAGCCGATCCCGGGGGACACGGCCACCTTCGCATCCGACAGGACACGCTTGGCAAATTCCAAAGAGCCCATCGCCCTGTAGGGTTCGGGGATCTGCGCCCAGATGTACATGGACGCCTTGGGAATTTCCACATTCCAACCTGCTTCATGCAAGCCGCGCACGAGCACGTCGCGGCGGCTTTGGTACTGCGCCACGATCTCGTTCACGCAGTCCTGCGGACCGTCCAGCGCGGCGATGGACGCCACCTGGATCGGCGTGAACGTGCCGTAGTCGTGATAACTCTTGATGCGCGCGAGCGCGTTGACCAGCTCGCGGTTGCCGACCATGTAGCCGATGCGCCAGCCCGCCATGTTGTAGCTCTTGCTCATCGTGAAGAACTCGACGGCGACATCGCGCGCGCCGGGCACCTGCATGATGGACGGCGCCACGTAGCCGTCGAACGTGATGTCGGCGTAGGCAAGGTCGTGCACCACCAGGATGTCGTGCTCCTTGGCCAGCGCCACCACGCGCTCGAAGAACGACAGGTCCACGCATTGCGCGGTGGGATTGCTGGGGAAGCCCAGCACCATCATCTTGGGCTTGGGGATGGATTCGCGCACGGCGCGCTCCAGTTCCTCGAAGAAGTCCACGCCCGGCGTCATGCGGACCGAACGGATGTTGGCGCCGGCGATGACCGCGCCATAGATGTGGATCGGATAGCTCGGATTGGGCACCAGCACGGTGTCGCCGCGGTCCAGCGTGGCCAGCATCAAGTGGGCCAGGCCTTCCTTGGAGCCGATGGTGACGATGGCCTCCGAATCCGGATCGAACTCGACCGCGTAGCGGCGCTGGTACCAGTCACAGATCGCCTTGCGCAGGCGCGGGATGCCCTTGGACACGGAATAGCCGTGCGTGGTCGGGCGCGTCGTCGCTTCCACCATCTTGTCGACGATGTGCTTGGGAGTCGCGCCGTCCGGATTGCCCATCGACATGTCGATGATGTCTTCGCCACGCCTACGCGCCGCCATCTTGAGCTCGCCGGTAATGTTGAAAACGTACGGGGGCAGACGCTCGATGCGGGAGAACTTCCTCATGATGGGAATCCTTAGGGGCGATAAAAGGGCAAAAAAAACCAGGGCGCGTATGCGCGAAGGGGAATAGGGTCCGAAACGCAGCACCGGCATGGGATTGCAGTGCAGCAAAACCCTGTAATCTAGCGCAAGGACGGCTGTGCGGCAAATGGCGAAAAAAAGGGGCCGATTTCAGAGGTTCCTCTAGGGAAATCTCGTGCGGCGAGAGGGCTGCGCCCTACACGTGGATACCCTGCAACATGGCGTCATCCCGATGCGCTATTATCGGGCCATATAGCCGGAGTTTTTATTGAAGCTGCATACCGATCCTGCGACGGCCGCTCTGAATACCGTCACCGCCTATGGTGATGGCTATATCGAGGTCAACCAGGTACGTTTTTCCTCCTCGGTCGCGTTCGGCCCCGAAGGCGAAGTGACCCACTGGCCCGTTGAGTCGCCGGCCGACATTACCCCCACCCTATTGCGCCAGGCGGCCGGATTGTCCGAGCCCGTCCGCGACCCCATGGCATTTCTGGACGAACCGGAAGCCTCCCCCAGCCGTCCGGCGAATGCGCCGGAAGTGCTGCTGGTGGGCACGGGCGCGCGCCAGCAATTCCTGCGCCCCGACGTGCTGCGCCCGCTGCTGGCGGTCGGCATCGGCGTCGAGATCATGGATACGCACGCCGCCTCGCGCACCTACAACATCCTGATGGCGGAGGGCCGGCGCGTGGTCGTGGCCCTCATCCCCCCCCACGGAGAATCCCGGAAATGACGCCGACCATAGGCAAACCCGCCCCGCAATTCACCGCTGAAAGCACCATAGGTCCGATCAGCCTGGAGCAATGCCAGGGCCGCGCCGTGATCCTGTATTTCTACCCCAAGGACAATACGCCGGGCTGCACCACCGAAAGCCAGGATTTCCGCGACCTGAACGCCGAATTCCTGGCGGCCAGCGCGGTGGTCATCGGCATCTCGCGCGACTCCCTGAAGTCGCACGAGAACTTCAAGGCCAAGTACGAGCTTCCCTTCCCTCTCATCTCCGACGCCGACGAAACCGTCTGCAATCTGTTCGGCGTCATCAAGCAGAAGAATATGTACGGCAAGCAGGTGCGCGGCATCGAGCGCAGCACCTTCCTGATCGATGCCTATGGTGTGCTGGTGCAGGAGTGGCGCGGGGTGAAGGTCCCGGGCCACGCCAAGGAAGTCCTGCAGGCAGCGAAGAGCATCGGTTAGCCGTAAGCACAGGTTTTACCCGTCAGGCGCTATAGCCGGCCCACACTGGAGAGTGACAAATATGCCGCTTCCGAAGTTGCCCACCCGTCCCGCAGCCATCCTGACCTTCCCCTCGGGCGAATCCGCCCGGGCGCAGGCCCGCAGCACCAAGACCGCCGCTGCGCGGTCCAATACCCAGGCAGCCCTTGCCGAAGACGACGAGGACGAACTCCTCGTTCAGCCCGAACTTGAAGGCCTGGCGGCACCGGCCCGCAAGGCGCAGATTCCGGCGCCCGCCCGCCAGGTGCCGCCACCGGCGCCAGCCGTTCCTGCCGCGCCCGCCGAAACGCGCCGCGCCAAGCCCGCTCCCGCCAAGCGCGCCAAGCCCCGCTCCCAGAACGAGCCGCGCAAGCTGTTCGTGCTGGACACCAACGTGCTGCTGCACGACCCCAGCTCGCTGTTCCGCTTCGAAGAGCACGACATCTTCCTGCCGATGATGACGCTCGAAGAGCTGGACCATCAGAAAAAAGGCATGTCGGAAGTGGCGCGCAACGCGCGCCAGGTCAGCCGTTCACTGGACGCGCTGGTGCAGGACACGACCCAGCTCGACGAAGGACTGGAACTGGCCAAGCTGGGCAACAAGGACGCCACCGGCCGCCTGATGTTCCAGACGACCGCAATCCACAGCACCCTGCCCTCCGACCTGCCCATGGGCAAGGCCGACAACCAGATCCTGGGCGTGGTGCGAGCCCTGCAGGAAAAGTACCCGCAGCGCGAAGTCGTGCTGGTGTCCAAGGACATCAACATGCGCTTGAAGGCGCGCGCGCTGGGCATGGCCGCGGAAGACTACTTCAACGACCATGTGCTGGAAGACACGGACCTGATGTATTCGGGCGTGATGCAGCTGCCCGAGGACTTCTGGAACAAGCACGGCAAGGACGTGGAATCCTGGCAACAGGGCGGCACCACCTTCTACCGCATCCATGGCCCGCTGTGCTCGCAGTTCGTGGTCAACCAGTTCGTCTACTTCGAAGGCCAGATGCCCCTGTACGCGCAGGTGCGCGAGGTCAGCGGCAAGATGGCGGTACTGGCGACGCTGCGCGACTATACCCACGGCAAGAACAACGTCTGGGGCATCACCGCGCGCAACCGCGAGCAGAACTTCGCCATGAACCTGCTGATGAATCCGGAATGCGACTTCGTGTCGCTGCTGGGCCAGGCGGGCACCGGCAAGACGCTGCTGGCGCTGGCCGCGGGCATCACCCAGGTTTTGGAAACCAAGCGCTACACCGAAATCATCATGACCCGCGTCACGGTGCCGGTCGGCGAAGACATCGGTTTCCTGCCCGGTACGGAAGAAGAGAAGATGCTGCCCTGGATGGGCGCCCTGGAAGACAACCTGGACGTCCTGAACATGGGTGAAGGCGAAGGCAACGGCGATTGGGGCCGCGCGGCCACCATGGACCTGATCCGTTCGCGCATCAAGGTCAAGTCGCTGAACTTCATGCGCGGCCGCACCTTCCTTAACAAGTACCTGATCATCGACGAGGCGCAGAACCTGACGCCCAAGCAGATGAAGACGCTGGTCACGCGCGCCGGCCCCGGCACCAAGGTGATCTGCCTGGGCAACGTCGCCCAGATCGATACGCCCTACCTGACCGAGGGCAGTTCCGGCCTGACCTTCGTGGTCGACCGCTTCAAGGGCTGGCCGCATTCAGGGCACGTCACGCTGCAGCGCGGCGAACGCTCGCGCCTGGCCGACTACGCCGGGGATGTGTTGTAAACCCTTGCCGCCAAAGGAAAAAGCCCCTTGAGCGATCAAGGGGCTTTTTTTTTGCCGGTGGCGACAATTACTTGTCGGCGGCGTTGGTAATGGCACTGCCGGCCCTGGACATGTCCTTGCCCATGCCCGCGACGGTATTGCAACCGGCGAGGACAAAGCCGAACACGACGAAGGCGGTCAGCACGATCTTGCTGCGCATGCTGGCGCTCCTGAAGTGGTGAATACGGATCCGGGTCGTACTTTAAACGATCTGGACGCGGAGTTCACCCAGGCCTTCGACGCCGCCGGTGATCACGTCGCCTTGCAGCACGGCGCCCACGCCTTCGGGCGTGCCGGTGAAGATGATGTCGCCGGGTTGCAGCTCGAACAGGCCGGACAGGTAGGAGATGCTCTCCGGAATGTTCCACAGCATCTGCGAGATGTCGCTGGACTGCTTGCGCTGGCCGTTTACGTCCAGCCAGATGGCGCCCTTTTCCAGCGTGCCGACGACGCTGCGCGGATGGATCGGGCCCAGCGGCGCGGACAGGTCGAAGGCCTTGCCGATTTCCCAGGGACGGCCCTGCTTCTTCATTTCGCCTTGCAGGTCGCGGCGGGTCATGTCCAGGCCCAGCGCATAGCCCCACACGCAATCATTGGCCTGTTCCACCGGGATGTCGCGGCCGCCCTTGCCCAGCACCACGACCAGTTCCATCTCGTAGTGCAGGTTGGAGGTCTTGGGCGGATACGGCATCTTGCCGGTTTCGCCGTCGGCCACGCTCAGCACGGCATCGGCCGGCTTGCAGAAGAAGAACGGATCTTCGCGGCCGGTGAAGCCCATTTCCTTGGCGTGTTCGGCGTAGTTGCGGCCAACGCAGTAGACACGGCGCACCGGGAACAGCGCGGCGCTGCCGGCAACGGGAACCGCGACGGGCGGCTGAGGGGGCAATACGTAGTCCATGTTCACTCGACCTATGAAGAATACGTGGCCGGAATCCGGCAGTAGAAAACAGCCAGCCCCGCGAGACGCCCGCTACCGCGGGCCGCCCCTGCGGGGGCGGGCCAGACGATGAAAAGTCATCCGCGAGTTTATCCCTTTCCGGGAACCTGGGCGCGGTCGGCAGCGTTCAGCTGAAAGTAGGAATGTCCCCGTCGTACACCACCAGGCGCTCGATGAAGCCGGCCATGTAGGCCTTCATTTCCTGGTGCGCGGGCGATATCTGGTAGCGGTCGTGCGCGGGGCTGTCCGCGAACACCGCCACCACGGCGTGGGTCAGGCCGTCCGAGCGGCTGGCTTCGTTGGGACGGAAGGCGTAGCCCGCCACGCCTTCACATTCGGCCAGGATGCGCTGGCAATAGCCTTGGACGCGGTCATGAAAACGTGCATCGGCGGCCTCGGACAGTTGCAGCATTACGACATGCAGGTACATCAGGACTCCTTTTTCTTGCGAGTAAGCGTCAACCAGGCCCGCGAGACCAGCCCCATGATGCCGTCGCGGAACAGGAGGACGCAGAGTACGAAGATTGCGCCCTGGACGATGAGCACCCACGAGCCCAGCGGCGCCAGGTAGTTCTGCAGCGACACGAAGGTAAAAGCGCCCGCCAGCGGGCCGAACACCGTGCCGATGCCGCCCAGGAGCGCCATCAGCACCACTTCGCCGTTGGCATGCCAATGCACGTCCGTCAGCGAAGCGACGCCGAACACCAGCACCTTCAGGCCGCCGGCCAGCCCCGCCACCGAGGCCGACAGCGTGAATGCCATCAGCTTGTAGCGCGAGGTCGAGTAGCCCAGCGAACGGGCGCGCTGCTCGTTGTCGCGCACCGAGCGGATCACTTCGCCGAAGGGCGAGTTCAGCACGCGCAGCACAAAGGCATAACCCAGCGCGAACACGGCCAGCGTGAAGTAATACATGGGCATCACGCCTTCCAGGTCGAAGATGCCGAACAGCTTGCCGCGCGGCACGCTCTGCAAGCCGTCCTCGCCGCCGGTGAAGCCCGCCTGGACCGCGATGAAGTAGACCAGCTGCGACAGCGCCAGCGTGATCATGGCGAAGTAGATGCCCTGGCGCCGGATGGCGATGGCGCCGAACGCCAGGCCCAGCAGGCCGCCAGTCAGCACGCCGGCCAGCAGGCCCAGTTCGGGCGTGGCGCTCAACAGCTTCATCACGATGCCGGTCGCATAGGCGGCCGCGCCGAAGAACGCGGCATGGCCGAACGACAGCAGGCCCACGTAACCCACCAGCAGATTGAAGGCCGCGGCGAACAGCGCGAAGCACAGCACCTTCATCAGGAAGGTCGGATAGATGAACCAGGGCGCGGCCAGGGCGGCCACGGCCAGCACCGCCATCGCCACGCGCATGCCGCGGCGGCTCAACTGCACCGGCTCGCGCGTCGCCTCGGCGGCCAGCACGTTCTGCACCTGCAAGGGCTTGCCGAACAGGCCGGCGGGCTTGCACAGCAGCACCAGCACCATGATGATGAAGATCGCCAGGTTGGCGGCCTCGGGATAGAACACCTTGGTCAGGCCTTCGATGATGCCCAGCCCGAAACCGCTGACGATCGCACCCATGATGGAGCCCATGCCGCCGATCACCACCACCGCGAACACGACCACCACCAGGTTGGAGCCCATCATCGGGCTGACCTGGTAGATGGGCGCGGCAATCACGCCCGCCACCGAGGCCAGCGCCACGCCCAGCGCGTAGGTCAGCGTGATGAGCAGCGGCACGTTGATGCCGAAGGAGCGCACCACCGTGGGGTTCTCGGTGGCCGCGCGCAGCATCGCGCCCACGCGGGTCTTCTCGATCAGCACCCAGACGGCCAGGCACAGCACCAGCGACACCGCCACCGCCCAGCCGCGATACCAGGGCAGGAACATGAAGCCCAGGTTGACGCCGCCGGTCAGCGCCTTGGGGATGGTGTAGGGCAGCCCCGACACGCCGTAAGCCTGGCGCAAGCCGCCTTCGATCAGCAGCGCGATGCCGAAGGTGAGCAGCAGACCGTACAGGTGGTCCATGCGGTAGGTGCGCGAGATCAGCAGGCGCTCGACCACGATGGCGAACACGGCCATGATCAGCGGCACCAGCACCAGCGCGGCCCAGTAGTTCATGCCCAGATAGTTCAGCAGCATCCAGGCCAGGAACGCGCCCGCGGTGTACTGCGCGCCATGGGCGAAGTTGATGATGTTCAACAGGCCGAAGATCACCGCCAGCCCGATCGACAGCAGGGCGTAGAAGGAGCCGTTGATCAGGCCCAGCAGCAGCTGGCCGAATAGTGCCGTGGACGGCACGCCGAAAATTTCGAACACGTGGATTCTCCCCTCAGACACCCAGGCGGCGCTTGATCCGCTCGGGATCGTTGCGCGCTTCTTCCGCCGACAGCTGGTCGACCACGCAGCCGTGCTCCATGACGTAGTGGCGGTCGGCCACCTTGGTCGCGAAACGGAAGTTCTGCTCGACCAGCACGATGGTGAAGCCCCGCTCCTTCAAGGTGCGGATGGCATGCCCGATCTGCTGCACGATGACGGGCGCCAGGCCCTCGGTGGGCTCGTCCAGCAGAATGAGCTGGGCGCCCGTGCGCAGGATGCGCGCGATCGCCAGCATCTGCTGTTCGCCGCCGGACAGGTTGCCGCCGGAGCTGGCGCTGCGCTCGCGCAGGTTGGGAAACAGCGTGTAGATCTCGTCCAGCGACATGCCGCCGTCGGCCAGGCGCGGCGGCAGCATCAGGTTTTCGGTCACGTCCAGGCTGCGGAACACGGCCCGCTCTTCCGGGCAATACACCACGCCCAGCCGCGGAATGCGGTGCGGCGCCATGCCGATGGTCTCCTGGCCGTTCAGGCGGATGGAGCCGCGGCGCTTGTCCATGATGCCCATGATGGCGCGCAGCGTCGTCGTCTTGCCGGCGCCGTTGCGGCCCAGGATGGTGACGAGTTCGCCGCGCTTCACTTCCATGTCCACGCCGTGCAGCACGTGGGATTCGCCGTACCAGGCGTTGAGGTCCTTGATCGCCAGCATCTCAGTGCGCCTCCTCGTCGGAACCCATATAGGCCGTGATGACGCGCTCGTCGCTGGACACGGTGGCGTAGTCGCCCTGGGCCAGCACCGCGCCGCGCGCCAGCACCGTGATGGTGTCGGACAGGTCCGCCACCACCGACAGGTTGTGCTCGACCATCAGGATGCTGCGGTTGGCGGACGCGCGCCGGATCAGCGCGGCGATGCGGGTCACGTCCTCCTGGCCCAGGCCCGCCATGGGCTCGTCCAGCAGCATGATTTCCGGCTCCAGCGCCAGGGTCATCGCGATCTCCAGCGCGCGCTTGCGGCCGTAGGGCAGCAGCGCCGCCGTGGTGTGCGCCAAGCCGGAGAGGCCGACCGCGTCCAGCAGTTCCATGGCGCGGCCGTTCAGGCGGTCGATGCTGCTGCGGCTGCGCCAGAAGCGCCAGCCGTCGCCGTGCTGGCGCATCAGCGCCACGCGCATGTTCTGCAGCGCCGTCAGGCCCAGGAACACGGCGGATATCTGGAACGAGCGGACGATGCCCAGGCGCGCGATCTGCTCGGGTGCCAGCGCCGTGATGTCGCGGCCGCGGTAGTGGATGACGCCCGCGTCGGGCGTGAGGAACTTGGTCAGCAGGTTGAAGCAGGTGGTTTTGCCTGCGCCGTTGGGGCCGATCAAGGCATGGATGGAGCCTTCGCGCAGGGACAGGGACACGCCGTCGACGGCGTTGAAGCCGCCGAACCGCTTGATCAATCCCTGGGCGGACAGGACCGCTGGGGTGTTCATGGTCGCGCTCCTACATGCGGGCCAGCAGGCCGCCGTCGATCGCCAGGACGTGGCCGTTGACGAACGAGGCGCCCGGCGAGGCCAGATAGACCACGGCCGGCGCGATGTCTTCCGGCGCGGCCCAGCGGCCGGTGGGCACCGCCGTGGCCAGGAAGGACTGGAACTGCGGATTGTCCTGCAGCCCCTGCGTGAAATCGGTGCGCACGAAACCGGGCGCCAACGCATTGCAGGTGACGCCGCTGGCGCCGTACTCGACCGCCAGCGCGCGGGCGAAGGCCGCGATGGCGCCCTTGGCGGTGGCGTAGGCGGCGATGTTGGGCATGGTGGCCTGCCCCGCCACCGACGACATCAGCACGATGCGGCCGAAGCCGCGCTTGCCCATGCCGGGAAGCACGGCCCGCGCGCAATGGAAGGCGCCGTTGACGTGCACGTTCTGCAAGGCCTGCCATTCGGCGGAGCTCATCTCCACCACCGGCTTGCGGTTCTGGTTGCCGGCATTGCTGACCAGCACGTCGATCGCCAGCCCGGCGTTTTCCAGCTGCGCGACGGCATCGGCTACCGCCTGCTCGTCCGCGACGTCGAAGGGCGCCCCATGGGCCTTGATGCCCTCGGCCGCCAGGCGCTCGCAGGCGGCGGCGCAAGCCTCGCCGGACAGGTCGTTGATCACCACCTGGGCGCCCGCCTGCCCCAATGCCTGCGCGATGGCGTAGCCCAGTCCCCTTGCTGCGCCCGTCACCAGCGCGACGCGCCCTGCCAGACCGAACGTGCGGTCCAGATAGTCGTGTTTCAAGCTTGTCTCCTTGGTTTTATATGTGCCGGATTTCTTGGCCCGGCCTGTGTCGCTGCATGCTTCCGTCCAACGAAAACATGATTGACATAAATCTCAATATACGCGACTATTTTTAAACACTCAATAACAAGATTTTTTCTTTATCTCTCATAAAGAGTTCTCGTAGGAGACATCATGGCCTTAGAAACCCCCGGTTGCCCCGCAGCCAATGCGCTGCCGCCGCTGGCGTCGCGCTTCCTCAAGGTTGCCGATCTGCCGTGGAAGCCCACGCAGGTGGCAGGCATAGACATGAAGGTGCTGATGCAGGACAAGGAGACCGGCCTCTTGACCGCCCTGTTCCGCTGGCAGCCCGGCACCGAGCTGCCGCTGCATGAGCACGTGGAAGTCGAACAGACCTTCGTGCTGGAAGGCTCGATCGTCGACGCCGAAGGCGAAGTCTGCGCCGGCGACTACGTGTGGCGCCCGCGCGGCAACCAGCACGTGGCGCGCGCGCCCAACGGCGCCCTGGTGCTGAGCTTCTTCCTGAAACCCAATATGTTCATCGACGCCTACGCCGGCCAGACGCTGGAATAAGCCGACCCCGGCGCGACCGTCCGGCACAGGATGGCGCGCACAGAAACTAGCCCCCGAGGAGACATACCCATGAAGACCCGTTTGAAGAACAGCCTGGCCGCCTGCGTGCTGGGCGCCCTGTCCGTGTCCGCCCAGGCGCAGGTGTCCGATGACGTCGTGAAGATCGGCGTGCTGGGCGACCAGTCCGGCATGATGGCCGACCTGTCCGGCAAGTTCGGCGTGGAAGCCGTGAAGATGGCCGTCGAGGATTTCGGCGGCACCGTGTTGGGCAAGCCCATCGAAGTGATCTCGGCCGACCACCAGAACAAGGTCGACATCGGCGTGGCGACCGCGCGCCGCTGGTACGAGAACGACAAGGTGGACCTGATCCTGGACGTGCCCAACTCCGCCATCGCGCTGGCGGTGCAGGACCTGACCCGCCAGATGAAGCGCGTGGTGATCTTCACCAGCGCCGGCTCGGCCGACCTGACCGGCAAGGCCTGCTCGCCCAACGGCATGCACTGGACCTACGACACCTACGCCTACGCCACCGGCGTGGCCAACGGCGTCATGGAAGACGGCGGCAAGAGCTGGTACTTCATCACCTCCGACTACGCCTTCGGCCATTCGCTGGAGCGCGACGCCATGGCGGTGGTCAAGGCCAAGGGCGGCCAGGTCGTGGGCAGCGTGCGCCACCCCATCGCCAACGCGGACTTCTCCTCGTTCCTGCTGCAGGCGCAAGCCTCCAAGGCCCAGGTGATCGGCCTGGCCAACGGCAGCGGCGACACCATCAACAGCATCAAGCAGGCTTTCGAGTTCGGCATCATGGGCAGCAAGCAGCGCGTGGCCGCCCTCTTCATGAGCATCGTCGACGTGCGCAGCGTGGGACTGGAATACGCGCAAGGCCTGAACCTGGTGGAGCCCTTCTACTGGGACCTGGACGACAAGTCGCGGCAATGGTCCGAGCGCTACTTCAAGCGCACCGGCCGCATGCCGTCGATGGTCCAGGCCAGCAACTACAGCGCCACCATGCACTACCTGAACGCCATCAAGGCGGCCGGCACCGACGCTTCCGAGCCGGTACTCAAGAAGATGCATGAGACGCCCATCAACGACTTCATGACCGAGAACGGCCGCATCCGCGAAGACGGTCGCATCATGCGCGACCTCTACCTGTTCCAGGTCAAGAAGCCTTCGGAGTCCAAGCGCGACTGGGACTACTACAACCTGGTGCGCAAGATCCCCGCCGAACAAGCCTTCCGTCCGCTCAAGGATGGCGCCTGCCCGCTGGTGAAGTCGTGATGGACGGCGCGCTTGGGCTGCTGGCCGGCAAGCGCGCCATTGTCACGGGGGGCGCCAACCCCCGTGGCATAGGCGCCGCCATCGTCGACCTCTTCATCGCGCAGGGCGCTACCGTCGCGGTGCTGGACCAGGCCTATCCGGAAGGCGGCGGCGCGGCGCTGGCCGCCGGCCGCATCGACCTGCATTGCGACGTGTCGCGCACGGCGTCTTGCGAGGCGGCGGTCGCGCAGGCGAAGGAAGCGCTGGGCGGCATCGACGTGCTGGTCAACAACGCCGGCATCGTCGCCGCCACGCGCATCTGGGACCTGCCCGAAGATGAGTTCCGCCGCATGGTGGAAGTGAACCTGACCGGCACCTACAACGTCACGCGCGCGGCCTTGCCCGAACTGCTGGAAAGCCCACGGCGTCCGGCCATCGTCAACCTGGGCTCCACCGCCGCGCTGCGCGGCGGCGGCCTCCTGGGCGGCTCGCACTATGCGGCGTCCAAGGGCGGCGTCATCAGTTTCACCAAGGCGCTGGCCCGCGAGCTGGGGCCGCGCGGGGTGCGCGCCAATTGCGTGGCGCCCGGCATCATCGAAACGGACATGACGCTGGGAAAATTCGGCGAAAATTGGGAACAAGAACTCAAACAGGGCATTCCGCTACAGCGCTTCGGCTCGCCCGCCGAAGTCGCCCAGGCCATACTCTTCCTGGCCTCGGACCTGTCCTCCTACTCAACCGGCATCGTGGTCGACGTCAATGGCGGCTTCCACATTCACTAGGCGCGCCCTCCCGCAATGAGCACTCCCGACCGCATGTTGTCCATCCTCGACCTCTTTCGCGACGACACCACCGCCGCGTTCCAGGAAGACGTCATGGCGCATCTGGACTGCTCGCGCGCCACGGCGTACCGCTACCTGAAGTCGCTGACCGAAAGCGGGCTGCTCGCGCCCACTTCGGGCGGCGCCTACGTGCTGGGGTCGCGCATCATCGAGTTGGACCGCCACTTGCGCCAGCACGACCCGCTGATGCGCGCGGCGCGCGAGGTCATGCGCGCCACCGGCGACGAGCTGCACGCCAACCTGATGCTGTGCAACTACTACGGCGACAAGGTCATGTGCGTGGACCGCTACTGGACCGACGATTCCATCGAATCGAGCTACGCCCGCGGCCGCCCGTACACCATGTTCCATGGCGCCACGGCCAAGCCCATCCTGGCCAACCTGCCGCCGTACCAGCTGCGCAACCTGATGCTGTGGCACGCCGCCGAAATCCGCGAAGCCGGACTGGGCGAGGACTGGGACGAATTCCGCGCCAACCTCAAGCGGCTGCGCGCCGCCGGCGTGTACGTGTCGCATGGCGAGGTCGACCGCGGGCTGATAGGCATAGGCTCCGCCATCTTCAGCGCCGAACAGAAGGTGGTCGGCAGCCTGGTGTTCATCGCCGCCGAAGCGCGCACCTCGGCCGAGCGGCTGGAGATACTGCAGGCGCGCATCCAGGTCGCGGCCGCGCAGGTCTCGCACAATCTGCAGGCCCCGCAAAGCAACGGCGCGGCGGCGATCGGCATCATGCCGTCGCGGCCGCGCCGCATTAAAACACCCGCCAAGGCGAAATAGCCCCCACGCCGCGCCTTCGGCTTGCTGCCCCCCGAGGGGGCATTTTTGCCTTGGGGCGGCCCGGCGGCAAAAAAACCGCCGGCCAGTTCCAGACTTAAGATCAGGCCTTGTTGTAGCGCTCGGCGCTGCGGACGATTTCCTCGTGCGCGGCGTCCAGGCCCTTCCAGCCCTTGACCTTGACCCACTTGCCCTTTTCGAGGTCCTTGTAGTGCTCGAAGAAATGCTGGATGCGGGAGATGTCTTCCGCCGGCAGATCTTCGTAGGACTTGATGTTGCGGTACGGGGGGTACAGCTTTTCGATCGGCACGGCCAACAGCTTGGCGTCGCCGCCCGATTCGTCGTCCATTTCCAGCACGCCGATGGCGCGGCAGCGCACGACCGCGCCGATCTGGATCGGGAACGGGGTCAGCACCAGCACGTCGGCGGGGTCGCCGTCTTCGGACAGGGTTTGCGGGATGTAGCCGTAGTTGCACGGATAGTGCATGGCGGTCAGCATGAAGCGGTCAACGAAAATCGCGCCCGTGTCCTTGTCGACCTCGTACTTCACCGGGTCGGCGTTCATGGGGATTTCGATGATGACGTTGAAGTCTTCCGGCAGCTTCTTGCCAGGGGAGACGCGATCAAGACTCATGATTCAACCTTGTTGTGTGTCTGAAGGATTGTTCAAATCGAGCCGTCGTCCTTGAACGGCGGCTTGGTAGCCGGCACGGGCGCGGCGGCCGGCGCGGGCTTGGGCCCTGCGGGCTGAGCCGGCGCGTACGTGGGCACGGGATCATCGAAAGCCGCCGCCGGAATGGGGGCGCTGTCGAAGTACTCGTCGATGTCGGAAGTGCTGCCGCCGGCCAGCGGGGCATCCTCGGGGGCCAGCGCGCGCTCGCGTTGCTCTTTGTTCACGCGGGCATCCGGATCCAGCACGTAGTCAGAGGCCGAGGCCGCGACGGCCGGCTGCAGCGCGGGATAATCGCCGCCGAGTTCGGTATCGCTGTCGGCATCGGACAGGCCCACCGCGTAGCCGCCCTCGGCATCCACGCGATAAGGATCCGAACCCATGTCCGCGGCCGGCAAGGCGGCATCCGCCGCCAGCACTGGCAGCGCCATGCTTGCCGCCGTTGCCAGGCGCCAGTGCCGCACCGCGTCGGCGGGACGGTCCAAGCGGTCATAGAGACTGCCCAGCAGCGCATGCGTCTGCGCATCGCTGCGGCGGCTGAGGCCGCGCAGCAGATAGCGTTCGGCCTGGCCCCAGAGCTGGCCGTTCAGGCACAGCATGCCCAGCGCGGTGAGCAGGTCCGGATCGGTGGGCCGCTGCTGCAGCCAGGTCTCGGCGCGGGCCAGCCGGCGCGAAACCTGTTCGGCTTCGCAGCGGGCGTAGGCCGCCACCAGAGCCGGATTGAACTTCACGGCGACCGCGGCTTCCAGCACGCGCGCGGCTTCGCTGGCTTCGCCGGCGGCCTCGAACGCGGCCGCGCCTGCCAGCGCGATCTCCGGCAGCAGGCGTTCCTCGGCCTTCAGATCCTTCCAGATGGGACGCCAGGCTTCGCTGCCGCCCGCGGCGGCGGCGCGCAGGCGCGCAGCACCCGAGGCGTCGATCAGGTGATCGGCTTCGGAACGCGCCAGCGCATTGCGCCGCACCAGACCGCGCGCCAGCGTGAAGACCTGTTCGTCATGATGCAGGGCGGTGTGGGCGCGCAGCAGCAGGCGCATGGTGTGCAGGTGGCGCGCGCCACCGTCGGCCAACGGCTCCAGCACGGCCAGCGCGCGCTCGGCGCGGCCCTGGTCCAGCAGCATGTCGGCCGACACCGTGGCGGTGGCTTCCATCAGGCCGGCGTCGGTACCGGCTTGTTCCTGCGCGGTCGCCAGCAGGCGGTCGCGGCGGTCGAACTCGCCCAGGCCATGCGTGGCGCGGGCGGCGGACAAGGCCGCCAGCACTCGACGCGTCTGGACCTTGGTCTGGTCCAGCAGCTTGGTCAGATCTTTTTCGGCGGTGGTGTAGCGCCCTTCCAGCAGGCCGATCCAGCCGCGCTCCAGCAGTTCGTGGTCGCGCGCCTGGGCACGCTTGCCGCGCCAGGCCCGCACGCGATCGGGAATGGCGAGCAGCCATGCCAGCAGGCGCAGGCCCACATACAGCACGATGAAGGCCGCAACGATCAGCAGGACCGCCAGCGTCAACGACATGTTGATGCGCCACGGCCAGACCAGCAACAGCACGTTGCCGGAGTGTGAACGCAGCACCACCGCCAGGGCGACGGCGACGACGGCGAGCAGCAGTGTCCAGAACCAGGTACGCATAAGACTCAGTCCTGTCCGCTGGTCTTGAAGCCCGCGGCGCGCAGCGCAGCCACGGCATTCAGGCTGTCGGCCACTTCCGGCATGCGCACGGCGATGTCGGTCTGCGCCAGTTCGCGCGCCAGCGTCTGGGCGGCGATGGTGTCGGGGGAACGGCTGTCGAAATACTTGGCGAGCGTGACGCCGACGTTGTCGAGTTCGCTCTTCCAGACGGCGGGCTGGCGCATCAGCATGGCCAGTTGCGCAGTCAACAGGCGCTGGCGCAGCGTGCCGCGCACCTGGTCTGCCTGATCGGGCGACAGCAGCAAGGCGGCAGGTTCGTCCACGCGCTGGATCGTGATCAAGCCGCCCAGTTCATGGGCCAGCGCAGTGCCCGCGCGGCCGGGCCAGGAAGCCATCTCGGCGCGCCAGCGCTGCCACCAGGGAGCATCGGCCGGCAAGCCAGCCAGCGGGTCGACCGCAGGGGTCGGCGCGGCCGCGGGAGCGCTCTCCCCGGCAGGCGCCACGCCCGGCGCGGCGGCATCCGGCACCAGCAGCGGCGCCTTGCCGATCAACGCCACCAGGCGGTCGATGCGTGCCGATTGGGCGGGGATATCCACGGTGGACACGGCGCGCAGGCGGTCCAGGTCGCCGTTGATGGCTTGTTGCAGGCTGGAGAAGCGCGGGCGGTCGGCGCGCGCCAGGCGCGATTGCGCCGTTTCCAGCGCCACGATCGCGTTGGAGACATTGCCGGCCAGGCGCAGCTGCTGGTTGGCGATGGTCAGCAGGCGCTCGACGTCATTGGCAAGCAGTTCGTCGCTGGCGCTGTCGTTGAAGTTCTGCCAGGCCAACTGCAGGGCGCTGTACTGGCTTTGCGTTTCACGCACGGTGTCTTCGAGTTCGCCGACGCGGCCAGCCTGGGCTTGCGCCAGGGCCAGGGCCTCGCGGGTGTCCTTGCGGGCCTGCGCCAGGTCGGCGGTCAGCGTTTCGAGACGCGTGGCGACCTCGCGGCCGGCGGACACGAACTGGGTGCGCTGCATCCAGAGGGCGTAACCCAGGCCGGCGGCCAACAGGATGAGAATGATGAGGGCGGGGACCAGGGGGCCACTGCCGCGCTTGGCCGGGCGGGCCTTGACGGAATCGGCCGGGGCCGATGCGGGCGCGCTTGCGCCCGGAGCGGCCGTCGGAACGACCGGATCGGTAGCGGGAGTCTTGTCTGTCATGACGCGATTGTATTCGGTGTCAGCCGATGCAACGAATCAGGCAGCAACAAAAGCCTGGAATATCGACTCGTCGTTGGGCAAGCAGATTTTTACCACCGGCCGCGCCCCGCCTTCATGACAAACCTGTGGCACGCGGCGCTCCAGGGAGGGATGCGTCAGCACGAAGTGGCACCGCGCCCACCAGTCCGCCAGGCCAGCGGCCTCCAGGCCTGCCCGCAGCGCATCCGCGCCCTCGCCGCTGGTGATCAGCCAGGTGGCCGGCACGCCGGCTCCCGCCCAGCGCCGCAGGCTGGCGAGTTGATCGGAATCCCAGCTCGCGGGGCGCCGCAGGTAGGCGGCATGGCGCATCACGGCCGCGCCGTGCGCCTCGAGCTTGTCGCCCAGCCAGTCCCTGCCCTGCGTGCCGCGCACCAACAGCACGCGGGCGGGCAACTGCGGCAGTTGCCGCAAGACCTCCCAGAGCGCCTCGGAATCGTGACTGGGCGCGCTTTCGGGAGGATGCAAGACTGTTGTATTCGCGCCAAAGCATGGGGATAGGCGCAAGGCCTGAGCGCTGGCCGGCCCGACGGTCGCGGCGATGACGCCGGCCGGCCAGGACGCCGGTCCGTCCGCCAGCGCCCACTGCTCCAGGTACAACTTGGCCGCGTTGCCGCTGACGAACACGACCATGTCGTAGTCGGCGGGGCGCGGCGGCCCACCCGCGACGGCGGGCAAGGCCTGGATTTCCAGGGCGGGAAGAATGCAGGGCGTCCAGCCGGCGCCCAGCAGGCGGCCTGCCAGGGCCTCGTTGCGGCCGTCGGGCCGCGTCAAGATGGCGACCCGCGGCAGTTCAGCGGCTGCGGACGCCATGGCCATCAGTCGGGCCTGGGCGGGTCTTGCAGCAGTTCGCGCAGGATGTCCTGTGCGCCCGCGTCCAGCAGCGCCTGAGCCGCGGCCTCGCCGATGGCCTGGGCCTCGGCCACGGGGCCGCTACGGGCCGCACGGACCATGCGCACGCCGTCGGGCGACGCCACCAGCGCGCGCAGCGACAGGGTGTCGCCGGCAATCTCGGCATACGCCGCCAGGGGCACCTGGCAGGATCCGCCCAGCTTGCGGGACACGGCGCGCTCGGCCACCACACAGGACGTGGTGTCGGCGCTGACCAGCGGCGCCAGCCAGGCTCGCATGTCGTCGCGATCATCGCGGATCTCGATGCCCAAAGCGCCCTGCCCGGCTGCCGGCAGGCTGTCTTCAGGTTCGAGCAGGCCGCGGATGCGCGAGCTCAGGCCCAAACGCTCCAGACCGGCAGCGGCCAGCACGATGGCGTCGTATTCGCCCTTGTCCAGCTTGCCCAGGCGGGTGTCGAGATTGCCGCGCAGCGGCTTCACGACCAGCTCGGGATAGCGCGCGCGGATCTGCGATTCGCGGCGCAGGCTGGAGGTGCCGACGACGGCGCCCGCCGGCAGGTCGGCCAGCGAGTCATGGGTATTGGAGACGAAGGCATCGCGCGGATCCGCGCGATCGAGGACGGCGCAAAGCTCGAACGGGGCCTGCAGATCGACCGGCACGTCCTTCAAGGAGTGCACGGCCAGATCGGCGCGCCCGTCGAGCAGCGCGTTTTCGAGTTCCTTGACGAACAGACCCTTGCCGCCCACCTTGGAGAGCGTGCGGTCGAGGATCTGATCGCCTCGGGTCGTCAGGGTGAGCAGCTCAACCGCGCACGCCGGGTACAGCGTGCGCAGCCGGTCGCGCACATGCTCGGCTTGCCACAGGGCAAGCCGGCTGGCGCGGGTCGCAATGACCAGGCGTTGCGGTAGAGACACGAGACGGCATCAAACGAAATTGGAGACGATGACCGTCGCGACCACCCCGAGGATGGCCAGCACGAAAAGGCCCTGAAGGAGGCTCAGGCCCGATTCGGATTGCTGGGGGTCGGTGGATCTACGCAGACTCATGTGCTGATTCCTTGGAAGCGGTTTTGCGGCTTGCCAGCCACCGTCCAAGGACAACAACCAGCAAGGCGCCAATGATTTCTGCGCCAATTTTAACCGCAGTGGGCTGAACGCCGAATTGACGCTCGACAACCACGTCGGTGATCAGCATTCCGCCCGCGATCCAGCCCAGCAAGGCCGCGCCCAACGTAATCACCAGCGGATAGCGGTCAATGAGCTTGAGCACCAGGGTGCTGCCCCAGATGATGATCGGCACGCTGACGATCAGGCCGAAGGCGACCAGGCCGATCTGATGGTCGGCATGGGCGTTCTGGGCCGCGCCGGCAATGGCGATCACGTTGTCCAGGCTCATCACGAAGTCGGCGATGATGATGGTCTTGATCGCGGCGGCGATGGATGTGCCGCCCTTCACGTTGCCATGGGCATCGTCCTCGGGAATCAGGAGCTTGACGCCGATCCAGACCAGCAGCAGGCCGCCCACGACCTTCAGGAAGGGAATCGACAGCAGGGTCAGGGCGAAGGCGATCAGGACCACGCGCAGGATGATGGCGCCCGCGGTACCCCACAGAATGCCTTGCATGCGCTGCTTGGGCGCCAGATTGCGGCAGGCCAGCGCGATCACGACCGCGTTGTCGCCGCCGAGCAGGATGTCGATGAGGATGATCTGGAATACCGCTGTCCAACTCAGCGTCTGTAAAAACTCAAGCACTATGAACCCCCGAAGGCATTTATGAAAAGAGTGGCCGGTCCCGGTCCGGCATGGCTCGCCGCGCAGGGCGCGGCGAGCTTATTCAGTACAACTTATTAGTATAATTCAGCTTTCAGTCAGCTTTCTGGCGCAGCAGCAAAACTTTGCCGATAGCCAGCACCAGCACGGCGCCCAGCACGCCCGTCATCAGCGCAAAGCTGTGCTGCGTGATCCCCAGGGCCGCGTCGATACGCGCCACGGGTTCCTGCAAGGCCGGATCGCCCACCAGCAGTTCGCCGGCGATGAAACCCAGCAGCGCCGCGCCCACCCAGACGATAACCGGGAAGCGCTCGATGACCTTCAGAAGCAGCGTGCTGCCGAAGATGACCAGCGGAATACTGATGGCCAGGCCCAACACCAGCAAGGTCGTATCGCCCATGGCCGCGGCAGCCACGGCCACCACATTGTCCAGGCTCATGACCAGGTCGGCAATCATGATCGTGCGGATTGCGGTCAGCAGATTGCCTTGCGTCTTGCCCGCGCCGTCTTCCTCGCCTTCCGGCAACAGCAGCGTCACGCCGATGTAGACCAGAAGCAGCGCGCCGATGAGCTTGAGCCACGGCAGCAGCAACAGCGTGGCCGCTACCAGCGTCAGCACGATACGCATGATGATCGCCGCGGCGGAGCCGACCACGATCGCTTTTTTCTGTTGGGCCGGAGGCAGCGAACGCGCCGCCAGCGCAATAACCACGGCGTTGTCGCCCGATAGCAGAATGTTGACCCAAATGATCTGGAGCAACGCTATCCAGAATGCCGCTGAACTGAATTCCATGCCTCTCTTTCCTAGGTGTGATCCCCCTAGGACAAAACCAAATGAATGGGTGAAATAAGACGAAAAAAACGTACTGGCCGTCTTGGTGCGAGCCCGACGGCATTCTTGCTGGGTACGTGCAGAATTTCTTTCATTATAGTTTCGTTCAGCTTTCCGTATGTTTGCCCGGCCGCGTCATGGACACGGGATTTCCCTAGGATTACGAAAAAAAGGCGAAAAAAAGCCCGCCGTGGCGGGCTTGGGATGGCGAATGCCTATCGCTGGAAATCAGGGGTTTGACGCCAGGACAGGGCTTCCGCCAGCAGGCCGCGGGCGCCGGACGCTAGCCGCGTCCGGACACCGGGCCAGGCGTTTTTTACAGCACCGACTTGAGCAGCTTGCCCATTTCGGAGGGGTTGCGCGTGGTGCGGATGCCGCAGGCTTCCATGACTTCCAGCTTGGCGTCGGCAGTGTCGGCGCCGCCGGAGATCAGCGCGCCGGCGTGGCCCATGCGCTTTCCGGGAGGAGCGGTGACACCGGCGATGAAGCCGACGACCGGCTTCTTCATGTTGTCCTTGGCCCACTCGGCGGCGTTGACTTCGTCCGGACCGCCGATTTCGCCGATCATGATGACGGCGTCGGTGTCGGGATCGTCATTGAACATCTTCAGCACGTCGACGTGCTTCAGGCCGTTGATGGGGTCGCCACCGATGCCGACGGCGCTGGATTGACCCAGGCCCAGCTCGGTGACTTGCGCCACGGCTTCGTACGTCAGGGTGCCCGAACGGCTGACGATGCCGATGCGGCCCTTGCGGTGGATGTGACCGGGCATGATGCCGATCTTGATTTCGTCGGGCGTGATCAGACCCGGGCAGTTCGGACCCAGCAGCAGGGTCTTGCTGCCCTTGGCCTTCATGCGGTTCTTGACTTCCAGCATGTCGCGGACCGGGATGCCTTCGGTGATGCAGATCACCAGATCCAGTTCGGCCTCGACGGCTTCCCAGATGGCGGCGGCGGCGCCCGCGGGCGGCACGTAAATGACGGACACGGTGGCGCCGGTGTCAGCCTTGGCGTCCTTCACCGAAGCGAAAATCGGCACGCCTTCGAAGTCTTCACCCGCCTTCTTGGGGTTCACGCCGGCCACGAAGGCGGCTTTGCCATTGGCGTACTCACGGCACATGCGGGTGTGGAACTGCCCCGTCTTACCCGTGATGCCCTGGGTAATGACCTTGGTGTCCTTGTTGATCAGAATCGACATTTGTGAATCCTTGGATTTTTCTTTACTTGACGGCGGCTACGACGCGGGTGGCGGCTTCGGCCATCGTGTCGGCGCTGATGATCGGCAGACCGGAGTCAGCCAGCATCTTCTTGCCGAGTTCTTCGTTGGTGCCCTTCATGCGGACGACCAGCGGCACGTTCAGGTTGACGGCCTTGCAAGCAGCGATCACGCCTTCGGCGATGACGTCGCAGCGCATGATGCCGCCGAAGATGTTGACCAGGATGGCCTTCACGCTCTTGTTCTTGAGCATGATCTTGAAGGCTTCCGTGACCTTCTCGGCCGTGGCGCCGCCGCCGACGTCCAGGAAGTTGGCCGGCTCGCCGCCGAACAGCTTGATGGTGTCCATGGTGGCCATGGCCAGGCCGGCGCCGTTCACCAGGCAGCCGATGTTGCCGTCGAGCTGGATGTAGGCGAGGTCGAACTTGCTGGCTTCGATTTCAGCCGGATCTTCTTCGTCCAGGTCGCGGTAGGCGACGAGTTCCGGGTGGCGGAACAGGGCGTTGGGATCGAAGTTGAACTTGGCGTCCAGGGCGATGATATTGCCCTTGCTGTCGCGGTTCAGCGGGTTGATTTCGACCAGGGAGGCGTCGGTGTCCATGTAGCACTTGTAGAGCTTCTGGAACACGTCCACGGCTTGGGCGGTGGAATCAGCGGGCAGGCCGATCGCGTTGGCGATCTTGGTGGCTTGCTCGGCGGACAGACCGGTCAGCGGGTCGATGTATTCGGTGATGATCTTCTCGGGAGTGGAGTGGGCCACTTCCTCGATGTCCATGCCGCCTTCGCTGGAGGCGATGAAGGCGACCTTCTGGGTGGCGCGGTCGGTGACCAGCGACACGTAGTATTCCTTCTGGATGTCGGCGCCGTCTTCGATGTACAGACGACGGACCTTCTGGCCTTCCGGGCCGGTCTGGTGCGTGATCAGCTGCATGCCCAGGATTTCCGAGGCCAGCTTGCGGACGTCGTCCAGCGAGCGCGCCAGCTTCACGCCGCCGCCCTTGCCGCGGCCGCCCGCGTGAATTTGTGCCTTGACGACCCACACCGGTCCACCCAGCTTTTCAGCGGCAGCCACGGCCTCGTCGACGGAAAGAGCGGGAATCCCGCGCGGCACGGGGACGCCAAATTGCTTCAGCAGTTCCTTGCCTTGATACTCGTGGATTTTCATGTGTTACCTGTCAGGACGTATGAGAAAAAGAAGATGAATCGGAGGACGAATCGGCCGATGCCTCAGCGCTACCCCCGGTGTACCACTTGGGATAGTGCTCAGCCACCACCGGGCCGCTGGTGCTTAGCGCGTGGCAGCCGTCCAATTGGAATGGACGCCGGTTCGGGTTGTTTTCCTGCCGCCGGCGGTTGGCCATGGTCTGCACCGCCGCGGTGGGTAGCACCTGCGACAGCTCGGTCATGTGCGTACAGCCCTCCACGTGCCCGAACCGCTCTTTGACCTGCCCGCGGAACCCCTTGAGCAGGTTCATTCCGATCAGATCAGTGTAAGCCGGTTCGATGGCCATGCAATGCTCGCCGTAGGGAGCGGCGTCATAGACGGCCTGCGCCGCCACGATCGAGAAGTTCTCGTCGATGGTGATGCGCAGATGCATGTGATGGATGGGTTGTCCGGCCTTGAACATCTCGCCGTCGCGCTTGGGGAAATCGTACGCCTTGACGTCGATCAGCTCGGCTTCCAGGTCCCAGAGCCCGTCCTCGCGCGCATACGACTGCACGCGTATGGAACGCGTGTGCAATGGTTGGCGAGGATAGTCCGGCGGTGGCAAGGGCATGCTGGGGGCCTGCGGGGCGAGATGCCTGCGCATGGTGCGCGGCAACAAAACCTTCAAAGTATAGCGCAGCCGGCCTGCGATCAAGCCCCCTGACTAGCGCCTGACGCGCCGCCGCAGAGGGCGGCGGCCGCCCACAGGCCCTGGTGCCGGACCTGGCAGGTGATGCGGGCGGCGGCCAGGCGCCGCTCGCGCTCCGGGGAGTATTCCTCCAGTCCCCGGCGGCAGGCTTTCAGGCGCGCCTCCAGCGCGCTCCAGGCGCGGGCGAAGGCGTCCGCCCGCGCCGCTGGCGGACTGACAGCCAGCTCGGCGGCGGCATGCGGACCGCAATAAAGGCTGATCACGTCCGCATCGCCCGCCCAGGCCTGCGCGCCAGTCAGGTCCACGCCCGGCAGGCCCAGCCGGGACAGGCCGCAAAGAATATAAGGGCCATAGTAAGAGAAGGAACTGTTCCAGCGCGCGCCCGCGGGCATCCGCGGGCCCTGGGGCGTTTCCGTCCAGCCCGAAGCGGCTTGCGGATCGCGCCGCGCCAGTTCCGCGGCCAGCCAAACCCGGGCGGCCAGGCGCTGCCTCTGCCGGGAGACCGGCAGGTGCAGCAGCCACAATTCGACCGGGGCGCCCTCCCCGGTCAGCCTCAGAGGCCCGGTCACCCTTGCGTCCACGGAGTCGCCGGGCTGCCGATCCAGGCTTGCCCGGCAGGGATGGACTCGCCCTTGAGCACCAGCGTCAGCGGCCCCAGCCGCGCGCCGGCTTCGACCCGGGTGTCATACAGGATGGTGCTGCGTGGCCCGACATTGACGGCGTCGCCGATGCGGACCATGCCGATCTTCATCACCCGGTCTTCGAACAGATGGGTCTGCGGCCCGGACCAGGCGTGCAGCACGGCGTCGTCGCCGATCGACACGCAGTCGTACTCGGTGATGTCGGTGGTGTCCATGAAGACGCGTTTGCCGATGCGGGCGCCCATGCAGCGCAGGGCCAGCGGCAGCCAGGGCGTGGCCCGCAGGAAATTGAAGAAATTAGGCACCGCGATGGACTCGTACAGGCTGGTGACGGCTTCGCTCTTCCAGACGAAGGGCGTCCACATGGGCTCGGCGCGCGGCTGGTAGCGGCCGATCAGCGCCCACTTCAACGCCACCAGGAACAGGAAGGCGCCGACGCCGTACAGCACGCCGGCCAGCAGCAGCTCATCGAAAGCGGAGACGAAGCCTTCGCGCGCCGCCATGGGGATGACCTTCATCACGGTCAGATAGCCCACCGCGATCACCACGGCCAGCGGCAGGATCATGCGCATGCCCTCGACGCCGCCGCGCAGGATCTTGCGGCCCAGGCTGGGGCGGAAGGTCAAGTGCGCCGGAAAGCCCGCGGTCTGCTCGCGCGCCGGCAGCGCCAGCGGCGGATTGCCCAGCCAGGTCTGGCCGCTGGCCATGCGGGCGTTGGCCGGCGCGCGGCTCTGCACGCCGATCAGCACCTCGTCGGGCAGCACCGAGCCGTCCGGGACATAAGCGCCGTTGCCGACGAAACTGCGGTTGCCGATGACGGTGGGACGCATCGTCATCCAGCCGCCGTCGATTTCCTCGTCGCCCAGCATGACGCCGTCGGCGATGAAACTGTCGCGGCCCAGGGTCAGCATGTCGGGCACCACGCCCATGGCGGTGGAGATTTCCGTGCCGCGCCCGACCTTCGCGCCCAGCAAGCGATACCAGTTGCCGGCATAGATCGACGCGTACAGGCCGTGCAGCACGCTGAGGCTGGATTCCTGGATCTGGTTGGTCAGCCAGCGCCGCAGATAGATCTGGCCGTAGACGGGCCAGCGGCCGCTGGCCAGCCGGGGCAGCAGCGTCCAGCGCAGCAGCGCGGATACCAGCACCGTCAGCATCAGCAGCAGGGCGCTGGCGGGCAAGGCCAGCAGCAGATAGCTCAGGAAGGCTTGGGGCCAGGGCACGCGCGCGCCCATCAAGTCCAGCCAGCGCGCGTCGATCCAGTCGATCAGCACGAAGCTCGGGAACACCGGCATGAAGAACAAGGCGGCGATCAGCGTGCCGCCGCCCGCGTAGGCCACGCAGTCCAGCCGGCTCCAGATGCCCTGGCGCTGCGGCCGCGGCGGCAGCTCGGGCGCGCGGGCCTGCGGATCGTGCCGCGCCGGCGCGCCGCTCCAGATCTGGCCTGGCGGCACGCGCGCGCCCTGCGCCAGCGAAGACAGGCCATCCAGCCGGGCGCCCTCGCCCATCGCCACATCGCCCTGCAGCACCGAATAGGAACCGATGTAGGCGCGGTCCGCCAGCGTGATCGGCGCCACGCTCCACTCCCCACCACGCACCGCGAAGTTCTCCAGGTTCACCGCCGCGCCGATGCTGACGCCGTTTCCGACCGCCAACAGGTCGGGCGCGCGCACGGAAATGCGGCTGATGGCGGCGTCGCGGCCGATGCGCGCGCCCAGCGCCCGCAAGTACCAGATCTGCAGCGGCGACCCGGCAAGCAGATGCGCGGGCGGTATGTCCATCACCCGGTCCACCAGCCACCAGCGGTAGAACAGCCAGCCATACAGCGGGTAGCGGCCGGGCTTGAGCCTGCCCAGGATGCCCCACTTGCAGGCCACGGCCACGCCGAAGCTCAACAGGTTGCAGGCCAGATAGCTGGCGATGGACAGCGCCACCGCGCGCCAGACGGAGTCGCCCTCGTCGCCCGTCCAGTAGTGGTAGGTGAAGAACGGCGTCAGCCAGATCAGCATGCGCACGCCGATCAGCAGCGGCAGCGCCGCCAGCTGCGCCAGGCCGCAGGTCCAGCGGCGCCACTCGGGCGCGGCCGCCGGATCAGCGCCGGTCCCGGCGACGACTGCCGATTGGGTCGCGGCGCTTTCGGCCGAGGCCAGCGCGTCCAGCCGGGCCGCGAGGGTTCCCAGCACGGGATGCTGGTAAAGCTCGTGCATGGTCAGCGCGGAAAAATGCGGATGCTTGCGCAACGACGACACCAGGCGCGCGGCCAGCAGCGAATGGCCGCCCAGGTCGCGGAAGAAGTCGCTGGCCAGCCGCAGCGGCTGCCCCGGAAACAAAGGGCGCAGGGCGTCGAACAAGGCGAGCTCGCCTGGCGTGACGGGCACGTCGTCGTCACCGCAGGGCTCGGACACGGCGTCCAGCTCGCGCGCCTTCAACGCCTTGCGGTCGATCTTGCCCGAGGTCAGGCGGGGCACTTCGGCCACCAGTTCGAAGCGCGCCGGAATCATGTAGGCGGGTAAGTCCGCGCCCAGCGCGGCGCGCATCGCATGCGGGTCCAGCCGCGCCTCGCCCTCGGGCTTGAGGAAGGCCACCAACTGCTCGATGCCTGCCAGATCGCGCAGCACCACGGCAGCGGCGCCCACGCCCGGCAGGCGGTAAAGCGCGGCCTCGATTTCCCCAAGCTCGACGCGGAACCCCCGCACCTTGACCTGGTCGTCGCTGCGGCCCAGGCAATGGATCTGCCCGTGTTCGTCGATGCGCGCCAGATCACCGCTGCGGTACATGCGGGTGTCGTGATCGCCGGACGGGCGCGGATTGGCGAGGAATTTCTCGGCCGTCAGCTCGGGCCGGCCCAGATAGCCGCCGGCCACGCCAGGACCGGTGATGCACAGCTCTCCCACCTGCCCTTGCGGCAGCACCGCGCCGTCCTCGCCGCGCACCAGCATGCCGTAGTTGGGCAGCGGCGCGCCTATGGTCACGGGCTGGCCGGGCAGCAGTTCGGCCAGGCTGGCGGACACGGTGGTCTCGGTGGGGCCGTAGGTGTTGAACAGGCGCCGGCCGGGCGTAGCCCAGCGCGGCACCAGGAAATCCGGACAGACCTCGCCGCCCAGATTGACGATGCGCAGTCCAGGCACGTCGCGCGCGAACAGCGCCAGCAAGGTCGGCACCGCGTGCAGCACGGTAACGCTTTCACGCACCAGGGCGTCAGGCAGGCCTTCCGGGTCCGTGGTCAGCATCTTGGGCGCTACCCACAAGGACGCGCCGACCAGATAACTGATCCAGATCTCTTCGAACGACATGTCGAAGGCCACCGAGAAGCCTTGGTAGACCTTGTCTTCATGGCGCACGCCCAGCACTGCGTTTTCGCTGCGCAGGAAGTGGCAGATGCTGGCGTGGTTGATAGGCACGCCCTTGGGCTTGCCGGTGGAGCCCGAGGTGTAGATGACATAAGCAGGATGTTCGGGCAGCAGCCCTTCCCGCCTGCGCAAATCGCCTTCGACCGGCTCCGACAGCGCCCAGGTGGTCCAGGTTTCCATGCCGTCCAGCCGGACCTCGGCGCCCGCGATCAGTCCGTGGGCTCCCGCGTCCTGCAGGCAGACCAGCATGCGGTCCGCAGGCGTGTCGGATTCAAATGGCAGCCAGGCCGCGCCCGCTTTGGCGATGGCCGCCTGCATCACCAGCAGGTCGGCGCCGCGCGGCAGGCACAGGCCGACGATATCGCCGGGCCGCACGCCCGCTTCGATCAGATGGTGCGCGGCCAGGTCGGCGCGCTGGCCGAGCATGTCATAAGTGAGGGTGTGATCCAGCCAATGAATGGCGACGGCGGCGGGATGCCGGCGGATCGTGGCTTCCAGAATGTCGGGCAGCGTCTCTGCAAGCAGCAGGTCGGGCCGACAGGGGCCTTGGAGAATCATAGGAACGACAAGGATCCAGCAATGGGATTTTGCGTATTGACCCATGCCGCGGAATTTCGTTCAAGCAGGATTGAAAAAAACATCCGCGCCGCGCCCAGGCTGTGGCTTGCAGCCATCACAAGAACCTTGCGGCTGCAAGGAAAAAGCCCTGATCCGCGCGCGGCATGCGCGGATCAGGGCTGGCGCCAGACCCATGGGATCAGGCGGCATTACGGCAAGCTTTCTGCTCAGGCCGCCTCGCGCAAGGCGCGGGCCGCCTGCACCATGCCGATCAGCGCGGCTTCGGTTTCAGGCCAGGCGCGCGTCTTCAGGCCGCAGTCAGGATTGACCCACAGACGCTCCTTGGGCAGACGGGCCGCGGCCTTCTCCATCAGGCCGACCATCCAGTCCACTTCGGGCACGTTCGGCGAATGGATGTCGTACACGCCGGGACCGATATCGTTCGGATAACGGAAGTCCTCGAAGGCCTTGAGCAGATCCATGTTGGAACGCGAGGTTTCGATCGTGATCACGTCCGCGTCCATGGCGGCGATGGATTCGATGATGTCGTTGAACTCCGAATAGCACATGTGGGTGTGGATCTGCGTCTGGTCGCGCACGCCGGCGGTCGACAGGCGGAAGCAATCCACGGCCCAATCCAGATACGCCTGCCAGTCGGCGCGGCGCAGCGGCAAGCCTTCGCGGATGGCGGGCTCGTCGATCTGGATGACGCTGATGCCGGCGGTTTCCAGGTCCACCACTTCGTCGCGCAAGGCCAGGGCCAGTTGGCGGCAGGTCTGCTCGCGCGGCTGGTCGTCGCGCACGAACGACCACTGCAGGATGGTGACCGGGCCAGTCAGCATGCCCTTGACCGGCTTGTCGGTCAGCGACTGCGCGTAGGACGACCAACCCACCGTCATCGGCGCGGGACGGGCGACATCGCCGAAAATGACCGGCGGCTTGACGCAACGCGAGCCGTAGCTCTGGACCCAGCCGTTCTTGGTGAAGGCGAAGCCGGCCAGCAGCTCGCCGAAGTACTCCACCATGTCGTTGCGCTCGGGTTCGCCGTGTACCAGCACGTCCAGGCCGACCTTTTCCTGGAAGCGGATGACTTCCTCGATTTCCTTGCGGATGGCGGTCTCGTAGCCCGAGTCCGACAGCGCGCCCGACTTCCAGTCGCGGCGCAGGGCGCGGATTTCCGCAGTCTGCGGGAAGGAGCCGATGGTCGTGGTCGGGTAGGCGGGCAGGCCCAGCTCTTCCTGTTGGCGGGCGATGCGGCCGGCGAACGGCGCGCGGTCGCGCGACACGGCGGCCGCACCAGCCATGCGCTGGGCGACGGCCGGATTGTGGATGCGGGCCGAAAAACGGCGGGCGGCCAGCGCGGCGCGCTGCTTGGCCAGGCCGTCCTGCGCGGCGGCTTGCGTCGCGCTGTCCAGGGCGCGGCCCAGCAGGCTCAGTTCTTCCAGTTTCTGGGCGGCAAACGACAGCCAGCTCTTGAGCTCCGCATCCAACTCGGTTTCATAAGCCAGATCCACCGGCACGTGCAGCAGCGAGCACGAAGGCGCCAGCCACAGACGGTCGCCCAATTGCCGCTTGATCGGGGTCAGCGTGGCGATGGCGGCGTCCAGGTCGGTGCGCCAGATGTTGCGGCCATTGATGACGCCGGCGGACAGCACCTGTTCGGCGCCCAGGCCCGCGACCACTTCCGCCAGTTGTTCGGGCGCGCGCACCAGGTCCACGTGCAAGCCGGCCACGGGCAAGCCCAGCGCGGTCGGCAGATTGTCCTTCAGGCCGTCGAAGTAGGTGGCCACCAGCAGTTTGACCGCGCTGGCGGACAACTGGTCATAGGTTTGCTTGAACGCGTCGCGCCAGGCTTGCGGCAGATCCAGCGCCAGGATGGGTTCGTCGATCTGCACCCACTGCACGCCCAGCTTGGCGAAGCGCGCCAGCACTTCCTGGTAGACCGGCAGCAGCGCGGCCAGCAGTTGCAGCTTGCCCTCATCGGCGGCGCCGGCGTCAAAGGCATCGCCCTTGCCCTGATAGAGCCAGGTCAGCGGACCGGGAATCACGGGCTTGACGGCGTAGCCCTGGGCCTGCGCTTCGCGGACCTGTTCGAACAGCGATTCACGGGCGATGCGGAAGGTCTGGCCTGGCACCAGTTCCGGCACGATGTAGTGGTAGTTGGTGTCGAACCACTTGGTCATTTCGCAGGCGGCGGCGGGCTTGCCCGTCGGCGCGCGGCCACGGCCCATGCGGAACAGCGTGTCCAGCGTGACGGGCTCGTCGTCCTTCTGGCCGAAGCGGGCCGGCACGGCGCCCAGCAGCGTGGTCCATTCCAGGATCTGGTCGTACCAGGCGAAGTCGCCCACCGGCACGAACTTCAGGCCGGCGGCGGCCTGAAGTTTCCAGTGCTTGGCGCGCAGTTCACGGCCCGTCTGTTCCAGTTCTTCAGAGGTCTGCTTGCCGGCCCAATAGGCTTCGACCGCGCGCTTCAGCTCACGTTGCGCGCCGATGCGGGGGAAACCCAAATTATGAATAGTAGTCATGACATTTCCGCCGTTAGACAAAATTTGCTCAAGTGACGGCTATTCTGATGCCAAACCAAAATGAATCAAAATCAATGTACACATTCATAGAATGAGCAAATCTCATACAATATGAGCTTATTTCCTAACCCTGTAGTCACCCATGCTTGAAATCCGCCATCTTGAAACGCTTACCGCCATCCGCGATGGCGGCAGCCTGCAGGAAGCCGCCGAGCGCCTGCACCTGACCCAGTCGGCCCTGTCGCACCAGTTGCGCGACCTGGAAACCCGGCTGGGCACGCCGTTGCTGAACCGCCGCACGCGGCCGGCGCGGCTGACGACCGCGGGCCTGCGGGTGCTGGCGCTGGCGGATGAAGTGCTGCCGCGCATCCGCGCGACGGAACGGGATCTGCAGCGGCTGGCCGCGGGCCGCACCGGCCGGCTGCACCTGGCGATCGACTGCCATTCCTGCTTTCAGTGGCTGATGCCGGCCCTGGATGCCTTCCGCGCGCAATGGCCGGATGTGGCGTTGGACCTGTCGGCGGCGTTTTCCTTCGCCCCCCTGCCCGCCCTGGTGCGCGGCGACCTGGACCTGGTCATTACCTCGGACCCCCAGCCACTGGACGCGGTGGAATACCTGCCGCTGTTCAAGTACGAGCTGGTGCTGGCCGTGTCGGAATCCAATCCGCTGGCCGGCAGCAAGTTCGTCATGCCGGATCAGTTGGCCGACCAGACGCTCATCACCTATCCCGTGGACAAGCAGCGCCTGGACATTTTCACGGCCTTCCTCGACCCCGCCGACGTGGAGCCGGCCGCCATCCGCCGCGCGGAGCTCACCCCCATCATTGCGCAGCTGGTGGCCAGCAACCGCGGCGTGGCCGCGCTGCCCAACTGGGCGCTGACGGAATACATGAATCAGGGCTGGCTGCGGCTGTGCCGGTTGGGCCCGCAAGGCGTATGGCGCACGCTGTACGCGACGGTGCGCAGCGAGGACACGGATGCCTCGTACATCGATGAGTTCCTGACCATTACCCGCGACGTGTGTTTCAAGACGCTGTCGGGGATCAAGTCGGCGAAGTAAGAAGCCAGCCGTTTGCAGCGGAGGAACTCAGTCCTCGTCGCCGCCTTCGCCCAGAATGCGACGAATCACGTCATGTGCAAAGCCACGGCTGGCCAGAAAGCGCGCCTGTTTTGCGTACGCCGCGCGATCCTCCGGCTTGGCGCTGAAGCGCTTCTTCCAGACTTCGAGCGCGCGGTCGTATTCGGTAGCGCGCAGTTGTTCGCGCAATTCGGCGACCTGGTTGTCGTCCACCCCGTGCTGCCGCAATTCCTGCACGATGCGCGCCGCCCCCTGGCGCGAGGCGCGCCGATGGACCAAACTTTGCGCAAAGCGTTCGGTGGACAGCCAGCCTTCCTTCTCCAGGGCATCGAGCACGGCCTCGACTTCGGCCGGATCTTCGGCATGGGCGGCAAGCTTGCGCGCCAATTCCTCGCGGGCGTGCTCGCGCCGCGACAGATAGCCCACGGCCCGCATCTTCAACGACGGCCCCTTGCGGGTCGACTGACTGTCGGTATCCTGGCCGTCCTCGGCCGCGGCGGCACGGCGGCCGCGGCGCGCACCGCCCGCTTCCGAACTGCGGCTCCATGAATCCGGCGCATCGCCGGCTTGCGCTTCCTGCTCGCGGCGCGCATCCGAACTGCGGCGCAAGCCCTGCGGCTTGGCCACGGTTTCGAATTCATCGTCCAGCTTGGCGCGGAGGCGCTCGGCTGACGCGGGCGGCGGTTTCCAGCTCATGCGTTTCCTGCTTGCTATGCATAACGGCAGGCCCGTCCTGGCGCCTGCCGCAAGTGTTCGGGCTGCCCCGACGCGATACGCGGGCCGTTCGCGGCAAATCTGAATCCGCCACGCGCCAGGCCCGCCACCGATCCGATCAATCTTCGGCGGTGTCTTCCGCGGTGGGTACGAATTCGGCCGCGCGGCTGACGATGCCCTGGTTCTCGCGGACGCGGTTCTCGATCTCGACGGCCATGTCCTTGTGCTCTTTCAGGTACTCGCGGACATTGTCCTTGCCCTGGCCGATGCGGTTGCCGTTGTAGCTGTACCACGCGCCGGACTTGTCCACCACATTGGCGGCCACGCCCAGATCAATGATTTCGCCTTCGCGCGAGATGCCGGCGCCGTACATGATGTCGAATTCGGCCTGCTTGAACGGCGGCGCGACCTTGTTCTTCACGACCTTGACGCGGGTTTCGTTGCCGACGACCTCGTCGCCCTTCTTGATGGAACCGATGCGGCGGATGTCCAGGCGCACGGAGGCGTAGAACTTGAGCGCGTTGCCGCCGGTGGTGGTTTCGGGGTTGCCGAACATCACGCCGATCTTCATGCGGATCTGGTTGATGAAGATGACCATGCAGTTGGTCTTCTTGATGGTGGCGGTGAGCTTGCGCAGCGCCTGGCTCATCAGGCGGGCTTGCAGGCCGGGCAGGGAATCGCCCATTTCGCCTTCGATTTCGGCCTTGGGCACCAGCGCGGCCACCGAGTCGATGACGATCAGGTCGACCGAGCCGGAGCGCACCAGCGCGTCGGTAATCTCCAGCGCCTGTTCGCCGGTGTCCGGCTGCGAAATCAGCAGATCGGTCAGTTTGACGCCCAGCTTGGAGGCGTATTGCACATCGAGCGCGTGCTCCGCATCAACGAACGCGCAGGTGCCGCCGATTTTCTGCATTTCAGCGATGACCTGCAGCGTCAGCGTGGTCTTGCCCGACGATTCCGGGCCGTAGATTTCGACCACGCGGCCTCGCGGCAGGCCACCGACACCCAGCGCGATGTCCAGACCGAGCGAGCCCGTGGAAACCACCTGGATGTCATGCGAAACCTCGTTGTCGCCGTAGCGCATGATCGAGCCCTTGCCGAACTGCTTTTCGATCTGCGAAAGCGCGGCGGCAAGCGCCTTGGCCTTTTCCGATGCGGCGGCCTTGGTGGTTTTGTCGTCCATGTAGAGTCCTGTCTGTAACGTATCTGGTGTCTAGGGAAGTGCCGCAGGTTTAGGCGGGTGCTTTGAGCAACGGGTCAGATTATGGCATCGGATTATACTGTACATAAAACCAGTGTGCCAGTGTTTTGCACGTATACCCTGAGTGGCAAGCTTGGCGCCCTATGCCAGAATGCCAGACGAACCCGGCGTTTTGTCCCCTTTGCGCCACGGGGTCTTTTCTCACTGTAGCCCATGCGTATCCTGATCGCCGAAGACGACAGCATCCTGGCCGACGGCCTGTCCCGTTCGTTGCGCCACAACGGCTATGCCGTGGATGCGGTGCGCGACGGGTTGGCGGCCGATTCGGCGCTGGCGGCCCAGGCATTCGACCTGCTCATCCTGGACTTGGGCCTGCCGCAACTGGCCGGGCTGGAGGTGCTGCGCCGCCTGCGCGCCCGCAACTCCGCCCTGCCGGTGCTGATCCTGACCGCCGCCGACAGTATCGAACAGCGCGTCAAGGGGCTGGACCTGGGCGCCGACGACTACATGGCCAAGCCGTTCGCGCTGTCGGAACTCGAGGCCCGCGTGCGAGCCCTGACCCGGCGCGGCGCGGGCGGCGGCGCCACCATGATCAAGCACGGCCGCCTGCTGTTCGACCAGACCGGCCGCGTCGCCGTGGTCGACGACCAGACGCTGGACCTGTCGGCGCGCGAAGTCAGCCTGCTCGAGATCCTCCTGACCCGCAGCGGCCGCATGGTCAGCAAGACCCAGCTTGTCGACCACCTGTGCGAATGGGGCGAGGAAGTCAGCACCAACGCCATCGAGGTCTACGTCCATCGCCTGCGCAAGAAGCTGGAGCCCAGCGGCGTGAAAATCGTGACGGTGCGCGGCCTGGGCTACTGTCTTGAGCGGGACCAGGGTGCGGCGTACCTCGCAAGCTGAAGCGGCGCCGCCGGAAGCGCTGAACCAGGAAGCACTGGAGGTCATGCGGGCGGGGGCCAAGGGCCCGAGCTTCGCGCCGCCGCAACGCTCCCTGCTGGGCGAGATCCTGGACTGGATGCTGGCGCCGCTGTTCCTGCTGTGGCCGATGAGCGTGGCCATCACCTACGTGGTGGCGCAGAACATCGCCAACGTGCCCTACGACCGCGCGCTGGCCAACAATCTCCACGTGCTGACCCTGCAGGTGCACGCGCAGGACGGCCGCGCCGTGCTGAAGATGACCAGCACCGCGCGCGAAGTGCTGCACGCCGACGAGACCGACAGCGTGTTCTGGCTGGCGCTGGGCAGCCGCGGCGAATACCTGGGCGGCGACCGCGCCCTGCCGCTGCCTTCCACCGTGGGCCAGCCCCGCCCCGGCGAAGTGCAGTACGAAGACGCGACTTTGCGCGGCTTCGGCATCCGGCTGGCGTTCACCTGGGTGGACCTGCACCTGCCGGATACGCAGCCAGCGCTGCTGATCGCGGCCGAGACCGTCGAAAAGCGCACGCAGCTGGCCAACGACATCATCAAGGGCGTGATCATTCCGCAGTTCGTGGTGCTGCCCATCGCCGTGCTGCTGGTGTGGTTCGGGCTGTCGCGCGGGGTCGCGCCGCTGAACGCGCTGCAGCAGCGCCTGCGGGCCCGCCGGCCCGACGATCTTTCGCCCATCGACGAGCGCGCCGCGCCTACCGAGATCGCGCCCCTGGTGGCCGCGATGAACGATCTGCTGGACCGGCTTTCGTCCAACGTGCAGGCGCAGCGCCGCTTCGTCGCCGACGCGGCGCACCAGTTGAAGACGCCGCTGGCCGGCCTGCGCACCCAGGCCGAGCTGGCGCTGCGCGACGCCAGCCCCGAGGAAATGCAGTCCAGCCTGCGCCAGCTCGTGACCGGCTCGGAACGCGCCACTCGCCTGGTGAACCAACTGCTGTTGCTGGCCCGGGCCGAGAACCCCAGCGCCATCGGCTTGACCCGCACGGACCTCAACGCCATCGCCTACGAACAGGCCATGCACTGGGCGCCGCAGGCGCTGTCGCTGAACACCGACCTGGGCTTCGAGGGCTCGGACCACCCGGTGGAGATCAACGGCAACCCCCTGCTGCTGGCCGAACTGCTCAACAACTTGGTGGACAACGCGCTGCGCTACACGCCGCGCGGCGGCCACATCACGGTACGCGCACAAATCCTGGGCGCGCATGCGGTATTGGAGGTCGAGGATTCCGGCCCCGGCATCCCGCCTGAAGAGCGCGAACGGGTGTTCGACCGCTTCTACCGCGTGCTGGGCACCCAGTCCGACGGCAGCGGCCTGGGGCTGGCCATCGTGCGGGAGATCGCCCAGAAGCACCAGGCCAGCGTCGAAATCAGCGATCACCCCACGGCGCATTCGAACCTGCCCGGCATGCGGATCCGCGTGATCTTTCCGCTTTACACCGAGTTGTCAGACCTCTCCGACGCCTCCTAGGACTATCCCTAGCCTCCCAGGGGATAGTTACTTTCAGTTTCAATTTTAAGACTCAAGTAAGTATCCCGTCAGAACCTCGTCAGCGTCACCCCCCAATGTTGCATATAGCTCAATGTCGGCTCGCCGGCGGCGGGCGCAGCACGGCGGACCACCGCCGGCCATAAAACCGAGGAGACATCATGAGCACAACAACCATGGCAGGCCGCGGTCCATCCGCGGATCCGCGCCCGATGACCAAGGATGAACGCCGCGTCATCTTTGCGTCGTCGCTGGGCACGGTTTTCGAGTGGTACGACTTCTATCTGTACGGCTCGCTAGCCGCCATCATCGCGCAACACTTCTTCTCGGGCGTGAACCCCACCGCGGGCTTCATCTTCGCCCTGCTGGCGTTCGCCGCCGGTTTCGCCGTACGCCCGTTCGGCGCACTGGTGTTTGGCCGCCTGGGCGATCTGGTCGGACGCAAGTACACCTTCCTGGTCACGATCGTGATCATGGGCCTGTCCACGTTCCTCGTGGGCGTGCTGCCCAGCTACGCCAGCATCGGCCTGGCCGCCCCCGCCATCCTGATCGTCCTGCGCCTGCTGCAAGGCCTGGCGCTGGGCGGCGAGTACGGCGGCGCGGCGACCTATGTCGCCGAGCACGCGCCGCATGGCCGCCGCGGCTTCTACACGTCCTGGATCCAGACCACCGCGACCCTGGGCCTGTTCCTGTCGCTGCTGGTCATCCTGGGCATCCGCACGGTCATGGGCGAAGACGACTTCAAGGCCTGGGGCTGGCGCATTCCGTTCCTGATCTCGGTCGTGCTGCTGGGCATCTCGGTGTGGATCCGCCTGCAACTGAGCGAATCGCCGACCTTCAAGCGCATGAAGGAAGAAGGCAAGGGCTCCAAGGCGCCGATCGCCGAATCGTTCGGCCAATGGAAGAACCTGAAGGTCGTGATCCTGGCGCTGCTGGGCCTGACCGCCGGCCAGGCCGTGGTCTGGTACACGGGCCAGTTCTACGCCCTGTTCTTCCTGACGCAAACGCTGAAGGTCGACGCCAATACCGCCAACATCATGATCGCCATTGCGCTCCTGATCGGCACCCCGTTCTTCGTGGTCTTCGGCGCGCTGTCCGACAAGATCGGCCGCAAGCCCATCATCATGGCAGGCTGCCTGATCGCCGCGCTCACGTACTTCCCGATCTTCCAGGGCATCACGCACTTCGCCAACCCGGCGCTGGAAAAGGCCCAGGCCACGGCCCCGGTCACCGTGATCGCGGACCCCACCACCTGCTCGTTCCAGTTCAACCCGGTGGGCACTTCGTCCTTCACCAGCTCTTGCGACGTGGTCAAGTCGTTCATGGCCCGCAACTCGGTGAACTACAAGAACGAAGCGGCGCCGGCCGGCTCGGTCGCCAAGGTCAAGATCGGCAACGACGAGTTCGCCTCGTTCGACGGCAAGACCATGGCCCCGGCAGACTTCAAGGCCAAGGCCGCAGAACTGGACAAGGCGCTGACGACTGCCATCCGCAGCCACGGCTACCCTGCCAAGGCTGACCCGGCCCAGAGCAACAACGTCATGGTCGTGGTGCTGCTGGCCATCCTGGTGCTCTACGTCACCATGGTGTACGGCCCGATCGCCGCCATGCTGGTGGAAATGTTCCCGACGCGCATCCGCTACACGTCGATGAGCCTGCCCTACCACATCGGCAACGGCTGGTTCGGCGGCTTCCTGCCCCCGGTCGCCTTCGCCGTGGTCGCCGCCACCGGCAACATCTACGACGGCCTGTGGTATCCGATCATCATTGCAGTCATGACCCTGGTCATCGGCACGCTGTTCGTGCGCGAATCCAAGGACAACGACATCAACGCTTAAACGGCCATCCCCCGCCGGACGGGACTGCTGCGCCCGCCCGGCCTTTCAAAAGCTCCTTATGGAGCTTTTTTTTTGCGCGCAATCAAGCAGGATCCGTCCCAGGAAGCGAGCGGGCGAAAAAGAGACCTGCACTTTCAGGACCATGTCAGACCCGCGCCATTAGACTGAGCGCTCAGATTACGGCCTTGCGCCAGATTGACCGACGATTGATCCCCCTGTCGGACGATTGCAGGGCCAGTGTTCTGACACCGATACCGCGTTCCCCGCGAGCCTTTTATGACGCGGTATTGCGTGCTCCCGTACCGGCCCGGCCCTCAATGAGCCGGGCCGCTTTTTTTTGTGCCGGCGCGCGCAAAAATGGCGACCCGCGGTCGCCATGGCTTGCTTCTGCAGACGGCGGCCGTAGCCGCCCGCAATCAGCGGCGCATGCCCACGCCGATGGCCACCACTCCGGCCACGATGGCCGCGATGCCGGCCCAGGCCGGGATCGCCACCGACTTCTCGGTCTCGGCGGTAGCCTTCACCGAACCAATCTGCAGCACGGTCTCCTCGGACTTGTAGTTGAAGCCCTTGTAGGCCAGGGCAGCGATGCCCAGGACGATCAGAATGGCGCCGATGATCTTCATTTTTTATCTCCAGTTCGACTTGCTGCGCGGACAGTAGCGCATCGGCCCGCCGCTGTCAGTGACAGAAGGTGTCGCATCACGCTGCGGTATTGCCGCACTTCGGCAAAGCGGCCGCGTCGTATAGAATCAACCCTTTTGGCCGACGCTCATGTGGTTCAAGAATCTCAAGATTTATCGCCTCTCCTCGCCGTGGACGCTGGTCGGCGACCAGCTTGAAGAAACGCTCGCGCGGCATGCCTACCAAAGCGGCAACAACCTCGAAATGCAGAGCCTGGGCTGGGTGCCTCCGCGTGAAAACGGCGGCCTGGCCCATGTGGTCAACGGCCAGATCCTGCTGAGCCTGCGCGCCGAGAAGAAGCTCCTGCCGGGCACCGTCGTCAACCAGGTCGCCAAGGCCCGCGCCCAGGAAATCGAAGAGCAGCAAGGCTACAAGCCGGGCCGCAAGCAAATGAAGGAAATCAAGGAGCGCGTCACCGACGAGCTCCTGCCGCGCGCCTTCAGCGTGTACCGCGACACCCGTGTCTGGATCGACCCGCAGAACCATTGGCTGGTGATCGACGCGGCCGCCTCGGCCAAGGCCGACGAAGTCATCGGCCTGTTGGCCAAGTGCGTGGACCCCTTCCCGCTCGAAAACCTGTACGTGGCGCAGTCCCCGGCCTCGGCCATGACCGGCTGGCTGGCCGAGGACGAGGCTCCGGCCAACTTCTCCATTGACCAGGACACCGAGCTGCGTTCGTCGGGTGAAAGCGGCGCGGCCATCCGCTACGTCAAGCACTCGATCGACGCCGACGACGTGCGCCGCCACATCCAGTCGGGCAAGCAGTGCACTCGCCTGGCCATGACCTGGGCAGACCGCATCTCGTTCGTGCTGACCGAAGGCCTGGACGTCAAGCGCGTTGCGCCCCTGGACGTGCTGAAGGAAGGCAACGAAGGCGTGGCCGCCAACGACGACGAAAAGTTCGATTCCGACATGATGCTGATGACGGGCGAACTGGCCAAGATGATGGCCGAACTGGTCGACGCGCTGGGCGGCGAAAAGAAGGTGTAAGCCGCAGGCGCCATGGCGCCACGGGCAAACCGCGGGCCGCCCATGATCGGGCGGCCTTTTTCATGCGCGAGAAGCCTGGCTTCAGGCCGCCACCGCGCGGTCGCGGCCGGCCTGCTTGGCCTGGTAGAGCGCCTTGTCGGCGCGGTCGATCAGATAGGCATAGTCCGGATGGCCGTCGAACGTCGCTACGCCGATGCTGGCCGTGATGAGCAGCGGACCGGCCTCGGGAATGTTGAAGACATGGCGGCGGATTTCCGCGCCCAGCTTCTCGGCCGTGGCCAAGGCGGCCTCGCTTGCGGTGTCCACCAGCACCACCAGGAATTCTTCGCCACCATAGCGGAACACGAAATCGCTGGAACGGCACGATTGGTGCAGGACCTCGGCAAACTGGCGCAGCACCTGGTCGCCGCCGGAATGGCCGTGCTGGTCGTTGATGGCCTTGAAATGATCGATGTCCAGCAGCAGCACGGAGAACGCGCTGCGCTGGCGCCGCGCAATCGAAATTTCGCGCCCGATCACCGAGGGCAGGAAGCGCCGGTTCAGCACGTTGGTCAGCGGATCGCTGCCGCTTTCGATCTCGGCCACCATGTCGAACAGGCCGTTGAGCAGGTGCTTGATGCGCGCCACCAGCTCCTGCAGCTCGCGCACATGGTCGGGCATGGCCGAGGCCTGCCCCAGCTCCTCGCCCCGCATCAATTGGGGCAGCACCACCCCATCCAGCTGCGCGACGGCGTCCATGATCTGCTGCAGGCCCGGCGCGCTTTCGAACATCGCGCCGCCCTTGTGTTGCAGCCACAGCCCGAATTCCGAGGCCGCCAGCCGCGGCAGGCTTTGCCCCGGCGCGCGGTAGTGCAGGCCGATCAGCACCGCCTGGCTCCATTCCAGCAAGGCGGCACGCTGGCGTTCGCGCTCCGTGGAAATGTTCTGCCCCAGGGCGAAGAGCCGGTAGGCCTCGTCGTTGCGGGCGCCGCGGCTGATGTCGCGCATGAAGGCGCGGCTCATCTGCTCGACCGCCAGGTCGAACAGATTACAGACGTACTGGGTCGCGACCGATGCGGCCATGCCGTCCAGGTCGCTGGCGCGCAGGCGCAGCGCGATCTCGTTCTTCAGGATGCGAGCGCCGGCCATCACCAGATGAATCGGGATGTGGACGCGGGCGTGCACTTCGCCCACTTTTTTCTGCGTGGCCATCAGCACGCCGACGTCGCCCTGATCGCGCACGCACAGCAGCCCCTTGAGCCAGCGCGTCATGCCTGCGTGCAGGCGGCTGGACACGATTTCATGGGACAGGCGCGGGCCTGCCTCGTCATCGGCCAGCAGCGTGGAATAAAAGGCGTCGACCAGTTCCGAAAGGCTGTCGCCGACCACGGCGGCGACCTGCCCGCGCGTGTAGGCGTCGACCGATTGGTACACCGCTACCCAGGCCTGCTCATTGGACGCGCTCAGGTAGCACGCTTGGCTGGATGCGCCGGTGTGCGGCTCGGAAAGTAAGGGGACGTCGGGACTGCTAGAAGACATAAATAATCCGCACTAGGGCTCCTCGGAGTGTCTGGAAACGACACGCGACAGGAAAAACCAGCGCGGATTATGCTTGAAATCAACGGGCCAGGCCGCCCCATGGCCCTGCGCCCTAGGGGTATTGGGCCCAGCGCCGCGCCCTTATTCGAGCCCGTGGAACGCGGAATCGTCCGGACCGACGTGGGACGGATGCTGCCAAGTCACGTCGCGCAAGGAATGCTGCACCAGGCCTTCGACGCCCAGCAGCACCGCGAAGATCGCCATGCGGATGGGGATGCCATTGTCGGTCTGGCGGAAGATGGCCAGGCGCGGATCATGGTTGAGGTCCACGCTCAAATCGTTGGCTCCCGGGCGGCTGTCGCGCGGCAGCGGGTGCATGACGATGGTATCGGGGCCGCAGTAGGCGTCGATGATGGCGCGGCCGATCTGGAAATCCGGCGTGTAGCCTTCGTTCTCTTCATTGGCGAAGCGCTCTTTCTGCACGCGCGTGGCATAGATCACGTCCGCGCCCGCCAGGCCTTCGGCCAGCGTGGTCTTCTGCTCGATGATGTTGCCGTTGCGGCTGGCCTGCTCGATGATGTAGGACGGCATCTCCAGGCCCTTGGGCGACACCAGCGAGAACTTGACGTTCTTGTACAGCGCCATCAGTTTGATGAGCGAGTGCACGGTGCGGCCGTATTTCAGGTCGCCGACCATGGCGATATGCGCGCCGTCCAGCAGTTTGCCCAGGCGCGAGAACTCGGTCAGGATCGTGTACAGGTCCAGCAGGGCCTGGCTGGGGTGCTCGCCCGGGCCGTCGCCGCCATTGACCACGGGGATGTTGGTGGCGCGCGCGAATTCCGCGACCGAACCCTGGTCCGGATGGCGGATGACCATGGCGTCGACGTAGCCGCTCATGACGCGGCTGGTGTCGTAGATCGATTCGCCCTTGGCCATGGACGAGAACGTGAAGCCGGTGGTATCGCAGACCGAGCCGCCCAGGCGGCAGAACGCGGAGCCGAAGCTGACGCGGGTACGGGTGCTGGCCTCGAAGAACAGGTTGCCCAGCACCGCGCCTTCCAGCACACGGGACACCTTTTGGCGGCGGGCGATGGGCTGCATCATGTCGGCCACGCGGAACAGGTCCTCGACCGATTCGCGCGTGAACTGGTCCACCGACAGCAGTTGGTGCTTGCCTTCCACCGCGATGCGGTCACGCAACGGACCTTCTTGTACGCTTTGCGTATATTTTTCCAGCAATACTCCGTTCTGCACGATTTCGCTGACAAAGCGCTGCACCACTTCCGGCATGGCTCGGAATTCCTGCGAGCCCTCCGGCAACAGCCAGGTGTCGAGCGCACGGCGCTTGACGCCAATGCGGGTCGCGAACACGTCGCGGGTGAGATTCAGGCGCCGCATGGCGTCGCGCAGGAAGGCTTGCTGGGAGATGGTCATGACGGGCCCCGAACAGGAGATTTATATACGCTTTGCGCATATTATTCTCAACACAAATTCAAGTCCAACATTTTTGCGCACACGGGTTTACCCGCAACTACCGCCTGGCATAGGCCGTTGTCGTCTGGGGTGCATCCGTGATCGCCTGTCCAGCCGCCAGCCAGCAGGCGGCGCAGAAGGCGAGCGCGCTGATCAGATAGCAAAACATGGCCAGAAGCTGCGCGGGCCAATGCGCGCGCGTCAGATGTCCGGTGTAGCCCTGGCGCAACAGGCTGACCTGCGCCAGGTAGGCAAACAGTATTCCCAGGCAAGCGGCCAGCAGGCCGCCCAGCAGCAGGGCCAGCGGCAATTGCAGATCCGACGCGGCGATCTCGCCGCCCACCACGCCCAAGGAAAAGCCGGTCAGCACCAGCGCCGCGCCGCCATTGAGCCAACCCAGGAAACGGAACGCCCCCGCCAGCAGCGAGAACGACAGGCCGCTGGCGCGGATCTGCTGGGCGCGGGCGTCCATGGATCAGCCTTCGCCGCCCTTGCGGCAAACCGGCGTGGCGCTCTGGATGGAAGTGCGGGCGGCAGCGATTTCGGCCGCGTCCCAACGCCCTGCGCCCAGCACCGTGATGGTCACCTTGGACGTCGACGGACTGGCGCTTTCGGCGGCGATCAGTTCCAGCACCTTGGCGGGTTCCGTCACTTTATAGAGCTGCACTTCGTCCGGCGCGCCTTTTTCGCCCTTCACGTGGCGCCAGGCATAGGCGACGTTGTAGGCGTGCTGCACTTGTATGTGGCAGGTGCGCACGTACTCGCCGGCCCGGCGGAAAGCCGCTTCGTAGTTGGTATTTACCGTGAAGGTCTCGGTCACGACGGCATCGGATTCGTAAACCCCTTTGCTCGCGCAGCCGGCCAACAGGGCCGCAAACGCCATTCCCATCCACAAAGACTTGCGCATGACACTTCCCACGATCGAATTCAACTCCCCGAATTATGCCAGCGAGAGGGGGGGAGCCCCCCACGCCGCTCTCGCGGCGCTCGTTTGCTGCCTCTCCCGCCCCGCGCATCAACAAAAAAGCCGCGAGAAGGATGCGTAGGCATGTCTCGCGGCTTTTGAGCCGGGATTACGGCATATGGAACAAGGGGGGCTACTTGGTGGCAGCGCCCTCAATCTTCTCGCCACCCCGCTGGATGTCCTTGCCTGCCCCCGCTACGGTGTTGCAACCCGCCGATAGCGCGGCGATCGAAAGCAACATGGCGAGAAAGACTTTGTTCTTCATAGACATCTCCTGTCTGGGCTTGGAAAGTGAAGCCAGCATACCCCAAAGACCCTCATTTGGGCATCGGCTGGACGCGGCCCCGGCAGGCCCGCGCCAAGGGTCGGAACAAGTATCAAACACCGTTGAAAAGGCTTGCGTTCGCCTGTCGCGCAATTGCCGCCAATCGATTAGGATGCGGACATGACCAAGAAACAAGCATCGCAAAACGCCGGTTCGGCCCACCAGGGCTGGGGCTGGGAACAGCCGCAATGCCGCGGCCAGGCAGCTTTGGCGCTCTTCATCGACGATCTCCATCGCATTTTGCAGGCGCATGCCGCCGGCAAGCTGGCTGAAAGCAGCACGCTGGCCGACGCGCAGCAGAACGTGAACGAATTGCTGGCCCGCTACAACGAAATCGGCGCCGCGCCGGATATTTTTCTCGGCCAATCGGTCGAACTCAAAGAGGGCGTGGACCGCGACGGGGTATCCCATACGGTACCCATTTTTTCGGCGCGCCTGAAACAGTCATTGGTATCGATGCTGGGCCAAGGCCCAGCCTGAAGCACCGCCCGGCTTGCCAGCAGGCTCAGGGCCATAACCAGAACAGTCACCGCAGGAGACCGCACTATGAAGAATGCCGACAACGTCGTAGAGTTCCTGCGCTTGCTGTCGCTGGATGTCTCCCTGGGAGCCGCCGCCCAGCATGCCGCCAGCCAGGCGGATGCGCCCCTGGCCCTGGCCCGTCTGGCCACCGCTCATGGTTTGCCCTGCAACGCGTCGGACTGGTCCGCCTTTGCCCGCAGTTGCCTGGACAGCTCCGACCTGACCGAGCAGAACGCAATCCCCGACGAAGCCACCATTTGGCAACTGGTGCAGGATCCCGCGCACGGCACGGACATTCCTGCCAGCGCCATCACCCGCGTCATCGGCATCGTCACGCAACCGGAAGGGGGCGAGCCCGTGGTGGGCCATGTGGTCGGCGATCTGGCGCCGCGAGCGCCGCTGGGCCTGGCGCCCTACACTTCGGGCTCCTGAAGCCGCTCGGCTTCAGGCATCCGCCGGCACGCGCCCGGCGGATCTCAGGAATTCCATCACCCCGGCCGCGGCAACCACGCCGCTCGCCATGCACGCCGTCAGCAGATAGCCGCCCGTCGGCGCCTCCCAATCCAGCATTTCCCCCGCACAGAACGCGCCAGCCATCCCGCGCAGCATCAGGCCGGCATCCAATGCGTCGAACGACACACCGCCAGCCGTGCTGATCGCCTCGTCCATGGGCCGCGCTCGCTCCAGGCGCAACGGCAAGGCCTTGATGCGCAAGCCCAGACGCTCTGGGTCGCGGAAGTCCTCGGCCGTGGCGCATTCCCGCAGCAGCCCCGCCTTGACCCCGATCAGACCCAGGCGGCTCTGCAGATGGCTGGACATCGAGCGCGAGCCGCGCGGATGGGTCACGGCCGCCATCACTTTTTCCTGAGACCAATCCGGGGCCAGATCCAGCAGGGCGATGGCATGCCCCTGGCTGTCGATCTGGTCGCGCAGCGGCGCGGACAAAGCGTAGACCAGGCTGCCTTCTATGCCGGTTTCCGACACGACGAACTCCCCCTGCCTGGCAGGCGTCCTGCCGGCCGTGGTCTCGCAGGCCATGGCCACGGACTTCACGGGCTGCCCGGCATGGCGCTCGCGGAAATGATCCGACCAAGCCACATCGAATCCGCAATTGGCCGGACGCAGCGGCGCAACGGCGACGCCATGCGCTTGCAAGCCGTCGACCCAGGCGCCGTCCGATCCCAGTTTGGCCCAGCTGCCTCCGCCCAGCGCCAGCACCACGGCGTCGGCCGCGTAGAGCTGTTCGCCCTCGGGCGTGTGAAAGCGCAGCGCTCCCGCGCCCGGCCGCGAACCCGCCGGCCAACCCAGCCAGCGGTGCCGCATGTGCAGGCGCACGCCGCTGGCGCGCAGCCTGGCCAGCCACGCCCGCAACAGGGGCGCCGCCTTCATTTCCTGGGGAAACACCCGGCCGGACGAACCCACAAAGGTCTGAATGCCCAGGCCATGCGTCCATTCGCGCAGTCCGTCGGCATCCAGCGCGCGCAACCAAGGCGCCACGTTCAGCGCGCGGTCACCGTAACGCGCCAGGAACGGCGCTGCCGGCTCGCTATGGGTCAGGTTCAAGCCTCCCCGGCCCGCCATCAGGAACTTGCGGCCGACCGAGGGCATCGCATCGAACACATCCACCTGCACGCCTTGCTCGCTCAGGCGCTCGGCCGCCATCAGGCCGGCCGGACCGCCGCCTATGACGGCGACACGCGCGACAGCCGGACTCATGGCGCCGGCGCCTTCAGGCCGCAGGAATGGATACGCGTAGCACTAAGCATGGGGAACGAACCGGGAGGCAATGGCGGAACAGGCGCTGACGCGCCAGGAAGGGAAAAGATTGTCGCATAGCCGAACCTTGGGGCTGCCCGGAAGCAATAAACGCCCCGATGGGGCGTTTATTGACCGGCACTGCCAAGTCATTGTTCCGACAGGGAAAACCCGAAATGCGCAGAGGCTATCCCAAGGCTTGTCCACAGTAGCTGTGGGTAATTCAGCCCGAACAGGAAAGCACTCAGCCGCGGATCGTGCCCAGGCTCAGGCGTTGGCGGACTGCATCGGGCCGGACCAGGGTTCGGCGTCGATCTCGAAACGCAGCTCCTGGTACTCGCCGTCCACCGAGACGGATGGCAGCAAACCGGCACCCAGCGCCTGACCCAGCGCGCGGCGGCAGAGCGTTTCAGGATCATCGGGCAAGGACTGGAACACCCCATCCGGAATACGCAGACGCAGCATCGCCTGCGGATCGCCGCGTTCAGCCGGCCGGCCGATATGGATATGCGCGGGATAGCCGTGGGGGCACCAGATGCCCACGTGGTACTTGCCGTCAGCGCCCGTATCGGCGACATAGCCGGGATGATCGTATTTTGCTGTTCCCATGGACCCTCCTCGAGTGCGGCAACCTAGCGCGCGTGACCCATGGTAGCGCACGGTTGGAGGCCTGTGCGGCCGCGAACACCAGGGAAAGTCCGGACTGGAACAAAGGTTTGACGCAGAGCAAGCGGTGCGGGAAATCCTGCCGCGGGGCGAAAAAAAAGCCGCGATGAATATCGCGGCTTTCTTCTGCAAGGGACTATCCAGTGCGGCATTTCTTGCCATGCCACGGGACCGTCCGGGTCCTGCTTGAAACTGGTTGCGGGGGCAGGATTTGAACCTACGACCTTCGGGTTATGAGCCCGACGAGCTGCCAGACTGCTCCACCCCGCGTCTGATGTGTGAATCATACATCATTTTGAAATCTCGTGCAGCGCACCGAGGGAGTTTTTTCTATTTTTGGTCGAATTCAGCTGAAAAAAAGCGGCCGCGGCCTGAAAAAAGCGCTGCGCATAGCCCGCCCTGTCCAGGCAGATCAGCTCCGCGGGACCGATGGCCGTGACATGCGCCACGCCGCCGTAGCCCAGGCCATGCCCCTCCCCCGCATTGATGCGCACGGCCACGGCACGAGGCAGTCCTCCCGCGGCTTCCGGGCCGTTCGCAGGTTCCTCTACCCGCACGCTGCCGCTGACGCATACCAGGGTGGCGCCCGGGCGCAGGACCAGTTTCCGGCTGGCGCCGGCGGCAAGTTCCAGGCGGCGGGCCTGGGCATCTGGGGCGTAAGTCGCAATCATCGTCATCTCCTGTCGGACAACCACAGGCTACGCCCGCCCTGCTATGCGCAACAGTCACACTCCGAGGGTTTCTGTACCGATGCAGATACTCGATTTCCTCACTGTTATGGTGTACTTTGCTCGAATCTGTGCCTAGCCTCATTCCAACCTCGGGGAGCATGATCGGCGCATGGATCCGCAACCGCTATATCTACGCCTGGCCAATCATTACCGGCGCGCCATCCAGACAGGCGTGCTGGCGCCCGCCCAGCGCATGCCCTCGGTCCGCACTCTGGTGCGCACCCATCACGTCAGCCTGTCCACGGCGCTGCAGGCCTGCCGCCAACTGGAAGACGACGGCCTGATCGAAGCGCGCCCCCGCTCGGGCTACTTTGTCCTCAAGCCCCGGCGCAACAGCATCCCGCCCGTGGACGAGCCCGACATCCGCCAAACCCTGGAAGCCGCGCAGTACGTGGGCATCCATGACCGGGTCTCGGACTTCGTGGCCAAGTGCGAAGCGCATCCGGTCAGCGCCAATTTCGCGCTGGCCGCGGCGGTGCCCGAAGCCTATCCGCTGGAGGAACTGAAGCAGGCCATGATGCGCGCGCTGCGCCAGTCGCCCCAGGTGCTGGTCAGCCCGGTTCCGCCGCAGGGACATCCGGACCTGCGCACCGTGCTCGCCCGCCGGGCGCTGGCCAACGGCATCAACGCCACGCCGGACGACGTCATCGTTACGCACGGCTGCATCGAGGCCCTGAACCTGGCGCTGCGCGCGGTGGCCCGGCCCGGCGACACGATCGCGGTCGAATCGCCCGCCTATTTCGGCCTGCTGCAGATCCTGGAAAGCCTGGGCATGCGGGCGCTGGAGATCCCCACCAGTCCGCAGCACGGCCTGTCGATCGAAGCGCTGGACCTGGCGTTCCAGACGCACGGCAACATCCGCGCCGTGGTGGTGGTGCCCAATTTCCAGAACCCCCTGGGCTGCGTCATGCCCGACGCGGAGAAAGCGCGGCTGGTCGCCCTGTGCGAACGCCAGCAGGTGCCACTGATCGAAGACGACACCTACGGCGCGCTGACGGACGACGACACACCGTTGGCCGCCGCCAAATCCTGGGACGCGACCGGCAATGTCATTTATTGCTCGTCCATGCACAAGACGCTGGCGCCGGGCATGCGCCTGGGCTGGCTGCTGGGCGGACGCTGGAAAGCCCGCATCGCCATGCTGAAGTTCGCCCAGAGCCGCCCCAACGAGCCACTGGCGCAGATCGCCGTGGCCGAGTTCATGGGTTCGCGCGCCTACGACCGCCACCTGTCGCGCCTGCGCCGGTACCTTAAGATGCAGCGCGACCAGACAGCCGAGACCATTGCCGCGCACTTTCCGCCCGGCACCCGGCTGAGCGTGCCGCGAGGCGGCATGCTGCTGTGGGTGGAAATGCCCGACGGACGTTCCGGCACGGACGTATTCGAGGCTGCCTTGCGCCAGGGCATACGGGTCGCGCCGGGCGCCATGTTCTCCAACGGCACACGCTACAACCACTTTCTGCGCATCAGCTGCGGGCAACGCACCACGCCCGAGATCACCGCCGCCCTGCAGACCTTGGCGCGCATCGTGGCCGAGCGGCCTAGATGAATCCGGCCCTGCATCAGTTCATCGTCGACTACGGTCTGTGGGCGGTATTCGCCGGCACGTTGCTCGAAGGCGAAAGCGTGGTCGTGTTCGCCGGATTCCTGGCGCACCAGCACCTGCTGCACCTGCCCTATGTCGTGCTTTGCGCGTTCGCTGGTTCATTCCTGGCGGACCAGGCGCTGTTCTTCCTGGGGCGCCGCTATCGCGACCATCGCTATGTCCGGCGCATCCGCGAGAAGCCCGCTTTCGAAAAGGCCTTGGCGGCGGTGGACCGCTATCCGCACGGCTTCATCCTGAGCCTGCGCTTCCTGTATGGCTTGCGCACGGTGGGGCCGGTGGCCCTGGGCGTATCGAACGTGCCGCCGCTGCGCTTCCTGGCGCTCAACGCCATTGCCGCCGCCATCTGGGCGGCGTGCTTCAGCGCCTTGGGCTACCTGTTCGGGCAGACGATCGAATCCATGCTGGGACGCCTGCACGGCGTCGAGACCAAGCTGGCCGTGGCCCTGGCGATCGGCGCGGCCATCTGGCTCGCGTATCACCTGCTGGGCAAGCGCCGCAAGTAGGCGCGGAGCCTCAGACCACCAGCTTGCCGCTGGCCCGCAACACGTAGCGGCGCCGCGCATTGCGGTACCAACGGCCCAGCAGGGGCAAGCGCGCCAGGCGGCGCAGGATGGGATGGCGCTGGTCGAAGTCGTGCCAGGCCTTGAAGCCATGCCCCATGCGCTCCCAGCTCTGGCGCGCCTCGGGGGAGAGTTTGCCGGGGTCGAACGCCGCCAGCTTTGCTGCTTCCGAGACGCGCATCGCGATCGATCCGCCCCGGCATTCCAATGAATACTGATTCCGCATGGGGCCGCATATTACCCGGCTTGCGTGGCCTGCGGCAGCGCGCGGGCGGCGCTGCCGCAGCGAGCAATTGGAGCCAGGTTTGACCGCTCCATGCAAGCCTTTGTAATTAAAGGAAAATGAACATCTATGCCCGTACTATCCCAAGGCTTGTCCACAGAAGTTGTGGGTAACTCCCGCAAGCCGGACGGCCTATTTCAGGGCGCCCAGGATCATGTCGCGCACGCTCTCGAAACCGGCCACGTACTGCGGATTCTCGGAGCGGGCCAGCAGGCTGGAATAGTTCTGCTCGAGCTGGGCCTCGATGGCTTCGCGCAGGCCGGGCGATGCCTTGGCCAGATGCAGCATCGACAGCAGGGTCGAATTCAGCGCGTCGATGCGGCCGCCCTGATGCGAAATGGTATGCACGATGACGGCGATTTGTTCCTGGATGTCCATTGTGTAAGCCTCCTGGCATTGAAGTCGGCGCAAATCCTAGCATGGCGCCGCGCACCGCCCATGCTAGGCAAGCCCTGCGCGCCGCGCTAGCATGAAGCGTAGCCGCTGAGGCACGGCGGCGCATGTCACCGGCTCCGTCTCCAGGGCTGCGCGCCCGCGACCGAACCGGTACAACCGGAGGCCGCCCATGAAGACGATTCAGAACTACCTCCCGCCTGACGCCCAGTCCGTGCGGCGCCTGCAGGACAGGCTGGGATACAGCGACGCGCGCATGGCGGAGCTGGCCGGACTGGATGCAACCATCCCTTGGCACAGCTTCATCGGCGGCCCCGAGCCGCGTTCGCTGGGCCGCCAGCGCCTGTTCTACGTGGCGGCGCGCCTCACGCTGGACGAAGCGCAATGGCAGCGGGTGCTGGCCGCCATGCACGAATTGGGCGCGCGCTTCGATTACCAGGATACGCGGCACCCCGACGCCCTGCCCGCGCCGGAACCGATCGCGGACGAAGAGCGCAAATTCGGCATGCTGCTGGTCAGCCGCAACGGCTCCTTCCACGAAATGGAGCAGTTGCGCGAGTTCGCGCATTTCGCGCACGAGGCCGACGTCAGCCGCTACGTGCATTCGGCCTTCTACGACAGCGACATCGATCTGTGCCGCTTCAGCTTCGCCGACCACGACGGCCTGGACGACGCCAGCCGCGACCGCATCTTCGATGCCGCGCGCAAGACCATCACGCGCTTCGAGTTCGACGGGCGCATCTATCAGGGCGGCATACCGCCCGAATCGGACGGCTGACATCTCGCGCAATGCTCGCGCGCGGCCGCGCATTGACGCGGGCAGGCCCCGGCCTGTACCGTCGGCACTCGCGCTCTCTCGCCACGTGCCGCCCCTCACCGTATGAACGAACGACTCGACGCCATCGACCGGCAACTGCTCAGCCTGCTGCAAGCCAATGCGCGTGAACCCGCGGCCATCCTGGCACGCAAGCTCGGCCTGGCGCGCACCACCGTGGTGGCGCGCATCGCGCGGCTCGAACGCGAGCACATCGTCGCAGGCTACGGCGTGCGCCTGGGGCGGCTGCTAGAAGAAGCGGCGGTGCGCGCCTATTGCTTCATCAGCGTGCTGCCCAAGACCCCGGCCGCGGTGATCCGCGAACTAGAAAGGATGCCCGAGGTCGAGGAGGTCTCTTCGGTCAGCGGCCCCTACGATTACCTTATCTTCCTGCGCTGCGAAACCCACGAACAGCTCGACGAACTGCTGGACCGCATCGGCCTGATAGACGGCGTCAAGCAGACCCAGACATCCATCGTCCTGAGCCGCAAGCTCGACCGCCGCAGCGCCGTGGCCGCGCCATGAAATGATGGTGTAATTGCGGTAATCGCCATTTCAGGACGCCTCATGTTTGCACGCCTTGCCCCCGCCGCCGTATTGCTCGCCCTGCTGAGCGCCTGTTCCAGCATGAGCGAGGTCACGTCCGTCGGCAAGGACACCTACAGCGTCACCCACAGCTCCGGCTCGCAGATGATGACCTGGGTGGAAATCAAGAACCAGGCCCTGCTGCGGGCCGAACAGTATTGCCAATCGATCGACCGCAAGCTGGTCAAGCCCAAGATCACGTCCAACCACGCGACCGGCCTGGGCCCCAAGCGCGCCACCGTGACCTTCGAATGCGGCGTCATCGAGGCCCCCAAGAATCCCTCGAAGTAAGGCGGCGGCCCGCCCGCCTTCGGGTGTAGCATGATCCGCAACACAACCTCATTCCCTGCACCGTGAAGACCTCCCTGCCCGTGGGCATCACCATGGGCGATGCCGCCGGCATCGGCCCTGAAATCGTCGTCAAGGCCTACGCACAAGGCCTGAATGCGCCTTGCGTGGTGTACGGCGACGCGGGCGCGCTGCGCCGCGCCGCCGCCCAGCTGGGCGCCAGGCTGGAGATCGTCGAGGTCGCCGATGTCGGCCAGGCAGCGCCGGGCGCTGACCACATCAACGTCATCGCCTGCAGCCCCGCCCTGCCCGCCGACCTGCCCCTGGGGCAGATCAGCGCGGCGGCCGGACGCGGCGCCTACGATTACGTCTGCGCCGCCATCGACGACGCGCAGGCCGGCCGCATCCGCGCCATCGTCACGGCGCCGCTGAACAAGAAGTCCATGCATGCCGGCGGCATCGATTACCCCGGCCACACCGAGATCCTGGCGGAACGCTCGGGCACGCGCGACTTCGCGATGATGCTGGCTAACGACGAACTGCGCGTGCTGCTGGTGACCATACACGTGGCGCTGGCCGACGTGATCGCGCGCATCACGCCGCAGGCCGAACTGACCGCCATGCGCCTGGCCGACCAGGCCTGCCGCCAGATGGGCATCGCCCAGCCGCGCATCGCGGTCGCGGGGCTGAATCCCCATGCGGGCGAAGGCGGCAAGTTCGGCCGCGAAGACATCGACATCATCGAGCCCGCGATTGCCGCGGCCCGCGCGCAAGGCATGGACGCCAGCGGCCCCTGGCCCGGCGACACGATCTTCATGCGCGCCCGGCGCGGCGAATTCGACATCGTCGTGGCGCAGTACCACGACCAGGGCCTGATACCGGTCAAGTACCTGGGCCTGGACCATGGCGTGAACGTGACGGTGGGCCTGCCTTTCGTGCGCACCAGCGTGGATCACGGCACCGCCTTCGATATCGCGGGCAAGGGCCTGGCGGACCACGCCTCGCTGGTCGCCGCCTTCGATCTGGCGCTGGCCATGACGCCCTGAGCGTCGCGCCGCGGCCCTGCAGCGCTGACAACTGGCTGTCAGGAAGCAAGGCGTCCCCGGGACTACAATACGCCCCGTTTACGGCGCCCGCGGCGCTTTTCGTCCGCCCATCCCCCATCCCCCCATGTCACGCCTTGCCCGCCTTCTTCCCGACCGCTTCACCCTCTACCTGATCTGCACCGTCATCATCGCCAGCATCGTGCCCGCCCACGGGCAAGGCGTGGTGGTGTTCGGCTGGATCACCAACATCGCGGTCGGCCTGCTGTTCTTCCTGCACGGCGCGCGCCTGTCGCGCGAGGCCATCATCGCCGGCCTGACGCACTGGAAGCTGCACCTCACGATCTTCTCCGCGACTTTCCTGATGTTCCCGCTGCTGGGCCTGGCGCTCAAGCCGGTGCTGGAGCCGCTGGTCACGCCGGAACTCTATCTGGGCATCTTGTTCCTGTGCTGCCTGCCCGCCACGGTGCAGTCGGCCATCGCCTTCACCTCGATGGCGCGCGGCAACGTGCCCGCGGCCGTGTGCAGCGCCTCCGCGTCCAGCCTGCTCGGCATCTTCCTCACCCCGCTGCTGGTGGGCACGGTGGTCGCCAACGCGGGCAGCGCGCCGATCTCGTTCGACGCCGTCGGCAAGATCATGCTGCAGCTGCTGCTGCCCTTCGTGCTGGGCCAGTTCGCCCGCCGCTGGATCGGCGCCTGGGTGCACAAGCGCAAGGCCATGCTGAAGTTCGTCGACCAGGGCTCCATCCTGCTGGTGGTCTACACGGCGTTTTCGGAAGCCATCAACGAAGGCCTGTGGAGTTCGACCCCGATCCCGGCGCTGGCCGGCCTGGTGGTGGCTTGCGCCGTCATCCTGGCGCTGGCGCTGGGCCTGTCGGCCCTGGCCGGCCGGGTGCTGGGCTTCAACGTGGAAGACCGCATCACGCTGCTGTTCTGCGGTTCGAAGAAAAGCCTGGCCAGCGGCATTCCGATGGCCCAGGTGCTGTTCGCCGGCCACGCCGTGGGCGCGATCGTGCTGCCCCTGATGCTGTTCCACCAGATCCAGCTGATGGTGTGCGGCGTGCTGGCCGCGCGCTTCGGCAAGCGGCCCGAAGCAGAAGCCTGAAACAGGTTCCTTCCCGCCAATGAAAAACCGCGCCTCGGCGCGGTTTTGCTTTGAGCGGGAGGACTCAGTACATGTCTCGCGGCTGCGAGCCCGAGAAGTTCAGGAAGCGCGTGCTAGAGCCCTGGAAGGTCAAGCGCACCGTGCCGATGGGACCGTTACGCTGCTTGCCGATAATGATCTCGGCCGTGCCCTTGTCCGGCGAGTCGGGGTTGTAGACCTCGTCGCGATAGATGAACAGGATCACGTCGGCGTCCTGTTCGATGGCGCCCGATTCGCGCAGGTCGCTCATCACGGGACGCTTGTTGGGCCGCTGTTCCAGGCTTCGGTTCAGCTGCGACAGGGCGATCAGCGGACAGTTGAGTTCCTTGGCCAGACCCTTGAGCGAACGGCTGATTTCCGACACTTCGGTGGCGCGGTTTTCGCCCGAGCCGTTGCCCGACATGAGCTGCAGGTAGTCGATGATGATCAGGCCCAACTGGCCGCATTGCCGCGCCAGGCGGCGCGTGCGCGCGCGCACTTCCATCGGGCTGAGCGCGGGCGTTTCGTCGATGTAGACCTGGGCGTCCTGCATGAGCTGCACGGCGTGCGTCACGCGCGGCCAGTCGTCGGCGATCAGCTTGCCGGTACGCATGCGGTGCTGGTCCAGCAAGCCCACCGAACCCAGCATGCGCATCGCCAATTGCACGGCGCCCATTTCCATGGAAAACACCGCCACCGGCAGGCCCTGCTCGATGGCCACATGTTCGCCGATGTTCATGGAGAACGAGGTCTTGCCCATGGACGGGCGGCCGGCCACGATGATCAGGTCGCCGCCATGCATGCCAGACGTCATCTTGTCCAGATCGGCGAAACCGGTAGGCACGCCCGTCACATCGGAGCTGCCCTCGCGGTGGTAAAGCTCATCGATGCGTTCAACCACCTGCGTGAGCAAGGGCTGGATCTCCTGGAAGCCAGCAGCGCCGCGCGACCCTTCCTGCGCAATCTTGAAGACCTTGGATTCAGCCTCGTCCAGCAACTGGCGGGCTTCCTTGCCTTGCGGATTCAGGGCAGCCGAGGAAATCTCGTCAGCGATCGACACCAGCTTGCGCAGCATGGCGCGTTCGCGCACGATTTCGCCATAGCGCCGGATGTTGGCAGCTGACGGGGTGTTATGCGCCAGGGCATTCAGGTAGGCCAGCCCGCCTGAGTCTTCCGCCTTGCCCGCGCTGATCAGGGACTCGTTGACCGTGATCACGTCCGCGGGACGCGCCAGCCCGATAAGGCGGGCGATGTGGTGCCAGATCAGCCTGTGATCGTGACGGTAGAAGTCTTCTTCCACCAGCACGTCGGCGATGCGGTCCCAGGCGGTGTTGTCCAGCAGCAGGCCGCCCAGAACCGACTGCTCCGCCTCGATGGAATGGGGGGGAACGCGCAGGTATTCGAGCTGGGGATCGGCGGGTGTATTCATGACTTCAATAGTAACGGCTGCAGGATGTCCGCGACGCGGAAGAATCCCTGGATATCACGCGAGGGCAGACGGCCCAGCACGACGCGCAAGGGCGCGGCGATGCCGCAGAGCACGCGCGCCAGACGTGTCAGGCGGGCTCGGACCTCGGCATCGGGGTTGCTCTCGAAATAGACTTCGAGCGCCAGTTTACCCAGCACACGGGCAACGTCGTCGGGCAATTTACGCAAAGACACCAGAGAGGCCAGCATCTGGAACAGGTCATAGGCCTGGGCCAGCGGGCGCGACAGGGTCGAACCGATGTTCTCTTCGAAATCGATGCGCCACAGTTCGCCTTCCTGCAAGGTGATGTTGCGGATCTGAGCACCGCCATGCCACATGCCGCGCGCGTGGAAGGCAGCCAGGTCGGCCGCGGCGGCGCGCGCCAGCCATAGCCGGGAGGTCGTGTCCTCGTTGCGGATCAGGTCGGCCAGGTCCTCGCCCACGTACTCCAGCACCAGCAGACCCTGCTCCTGCCACCAGACCTCGGGCACACGGCAGCCTGCCTTCAACAGCTGCGCAAGGCGCTGCGACTCGTGCGCCAGGCCGTTGCGCAACAACACGCCCGGACGCGGAAACTCACCCAGGAATATCTTGCACACCACTCCCAGGAACAGGGCGCGCACGTAGCGCAGCGCGTAGCTCACGCCCTGGCCGATGCTGGGGCGGCGGCGTTTGATGATGCAGCGCACGCCATCTATCGTCACATCCCGCACCGAAGGTTCACGCGACGCATCCACACTATCCAGCCAGGCTCGCAAGCCGGCAGGCGCGTTGTGGTGAACGGGGGGCTGAGTCAAGACGTCCTCTGAAGAGTGCGGCGTAAGCCGGGATCGTGGAGTCCGAAGACTACACGCAATACGCGTAGCGCAAAAAAGAAAAAAAGCCGGCACGCGGGCCGGCTTCCTTTTACTGCGGGTACCGGCTTAGGACAGTTCGCCTTCGACCAGGACCGTCACGTCGACCAGCACGTCGGCGTGCAGGGCAACCTGGATCGGGAACTCGCCGATCGCCTTCAGCTGGCCGTTGGGCAGGCGGACTTGCGCCTTTTCCACGGCTTCGAAACCGGCCTTCTTCAGACCTTCGGCGATGTCGGCGTTGGTGACCGAACCGAACAGACGGCCGTCGACGCCAGCCTTCTGGGAGATCTTCAGCTGGAAGCCGGCAAGGCGCTCGCCCAGAGCCTGGGCGGCGGCCAGCTTTTCAGCCTGGACCTTTTCCAGTTCGGCGCGGCGCGCTTCGAATTCCTTCAGGGCGGCGTCGGTTGCACGACGGGCCTTGCGCTGGGGGATCAGGAAGTTGCGGGCGTAGCCATCACGCACGCGGACGACTTCGCCGAGGTTACCCAGGTTGACGACTTTTTCGAGCAGAATAACTTGCATTTCAGTGCCCCGGATTAGTTGTGGTTGTCGGTGTAAGGCAACAGGGCCAGGAAGCGCGCGCGCTTGATGGCGGTGTCCAGCTGGCGCTGGTAGATTGCCTTGGTGCCGGTCAGGCGAGCCGGGATGATCTTGCCGTTTTCTTGCACGAAGTCGCGCAGGGTGTCCAGATCCTTGTAGTCGATCTCTTCCACGCCGGCAGCGGTGAAGCGGCAGAACTTACGACGCTTGAAAAGCGGGTTCTGCTGCGTGAATTTGCGTTTTTCCTTGCGTTTTCCGAAGAAAGCCATGATATGTGCCTCTTTGTTTGAGGGGGCCGGGTTTTACCCAAAACGGGCCCAAACCCCCATAACCTATCCGTATTCAGAAGGCGCTCATCGCGCCTCTTGCCCAATTCCCTTCAAGCCACCAGCGGATCGCGTCCTGCGCTGCCACTGACCCTACGTGCCTGCTGCAAATGCAGCTTGACCTTCACCGAGTCCTTGCGGGTGGGAGCCAAAAACCCCTGCACCAGCAATTCGGACCCTAGAGCGGTGTCCTTCAACAGCAACGCCAGATCGCCCAGTGCCACGGCCGCGATAGTCAGTTCGACGCGGCGCGGGTGGCCTGCCTCGACGACTTCGGACTCGTGCGCCAGCACCATTTCCAGTGCGGGCAAACCGGCGGGAGTGTGGCGCAAAGGCTCGCATTCCAGAACGCGAGCGCTGAGTTCCAGCTTGTTCATCCTGCCAGGCACCGAGGGGACTTCATGGGATGAGCTCTGCGTGAGCCCTGCTTACTCGGCCTGAGCCGGCGCTGCTGCTTCAGCCGAAGCCTTGCGGGCTTCTTCGCGTTCGACCGACTTCATCATGATCGAGGGCGTGGCTTGAGCCTTCTTGGTCTTGATGACCAGGTGGCGCAGAACGGCGTCGTTGTAGCGGAACGAGTGTTCCAGCTCATCCAGCGTGGCTTGGCCGCACTCGATGTTCAGGCAGACGTAGTGAGCCTTGACGAGCTTCTGGATCGGGTAGGCCAGTTGACGGCGACCCCAGTCTTCCAGGCGGTGAACCGAGCCGCCTTGGCCCGTGACCAGCGCTTGGTAACGCTCGACCATGGCGGGCACTTGCTCGCTTTGGTCGGGGTGAACGATAAACACCACTTCGTAGTGACGCATGAGTAAAACTCCTTGAGGATGTCTCGCTGGCCGACCGTCCTGCGCCCCCGCTTTCCATCAGGGGCGGATCGCAATATGCATCTTGAACAGTGGCCCGCAAGGGGCAGCCCGCTACCCAAAAACCATGGGCGGTCGAGCAAGAAAGCTCTCGATTATCACCGATTGAGCTTGTAGGCGCAAGCCGAGAGGGTATCAGGAAATAAGGGACGGGCTATTTCCACCGCCCTGCCCCGCCGGCCGAGGCAAATCGGCAACATCGATTTCCTGGGGCCGGTTGACCACGCTGACCATCACGTAGCTGATGATCATCAGCAGGAACCACGAGCCCAGCTTGGCGATGGACACCAGTTCCCAGCCCTGCGACTGGTTGGGATAACGCCAGGCATTGGCAAAGGTGCCGATGTTCTCGGCGAACCAGATGAACAAGGCCACCAGCACGAAACCCAGTAACAGCGGCATGCGCCGGTAGACCCGCCAGATGCGGAAATACACCCAGGTGCGGGCGAACAGGACAGCCGTCAGCGCGAACAGCGCCCACCGGATATCCATGATGTAGTGGTGCGCGAAGAAATTCACATAGATCAGCACCGACAACGCCACGCTGGCCGCCGCCGGCGGATGCGCGCGGAAGCGGAAATCGAACAGGCGCCACACGCGGGCCAGGTAGCTGCCCACCGCGGCGTACATGAAACCCGTGAACAGCGGCACGCCGCCGATGCGCAGCACGCTGGCCTCGGGATAGATCCACGAACCCGCGGCGGTCTTGAACACTTCCATGCCCGTTCCCACCACATGGAACAGCAGGATCACACGGGCTTCGCTCCAGGTTTCCATGCGCAGCGCCAGCAGCAGCGCCTGGATGCCCAACGCAGCCAGGGTCAGGAAATCGTAGCGGGCCAGCACGGCGTCCTTGGGGTACCACCAGTGCGTGCCCAGCAGCAGCGCGCACATCAGGCCGCCGAACAGGCAGGCCCAGGCCTGCTTCACGCCGAAGCGGAAGAACTCGTAGAGCGCAACGCCAAAACGGCCGCGGCCGGCCAGATTGCTGGCCAGCCGCGATTCCCACTGCTGCAGCCCCGCGATGAGCGGCCAGTCATTGGCCGCCGGATGGCTCACGGCAAGCTCAGCCTTCCACGACGGCGTAGGCCGAGTGGTTATGGATGGATTCGAAGTTCTCGGCTTCCACGCGGTAGCGGGCGATGCCGGGATGCGCGTTCAGGCGGGCAGCCACGTCGCGCACCAGATCCTCGACGAACTTGGGGTTGTCGTAGGCGCGCTCGGTGACGTACTTCTCGTCCGGGCGCTTGAGCAGGCCCCACAGCTCGCAGGAACCTTCTTCCTCGATCAGGCGGATGACGCCGTCCATGCCGATGTCGGCATTCAGGATGGCGGACACCGTGACGTGCGAACGCTGGTTGTGGGCGCCGTACTCGGAGATGGCCTTGGAGCAAGGACAGAGGCTGGTGACGGGCACCTGCACGATCAGTTCGAACTCGACCTCGTCACCCTGGGCGCGGGCGATCCACTGCACTTCGTAATCCAGCAGGCTCTGCACGCCGGAGATCGGGGCGGATTTGTTGATGAAGTACGGGAAGGCGGCGGTGATGTCGCCGCGCTCGGCATGCAACAGCGGCAGCATGTCGGCCGCCATGGCGCGGAACAGAGTCGGCGTCATGGGGGTGCTGCGGTACTTTTCCAGCAGGGCCACGAAGCGGGACATATGCGTCCCCTTTTCTTCGGGAGGCAGGGCCACGGTCAGCGTCCAGTTGGCCACGGTGCCTTGGGGCGAGCCGTCGCCGCTTTCAATCAACATGGGGTGGCGCACGCCACGGATACCCACGCGCTGAATCGGGATGTGCCGGGTGTCCGCCGAACTCTGGACATCGGGCATCACGAGGGCGGGGTCGATCGGAGAATTCATTTCGGCTTACCTGTCTAGGCAGTCAGTCGTGAAAACGCACGGGCCTAGGAATCTTTGAGAGGGGGCCATTATCGCCCATAGTCCGCCAAGCGCCAGGGAAAACCCTTTTATTCGTAGGTTGGCGGGGCCGGAACAGTGTGTTTCATTCCTGCGGGCAAAACCCGCAGGAATCGCTGCGCAATCAGGCCAGCAGATCGGCGTAGCGGGCGCGGATCGCGCTTTCGATGCCCACCGCGTCCAGGCCGATGCCGGCCCACAGCGCCGATTGCTCGCCGTGGTCGATGAACTCGTCGGGCAAGCCCAGTTGCAGCACCGGGATCGCGACCCCGGCCGAACTCAGCGCTTCCAGCACCGCACTGCCCGCGCCGCCCATGATGGAAGCGTCTTCCAACGTGACCAGCGCGTCGTGGCGGCTGGCCAGGTCGAGGATCAGCTCGCGGTCGATCGGCTTGACGAAGCGCATGTCGGCCACGGTGGCGTCGAGCTTTTCGGCTGCGCCCAACGCCGCCTGGACCAGCGTGCCGAAACCCAGGATGGCGATCTTGCGGCCCTCGCGGCGCACCACGCCGCGGCCGAGCTCGACCGTGTCCAGACCGGGCGCTTCGGCGGCGCCGCAGCCGGCGCCGCGCGGATAGCGCACCGACGCGGGGCCGGGATACTGATAACAGGTCGACAGCAGCAACCGCGTTTCGTTTTCGTCCGAAGGCGTGGCCACGACCATGTTGGGCACGCAGCGCAGGAAGGCGATGTCGTAGTTGCCGGCATGCGTGGCGCCGTCCGCGCCCACCAGGCCGGCGCGGTCCAAGGCAAAGGTCACGTCCAGGTTCTGCAGGGCCACGTCATGGATGAACTGGTCGTAACCGCGCTGCATGAAGGTGGAGTAGATCGCGACCACGGGCTTCTGGCCCTCGCAGGCAATGCCCGCGGCGAACGTCACGGCGTGCTGCTCGGCGATGCCCACGTCGAAATAACGCTGGGGAAAGCGCTTTTCGAATTCCACCAGGCCGCTGCCCTCGCGCATGGCGGGCGTGATGGCGACCAGGCGCGAGTCCTGTTCAGCCATGTCGCACAGCCACTGGCCGAACACCTGCGTGAAGCTGCGCTTGCCCGGCGCCTTCGATTGCTGAATCCCGACGGCCGGATCGAACTTGCCCGGGCCGTGGTACAGCACCGGGTCGGCCTCGGCCAGCTTGTAGCCCTGGCCCTTCTTGGTGACCACGTGCAGGAACTGCAGGCCTTCCAGGGCCTTGAGGTTCTGCAGGGTGGGCACCAGCGCGTCCAGGTCGTGTCCGTCGATCGGGCCAACGTAGTTGAAGCCGAATTCCTCGAACAGCGTGGCCGGCGTGACCATGCCCTTGGCGTGTTCTTCGAAGCGGCGCGCCAGTTCCAGCACTGGCGGCACGTGCTGCAACACCGCGCGGCCGACGTTCTTGGCGGCCGCATAGAAGCGGCCCGACATCAGGCGCGCCAGATAGCGGTTCAGCGCCCCCACCGGCGGCGAGATCGACATGTCGTTGTCGTTCAGGATCACCAGCAGGTTGATGTTGGGCGTGACGCCGGCGTTGTTCATGGCTTCGAAGGCCATGCCCGCGGACATCGCGCCGTCGCCGATGACGGCGATGTGCTGGCGCTGCACGCCGGCGTTGCGCGAGGCCACCGCCATGCCCAGCGCAGCCGAGATGGAAGTGGACGAATGCGCGGTGCCGAAGGCGTCGTATTCGGATTCGCTGCGTTTCGGGAAGCCCGAAATTCCGCCCTGCTGACGCAGCTTGTCCATGCCGGAGCGGCGTCCGGTCAGGATCTTGTGCGGATAGGACTGATGGCCCACGTCCCAGACGATGCGGTCATGCGGCGTATCGAACACCTGGTGCAGGGCCAGGGTGAGCTCGACCGTGCCTAGGTTGGACGACAGGTGCCCGCCCGTTTTGGACACCGATTCCAGCACGAAGCCGCGCAACTCGTCGGCCAGCCTTTTCAGCTCACGGCGATCCAGGCGCTTGAGGTCTGCCGGGGATTGAATGCGGTCCAGTAAATCTGTCGTCATGCTTTTATTTGGTTCGTTGGCCCGGCCTGCCTCCAGCCCGGGCTGGTCCCGGCTCAGCGGTCTCGTAGGACGATGAAGTCGGCCAGTTCAGCCAGGCGCGATCCGGCCTCGCCCAGCGGAGCCAGGGCAGCCAGCGCGTCCTCACGCAGTTCCTGGGCGAACGCGCGCGCGCCGTCCAGTCCCAGAAGCGAAACATAGGTGGGCTTGTTCTCGGCGGCGTCCTTGCCCGGCGTCTTGCCCAGGCTGGCGCTGTCGGCGGTGACGTCCAGGATGTCGTCGACGACCTGGAAGGCCAGCCCGACGGCCTGCGCATAGGCGTCCAGCGCCTGGCGCGAGGCCGAGCTGGCGCCCGCCACGATGCCGCCCAGGGCCACGCTGCATGCCAGCATGGCGCCCGTCTTCATGCTGTGCATGGTTTGGAGTTCGTCGCGCGTCAATGCCCGGCCGACGCTGAACAGGTCGATGGCCTGGCCGCCCGCCATGCCCTGACTGCCGGCGGCGCGCGCCAGCGACTGAGTGGCCTGCACGATCAGCGCGGGCGCGATCGGCATGGAAGCCAGCAGATCGAAAGCCAGCGGCTGCAGCGCATCGCCCGCCAGCATGGCGGTGGCCTCGTCGAACTGCACGTGGACGGTGGGACGGCCGCGGCGCAGCGTGTCGTCATCCATGCAGGGCAGATCGTCGTGCACCAGCGAATAGGCGTGAATCAGTTCCACCGCTGCGGCGGCGCGGTCCAACGAGGCCTGCACGGCCAGCACGCTGCCGCTGACGGGGCAGGCCTGCCCCGCCGCGTAGACCAGCGCGGCGCGCACCCGCTTGCCGCCGCCAAGCACGGCGTAACGCATGGCTTCGTGCAGCCGGGAGGGCAGCGCATCCGCCGGGGGCAGCAGATCGTCCAGGACGTCTTCGACGTGCCGCACGCGCCCTTGCAGCCATTCCGGGAAGGCGAGTTGAATTTGCTTCATTGGATTCTTATTCGTCATCCAGCGCCGCCGGGTCCAGCGGGCGCAGCAAGTCGCCCTCCAGGACCTTGACCTGCTGTTCGGCCTGCGCCAAGCGTTCCTGGCAGACCCGCGTGAGCGCCACGCCGCGCCGGTAGGCGGCAAGCGACTGCTCCAGCGGCAACGAGCCGTCTTCCATGGCCGCTACCAGCGATTCGAGTTCGGCCAGCGCCGTTTCGAAATCCTGGGGCAAGGGACGGTCATCGATCTGCGGATCGGCTTGTGAAGATTTGGCCAAACGGGTCTCCGAGGGCGCTAGGGGGTGGATCAATCCGTGAATTGTACGAGATACCCGCAAGGCCGGCGGGCCTGCCGCCGCTCACCGCGCGTCTCAGGCCGGGACGCCCGCCAGCCCCGCTATGGCGGCCCGCAGCAGGGGGGCCACCCGCGTGCGCAGGCCCGCCTCCGGCAGCAGGCTGGCCGGCCCGCCGCAGCTCATGACGAAGACGCCCTCGCCCGTGAGGGAGGAGAACGGCACCGCGACCGCATTGATCCCCGACTGCCATTCGCCGATGGCGTAACAGCAGCCCGTATCGCGCAATTCCGCCCGGGCGCGTTCGATGGCGGCCGCGTCCGGCGCCGTCTCGTCCAGGCGGGCCAGCGCATCGGCGCAAGCCTGGGGCGGCAGGCTGGCCAGATAGGCCCGGCCCATGGCGCTGTCCAGGCTGGCGCGATAGCCCACGGGCAGGCGCAGGTACAGCGCCGAAGAACCATGGATGGCTTCGACGTAAGTCATGGCATCGCCGTCGAAGGCGCCCAGGGCCACCGCACCGCCGGTGGCGCGCGCCAGCTCGGTCATCGAGGCCTTGGCCAGCTCGCGCACCTCCAGCCCGGCCAGCAGGCCGAAGCCCAACGCCAGCACGCCATAGCCGGGCGAGTACTTGCCGGTGTCCGGGTGATAGCGCAGATAACCCAATTCAGTAAGGGTATAGGTAATGCGGCTGATGGTGGGTTTGGGCAGGCCGGTCAGGCGCGCCAGATCCAGGTTGCCCAGGGCCGTCACGCCATGGCGAAAGCAACGCAGCACGTCCAGCCCGCGCGCCAGCGCCGTGATGAAGTCGGGCGAATTGGCGCCCTCGCCCGCGCCGGCGGCGCGCTTGCGGCGCGCGGGCAGGCTGAGTTCCACCTTGCCGTCCGGTTTGGCGGCGGGATGCGCGATGCGCTTGGCGTCAGAAAAAGATTGCATTTCTATTCGCTTCGTTTTTATAGTTTATTTCGAATAACAAAATTAAATTCCATTTTGCGGAATTTAATCCATTCAAGGAGACCTGGCAAGCACTGCTCCGCAGCGCCCAGCCAGGCCCGACCTTCCACTCATGCACGCGTTTTCAAGGGGAAAACATTGATACGCACTAGCTTCAAACTGCTGGCAACCCTGCTACTCAGCGCGGCAGCGCTGGGCGCCCAGGCCGACACCTATCCGGCCCGGCCGATCAAGGTAGTCTCGCCCTTCCCGGCCGGCGGCGCCACCGACGTGCTGACCCGGATCCTGGCCGAACGCATGGCCAAGACATTGGGCCAGCCCATGATCGTCGAGAACAAGGCGGGCGCCGGCACCTCGATCGGAGCCGCCTTCGTCTCACGCGAAGCGCCGGACGGCTACACCATCCTGATGGCGACCAACTCCACGCTGGTCACCAACCGCTATCTGTACAAAGAACTGCCCTACGACCCCGACGGCTTCGCCCGCATCGGCATGGTGGGCGTCGGACCGCTGGTCCTGCTGGCCAGCCCCAAGCGGCCGTTCAACAGCACCCAGGACGTGGTGGCCTACGCCAAGCAGAACCCGGGCAAGCTGACCTTCGCCACCTTCGGCCCGGGCACGTCCTCGCACCTGGCAGGCGAACTCTTCAAGGAGCGCGCGGGCATCGACATCCTGCACGTGCCGTTCAAGGGCGCAACCCAGGCCCTGCCCGCCCTGATCAGCGGCGACGTGGACCTGTTCTTCGACATGGTGGCCACCGGCATGCCGCAGGCCGATGCCGGCAAGGTCAAGGTCTTCGCCATCACCAGCCCCGGCCGCCTGGCGACGCAGCCCAAGCTGGCGACGCTGGCCGAGCAAGGCTATCCCGCCTTCGACATGACCGCTTGGTTCAGCTTCGTGGCGCCCAAGGGCACTCCCGCCCCTGTGATGGAAAAACTGCAGCAGGCCCTGGTCGAAACCCTACAGGACGAAACCGTCAAGAAACGCATGCTGGACATGGGCATCGACCCGCGCTCGGGCACGGCCGCCGAACTGGACAAACAGATCAAGACCGAACAGCCCATCGTGTCGCAATTGATCAAGCAGGCCAATATCGTCCTGCAATGAAATCCCGGGCGATTTCGTGAAAAAGCGAGATATGCCCTAACCCCTCGAAACAGAAACCGGGCGCGCGCGGCTGCTAAGGTGAAAAGGGAAACCCCTCGAGCTGGAGCCCGATGCCTTACACCGAAGAGAAGTACGCGCGCCTGGACGCCGCCCGCTGGTTGGCGGCGGTGGCCGTGGTGCTGTTGCACAGCGCGGCCATGATAGTCAGCAATCCCGCCATCTATGGCGGGGGCGCCTGGTTGGCCGCCAACCTGTATGACTCGGCGGCAAGGTGGTGCGTGCCCGTGTTCGTCATGGTCAGCGGTGCGCTGCTGCTGGACCCCGACAAGCCGCAGGACGCGCGCCAGTTCTACGGCCGGCGCATGGCGCGGATCTGCGC